>JBFWTE010000013.1:0-100087 GCA_050247975.1 Bacteriovoracaceae bacterium
ATCTATCGAAACTTTATGAGTACCAAGTTTGTGAAGAAGATTAAATTTGATCCCCATGCTCACGAGTGGTCACCGGCGATGTACATTGGAGTTGCCGAAAAAGTTTTAAGTTTTAGAGAAGTTTTTGAAAAAAGAAAGTTCAAAGCGCACGCGAGACTGGATCAGAAGGAAGAAGACTTTATGAATAGGAATTATCCATTTTCGAGGCAAAAGATTGTCGCTTAAAAGAAAAAGTCCTGTCAAAAACAGGACTTTTTTTCAATTATGAATCCTCAGTTTAATGCGGACAATTTAAAAATTAAAACCGCCAAAAGAAATCATAAACATAGTAGTAACCTTTGCTACCAAAGGTTAAGTTAGAAAAATCTTTGGTGGCAATTCCAAGATTCATGTGAAAAGTAGACCATATCCAGACATAAGAGGCCGTTCCACCTAGTGTTTGTAATTCAACACTATAAACTGGACCGAATAAAACTCTATTCCATGAATCAGTAACATATTCAGTGATACTACGAATATCCGAGTAATCATAAAGGCCTAAACCACGAGTTGCATGTGCATTTTTAAATTGAGGGTCTAATATAATATTTGCTGCCAAATGAGATTGGAATTTTGCATTACTTGGCATGCTTAAAATCCCTCCAAATTGGGCAATCCAGTCCTGACTCTGCACCTTATAAGCACCAAATGCATTAACTGTCGCCTTGGCATACTTATTTCTCATGACACCGTACTTAACACCACCATTCATATATCCATCTAAGAAAAGTGCGTTGACAACTTTCACCCCAACTTTATCACTAATTCCATATTGGATTTGAAATGGACTAACCAGTGCTTCCCCCTTATCAAGATTGTGTCCTTCAGCATTGAAAACACCTAAATAGGTAAGCTCTTTATATTGAGCGGGAATTTTTCCATTTCCAGAAAGTGTTAAAGAGGTAAATCCGGGAATTTTTCTTGCTTCAATCGTTTCAACACTCAAAAGCTCAACTTGATCACCCTCTTTAATCAGTGAGTTATCAATAACTTCCTCAATACGAACTTTTATTATTGTTGGTGTCCCTGCGATAACTTTACGTACTTGTCCAAAGGCAATTAATTTATTTTCAGTTTTTGAAATGACGATGACTCGTTTTTTTTCAGAAAATCCATCTTTAAGAATGAGACTCGCTAGAATTTCATGATCATTATGAATGCTTGTGACTATTCCTTGAGAGAATGCTTTAGAAGCAAATAAAAGAAAAAAAAGAAGAGTTAAAACAAAATCTATTCGGCCCATTGGTCAAAATCAATTTTTCTTAAGTTCAGCGCAACGAGTATCAACATTAACACATGATCGGGTAAATATTATCGTGGTCCACCAATTCTCAACCATGTGCACATCTAGTAAGTAATCTTTCCCTGGACATAACGTTCTTACGACAACTGGTATGGCCTGATTTTTTTCTTTTTCAGCATTTGAAAAAAATAGCCACTGATTAAAGCATGCACTTAACGAATCGCTCCCTGAAGGAACAACTTCCATCAAAGTAATTGGTCTCTGATAACTCTCCTTACTAAATGTTACTTTTTGAATAAGGTCGTAATCGACATACTTCTGAGTACAACTAATTAAAATCAATAAAAAGACAAGATTCTTCATGGCGCCAACTTATCATATCCTTTTTACCCTGACGATGCTGAAAGCGTAAATAAGGCAGATTTTTAATAAACTGGTGCCAATTTGGGGTCTAGGAAAGCTTGTACCAAATTGATAAAAGTATTAATGAGATTCAAATTAGGGAGTCAAAGATGAAACATTTTTTAATCATAAGTTTAATGCTTACTTCTATGCTTTCAATCGCTGAGACAATCCCCCTTGAAAATTTTCAAGACCTCCTTAGAAAAAATCAATCAACCTTAGAATTAATAACTGTAGGTATGTCAAAATTTGAAACAACTGATTCTGTGGTTTCAACTGATTTTGGCAATTGTGCCTTCACTCAATTTTCACAACAAAGTATTATTAAAATCGAGAATGGAAGAAGCATCATTTTATCTGATGAAAGAGTTGTTCCAAAAGACTCAATTTGTGAAAAGGCCGGTATCAAGGCGTATAACGAAAAGATTCTTTTTTATGAGGAACTACCTTCTGTTTATGAAACTGTAAGAGAGTTTGAAACCATTAGAAATCAAATTCAAAGCATTGATTTAGATAATGGAAATGTTGCAATTACTTTAAGTCAAAACGACCAAACTATTAAATCTGTGTACAATTTAAAATCTTCAATTTTTCGATATCTGATTTCAGAAAAAGGAGAAGATTATTCTTTCTCCTCTAATCCAATTGCAGACATTGCCAACTTTGATTTAAGTAATGTTCTTTTCTGTGAAGATAATGATGGCGACAATACTGAATGTGTTAGAGGTGATTTTTCAGATATCCTCTTTTAACTATTCCCATTCAATAGTGCCCGGTGGTTTAGATGTAATATCATAAACCACTCTGGTGATACCTATTACTTCGTTACAAATGCGAGAAGAAACCTTGGTTAAAAAACTCCAAGGTAGCTCTGTCACAGAAGCCGTCATCCCATCTTGAGAATTAACCATTCTTAGAGCAATGACTTCTTCATAGGCCCGCCCATCACCTTTTACCCCCACTGTCTTCACAGGAAGTAATACTGTAAATGCCTGCCAGGTTGAATCATAAAGAGAATTATTTTTAAGTTCTTCGAAGAGAATTTGATCAGACTCTTGAACTTTCCTAATTGAATCACGACTTAATTCTCCCAGAACCCTTACGCCAATACCAGGACCAGGAAAAGGATGACGGAAGACCCATTCATGTTGAAGTCCTAATTCTAATCCCATGGCCCGAACTTCATCTTTAAAAAGAAATCTTAAAGGCTCCAGTAGCTTTAAATGCATTCTTTCAGGAAGGCCCCCTACATTATGATGGGATTTAATCGTCACTGATTTGCCTCCTTTTTTATGAGGAGAAATCGATTCGATGACATCTGGATACAATGTCCCCTGTAGAAGATAGTCAAACTTAACAGCATGACTTTTTTCAAACTCATGCACCTTCTGCTCAAAAACATCAATGAATGTTTTTCCAATGATCTTTCTCTTACCCTCAGGATCTTTTTCACCTTTAAGTGCATTTAGAAAAAAATCCTTTGCATCAATAATCTCAATATTTAATGAAGTTTCTTTTTGCAGAAGTTTTATATGATGAATATCTTGTGGCCGGAGTAGTCCATTATCCACAAAAAAACAATAGAGATCATTACCAATAATTTTTTGTGTAAGAGTTGCTGCAACAAGAGAGTCAACTCCACCTGAAAATGCACATAGAACTTTAGAGCCCTTCACTCTTTTTACTTCATCTTCGCAACTTGCTAGCATTGTACTTGAAGACCAATCAGATTTAAGGGCTGCAATATTATTTAAAAAGAAAGAAAGAATCTCCTTTCCATGGACTGTATGCTGCACTTCTGGATGAAACTGAAGCCCAAGAATCGGACGATATTCATGTTTTATACCAGCAGTAAGCCCATTTTCAGACTCAAGTATCAGCTTAAAATCTTTAGGAACAACTGAAACATGATCAGAGTGACTCATCCAAACGTCACTATGAGAAGGACAATTTGGAATTAAGAATCCTTTGGCGGTTCTAATTTGGGCCAGGCCATATTCACCTTGAATCCCCTTCTCTACCTTACCACCAAAATATTGCCCAAGGATTTGCATGCCGTAACAAATTCCTAGAATTGGAAGTTTATCGTTTTGAAAAAATGGTGAATAATCTGTCTGATCTTCAAAGACACTTTGAGGTCCTCCAGATAAGACGAGGGCATTAGGGCGATCATTTTTTATTCTTCCTAATGCATCTTCGACCGTCATTATTTCTGAAGTAAAACCAAGCTCACGAAATTTTCTGGTAATTAATTGTGTGTATTGAGAACCAAAATCAACAATCCAAATTGAACTCTTCATTTTTAAACCTGTCTGTAGTTAGGAGCTTCTTTCGTTATTATGACGTCGTGGGGATGTGATTCTTTAAGAGATGCTGAAGTTATTTTAATAAACTTAGCTCGCTCTTTTAAATCTTTCATCGTTTTTGCTCCAACATATCCCATTCCCGATCGAAGCCCTCCAACCAAATGAAATAAATTATTAGCAAGAGATCCTCTGTAGGGCACTTGGCCCTCAATTCCTTCTGGAACTAATTTTGAAACTTCCTCTACTGCACTTTGTCCGTATCGATCTTTCGAACCACGCTCCATGGCCCCAAGAGAGCCCATTCCACGGTACATTTTATAAGCACGTCCTTGATATAAAACCATCTCACCCGGAGCTTCATCTGTTCCCGCAAAAAGTGATCCAATCATGACTGTGCTTGCACCACCAGCAAGGGCCTTGACTATATCTCCAGAATATTTAATTCCACCATCGGCAATAAAGGGAATCCCTGCTTCATCACAAGGTTTACGACAATCGAAAATGGCCTGCATTTGAGGAACACCAATTCCCGCTATAATTCGAGTCGTACAAATTGAGCCTGGCCCAATTCCTACTTTAATCCCATCAACTCCAGCAGCGATGAGATCTTCACATGCTTTAGCGGTTCCTACATTTCCAGCAACGACATCTATCTCTTTGGACATCGACTTAATCAACTTTACCATCTCAATCACTCCTTTCGAGTGACCATGGGCCGTATCAACCACAATCGCATCCACTTGGGCCTTAATGAGGGCCTCAACTCGCTTAACTTCTTTTTCACCCACCCCGCAGGCCGCGGCCACACGAAGCCGGCCATACTTATCTTTATTAGCTAATGGATAAGCAATCGTCTTTTCAATATCTTTAATCGTTATAAGGCCAACCAGCTCCCCGTGAGAATTTAGAACTGGAAGTTTTTCTACTCGATGATTTTGTAAAATCTCTTTGGCCTTCTCAAAACTTGTTCCCTCTGGTGCTGTTATAAGATTTTTTGATGTCATGATTTCTTTAACTTTCTTCTTGGTATCGGAGATGAAGCGCAAATCACGATTTGTGATCATACCAACCAATTTTTTATTCTTATCCACAACGGGAAATCCAGAAATTTTAAATTTCTTCATTAAATCAAATAAATCTGAAATCGATTGATCAGGGGTTACGGTGAAAGGATTAAGTATCATCCCCGATTCATATTTTTTTACTTTCTCTACTTCAAAGGATTGCTCTTCAGGAGTGAGGTTTTTATGGATCACACCAATTCCACCTTCCTGGGCCATTACTATCGCGGTTCTTGACTCAGTCACTGTATCCATAGCTGATGAAACAATAGGGATATTCAAATTAATATTCTTAGAGAATCGAGTTTTTAAATCGACTTCAGTTGGTAATACTTCAGAGTAATTTGGAACGATTAGGACATCATCGTAAGTTAAGGCCGAATCTTGCGTATAAAACATAACTATCCTTTTGCAATAACAAAAGGATAGCGCATTTTATAAATTTTATAAGGGAGGCATCAAATTCTTAGTACGTAACCTAGATTCTTAAGTGTCTTAATATGAGCAGAAAAAGGTCTGAGTTTTCTTCGTAAATTTGAAAAATGGGTATCCAAATTATTAACTTCCACATGAACATCTTTCCATAACATATGAATTAAGTCGTCTTTATGGATTACCCTGTTTGGGTTTTGAGATAAAACCAGGAGTAACTGGTATTCTTTTGGAGTTAATCTTACAGGTTGATTATTCAAAATAACCTGGTGTCCATCAAGATCGATAACTAAATCTTTAAATTTTATCAGTTTATTATTTTGAAGATTTCTTTTGCTTAGCTGAACTCTATTTCTAATTCTAGCAATTAATTCTTCTGTTGGGATTGGCTTAACAAGAAAATCATCGGCCCCAATCTCTAAACCTTTAACTCGGGCACCCATATCTGAGTCACCAGTTAGGAATAAAATTGGAAGATTCTGCTTTGCTCTTTTAACCTCTTCATAAACCTGAAAACCGTCTTTGCCAGGAATATGAAGATCGAGAAGAATGGCATCCGTATGATTATTACGAATAAATTCTAAACCTCTTTCCGGCTCACTAAACGTTTCCAGGGTAAAAGAGTCGGACAATGAGCTAGAAAGAACCTCTAGCAGGTCTTTGTTGTCATCAATTATTGTTACATGCATTCTATTCTTTTCCATGAATGCATTTTAGTCATGTTAAGGTGGTATTAAAACTCAAGAATTCTTAATTAAAATTACTGACCGTATTTTAATATTTTCGAAAACTTAGATCTTATTCAAAAAATGATCAAAATCAGTAACTCTTTAGATCTTGGATCAGACTGTCCAGCTCTTTTGAATACTTAGGTTGTTCTGCACTCTGCTTCTTAAGAGATTCTGCAAACTCTTGATCAATACTGATCTCTGAAATGGGGCCCGCCTTTTTTGGGGCCTCCAAAGTAGGTATTGATGCTGGTTTTCTTGGCGCTGGTATTTCAACTCTAAGAGTAGGAGTATTTGAAGAAGTCTTTATACTGCTTCCAAAAATTCTAATCGGAACCATTACCTGACTGCTCTTCTTGGCCTTTGTGTGAACTTTCTTCTTAAAATAATTGTAGGCACCACCACTAACTGAGGCCGGCAATCTATTTGAAGAAATAAAAATAATCTCACCTTTTTTAACGCTCTCAGAATTTTTTTCTTCAACTGAAGCCACTTGTCGATTAACTGGGTTAGCTGGCTCACTCTTGAGGGCCACAGGTAATTTTTTAAATTCTGCTAATGATAAATTAAGAGAACTTAGTCCTACTTTTGTTGGGGCACGAGGAATACCATTTTCAACTTCAGGGTCAACTAAACTGAATTGGCCAGCTGAAACTGTATACTTCATATTTCGATCTAGTACATTAGAAACTTCTATTTCTCCATTCACAACTAAAAATTGTGAACGTGACGTTGATTGATCAAAAGTTGCAATAAATTCACTTTTCCAAAAATCGGCATTTCCATTGGCGGTTGTAAGGGCCAGGGGTATTTTTGAATTTTGAGATTTTATCCAGGCCTTTCCGCGTTTTAATTGAACGGCCTTATCAAAAAATTTTAAATGTGATCCACCTATTAAATGATAAGTAGCATCGTAATAATCCATTAAAGTAATGTGAGCACCTTCTTCAACCATTATTTCGCACTTATCTTCAATATGGGAATTCGGCTTTAGAGAAATGGTTTCTCCCTTGGAAGTCATCGCGAAAACTTGCCCTGAAATTTCTGTTACCTGTGCAACAGGTTTTGCCCAGAGAGGAAGGGATAAGAGAGAAAAAAGTAAGAAACTATTTTTTAATTTTGTAAGAGATGTCTTCATAGTACCTGCTTAAAATTTTCCATTCTTCTGTATTTCTATATTTCAAACGAAATTCTTCTACTGTTTCTAAAAACTTTTGATTCTCACCTTGATGATATTGAGCGAGAGCTAACCATAACTTCGCTCCTCTATAAAATTCCGATTTTGGGTAATTTTTTATTAATCTGTCTAAATGTTTTTCAGACCAGTCATATCTCTTACCTGTTTCAAAAGAAGCAACTCCTGCTCCAAATAAAACTCGATCAGTTAATAGATCATGATTTGGGAAACGATTAATGAATTCATTGTAGAATTGAGCAGACTTTTCATAATTTTTAAAATGAAGCTCTTTTTCACCTATTGCCAAAAGCTTTTCTGGAGTCCATTTATAAATTTCATACCTAACGAGGTCATTAGCATCAGTTTTTGGAATACTAGCAATCTCCCTGGATGGTGCTGCAGAGTTCTTTGCCTGAGCTGCAAAGAATTTGTTCTTCGATTCAAGTTGGGAAATTTTGTACTGAAGATCAGAGATCTGAGCTTTTAGTAATCTATTTTCTTTCGCCAAAATAAGCGACGTTTTTTCATACTGAAGTTGCTGATCAAGTTTAGATGTTACGGCTTTGGCCATTCCACCATACTTCCAAATGGTGAAAACAAAACCGAAGGCCATGATACAAAAAATAAATAGAATTTTCATTGTACACCCTTATCAGAGTCACTACTTCCAGATAAATATCGGATTTGGGGAGGAAAAACTTTAGGGCAACTTTTTAGTCAGGTATTAAAACACGTAGCTGATAAAAATCAGTAAATTAAGTTGTGTCAAGCTTTGACAAATCTTACGATAAAGGAGTTATGTCATATATATTGTTAGTAGATGATGAACCAGATATTTTAGAAATCCTTGAAATGGGTGTTCTTAGCAGCTTTCCAAGTAGCAAGTTAGAATTTGCCAAAAGTGGGAATGAGGCCTTAAAAATTGTCCAAGATAAAGGACCACCCCTCGTTATTGTCTCAGATTATAAAATGGCCGATGGCAATGGTGAGTACTTATATTTAGAGTTACAAAAAATAAATAACCCCTCTCCATTTATTATTTGTTCTGGAAATCCAATGAATGAAATACAAGCAAAATTTCCAGACATCTATGGCCACATTGAGAAGCCAAGAATTATTGAACCTCTTAAAGATCTTCTCAATTCGATTATAAAAAAGTCGGAAACTCCAGTTAAATATATTCCTATTAGAATCAGTTTCTTGTTAAAACAAGGTGAAATAAAATACGACCTTTACTTGAAACTTTCTGATACAAAGTATTTGAAAGTAATGAATCAAGGTGAAGCATTTACTCAGGCCGATTCAGATAGATTTCAATCGAAAAATCTAACTCACCTCTTTTTTTCTTCTCAAGATAGTGCCGCCTACCTTAAATGTATTGAAGATCAACTCACTCTGCTCTTAAATAATAAAGATGTAGATGGAGATGAACTATTTTCAATTACAATGGAGAACATCGGGCCAATTAGAAAATTAGCAATGGCAATTGGCTGGACTCAAGAAGTAGTAGATGCAAGTAAAAAAATAGTGTCTATTGCTATTAACACCATTTCTAAAGATAAAAAAATTAAAGAATTACTGGAACGTAAATTGAAATCAGTTGATAGTGATTATAATAAGCACATCAGTTATCTTACTATTTTAAGTTGTGTACTTTGTGATGAACTTGGTTGGACTAGTGATGCATCAAAATTGAAGCTATCTATGGTGGCCATTCTGCATGATATTTCGTTAGATGAAAGTTACTACCAAGATAGTGAGGAGTGGATAAGAAGGGCGATGGATCCTAGAGATAAAACTCCCGAGGTCATTAAATACAGAAATCATCCCGTAGATTCCGCAAGTCTTCTTCAAAGCTTTAAAAATCTTCCTCCAGATATTGATCAAATTATTCTTCAACATCATGAAACACCTCAAGGAACTGGTTTCCCTCGAAAATTAACTTCTCAACGCATTAGTCCTATGAGTTGTTTATTTATTATCGTTGAGGATTTTACCAAGTTCATAATTGAGAATAATGAAAATTATGAAGGTATTATTTCTAAATTCATTGCTCTAAGAGATGAATATTACTCAACAGGTAACTTTAGAAAAGTCTTCGAAGCCTTTAAGCATAAGATAATAAATTAAAGATTTTAGAAATAAAGCCGACAAGTCTACTCAGAGGTATCTATGGCCATGCGCTATTTATTTGTAGGCATACTTTTAATCATTTCTTTCGCTCATGCTAATGATCGAAGTCCAGCAGTGGAAGATTTCGTAGGTATTGAGCTCGAACATGAGGCCATACCTCATAACAATGATACGCTAGTTAATCTCGAAAAAGATATTAAGCATATTCAGGCCACAAGAAATGATGGCCAATTAAAATCCAACTCAGAAAGTTTAGGCCTGAATCTTGGTACAAGTTTGGGGCTACTTTTTATTCTTACTCTTCCATTACTAAGTTGGGTATTTGTCGTTAGACATCTAAAACAAAAAGCAAAAATTGAGAATTTATCAAATGTAAAAGTTCTAGAAAACTATAAAAAGGTCAGAGAAGAAATGAAAAAAAGGAATGAAAATAAGAAGGCTTCCTAATATACCCTCCACTCTCCACTTCCAGCATATTGATAAATTTTTTGAATATGATTAAACTGAATGGCAATCTCTCTTATCCCATCATTATTTACATCATAGATATTGACCATATATTCTCGTCTGAAATACTGATCCCTTTGTGATTCCCTCTCATGAAAAAAATGTGGGCCTTGTGTTATCTTCATGCTTTTTAAATCATTATTTTCAAAAGTTATAAAATAAAGCCTTGCTGTCGATTCGAACTTCTTTGACTGTGTCTTACCTTCATCTAGAAAAAGAATGAGGGCCTTAACTTTAGGAGAAATCTTCACAAATTTAATTTTATAAATCTGACTTTCCACTCCCATGGCCAAAAGCTTTGCTTCAAAAACCTTTGCCTCCTGGGAATTTTTAATTTCTATCCAATCGACTCCATCTCGCTTTTGAGGCTGGATCGTTTCATCAACCCCATCTTCATTTAAATCGATTTTATAAGAAGCTCCCCTAATACTTAGCTGAGGTCCGAGTCCTTCCTTGGATTCTTGATAGAATTCTGGCAACTCACCACTTAATATTTGACGGTAATACCTCTCATCTTGGGCCCAAACCCTTCCCAAAAAAATAAAAAAAGATAATAAAATCCAATGATGCAGCATGAGTTTATTGTAACTTAAAGTTGGCCTTGTTAGAATGTTTTGGTTTACAGGAAGGTTTAGCATGATTATTTCACTCGGTTTTGTACGTTCTGCCAGTCAAATTTTAGTTAGAGAGCTTGATTGGTCTCAAAATTCGATTCAATCTAGACTTATTGATGTCACTGATCTTCCTGATCAAAATCTTCAAGCTCTTTTCATCGAAGAAAGTGAGCACTTTAATTCTTTAGTTGGCCTACTTGAAAAAGAAAAGGCCTTCTACCCTATTTGGGACGCCAAGGATGAGAATCTCACTTTTAATGCTTTTGAAACCCTTCCTGCTCAACAGTTTAAAGATCTTTATTCAAAAGTTCTTAATCGCTGGGTCATGCATCAAAATTTTAATTCCCTTGAAAATATTTACTCCATTACCAATCACTTTCGCGATCTTTGGAAAAAAGATCGTATCAGTTTCTTTGAAGAACTTTGGTATTGGATGAAGAGAAATCTTGGTTCAGTTGATCTGACTATCCTCTTCAATGATGTGATTAAAACTGAAGAGAAAGATGAGAACAATGAAAAGAAAGAAAGACCAAAACTGGTTCAATCTCTCATTTCAGGCATGAAAAAAGGTAATTTTCAGCAAGGCTCTCAAAAAGAAAAAGAGCTCATGCAAAACTATCTTGATAAATTTCACGACGTTTTTGAAATTACAGAATTTAATCCTCAAAAAGGTCATTTTGTAGCAACGGCCCAGGTTGAAAGAAGCCCGATGATTTTTATGGCCAGATCTACTCAATTAAATCAGCTCCAAAGAACTCTACTGGCCGCTCTTTTTAATGGCCTGCAAGTCTAAGAGCCGAAGTGTCCTAGTGGCTCACCACCTAGAACATGAAAATGGGTATGAAAAACAGTTTGGCCAGCATGAGGACCTTGATTAGTCACAACTCTAAAGCCATTTTTAATAAGCCCATCTGATTTTGTAAAATCACTAATTGCTTTGAATAATTCTACTAGTTGATTTGGATCAGAGTCGGCCATTTCATTAATATTGGCCGTATGACGACGATGAATAAAAAGGTAATGCTCCTTAGATTGGGGTCTTAAATCTTTAAAACCAACAACAGAATCATTTTCAAATATTTTTGTAGAAGGAATTTTGCCTTCAATTATTTTACAAAAAATACAATCCACCATTAGGCCCTCACTCTTTTAATCTTAGCTCCCAACTTAGTTAATTTTTCGTCTATTTTTTCATAGCCACGATCTAAATGATAAACTCGCTGAATTTCAGATTCTCCATTGGCCACCAAAGCACAAAGGATAAGGGCCGCAGAAGCTCTTAGATCCGTACACATCACTGGGGCCCCACTCAATGAATCAACACCTTCAATCAGTGCAGAATTACCTTTCAAAGTAATTTTAGCACCCATTCTTCCCATTTCTGGAACATGCATAAACCGATTCTCAAAAATAGTTTCAGTAACAATTGAGTTTCCATCAACGATACTCATTAGGGCCATCATTTGGGCCTGAACGTCGGTTGGAAAACCTGGGTAGGGAGCGGTATCTACTGTGGTTCCTTTTAAACGAGATGATTTTTTTACCATCACATAATCATTTCCAAGTTCAAGTTGAGCACCCATTTTTGTTAATGTTTCTAATACAAAAGAAAGGTGTTTAGGATTAAATCCCTCTACTTTGACTTCTCCCCCGCACATAATTGCAGCAATGATAAATGTTGCGGCCTCAATTCTATCTCCAATCACTCTATATGATTTGGAATTTTGTTTTAAAAGGTGAAGTTCCGTACCATGAATAGTAATTCGGGATGTCCCTGCTCCCTCAATCTTCACTCCTTGAGCGATAAGAAAATCGGCCAGATCATCAATCTCAGGCTCCATCGCCGCATTTTCAATAATAGTTTCACCTTCAGCTAAGACTGCGGCCATCATTAAATTTTCAGTAGCTCCAACACTCGGAAATGGAAGAGTGATAACACAACCTTTAAGCTTTCCGGCCTTGGCCTTGATATAACCATTTTCAATTTGAATCTCAGCACCCATTTTTTCTAGGCCAAGTAAGTGAATATCTACTGGACGGGCCCCAATAGCGCATCCACCAGGAAGTGAAACAGAGGCAACACCAAATCTCGCCAGTAGAGGACCTAAAACCAAAACTGAGGCCCTCATGGTTTTAACTAGTGAATAATCAGCATGCTGATTTTCAAGATGAGAAGCATCTAAAATAATTTCATTATCTTGATGAGTATATTTAACTCCCATACTTTGAAGAAGTTTAATGATAGTTCCAACATCCATCAAATCAGGAATTGATTCAAATTTAACAGGATATGGACAAAGCAAAGTGGCCGCCAGGATGGGCAATGTTGCATTTTTTGCAGAAGAAATATGAACTGAACCTTTAAGATTACTTGGGCCTTCGACAATGAGCTTATCCATTTATTACCTCGAATTAAGTCTGTAGTTATTCTAGATTAAACGGTGGCCTTAAGGAAGCGTTCTCGATCTGAAAAATCCTTGATGACTTGGACTTCTTTAAATCCTAATTGCTCTAATACAATTTTCTGAGAATTTAGTTCAAGTTCATGCCCTTCCATATAGAAAACGCCATTGGGATTTAGATGTTCATATACTTCTTTAAAAAATTCTCTAAACCAATTGTTGTATTCTTCATCTTCTATATATAACGCCATTTTAGGTTCAAATTGGTCAACTTGAGAATGGACAAGGGATCGATGCTGATGAGATTTAATGTAAGGAGGATTTGAAACAATCAAATCAAACGTTTCAGTTACATTTTTGAGACGATCAGATTGAATGAGTTTGGGTTTAAGTCTTAATCTCCCAGCATTAATTTTTGTCACTTCTAAAGCATCCAGACTGAGATCAACTCCCACTCCTTCTAAGGCAACATTGGCCTTCAAAAGACTAAGAAGAATCACTCCACTTCCAACACCGACATCTAAAATTTTGTTAGGGCCCATTTTTGATTGAACGATGATGTCGACCAAATACTCTGTCTCACTTCTTGGAATTAAGACTGAATGATTCACATAAAACCTGTGACCGTAAAATTCACTCCAGCCTAGGAGATAAGCAAAAGGCACTCCTGCAAGAAATGAATCCGCTAATTTTTGTGAAAAAACTTCTGGAATCGAATAAAAGGCCTGCTCTAATTTTATATTCTGAAATTTATTTTTAAGAATATCCTCGACTTCCATAAGAAATCGAAATTCATTCAGGCCAGGATAGTGCTGTGAAAGAGCAGCGGAATTTTTTGAGAAGAAGGAACTCCAATAAGCTTTGAGAGTTTCTATTCTTCGGCCCCTTGAAGAAGGATGGCCTGATTGTGAGCAATCAAAGCATCAATCACTTCATCAATATCTCCATTCATAAAGTTTGGAAGATTATAGATGGTAAAGTTGATTCGATGATCTGAAATACGCCCTTGTGGATAATTGTAAGTTCTAATTCGCTCCGATCTATCACCTGTTCCCACAAGTCCTTTTCTAGTCGCAGCTTCTGCAGCAGCGGCCTGTTGAACTTTTAAGTCATAGAGCTTTGTTTTAAGAATCTTAAAGGCCTTATCTTTGTTTTTAAGCTGTGAGCGCTCATCTTGCATAGCAATCACAATACCAGTTGGTAAGTGAGTAAGTCGTACTGCTGAGTCAGAGGTGTTCACTGACTGACCACCAGAGCCTGAAGATCTATAAACATCGATACGAATTTCATTCATATCAAGAACGATATCTCCAACTTCGTCTGCCTCTGGCATAACGGCCACAGTAATAGTTGAAGTATGTACACGCCCTTGCGCTTCTGTATCAGGAACTCGCTGAACTCGATGAACTCCAGACTCATACTTCATTCTTGAGTAAACTTTATCACCAGAAACATTAACCACAATTTCTTTTAGGCCTCTATCACCTTCAGAGATAGAAACGACTTCTGATCTCCAACCTTTTGAGTTGAAATAGTTGCGGTACATTCTCCAGACATCGGCCACAAAAATTGAAGCTTCATCTCCGCCGGCACCTGCACGAATTTCAAGGATCACGTTTCGATCATCGTTAGGATCTTTAGGAAGTAAAAGAAGTTTTAATTCCTGCTCAATCACAGGACGTTTGGCCTCAAGCTCTGAAAGCTCCTCTTTGGCCATCTCACGCATCTCTTCATCTTTTTCATTATGAATGATGTCTTTATTACCATCGATATCTGCAATAAGTTTTTTGTATTCTTTATATTTTAGAACAATGGGTTCAATGTTTGATCGCTCAGCATTTGTTTCGCGAAGTTCTTGGGCCCGATCGTACAAACTTGGGTCGGCCAATCTCTCAGTGAGAACTTCATAACGTCTAACAACGGCATCTAATTTATCAAACACGGCTATTCCTTAAATTATTCCAAAAATTCTTTGAGGGTCGAGTTGGCATTTTCAATATCATTCAAAGAATTAATATCAACTTCCTCTAGCTGAATGACCTTACTCGTGGCCGTTTTAAGATTATATTTTTCCTCAAGAAAAAGAACGGCCTTGATACTAGAAAGAGCAACTTCTAATTGCTTCTCATCAGGCTCTTTTGTTGTCAGTTTCTGAAGAAGCATTCCCGGAGCACTCATGGCCTTTGCCCACCACTGATCAGAACACTTCCCTGCACTTTTAATTAACTCATAGCTAATCCCGGCAACAGGAAGCATCAGAACAACTTTAAACAGCACGGCCACAATGTGGCGAAGGATTGGAGGAAGATTCACACCAACTGGCACTAAGGTAAAAACAGCTGAAAATAAAATAATTGAAATAAGAATCAAAAAGAAAACAAAGCTTGTTCCACAGCGCGGATGGAGCGTTGAAAATTTCTTCGCATTCTCAACAGTTAAATCCATTCCTGCTTCAAAAGTGGCAATCGATTTGTGTTCGGCCCCATGGTATTGAAACACACGGTAAACATCCTTCATAAAAGAGATGCCCCAAATATAAGAAACAAAGATAATTGCCTTCACCACTCCATCAACAGCATGGAAAGCGAAACTATCGAGGGTCCAATTTTGTCCCAGAAGATCACCTACACCAAAGGCGACAGCATGAGGAACGAAAACAAAAAGTCCAATTCCAAAAGCAAATGAAACGGCCATCGTTAAAAATGTCGCGATATCAACTTTTTCTTTTTTCTTTTGGGAAGCTTCAAATTCTTCTAAAGATTTTCCCTTCTTAAGGGCCTTCTCTCTTTCTTCTTCGGCCATAGCAATATTGGCAGAATAGTTCAAAGAAACTAGACCATTGGCCATAGTTTCAATCAACATTAAGATTCCGCGCAAAAAAGGCTTCTTCAAAAAGTTTAATCTTTTTGAAAGGCCGTACCATTGATCTCGACGTAAACGAATTGTGCCATCAGGTTTTCTTACGGCCACAACAAAAGCATTGGGAGATCTCATCATCACACCCTCAATGACGGCCTGGCCGCCAATTGAGGTGTATTGTTTAGTAGTAAGAAGAATGATTCGTTTTAAAATTTTCATTAACCGTTCATTTTATCGAGGAAAGAAGCATTTGTTTTAGTATCTTTCATTCTTTCTAAAATAAACTCCATTGAATCCATGGTGTTCATTGGATTTAGAACTCGTCTTAGAACGAAGACACGTTGAAGATCTTTATCTGCCATTAATAAATCTTCCTTACGAGTAGAAGATTTGTTGATATCAAGACAAGGGAATACACGCTTCTCCATTAACTTTCTATCAAGCTGAATTTCAGAGTTACCAGTACCTTTGAATTCTTCAAAGATCACTTCATCCATTCTTGAACCAGTATCAATAAGAGCTGTAGCAATAATTGTTAAAGAACCACCATTTTCAATATTTCTGGCAGCACCAAAAAATCTTTTTGGCTTATGAAGAGCGTTTGAATCCACACCACCCGAAAGGATCTTTCCAGATGGAGGAACAACTGTATTGTAGGCACGAGCAAGACGAGTAATTGAATCTAGAAGGATCACCACATGTTGTTTGGCCTCAACAAGACGTTTTGCTTTTTCAATAACCATCTCAGCAACTTGAACGTGACGAGTAGCGGGTTCATCAAAAGTAGATGAAACAACTTCTGCGCGAACGTTACGCTTCATATCTGTTACTTCTTCCGGACGCTCATCAATTAACAAAACGATCAGTTTGGCTTCAGGATGATTATCAGAAATTGAGTTGGCGATATCCTGCATCAGCATGGTTTTACCAGCCTTTGGAGGAGCAACAATCAAACAACGCTGACCAAAACCTTGAGGAACAAACATATCAATCACTCGAGTTGAGTAGTTTGTTGGTTTTGATTCAAGATTAATTTTCTTATTTGGATAAAGCGGAGTTAAGTTATCAAACAGAACTGTCGAGCGGTGTTTTTCTGGATCTTGAAAGTTAATGTGATTAACTTTTAAAAGAGCAAAGTAACGCTCCCCTTCTTTAGGCGTTCTGATTTGACCTTCAATCGTGTCCCCAGTTCTTAAACCGAAGCGACGGATTTGAGAAGGAGAAACATAGATATCATCGGCACCTGGAAGGTAGTTATAAGAAGGAGATCTTAAAAATCCAAATCCATCAGGAAGGATCTCAAGTACGCCGTCTCCAAAAATTTCTTCATTATCTTTTGATTTTTTTGTGAGGAGAGAGAAAATCAGCTCATGTTTTTTTAATCCTGCTGCATTTTCAATCTGGGCCTCTTCGGCCATCTGGGTTAGTTCTTCGATGTCTTTTTCACGCAAGGCGCTCAAATGCATTTTGACTCCACTGTAATGTTAAATAATTTCAAATATGTCGATTCATCTTCTGGAAATTTTTTTGGGATTTATTCTCGATTTCGAGATCTCGACGATTTTTTGTTGATTCCTGATTATCTTAACCGGAAACTAGCAGAAGTCAAACCTTACTTTCCCATCCAAAAAAGAGACTAAAAATTTCAAATAGTTATCTAGATTGCAAGATCATCCAACCTTAATGCACTAAACCACTTCCGCGGCAGACTTATTTCAATGTATTAAATCCGGCAGTGATTGCTAAGACTAAAACAAGAGAGAATGGCCTGCTCGCAGTTCTTCGTTACCAATTTATACCCATTCATCATAATCTCTTTGATCCTGTCTTTTTACACTTGCTCGTCAGATATTCAAAATCTCCGATCTAATTTTAGCAATTGAAACAACCATAATTTAGACCGGCAATTTTTCGAACCTATAACTTTTTAATAGTCGTTTACAAAAAAGGACCGATTTTTCCCTATCATCTTTCCCCTTTTCCAAAGCTAAGCTAGAAGTCACTTTCATAGCAAACAACTTTATAGGAGCAAATAATGAAAAAAAAAATCCTCTCCCTTTTAACATTCAGTCTTCTTGCACTTAACTCAATTCCAACGTATGCCGATTTCTCTAAAGCTACTACAAACGGTTTAGGTCAGTTTACTTACATTAACCTAACTCAACTCCCAGACTTTATTACGAAATGTGTTACCGGTAAAAATCCGTACTCAGATTTAAGAGTCTGTGGTCTTGCAACAACAACTATGCTTCCACTTTATATCAGTACCTCTGCTGCTTTAATGAAAGAAATGCAAGAGGTAAAACCTGATGCTTTAGATTATACAAGCTATCGAATCGCTTCTCCTCAGCTTGAAGCCGTGGTTGAAAAATTTCAAGCTACTTCTCTTGAGCAAGGTCATGAGCTTTCTTTTGATGAAGTGGTAGAAACTATAATTCTAAACTAAAAGCACTTCTTAGTGAGCAATATATTCTTGCTCACTACTTTCTTGAAAAAGCGTACATTTTCCGTAAAATAAAGGAATGCGAAAAATAATCCATATCGATATGGACGCTTTCTTTGCTGCGGTTGAGATGCGCGATAGACCGGAGCTTAGAAATGTTCCCATGGCCGTGGGCGGATCAAGTGATCGTCGTGGGGTTTTATGCACGGCCAATTATGAAGCAAGAAAGTTTGGGGTCAGGGCCGCCATGCCCACCTCCTATGCCCTTAAGCTTTGTCCTCACCTCGTTTTAGTCAAACCTCATTTTTCTAAGTACTCAGAAGCCTCAGAGGAAGTATTTAAAGTTTTTCAAGAATACACAGATTTAATTGAACCTCTCTCACTAGATGAGGCCTACCTCGATGTAACAGATAATCCTACACTCTTTAATTCTGCCACCTGGATGGCCCAGGAAATACGAACAAAAATATTTGAGCGAACCAAGCTCACTGCCTCTGCAGGAATTGGCCCTAATAAATTAATTGCCAAAATGGCCAGTGACTTAAATAAACCAAATGGACAATTCACTATTGCCCCAAAAGATGTAGAAAAATTTATTAAAAAAGTTCCTGTTGAAAAATTATGGGGTATCGGCAAAGTCACTGCTAAGAATTTGCATGAAATGGGGATCAAAAACTGTCTCGATCTTCAGGCCTATTCTCGATCTGAATTGATTCATCACTTTGGTAAATTTGGAGATATGCTCTTTGATTTTTGTCGTGGAATAGATGATCGAGAAGTAGAAACTGAATATGAAAGAAAATCCCTTGGCACGGAAGAAACCTTTGAGAAAGATATCGATGATTTAGATGAAATGAAAGAGCATATTTTGAGAATGAGTTCAGAAATCAAAGAGGCCCTAGAAGATTTTAAAGATCGAATGATTAAAAATCTGCATGTGAAAATTAAGTATTTCGATTTCAAGCAAACCACAATTGAAAGACAGCTGGATTTAACTGCCGAAAATTTTATTGATCTCCTTGAAGAAAGATGGATTCAAGACCCACGTCCAGTACGCTTACTAGGAGTGGGTGTAAAATTTGGAGAAATCAAGCGTCCATCCCCTCTCAAAGAGCAACTCTCTCTTTTTTGACGAATCGGTCTAGCTTAAGTTAAATAACTCCTATGAATGAATTTCATCTTCCAACTCATCATCCTCTCAATCTAAAAAATATTCTTGCCATGGATTTTGGAGAAAAGTTTATAGGTGTTGCCACTTATGGAGTGAATCGCGATCCTTATCCCACTCCTTATGGAAGAATTCAAAATAAGAGTGAAGCCTACGTACTTTCAGAATTAAAAAAAATTCTCGACGATGAATGCATTGATATTATAGTTATTGGCCTTCCCCATCTAACCGATGGAAAAAAAACGGCCATGACAGAAAAGGCCCAGGCCTTTGTTAATTTTATACGCGAGAAATTCAGTCTAGTTATTGAAGAGCAGGATGAAACTTTATCAACTTATGAAGCTGAATCTCGAATGAAAAGCTCTCCCCAATATAATTTCCAAGTAGATTACTCGCAAATAGATGCCGTTGCGGCCAGTGTAATTTTAGAAGATTTTATTCGCCGCAAGAAGAACAACTTCAGTTTATAATATTCTCAAATTACTCTTTCGTGGATTCATGATGAAAAAAACATTATTCGTCTCGCTTGTTCTTGCCCCTCTTTTCCTCTTACTCTCCCTGGGAGTTTATGTGAGTTTTATTTTTAATCAAAGCTACACCGGAGATGATGTTGTTTTCGAGGTTCGCCCAGGAGATACCTTTGGCAAAATCAATAAGAAACTATTTGAAAAAGAAATCATTCCTAACAAAAGACTTTTTCACTACTACGCTAGATACAAAGGTTATTTAACACATTTTAGAGCAGGAGCTTTTACCATTCCTCGAGGTGTAAATTCTGCACAAGTTCTAGAGATCCTAGTTCATGGACAACCTAATCTCACAAGTATCACCATCCCCGAGGGAAAAAACATGTATGAAATTGGTGATCTTTTGGAGGCTTCCGGAATTTGCAATAAGGCCGATTTTCTTGAAGCTGTTAAACACCCTGACCTGATTTCCGAACTCACTATTCACTCCAGCAATCTTGAAGGATATCTTTATCCTGAAACCTATCGATTTGCACCCAATACTCCGGCCAAAAGAGTGGTCAAGACCATGATCGATTTGTTTAATAAAAAAACAGAGCATATCAATTTTAATCATCCCTTTTTAAATAAACACCAAGTAATTATTTTGGCCTCGATGGTTGAAAAAGAAACAGGGGCCAAAGCTGAGCGACCGGCAATTGCTGGAGTGTTTACTAATCGTTTAAAGAAGAAGATGAGACTAGAATCTGACCCAACTACGATTTATGGGATCTGGACTCGCTACCAGGGCAATATTAAAAAGTCTGATCTTTTAGAAGTAACACCTTATAACACCTATAAAATTCCTGCTCTACCTATGGGGCCAATTTCTAATCCTAGTTTAGAGGCCATCATGGCGGTCCTTAATCCCGATCAGCACGAGTACTTATTTTTTGTTAGTAAAAACGATGGAACTCATGTTTTCACAAAAACATATCGAGACCATAGTGAAGCGGTAGATTCATTTCAGCGTAATTCAAAGGCGCGAGATGGAAAAAGTTGGAGAAACTTAAAGCAATGAAGGACACTCAACCATGTCCTTAAATAATCGATTTACGGTCTCATTCCACATATAAACGTTTGATCTTTTATTGATTTTTAAAAATTTTGGAGAAAACTGCAGATAATATTCTTCTGACCCAAGATCTGTTTCATCGGCATAGATTCGTCCATAACTATCCATTGCTCTTTTATAACTCTTGCTAGGAATTGAAGTATCTTCAGTGTAATTACCTCGAACAGACCCTAAACTATCAATCCAAACACTAAGATTTTTAAAACATGATGGAGTAATCTCTGCGACTTGCTTATCATCTTTAGGAGTTAATAAAACATTAAATTTTATATACTTTGAAAGATCATTGAGTGAATTCTCCAAATTTTTTCGAACTTTCTCAAAAAGTATTTCCGGATTAAGCATATCTGATCGTAAACGGTCTAAAGCTGTTATACTTAAATTCTTAGTACACTCTTTTTCATCTCTAACATCAGCATCATAGATAGTTGGAGCGCAAGCGAAATTACTTACATGAATCATATCTTTAAGAGGTTTTTGGAGTAAACCGCGGGCCACAATACTTTGCTTAAATTTTTCATCTAAAGGTTTAGAAACGATCCCTCTGACTCGACCTCTAGCTAGAATTGGCGCACCAGAACTCTCTTCTTTAATAGCACATCCTGCTAAAAGAACATTCGGTGAAGAATCACTTGATGAGAGAGGATTTACAAAACTATTGAAGACCACTTCACATTTATCATCTAATTTGATCAAGGCCGTAAATTCATCAACCTTCTCAATTTTCCAAATCGAATAACCATTTTTATCTATGTCCTCCGGCATTCCATTCCGAAAGATTTCTAAATTTCTTCTTCTACTCATTTGCTTATCAAGTTTTAAGAAAGCAACATCATCCCGCCACAATACTGGATCATCTGCCTCTAATTGTGAGGCCTGAAGTACCTGCGCACACCCAGCGCGCTCTGCTACGCCATTGTAAGTTTTCGGAAAAAATAAATGAACATCTTTACTACAATCTATTCCTTCCACTCGAAGAGAATTTCCTAAGCAACTAGAAGAAGTGGCCACAACATCTCTTTCAACTAAAAATCCTGTACAGTAATTGACCTTTTGCCCCTGAAAGACAACGATTTTAGAAATATAGTTAGGACAAACCTGACCCCGTTCACAATTAACCTCTTGCTTGTTAAGAAAGTTTTCAAGATCAGTCACTACAGGTTGCGTATCCCTTGTTACGCTTTGCTTTGTATTTTCAGCTTTCTTTCCACAGCTTATAAACAGCATATTTATGCCGATAATAAGACCTATAAGTGGACGAGGTACAAAAAACTTAATCATTAATAATTGGCCCCGGACTTTCTTACATGAGTCATAGGTTTTGCCTCTTCATTCAGAACGTATGAACCTAAAACTTCTGCAAAAATAATGTCGTGATCACCAGGAGATGTAGATGTTTTTAACACACATTCCATGGCCGATTTGGCCTGGTTTAAAATGACCGCTCCATTCTGAGTCAATTCAAATGGCAATTCATCAAAAGGATTTGAATTTGGATCATAGCCTTTCCAAAAATGTTTCAAGAAAGACTTATCGTGATCACCCACAACATTTATGGCAAATATTTTTCCGGACTTAATAAGATCATAGGCCGGTCGACCAGGCCTTATCGCTAAAGAAACCATTAGTGGATTAAAAGAGACCTGCTGTATCCAACTTGCAAGGTAACCATCAACTATTCCAGAACTGTCTTTAACAGTTACAATAAACAGACCGGAAGGAATATGACCAACAGCTGTCGCACTTTCGCTTTGCAGCATAAATCCTCATTATTACAGAACATTACACCTACCTTAGCTATGGCCAATTAAATTTGTCAAATCTCGAAACTTAAGAGTTAGGTTTTGTTTGAAGTTATAGTAAAAAATTGCCGATAAGAAGGGTTACTTGAGGCCTATGCCTGTAGACTCTACAATAAGAGTATTAGGGTATATACTGGCCCACTAATATTGACGGGGAGGATGAGCGTGGACAAGAAAAATATTGAGCACTTTAAGGAACTGCTCCTCAAGCATCGACAACAAATTCTAAATGTAGGGCTACATAATAAATCCGATGATTTACATGTTTCAGAAGAGGACTTGTCTGATGAAACAGACCTTGCTTCCTCTCTTATACAGCAACAATTAAATTGCGCGATCAGAGACAGAGAAATTGCTAAGTTAAGAAGAATCGACGCGGCACTTGAAAGAATTAATGATGGGACATTTGGCCACTGCCAAGAGTGTGACGAGGAAATAGGTCTTAAACGACTTGAAAACCAACCTTGGGCCGAGCTTTGTATCCATCATGCTGAAGAGAAAGAAAGGGAAGATTCTCAGACTTATCGCCAAGCATAAATAAATTGTTTTTGCGGAAGGCCCCTTTTAAGGGGCCTTTTTTATTGTCTAAATTTTAAACACTGTCTAAGAACCGTACAAAGAATCCTTCCAAACCCCTAATAATCCCATTCCTTTTTCTGGCAACGCATTTGCTTTACCTATTTACACAGGAGCGAAACCTACTCCTTTAAATATGGTAAGGATAAGAGATGAAAAAAACAGCTAAAATTCTGATTCTTCTGACCCTTAGCTTAAATCTGACTCTAAGCTTTGCTGCGGAGAATGTCCCATTTAGCGCTGAACTTCTTATCTCTCGTTTCGCTAGCTGGGGAATCGATCCTGATAAAAACCTCGCTAGTATTAACCTTAAAAATTCTTGGTTAAAATTCAAAAAAAATAGAGAAGTCGTTGTTGCAGTTATTGATACAGGTATTCAGATGGACCATTCATTCCTAGCAAAAAATATTTATGTAGCGAATGGAAAAACATCTGCTACCAATTATGGTGTCGATTTTTCGGATAAAAAAATCACTTTTTCTCCAAATGATCAACATGGTCACGGCACTCACGTTGCCGGAATTATCAAGTCTATTTACCCAGATGTTAAAATTCTTGCATTAAAATACTACAATCCAAAGGCTTCTGGTCAGGCCAATCTTGAAGCGACTATTAAGGCCCTTAAATATGCTGTTGATCATAACGTTGATGTCATCAACTACTCAGGTGGCGGGCCAGAAGCCTCTGTTGAAGAACTTAAAGTTTTAAAAGAAGCAGAAAGAAAAGGAATCCTTGTTATTGCAGCTGCAGGTAATGAGCATTCAAATATTGATGACAAACGCCATGCCTACTATCCAGCTTCTTATGGCCTATCAAATATCATCACTGTTGGTGCTCATGATGATAACTTACAAATCATTCCTTCATCTAATTATGGTAAAAATACTGTTGAAATCGCAGCTCCTGGTCATCGTATTCGTTCGGCCATTCCTGGTAATGGTGCTGGTTATATGACAGGTACAAGCCAGGCCACAGCTTTTGTAAGTGGAGTTGCAGCCTTAATTAAAGCAAAACACCCTAAACTTTCTTTCGATCAAATCAAAAATGTTATTTTAAGCTCATCACTTAAAGTGAAAAATTTTGAAGGTAAAATCTTAGGTGGCGGTAAATTAGATGCTGCTAAGGCAATTGAGCTTGCTGATCATGCTAATGAAAAACTTCTTGTCCCTCCAACTCGTTCGGTAGCAAACCGATAATAATTAAATTACAATGGGTAAATGCAAACCCAAATTATTGGCCTTATTGTAAGTTTTTTTGCTGGAGCTCTCTACGCACTGGCCTACCCATCCGCCATTGGAAATGGATGGTTTCCATTAATTTTTATCGCACTACCATTGTTTCTTTGGAAATTAGAGGAGGCAAATTTAAAGCAAGGTCTAGCTCTTATCTTTTGCTACAATCTTGGCCTAGACTTAGTTTCCTACTACTGGATTCCGCATACCATGCGTGAATTTGGACAACTTCCTTATGTCATATCCCTACTCATAGGAATTCTTTTTACTTTTCTTCTTCAACCACACTGGTGGGTTTATTTATTTGTATCAAAAAAGATGAAACCAGATTGGAAATGGAATTCAGAAACAGGCATTCTCTTTACCGCTTTTGTCATAACTCTTTTAGAGCGATATGTACCACAACAGTTTCCATCGTTTGTCGGCAGTGCTTTTCTACATTTAGCTCCATACTTAGGAATGGCCCCCTATTTTGGCGTGGCCATATTTAGCTTCATGCTTTACTGGCTTTCTTTAGAAGTTGTGGCCCAGTTAAAACTAAAAAAATTTCGTCCTTTTGTTTGGATTTGTTTTTCGCTTTTTTTAGTTTCAAACGTTACCTCGCCATTAAAACTTACTCAAAGTTCAAAGGCACTTAAGGTACGAATCGTTCAGGCCAACATTGGAAATTTTTTAAAAATCTCCAGTGAAAAAGGTGAAACCGATTCAGTAGAGTCCATAGATAAAAAGTATTATCAGTTATCCACAATTGATAATGGGTTTAAACCTGATCTTATTGTATGGCCAGAAACGGCCTATCCAAATGCGTTTTACGGGACTGAAAGTTCAATCACTTCACCTTTTCGAGAAATCATTCAGGCCACTGATGCAGAAATGTTAATTGGTGGTTACGACCAAGATTTAACCAAATCCCCAATGGATCTTCATGAGTCCGTATTTAACTCTTCCCTCTTACTTAATGCTGAAAGGGTAAAGTCTAGTTATCATAAAAATATTCTCATTCCCTTTGGTGAAACTCTACCTTTTGGGCCATTAAACAGACAGATTGTTTCCATCATCCCAGCAATTTCTCTTTTTGCTCGCGGAACAGGAACTCCATTAATGGAAACTCGCCAAGGCTATCGCTTTGTCACACCTATTTGCTATGAAATTTTAGAAAGTGATTACATGCGATATCTCTTAAATCAATGGAAAGATAATCATTTTATCGTTAACCACACTAACGACTCTTGGTACGGCAAAACCGCTGAACCTTTTCAACATCTCTTCTTATCTAAATGGCGCGCCTTGGAGTTTCAACTTCCTATTATTAGAAGCACCAATACTGGTATTACCTCCATTATTTATCCCGATGGAAGCGAATCAAATAGACTTTTGACTGGTGAAGAGAGTGTTCTTGATGTGGTTCTACCAATTGGTGAGGCCAAAAATACTTTCTACCAACTGTATGGGATTGCTCCTCTTATTTTACTTATAGCTTTTTTTCTCATCATTACTGCCTTTCGGGAGAAAAGTGAGCTTTTCTCAAAAGCAAATCACTGATAAAATAATTTTATGAAACTTTTCATCATCATTTTTTCTTTTTTATTCGTTCATGGCTGCGCCAACTATGAAAAGTTTCGTCAAATTACAGAGGAACTAGAGATCCCATCCAAGATTTATAAGGCCGACTTCAATCAGACATGGAAAGCAGTCTTAAAAGTTATGCATAAATATGAGATTGCCTCTTCAAACCAAGAAGCTGGTTTTATCAAAACTCGTTGGATAGATAATACTCTAGAAGAAAACTTCAATAACTCATTTGGCACTTCAGATACAGTCAAAGCTGCTCGTTTTAAGTTAGTAGTGAATGTCGTTAAGGGTTTTAGGATGGGAAAAGAAGTGACTAAAGTCACTATCTATAAAAGACAAATTATTGAACAAGAATTTCTCCAAGGCTGGAAAGAAGTTCCTTCAGATGGAATTATGGAAAAGACCATTCTTTATCGAATCCAACGCCTGATCGCTATTGATAACAAACTTCAAGAAATCGATAAGGCGCGCGAGAAAGAGCAATTAGAGAATTCCGGACTTTAAATTTTCTTCGTCTCGCTCAGAGCAACTTTTGACCAGAAATTTCTTCTTTCCATTGCTGAATTAGGTGAAGTTTCCCCAGTGATTTTTTCAAGAGAATAATCTATTTCATCAATGAGATCTTGATATTTAGGTTTTTGAATGAGTTTGGCCAAAGGCTTTTTTGCCTTCTGATAGCGAACATCTCCAAGAGTTCTGATGATGGTCTTTACGATAGAAGTTCTTTTTCTACTTCCAGCATCCCCCGAATAATTTGATTGATCATACATCATATTCCACACATTAGGGGCCAGAGCGCTAATATTCATCTGTGAAATATTATCTAATGTTTGTACTCGCACAATTAAAGATGGGTCTTTTAAACATTTCGCATAAACTGCATGATACTCATTTTGTCGTAAACCTAGTAAGGCCTTCAGGGATGCAACCCTCATCATCCAATGTGGGTGATCTGTAAACTTAGCTATAAAAGGAGCAGCCTTTTTTCCCATAACTTGGGCCAAAAGCATCGTGGCCTGCCATCTATTCTGTTCAGGGTACTTGCCCTCTTTCATGACTTTAATTAAAACTGGGACTGCTTTATTTTTATGTTTTAAAGTCTGACGCTTTAACATGGCAGCAAGTCCTGGAGTTCTCGTATCCATAGTGAACATGTTTTCTAATCTTTCTAAAGACACTACATCATTTTTTTGAATTGGATTTTTAAGTAATTGAATGGACTTTTCTTTGCTCGCAAAAACTGCCTGAGAAATGATTAAGAGACTGATGATTGCAGTGATTTTCATTCTTACCCCAGCATTTTTTCGAATTCAGATAATAAATCTTCGGGAGTCTTATCAGATTTAGATTTATTATCACCTGATTCAGAGCTAGCACTGACTTCTTCTTGGTTGCCTGCAGGTTCTTCTGTTGCAGCAGGCTCAGAAGCAGACTCAGTTGGAGCGCTTAAAAAATCTTCTAGTGCCTGATTATCGGCAGGAGTTGCAGCGGCTTCATTATTTTTATTAAAATCCTCTAACAGCTCATTGACATCATTTTGTGAAATCGCGACTGGCTGATCAGGGTTGATAGAAGATGCATCAAATGGAGCTTCTGCGGCTGCGTCAG
This sequence comes from Bacteriovoracaceae bacterium, assembly GCA_050247975.1. GTDB lineage: Bacteria > Bdellovibrionota > Bacteriovoracia > Bacteriovoracales > Bacteriovoracaceae > Peredibacter. Next base: position 27,886 of record JBFWTE010000013.1, read on the forward strand.
TTGATTGATCTGCTGAAATATTTTCAACCGCAGCTGATTTGGATGGTGCTGCTTCTTCCTCTACTATTGGTTGTCCACCTTGAGCGGCCAAAGAGCGTTTTAATTGAGCATTCTCTTGTTGTAAGCGTTTCAAATTAGCAAGATCATCTGAGATAATTTCGAATTCTTTTAAACGCTCTCTAATTTCATCACGCTCTTTAATCACCATATCCAGCTCAGCTTTAAGGGCGGCATCTCCAACTGCACCACCAGCTTCTCTTTTTTGTGCCAACAAAGCTTCAAGTTCTTTAATTTTTGCTTGAGCAGCAGCAAGAGCTGATTGAGACTGATTTAATTTTGCTTCTAATTCCTTTTGAGCATTTAATGACGAAGAAAGTTGCGCTTCTAGGGCCGCAAGTTGAGCTTTCTTTTGATTGAGTTCTTCTAACAACGCTGTAGATGGAGCACCACTAACAGCAATGTTTTCTCCACCTAATAAATTATGCAGTGGCATGACTGAGGGAACTGAGCCTGTTGCATTAGTATCCAGGCCACCACCTCTAAAAAGTGATGATTTTAAGGCGGTAGAATTTTGTATAATCGAATCGAGATAATTTTTAACAACATTGGCCGGAATGGCATGCTTTAAATTGTGATATTTTCTACGATTTGAAAACCAAAGCCAAAGAAAGAGTGTGGATATAATAACCAGAAATCCAAATTGAATAACCAAAACTTCTGGCCCAAATTTATCCAAATAATTTATCAGTGAATCGAACACCAACCCCTCCATGGATATGAGTTCTCAACGCACACTTTTAAAATGTACTTAATCTATTATCTAACCCATAGGAATTCTTGTCAAAGTAAAGAAGATTTTACTTACTTAAGATCCTCTTAAGATCTGGGTAGAGAGCTGGATTAGCAACTAAAACAGAAGAGCAAAATGGATTATAAGCTTCACCTTTAATACTAGAGATCTTTACTCCAGCTTCTTCACAAATTAATCCTGCAGCGGCCATGTCCCAGGGCTGAAGCCTATATTCCCAATAAGCATCTAACATTCCCGCAGCGACGTAACTCATTTCAAGGGCCGCACTACCTAACCTTCTCATCGCTCGAACTTCTGGAAAACTTTTTAACAAATCTTTTTCTACCCGTTTACTTGATAAATTGGCCGACAAAAGTGCTTCCTTAAATACTTTCTTTTTAAGATTATTTTTTAACTTCACTTTAACTTCTTTATCTCCGACCAATCTTATAAGAAAAGCTCCCCCACCTTTAGTGGCATAAAAAAGCTCACACGTAACAGGATTATAAATCACGCCAACTTGAACTTCCTTCCCCTTGGCCAAGGCCAAACTCACTGCAAAGAAAGGAACTTTATTAAAAAAATTATTCGTACCATCTAAAGGATCTATTAACCATAAGTACTGATTTTCATCCACACCCTCTAATTTAATTTCCCTAGCAAAAGCATCTTCTTCAGAAAGTATTTTATGATCAGGATAGTACTCTTTAATTTTTTTCATCACAAAGGCTTCAGAGAGAAGATCTGCCTCTGTTGCAAGACCATGGCTTCCTTTATCAAGAAGCTTTAATGGTTCTCGATATGAGCGAATAAGATGATCATTGAGAATTTCGCCACACTGAAATGACCACTCAATCATCTGTTTTAGTATTTTATTCTTCTGAATAGCTTTCTTCTTTTTCATCGATTAACTGCTCTAAGGTTTGAGTTTCTTCTTCTGTTAATTTTTGCGCTGGAACTGTATAAGATTCATTCAACCATTGCCCTAAATCAATCAAACGACATTTTTGAGAACAAAAAGGACGAAACTCTGATGAATAATAATTGAATTTCTTTTTACAATTTGGACAAGTAACTTCTAATAACTTACTCATTTTAAAATTCTATCACTTAATTTTTGAAATTTATCTAAAAAATCTTGATGATAAATCATTTCATGATCATCAATCTTTTCAATAAGAAATGGGCCTCGGATTGAATTACAACCAAAAACGGCTTCAGCTTTTAATAATTGTTCTATCGAGGTTTCTTCTTCCCTAACGCTTTTAAAATATTCTCCGCCGATCTCAATAATTTTTTTTCTCATAATCCCATCTAAGACATGGGGACCTAATGGGGCAGTAAAAAGGTTATCATGCTTAACAATAAATATATTGGCGATGGAAGTTTCTAAAACAGTATCCCTATTAGATAGAAAGAGCAGATCATCATCATCGCCTTTAAGATAAATTTTCTGGGCCAAAATAGTTTCTAAATAATTGCCCGCCTTTAAAAAACTAGGCCACCATAAAGGCCTTGGGGGAGCAGAGCATGTTCTTAGTTTCATTTTATTTTGGTGCATTCCAGGATCATATTGGTTTATGGCCAGATGAAGTTTCAGATCATGAACGGAAATAATACTAGATTTCAATAAACCCCTGACAGCATCTCGATAAATGGCGAGGCGAATTATTTTATTTCCTGATTCAGAAGCTAATCGCTCCTCCAACCGATCCTTCAAAAGGGCATGCCAATCCTGACCTTCAATAAAAGGTCCATAAACATACTCAATTCCTTTGCTAAGTCGGTCGTAATGGTATTCCCAGTCACAAATTGAACTATTTACCATTCTCATGGTAGTGAATACAGATTCACCATACATGAACGCCCTATTCAAATTTTCTGTCACCTATTTTTTCCCCTTAAAACATGACACTTCTTCCAGCTTCATGATAGCTTTGTTGGGGAGTTTTAAACTACTAATTTTTATGATGCGTATAACAATCATTGGATTTGGAAATCAGGCCAGGGCCTGGGCACAAAATCTTCAGGATTCAAACTTTCCTGTGCGAGTGGCCTTAAGGCAAGACTCGCCTTCAATTGATCTAGCAATCAAGCTAAATTTAGAAGTGGTTGAGATCGGTTCAAAAGAATTTTATCAAGATTCTGCCTTTGCACTTTTGACTCCAGATCACACTCATCATGAATTTATGATTGAGCATGGACATCAATTTACAGAAGGAAGTTTAATTCTTTATGCCCATGGCTTTTCATTACTCAAAAATGACTTTCAAAAACACTTCCCTCACCTAAGACATATTTTATTTGCTCCAAAATCTATTGGTTCAGAATTGAGAGAACAATATCTTCTCAAAGGTAAATTAGGCGCTGTCTATTCGCTAGAAAATGTAAAATCCGATTCTACATCCATAGAAAAATGGTTATTTAAAATGTCATTTGCCCTTGGAATAAATATGGGGCCCTATAAAAGTACATTTAAAAATGAAACTCAGGCCGATCTGTATTCTGAGCAAGGTCTGCTCTGTTCTTTAATTCCTTACACCGCCGCAACTATGTTTAAGCATTTGGTCGAGGCCGGCATAGAACCTGAGTTGGCCTATTTTGAATGTTGGCATGAGTTAAAATTAATTGTGAACGCCATGGTCAATAAGGGTCCAGAGGCCTTCTTTGATTTGATAAGTCCTAATGCTTTAATTGGATCTGAAAAAGGCCTTAATAAATTATTTAATAACGAGTTCGAGCAAAACTTAAAGTCACTCCTTTCAGATATTCAAAGTGGAAAATTCAATCAAGAGCTCAACGAAGTCGATCTTGTTTCTCTTCGTCAAACAATAAGACAGAGATGGGAAAAAAGCCCGCTGCAAAATACTTTCAAGAAATTAAATGAGGAAAAAAGATGAAAAAGTTGAATGTTCGTGACCTTCAAAAATTAAAGTCGCGACATATTCAGATGCTGACATGCTATGATTACCAAACAGCATCCCTTCTCAATCAAACCGATCTTGAACTTATTCTTGTAGGAGATAGTTTAGGAAATGTTATCTTAGGTTACGATACAACTGTTGAAGTAGGCCTAATTGAAATGGAAATTTTTGCCAAAGCTGTCAAAAGAGGAGCTCCTGATAAATTTGTGATTGTTGATTTACCATTTGGTAGCTACTCAACAATTAATCAAGGCATTCATTCGGCCACAAAACTTTTTCAAAATACCAAATGCGAAGCGATTAAATTAGAAGGTGCCTACCCTTATCAATTAAAATTAATCGAAAGACTTACTCAAACAGGTATCCCTGTCATGGGCCATATAGGCCTCACTCCTCAATCTGTTCATCAGCAAGGGGGATACTATATTCATGGGAAGACAGAAAGCTCTGCTGAAAAATTATTAAGAGAGGCGAAGGCCCTTGAATCTGCAGGAGCTTTTTCAATTGTTCTCGAATGTGTGGAAGAAAGCTTAGCAACTCGAATTACTCAAGAGCTCTCTATTCCAACAATTGGTATAGGATCTGGCCTAAACACAGATGGGCAGGTGCTTGTCATCAATGATTTGTTGAAGCTTGGCCCAAAAACTCCTCCTAAATTTTGCCAACCTGTTGCGGATCTCTATCAATTAAAAAAAGATTTGATTTCTGATTATTTGAAAAAACAGAGGGTGTAATGCAAGGATTAGTGACTCTTGATTTTGGTAATAGTCATCCTCACGCTGGAATCTTTAATAAAGTTAATAATAAATGGGAACTTATTAAAAACGTTCCGTGGAATGAATTATCTTTATTCTTAAATCAATTAGAATTAAATCCACAAAATACCTCCCTTGTCCTGTGTGAAGTTAAGGCCAGAGAGGATGAACTGAGTCCTCTCTTAGAGCAAGGATACTTACTCACCCGTATCAAAGATTATTGGAGAGGACAGAAATTTGCTGGCATGCCAGTGAATTATTCAAATACGCTTGGTGAAGATCGATTAATTCAAGCATGGTACACCTTTAAAAAAGAAAAAAATCCCACGCTTCTGATTGATGCTGGAACTTACGTTACTATGGATATTATAGATCAGACCGGATTTAATGGTGGCTATATTATCCCAGGGCAAAAAAATTACTACGATTCGTTTTCTAAGGGTGAGCTTTTACAGAATGTTATTTTGAATACTAATATCAGCGCCTCCCTTCCGCATGATACCCAAAGTGCCATGCAAGACAGCTATTACTCCTTTGTTCTTTTGGCCAAAAATCTTATAGAAAAAAATAATATTAAAAAAGTTATTCTCACCGGTGGTAATGGCCAGATCTGGAGTCATTTGTTGGCCGATTTAGAGATTGAAATAATTTTATCAAATGATTACATCCACTGGTCAATTCTGCACTGGATGACCACACAAATTGAGCCTTTATGAAATATTTATTAGCCGTCTCTGGATCTATTGCCTGTTACAAATCTTTAGATATTACTAGAATGCTAGTTAAGCAGGGTCATCAAGTAAGAGTCATCCTAACTGCTGGAGCTCTAGAATTCATTAAAGCTGAAACTTTTCGTTACTTAGGAGCGGATCAAGTTTACTTACCTCAAGATGACTTTAATCCAAATTTAATTCAAAAAGGTGAGAACGTACTCCATGTTGAACTAGCTAAATGGGCCGATAAACTTATAGTGGCGCCTTTAAGTGCGAATACTTTAGCAAGGCTTAGTTTAGGATTAAATAACGACTTACTTGGAAGTGTTTACTTAGCTTTTGGAGCAAGGCCTATTCTTTTTTTTCCAGCGATGAACACTCAAATGTGGAAAAGTCCTGCTACTCAAAATCATTTACAAAAATTGAAAGAAATTTCAAATTTGGGACTAATTAATCCGGTTTCAGGCCAACTTGTTTGCGGAGATATTGGTGAAGGGAAATTTCCTGAAGTTAATGCTGTAGTTGATCTGATTCAAACTTATGATCCAACCCAAAAGAGTGATAAAAAAATTATTATTACGGCCGGAGCGACGGCCGCTCCACTTGATCCAGTGAGATACATGACAAATCCTTCAAGCGGGAAAATGGGTATCGCTGTAGCAAAGGCCTTTCTTAAGTGTGGCCATAAAGTCACTGTCCTCGCTGGACATCAATGCACAGAGGAGATTAATTTTCTACTTGGCCATCCAAACTTTCAATTAGTAAAAACTCCCACCACAGAAAGTATGAAAAATGCGGCCTTAAATTTTTTCCCAGAAGCAGATCTTTATATCTCTACCGGTGCCATTGCTGACATTGAATTTGAAACTGTTAAAGATAAAATAAAAAAAGAGTCGATGAAAGATGCTCTTCCCTTTCATCAGGCCGCAGATATTCTCAAAGAAATTCTCAGCTTAAAAACTCCAAAGCAAAAAGTTATTAGTTTTGCCGCCGAAACTCAAACAACAAAAGAAGTCTTTGAGGAAAAGATGAAGCGCAAACCTGTTAATCTTATGATCGGAAATAAAGTTTCAAATGGGCTCATCGGAGATGAAGAGGTTGTAGGATTTCAAAAGTCAGAGGGTGAGTATTATTTTGTCAGTATGAATTCAATTCAAGGCCCAACTAAACTTTCTAAAGAAGAATTAGGTGAAAAACTAGTCCAATGGTTTGAAGGGAAAACATGCTAAAAGTAATCTCAAGTACTAAGGAGCTTCTTGATTTAAGATCAACTCAACGAGATCCCGTTGGTTTCGTTCCTACCATGGGAAACTTACATGCAGGCCATCTCTCATTGCTTAAGTCAGCTCTGGAAAAATTCCAAATAGTTTATTTTTCAATTTTTGTTAATCCTAAACAGTTTGGCCCGAATGAAGACTTTAATCGTTACCCTAGAACTCTTGAGCAAGATATTAAATTAATAGAAAAATTACTTTTGGAATTTAAAGATAAAACCGTCATTGTTTTTGCTCCCCAAGACCCATCCGAAGTTTTCCCTCAGGATGATCAACAGAGTATTACAGTTACTGGACTTTCAGAGCAATTAGAAGGAAAAATAAGACCAGGTCATTTTGCAGGGGTTGCTACAGTCGTCTACAAATTATTTAAACTCATTCGTCCGACAAAATCTTATTTTGGCCTTAAAGACTACCAGCAATACCTCGTTATTAAGCAAATGGTTCGTGATCTTGCATTGCCGATTGAAATAGTGGGAATGCCAATAGTAAGAGAAGAATCTGGGCTGGCCATGTCTAGTCGCAATCAATACCTCTCAGAAGAAGAAAAAGAGCAAGGATTAATTCTTTTTAGAACATTAAAGAAAGTAGAAGAAATGATTAATCACTCAAAAAATAATCTGAACCAGGCAAAAGACTTTATTAATATAACCCTCAAAGATAATCACTGGAATTATCTCATAATGGTAGATGCTGAAACATTATCGGTTGATATTGAGAATTCTAAAAAAATTGCAATTCTAGGCGTTTATCAATTAAGAACAACAAGATTACTAGATAATCTTCAGGTGGAGATGGCATGAATATAGAAGACTTTAAATTACCATTAGGACAAAAGGCCTCTTTGGTATCTATTGTCTGTGACAAATTTGAAAACCACTCAACTGTTGTTGAAACTAATAATTCTCTAAGAGAGCTAAGAGAGCTACTAAAAACTCTAGGTATTATTGATGGTGAAGAATATGTCCAAAACAAAAAGCAAATTGATCCTGCAACCATGCTTGGAGAAGGCAAACTAACTGAAATTGCCGATCTCGCTCGAGAGGAAGGATCTAATCTTTTAGTTTTTGATTTTGAATTAACGGCATCTCAGGTCCGCAATATCAAGAAAATTACCGATTTTGAAATCGTTGATCGAAATACCATCATTTTAGAAATTTTTGCTCATCATGCCCGCACTAAAGAGGCCAAAATTCAAATTGAAATTTCTAGACTTCAATACCTACTTCCTCGCCTTACCTCTATGTGGGGACACTTTACTAAGCAGCGTGGTGGTGGACGGGCCGTAGGTGGTGAAGGAGAGCAACAGCTCGAGCTAGACCGCCGTATGGTGCGCGAAAGGATTGAGTACTTCAAAGATCAATTAGTAGAAGTCCAAAAAACTCGTGAGCAACAAAGAAAAAAGAGACAAAATCAAGCAGTCACAGCTGCTCTGGTTGGGTATACCAATGCCGGAAAATCCTCTTTAATGAACCGTCTCTGCAAAGTGAATGTTCTGGAAGAGAATAAGCTTTTTGCCACCCTAGACTCTACTTTTCGTACATTGAATCCAGATTCAAAACCACCTATGATCTTAATTGATACCGTAGGCTTTATTTCGAATCTCCCTAATACTCTCATCCAAGGTTTTAAAACAACTCTTGAATCGGCCCTAGAAGCTGATCTGCTAATCATTGTGTGTGATATTTCTGATCCAAATTATCAAAAGCACTTAAGAGTGACACAAGAAGTTCTTAAAGATTTAAAAATTGAAGAAAAAAATCAAATCATCGTCTTTAATAAAAAAGACCTTCTCAATGACCCAGTTCGAGCAAGAATCATCATGAGGAATTATCCTCACTCTTTTTTAGTTTCTTCTTATGATGAAGAAGATATGAAAAACCTTCGTAATCACGTGATCGAATATTTTTTATCAAAGCAAGAACACTATGATCTTTTTGTTCCTTATGAAGCTGGTGAGGCCCACTCACGCATCCGTGCCAACGCCAACATCATAAATTCATCTTCACATGAGCAAGGAATTTTTTATCGAATTCGAATTCCTGATTTTATTTTTCAGCAATTAGGACTAAACAACTTCATTCTTGCCCCTACAGAGGCCAAGGAATGGGAAAATAGAAATTTTTTCTAAAAACAACTTGTACTCATGAGGAAAAGATTTTAACCTTTTTTCCCTCATGGCAAAAAATAAAGTAATTAAGAGAAAAAATAATTTAAAAACACGCTGGACTGGCAAATCAAGCTTGAAAGAAAAAAGTTTGAATCTTGCTCATCCAGTGGTTAAAGCTTCATATATTTGGTCAATCGTTTCTGAGCAATTATGTGACATCCTCGGGCCTGAAGTTCATCACCAATGGTTTAAAGAAGTCAAACCTCTTGTGATTTCCCACAAAGTTCTACTACTCGAAGTTCCGAATCATTTTTGTGCCCAATGGATTCACACCCACTATCACGAGTTAGTAGACGTTTTACTTTCTGTCATGGATAAAAAATTAAGCAGCTTCTTTATCTCTCAATCAGAGAGACATCAGGCACCAGTTTTTAATAGAAATTCAGAAAGCTCCACTTCGGAAATAAAGCGTCAGAACGAAAACGAGCAAGGTCAATAAGATCCCTACCGTAACAATAATTTTATCCCTACTATTCATAGTTTTTAATTATATCACTTTAATTATTTTTTAAAAGATTTGAAATTTGACCAGGAATCTCAAAAGGATCAAATGGGCGCTTAATCTCACCTATTTTATTCTCCAAAAAATCCAGACCATCTTTGGGGTCTAAAACTATTAGGGGTATCTTTTCCATTAAAAGGTATTGAGAACGAAAAGCATCAAGACTACTGAGGGCCGTTGAGGCATCTAGAACTAAAACTTCTGGGTTTAAATCTTTAACCAAATAAAGAAAATCATTCACCTGGGAAATTGTATAAAAAGGAAGATCTTTCTTCTTAAAAACTCTCTCCACTAAATTTGAAGCAAAAGTATTCTGATCAATCCAGAGAACAAGCCCCATAACTCTCCATCCTTTGACATCTCTTGTAGGGATTACTACCATCTCATTATGAAAAAAGAAAGGCCAAAAATTCAAGTTATTGATGTGGAAACTCAGCAAGTTCTCTTTGAGTGTGACATTAACGAAGCAGAAAAAGCTTACCAATTTGCGGCCGAAATGGAAGAAGTGGGTTTAGACTTAAGAGTCCGAGTTCCTACTCTGTCTGATACTCTTTCTGAGGCCCTTGGTCTTTCACCTTCTGAAAAGCGCGACTATCAAGAAAGCTTAGCAGAAGAAATTGAAAATCATGATGGTTCATGTTGTTTTGAAAATACTGATAAAAAAAATCTTCACTAAAAGCGATAACCTAAATTAATAAACACTGATCTTGGCATTACACTAAAGCCAAAGAGATCCTCATATTCTCTATTTAGGACATTAAGAATTTGCATCCCTAGGTCATATCTTTCCTTCGTTAATCTCCACCCAAGATCTATTGTTTCATGGCCATTCAATTTGACGACTTTACCATTGGTATCCAAATCTTTTCTTGCTCCAGATTTTATTAGTTTTAAAAATAATTCTAAGTTTTCCTGAGGGAAGAAAGCAAAAGATGTCTGAAATTGATTCAATGGTCTTCTTAAAACTGGACTCTGCTGATGTTTAAATTGCTGGTAAGTAAAATGAGGATTAACTTCGTATTTTTCTTTTTTAAATTTTGCGGATATTTCAAGACCTTCAGAAGTAAACTTTCCTTGGTTCTTGTACCCCTGACTCGTATAAACAATTAAATTAGAAAGATTGTTTTGAAATAAGGCCATATTAAGGGAGGAAAAATCATTTTTAGTTTCCCATTTTAACTCTGTCGCATGATTTCTCTCTGGAACGAGCTCCTTATTTCCAACAATATAGTTACCAAAATTTGGGCCATAGAGTTGATAGAGTGAAGGGGCCTTAAAACCTTGTGAGTACTGCAAAGAAAGATTTTTATACTTGATACCACTCGAGCCGGTATGAAAATTTCCATACAAAGTGTGATGATCTAACCTTCCCCCAAGCTGCAAAGAAAGCTCATTAAATTTAAGTGCACTTTGAGCGAAGATCGATTGAAGTGAAATATCTTTTCTTACTTTTTCTGTTGTAAAGCTTTCTGAATCAAAAGAAAATCCTGAAAGAATGGAATAGTTCTTACTTTCCTTCTTCATTAAAAGCTCATTCTGTTTAAGATTCCCTTGATAATCTTGCTCTCCACTCCCTAGGGTCGTAATGAAACGTTGGTGACGATTTAATCCGTTTCTTAATGAAATAGCTGTCGAATGATTAATTTCATAATGTGTTTTTTGTTGAGCGAGGTACTGATCATTTTTACTGTGATCATAGGAATTGTCATCAGAGTTTCCATCTAGTTCATTTTTCCCATGAAGGTAAGAAACGAGAAAATCAGTTTGCCATTTATTCTTCCAATTGTGCTCAGATGAAGAAGAGAACTGTGTAATATCCGCACTATCTTTTTCCTTGGCGTTAAATCTTTTTCTATTCAAACGTGAAATTCCATCTGTATGAAAATCACTCCAGGTCAAAGTTCCTCTATGATTTTGAGTTGCCCAATCTTTACCCAGAGAGCTACTTACCGTTCCAAAACTTCCACCACTGAGATTTAATCTTCCTTCAGGAGCATTCTCTCCCTTGCGAGACTTCATATCTACTAGCCCACCAAGAGCATCCGATCCAAACAGAACAGATTGCGGTCCTTTATAAACTTCTGCTGATTTTAAAAATGGAGTTGTTAAAAATGCGGAATCAAAAAAACGTTCAGTATTTGATGGATCATTCATCTTTAACCCATCGATGGTGAAACCAACATGCCGGCTTTCAGTTCCTCGAATAAAATAAGATGTCGTACTCCCAGGGCCACCTGCTTGAGTTGAAATTACGCCAGAAGTTTGATCCAGCCGAGAACCCAATAAAGGAGTGGCACTTTTTTCTAATTGAGGTTCAGAATAGCTCTCAGAGGAGCCATAAAAAAAATCTGAATATTCTTTATCGGCCTTGACATCAATGGCCTCAATCATTTCAGAGGCCATGACATGGCCAATGAGGCCAAGCAATACAATATAAAACACAATATCCTCCTCGGGATTGTGATTAAGACCGTATCTGGCTTCCTAAATGGTTACAGTTGCGGGACAGCGCTGGAATTGCACCAGCTTCCGGAATTTTGGCCAAGAATAGCCTAAACCAAGGACTTATTTAAAGGGAATAGTTCATATTCTTATAAAAAAGTGAAATAAAAAAGGCCCCGTAGGGCCATTTTTAAGCGGATCGTTCATCTAAATATTCGAAGTAAACTTCTTCTTCATTATGAATTTGTTTTTGAATTTCATTATATTTTGGTGTGTTATATGGGGAATGGTGAAGTTTATTTCTGTTTTGGTCCTTCTTCTTCTCCACTTGCCTTTCAATCTTATCCATTACGACATCAAGGGCCTTGTACATATTGTCTGCACTTCCCTTGGCAAAATAATCAAACTTTGGGCCATGGACTTTAATTTCGGCCCAATGTACGTTGTCTTTTACCCAACATACCCAATGGCAATTTAAATTACCCTGGAAATACTTTTCTAACTTTTCAGATTTTTCTTTAATTCTTTGATCAAGAGCTGGCGTGTGGTCTAGGTGCTTAAAAGAAATTTTTAAATTCATAATTTACGTGCCTCAAAATAAGTTTTTAGTTCGCACAAAAAAATTCACCTAACAAGCTTCACTTCATTCCTACCTCCTATTTCTTTCGTTTAGATGATGGGGCAATTCCCATCATCTCGCGGTACTTGGCCACTGTTCTTCGAGCAACCATGATATCCTTTGTAGAAAGAAGTTCTGAAATTTTTTGATCTGAGAGTGGCCTTCTAGGATCTTCATTCCCAATCATTTCTTTAATCTTCAACTTCAAACTCTCTCCAGCGATATCAATACCGCCATTTTTTCCACCAATACCAGCGTTGAAAAAATACTTTAATTCAAAAGTACCAATTGGAGTGTGCATAAACTTGTTTGTCGTCACACGAGAAACAGTAGATTCATGCATTCCAATTTCTCCGGCAATATCCTTCAGGATCATTGGTTTTAAAAATGCAGGGCCTTTCTTAAAAAACTCTTGTTGATTTTTCACAATAGAGTTGGCCACTTTATAAATTGTTTTTTGACGATTCTCGATGGATTTTATCAGCCACAGGGCCGCACGAAGTTTATCTTGAACAAACTCTTTCGCCTCTACTTGAGATTCACCACTTTTAATCAAAGATTTATAGAGATTGGAAATTCTTAAACGAGGAACACCTTCATCATTTACCTGAACAACAAATTCCCCACCAACCTCGGCAACAAAAATATCTGGAACAACATATTGAGTTTCTTCTGCTGAGACTAAGCGACCAGGTTTAGGATTAAGGCCCATTATTATTAGTTCAGCATCTTTCACTTTATCTTTTGAAACACCAAAGTCTTTAGCAATTTTGACGTAATCTTTTTTCTCAAGATCACGCAGGCTTCGCTCAATAATCAGCTCCACCAAAGGTGATCTTTCAGGAAGAATTCTCGCCTGTACTCCCAAACACTCTTCTAAATTTTGTGAACCACAACCAACCGGATCAAGATGTTGAACCAGTCCAAGAATACCAATGGCCTCATCACGCTCTAAGGAACTTCTTGCCAAGATTTCATCAAAGGGTACTTCTAAGTAACCATCGTCATCGATATTACCAATTATATCTAAAGCAAGATTTAAGGCCTCTGCAGAAAGGTTTTCCATTCTCAGTTGCCATTCGAGATGCTCTTGTAATCCCTCTGCTTTTGAAACCATGTTTTCATAGCTAGGTAAATCATCAGGAGAGGTTGCTTCCTTCATATTTGGTGATGAAGAAGAAGAACTATTAAATTGTTCTGTATAAGATTCCCAATCAAAATTATCTCGAGATCCTTCTATTAATTCTGGTCCAGTAAAATTTTCTGCAGTGGCCTCTTGAGCATCCATTTCGTCGTTAGAAGGCTCATCACCTCCATTTTCGACTTCACCATCGATTTCTTCTAACATTGGATTTTCAACCATCTCTTGAGAAATGAGATTGGTCATTTCCAAGTGGGTTAATGTTAGAAGCTTGATTGCTTGCTGGAGCTGCGGCGTAATCATCAGGCTTTGCGTTTGCTTCAGCCCTTGACTCATTTTTATCGCCATTAGATACCCCTACATTTTAAATTCTTCCCCTAAGTAAAACTTACGGGCAACTTCATTATTTATGATCTCATCAGGTGTTCCACTTACCAGCAGTTCACCTTGGCTCATAATATAAGCTCTGTCCACAATACCTAAAGTCTCTCTCACATTATGGTCCGTTATCAGGACCCCTATATTTTTTTGCTTCAAGCGCTTAATGATCGACTGGATATCATGTACTGCCAGTGGATCAACTCCTGCAAATGGCTCATCCAAAAGAACAAACTTTGGATCAAGGGCCAGAGCGCGCGCAATTTCAACTCTTCTTCTTTCACCACCTGATAACTCTCTCCCTTTGGACTTTCTAATATGATCAAGACCAAAATCTCTGATCAAATTATCAAGGGCGTTTTCTCTTTCTTTGTGAGAGAGATCTCTCACTTCCAAAACAGAATAAATATTTTCTTCAACTGTAAGTTCTCTGAAAACACTGGCCTCTTGAGGAAGATAACCAATACCTTTTTGAGCTCTCACATGCAGTGGTAATTCAGTCACATTCTCATTAAGAAGGTTAATATTTCCTTCATCTGCTTTTACTAATCCCACCATCATATAAAACGATGTTGTTTTTCCTGCTCCGTTGGGCCCAAGTAGGCCAACAACTTCACCTCTTTCAACATCGATACTTACGTTTTTTACAACTTGTCTTCCGTTATATGCTTTCTTTAAATCTCTTGCGTGAAAACTTGCATTCATCAAACTAATCCTTTAGTTTTTTCTTTTTAACTTGTACATCCGACATCGCATCATCGACTTCAATCAAATCTGTCTTCTCTCTGATCGTTATGCGATATCCCTTTACCACTTCTTTTCCTTGCTCTACTCGAGGAGCGCCAGAAAGCACCATTTTCTCTTCCCTACCAAAACCTTCTAAGCGCTCCGAAAAAGATCTTCGAATCACAGGCCCTGTAGGTGTCTCCAAAGTTTCTGACACCTTAACATCGTCATTAAGAACGAAATACTTGAGACTTTTGTTAAAGTTTTCCATGAAGATATCGGCTTTTCCAGAGGTTATAAGATAACCCCTCCTGCTAATTTGCACATTATTTTCCATATGGGCCAAAGATTGCTGTCCGTCTAAATTCATCTTCTCAGAAGAAAAGTTTAACTTCCCCTCATACTTTTTTTTTCGATCAAAATGGCCATGAACATTTCCTTCAAAAAAACTAAGTTTACGTTCTGGATTGGCCTTTAACTTATCTGATTCAATAATGATATAGTCTTGAGTTTTTGGATCTTCACCCTCAAATTTGACTTGGTCTTTTCCAATCACTAAATCTTTCGTAAAAAAATATTTCATGTATTGAGAATAGTAATTGGCCTCAGGAGAAGAAATTTTCACATCACCCTTAAGAACTAAATACTCTTTTTCTTTTCGATATGATCCATCCATGGCCTCATAGCGAATGGTTGTATTATTCTTTTGATAATTATAAACCCCTCGAGGAACAACGAAGTCTGCATATTCCTCCCCCTGAGAGGTCATTTTATCAGCAGACAAAGACATTTGAGGCACACCATTTTTGAGATGAAAATAATCGAGATTTTCTATAATGGTATATTCTGGAGCAAGTTTCGCTTTTTTACTTTCAACTTGATAGTCTTGTACGGCCGGATTGAACGAAGAAAGGACAATGGCCCCGTTAATGGCCACATAGATAAAAACAATAATTATTGAACGACTATTTCTTAGCTGCATAATTTAAGATTATAACCCTTTCTAAAGTTTACAGATAGTTAACGGAAGAATTTATTCCTAACTGTAAGGTGAAAACAGATGACGTTTTCACTCTGTTTTTGTACTTTTTTACCATGCAAAATCAAACACTTCCAGAACACCAAACACTTAAAGATTTGGTCGCCGCAGGCGTCAAACTTACACCTATGATGGAACAGTATTATCAGGTTAAACAACAATATCCTGACATACTTCTCATGTTTCGTATGGGGGATTTTTATGAAATGTTTTTTGAAGATGCACGTGAAGCGGCCCGCATTTTAAATATTTCACTTACAGTCAGAGGAAAACTTGGCGAGGTACCGATTCCTATGGCCGGCATTCCTCATCATGCCGCTGCCACTTATGTAGATCGAATCTCCCAGCAAGGGAAAAAAGTTGTTATTTGCGAACAAATCGAAGATCCCAAACAGGCCAAAGGAATTGTTAAACGTGCGGTGACTCAAATTGTGAGTCCTGGAATGCCCTATGATTTAGACAAAACTACTAGCACTGAAAATAAATTTATTGCTTCAGCTTTTTATAAAAATAATCTCTTTACCCTTGTTCTATTGGATTTCACCACGGGTGATTTTTTTGGAATTACTTTCAAATCAATTGATGAGTTGTGTGAAAAAATTCTGATGGTTAAACCTAAGGAATTCATTTCATATCTTGGCCAATGGGATAAATTTCCTATCCTCGATACCTATCTTCAAAATTTGGATGTTTTAAAAACCCATCTTTCTCAAGAATATTTTGAAGAGAAGCATTCTTCTTTTTATATTCAAAAATTAATTCCGACTTACATGCGAGATGGAATTATTGCCCAAAACCCTGATGTGCTAGCTCCTTTGGGCGCTTTAAGTTACTACGTTAACTCAACTCAGACTTTGGAAAAAATAAGCCACCTTCGCCCCTTTCGTTTAATTAATAACGAAGAATCCATGAAAGTTACTTATGCCACTTTAGCAGGTCTTGAGATTTTTCCACGACATAAAGATATTGAAAGTAACTCTTTACTTGGCTTTATGGATAAGACGAGAACTTCCATGGGGGCCCGCTATCTTAAGCAGTTTTTTCAAACACCTTCGTGTGATGAAAATGTGATTAATAAGCGGCTCGATTTAATTGAGAAATTATTAAATAAACCGGCCCTGATTAAAAGCCTAAGACAACTCTTAGAAGACGTTCGAGATATTGACCGAATTATGGCCAAAGTTTCAACGGCCAAAGCAGTCGCGGGAGATGCTCTTAATCTTGCACATGCAATAGAGATCTTTTTTGAAATCCAAAATTTAATGGATGCTGAAGAATTTAATTTCTTCCAAAAGCTCCCTAAAAAAGACATTGAGTTCTTAAATAATTTATCTCTAGAAATTCGTCGAACGATCAGTGATGAGATGGGTGCTCATGCAGATAAGGGAAATCTCATCCGTCCTGGTGCTAATAAGGAAAGAGATAGACTTGCCAATTTATCAAATTCTGCCGCAGATGAAATTTTAAAATTAGAGGCCAAATATAGAAGCTCCACAGGAATTGGTAATCTTAAAATTAAGCACAATAATATCTCTGGATATTTCATTGAAGTGTCTAATTCTCATCTCTCCAAAGTTCCTAAATCATTTAATCGTCGCCAAACCTTGGTCAATAACGAAAGATATGTTACTTCTGAATTAGAAAGCTTTGAGAAAGAAGTAACGAGTGCCCTTCAAAGGCTCATTGCTCTAGAAAAAGAAATTTTCGAATCAATTACTTCTCAGATTGCAGGAAATTCTCATCTGATTCTAGACATCGCAAAAAGACTAGCACAAATTGATGTCTTCCAATCTCTTGCTTGGATTAGCTTGCAAGAAAATTTCTCGCGACCAAAATTAAATAAGAATAAAAAGATCGTTGATATTAAAGGTGCCTGGCACCCACTGATCAAGGCAAATATTCGCGACAGCTTTGTTACACACAATATTACTTTGAATGATAAATGTTTTTTCGGTCTCATCACTGGGCCAAACATGGCCGGTAAAACAACCGTCATGAGAGAAGTGGCCATTATTCAATACCTCGCTCAGTTAGGATGCTTTGTTCCTGCAACTTCATCTGAACTTGGAATCTGTGACTACTTATTCTCTAGATTAGGGGCCTCAGATGACATTATCAGAGGCCAATCAACCTTCATGGTTGAGATGTCTGAAACTGCGGAAATTCTAAGACACGCTTCTGATCGCTCTCTTATCATTCTTGATGAAATTGGAAGAGGAACGTCTACATACGATGGACTCTCTATCGCTTGGGCCCTGGTTGAACATTTTATTAAAGAACTGAAGGCCATTACCCTCTTTGCGACTCACTATCATGAGCTGATTGAATTAGTGGATTCTCTACCCGAAGGCAAAAACTATACAGTGCGAACAGAGCAAAAAAATGGCAAGGTTCAATTCTTGTACGAGCTGATTGAACAAGGAGCAACTCAAAGTTTTGGTATTCATGTGGCAGAACTTGCGGGCCTTCCAAAGCAAGTCCTCAAGCGCTCTCGTGAAATTCTAAAAGAGCTTGAAAACTCACACCACACAGGTCATGAGTTAGTAGACCGAATTTCATTTGGCACTAATCAACTTGATTTCTTTGATATTGGGCCGACCGAACCTGTGATACCTGACTATTTGGCCAATTTAGAACAAGATTTAAAGAGTTTAGATGTGATGAATATAACTCCTATTCAGGCACTTCAAAAACTTCACGATCTAAAATCTAAATTCACTTCACTCTAACTCAACTTTTACCTCTAAGTTCCCGATAAGCACTTAGAGGTAAATATGTACTCTATAGATCTGGTTAAATTTGCAGAACATTCACAAAAAATCCCAACTCAATATTTAGGTCCAAATTCAGTCGAACCTAAAAAATCAAAAATCATTTTCGCTCACTTGATTGATTTTTGCTCAATCTACTATGCTTCTTATTTGTTCTGCTTCTTAATGGACTTTTACTTTATGAATTTCATGAATACAGAAAGGCTATTTAATTTGTATACCCATCAATCGCTTGAAATTTTTAACCCGTTTATTTTTACATTAACTGCTTTTGCCTACTACTTCACAGCATGTTTTTTTAATTCGGGAAAAACGCTGGGTATGCACTATATGAAAAGTAGGATTCAAGTTGAAGGCCACAATTTTCAGGCGGCCTTTCTTGAGGCCATCTATAGGCCTAGCTTGTTCTTTACTTTGGGACTTTCATCAAATTTGAATAAGAAAAAATCTTGCCTTGCCCATGATCATCTCTATCACTCTTTAATGAATCCTCAGAGCTACTTTATTCATTCAGACTATTTGAAAACGGCCAAAAAGAAAGAAAAAGAGCAAATTATCATAAAATCAGCCGCGTAATTTTAGCTACTTAAGCTGTCTACTGTTCTTCACTCAGGTAAATAATTCACACTGTTTTCATTTGTGCACCATATTGTTTGCATCGTCATGGATAATTGCGTCAAAACAAACCAAAATACGCAAATCGAATAACAACATTTGGAGAACATATGAAAAAACTATTTTTATCACTAACTCTAGGAAGCTCTTTTCTACTTCAGTCCACTCTAGTAAACGCGGCCAGCTTAGATGGAAGGTACCAAGGGGAAGCAAGCCTAACTTTAACCTATGCAAAGCTAGCTTACAAAGAAGGAACTTCTCCAATAGAGCAAATAAAAGCTGTCAGTCAAAGTGCGTTTCGTGAAACTGGGCCTATGGCCATTGTAATAATTCCTCTTGGTCTAGGATTCATGGCCATCTATACTGCTTTTACTCTTGGTTCTCCAATCTATGATGGGCTAGATCTCATCCCTCATGATGAAAATATTGACTCCAAAGTAAAAGCAAACATTCAAACCTTGGGCGAAGATAAATTAGAAGTATTAGTTGAATTTAACAAATCTCATAAGTGTAAAGGTGCTAAGGCCAGAATAATTGGAGAAGCTGATGGCTTTAATGGATATAAATTATTTGCTTCAACTGAAGATTATTCAAATGGAAAATCAATTGGAAGTTTATATCAAACAATTGATGGAACTCAGCTAACGATCTCTAACATGAAAATTATCACTAAAGGCAAAAAGAATACTGATTGCGTTTGGGGACTAGAAAAAGAAACTCAGATCAATCTCACTAGATCGCAGCAAGAACAGTAAATGAATTACTTCTACCTTAATATCATTTTAACTACTTTTATTCTGTCCTCGGCCAATATTATGGCCGAGACAGATATTAGCGACGATTTAGTATGAACCAAGAAGTGAATATCTATGCATATAATGACCCTGCTCTTTTTTTGCGGGATCATTGGCTTAAAAAGAAAGAAAAGAATCCCAGCTTCTCAATCCGAAGCTGGGCCAAAAGCATGAATATTTCGTCTCATGGACTTCTTCATCAAATGGTTTATGGCAAAAGATCAATTCCTAAAAAATACCTCCCTCAAATTTCAAAAAGTTTAAATCTCAACGAAAGAGAGCAACACTACTTAGAGGCCCTCATTGACATCCAAAAGTCTAAAGATTATGAGGAAAAGTCTTTCTATCTAAATAAGATTAAATTTAATTATGAAGAATCAAAGCTCCTCTTTAGAGAAATCGACAGCTTTGAGATGATTCGTAATCCATTGCATTTTTATATCTTGGAAATTATTTCTCTTAGGCCAACTAAAATTACTTCTGAAATTATTAAACGCAAACTCAAGTTCGATTTTCCCCTAGAAGAAATCAAACGGGCGATGGAGACTCTTCTTCATTTGGGTTTTATGACAAAAGTTGGCCCAAGCGAGTATGCCAGAGTTCATGACGCTCTTTATACCAAGAGCGATATTCCAAGCCGAGCAGTCAAAGACTATCATCAAAGAACACTCGATATGGCGAAAGTGGCCATCGAAAAGCAAGATTTACATGAAAGAGAGTTTGCAGGAACTTGCCTCAATCTTAAAAAGAATGATGTTAAGCGTGCTAAAGAAATGATTCGTGAATTTAGAAAGAAGTTTATTGAAGAGTTTGAAGCAAGTGAGCTTCAAGGTGATCAAACCTATCAAATTAATATAAATCTATTTGCTATAACTGAGGTTGAAAATGAAAACTATGCTTAAAACTTTCATTTGTTTGCTGATAGGTACTCATTTTGCTTTAGCAGAAAGCGGAGGAGCAGGAAACGGTGGAGATGTACCAAGAATGAGATTTATTGAGATGGGTGAAAAAATCCTTGCAACTCATAAAAATGGATTTCTTTCCATTGCAAACACCCTTCCCGAACCGAGTGTTCTGGCAAATTATTTGAATATTAATGTCATCCATAATTCTGATACTCCATTAAAAGACAATAAAGGAAATTTTGTCAGTGCAACTGGAGTCAAAGGTAGAATCGATCTTTATGTTGGACCTGAGATCCCCCATCTAAATATCGAATCCGTGGCCAAAGAACAAAGAACATATCGCCGTTTAGTGTTACATGAGATGTTGAGGGCCAGTGGAATAAATGATGACAATTATGTCTACTCAAAAAAAGTTCTTGCTACAAATGACAGTGTAAAAGGAGAAAAATACCAAATGGGCTGGAGTAACAGGATTGAAAAGTCGATCTATGCTACTTTAGCAGCTTCTTTTGATAAATCCTCAAACTATGTTGCTGAATCATTTGCAGGATCAACTTCTGATATCATGGTCCTTGATGGCATGGAGTATGCTTCTCTACTCACCTTCCCAATAAAGTTATCTCAAGATTTAAAATTAAATAGTGAAAAGAATCAAAGACAGGATTTTAAGACCATTCTTAGAATTATTCCTCTAGTTGATCTTTTTGCGGCCGAAAATTCTAGTTCTGAACAACTTAAATATTACAAAATGATCTTAGTGAATTTTTTAAGAGATCTGTCTGGGAAAATTTCAAATTCATCCATGATAGATATTTCATCTACCCATCAATTTCTCCAGAACTTAGTGGCCGACATCCAATCACGACAAGAGATTGTGGAGTCTAGCTGCTTAAGTCAAGGAAAGAAAATTTCGGAACTAGAAAATATAGAAACCAAAGATGATTTGGTTAGAAAAACTCAAATACTTATCTCTCTAATTCAATCGAATAATTGTTAAAAAGAAGGGAGCCTTCGCTCCCCTTTTTTATTCTTCTTTAAGCCACTGAAAGCCTAATTCTTTTGTTTGTGCCGGATTCGGTTTTGATGGAGAACTTGCCATCAAGTCTGTAGCAGATGCTGTCTTAGGAAATGCAATCACATCACGAATTGAGTCTGTTTTTGCCAGTAACATCACTAAGCGATCCATACCAAAGGCCATCCCTGCATGAGGAGGAGTTCCATATTTTAAGGCTTCAATAAAAAAGCCAAACTGATGAGCGGCTTCTTCAGGTGTAAATCCAAGAAGCTCAAACATGCGAGACTGCTGTTTATTATCGTAGATTCTCATCGATCCACCACCGATCTCATAACCATTACAAACGATATCGTAAGCGTAGGCCTTAACGTCTTTTACTTTTGATTTATCATTCGAATAATAAAGCTCAACATCCTCATCCTTTGGACGAGTGAATGGATGGTGTTTAGCACCTAGAGTATTAGCATCGGCATCGTAGTCAAAAAGTGGGAAGTCATAAACCCATAAGAAGGCGTATTGATCATGATTAATTAAATTAAACGTTTTACCAAAATGACGGCGAAGAGCATCAGCACAGTCATGAGTAATATTAAAGTTTTTATCAGCACAGAAAAACCAAAGTCCATCACCTTTCTCAGGGGATTTCTCATAAAGGGCATTTAATAAATTGGCATCAATAAATTTTGAAATCCCACCACTCACCTGGCCATTTTCAACTTTAAACCAAGCGACACCCTTACCACCGTAAGGCTTCACCACTTCCACAAGAGCATCAATATCTTTACGGGCCAGTGTTCCCATCGATGTTGGGATGAACATTGCCTTCACCATTCCGTACTTGGCACTCGCCACTTCTGAAAAAGTAGTAAACGATGAATTTTTAAATAAATCAGTCACAGTTAATTGCTTTAAACCAAAACGAACATCTGGCTTATCTGAACCGTAATCTCTCATCACTTCGTCATAAGAGATCGCTTTCATTTCGAAGTTTTCAGGCATACCAAAAATCTTTTTCACCACATGAGTCGCAAGATTTTTCATGTACTCAAGAGTTGGAAAGGAAACTTCAATATCGATTTGTGTAAACTCAGGCTGTCTGTCAGCTCTTAAATCTTCATCACGGAAACAACGACAAATTTGAAAATACTTATCGGTATTCGCAATCATTAATAACTGCTTCAGCGTTTGTGGAGATTGTGGAAGTGCATACACTTTTCCAGGATGAACACGTGATGGAACAATATAATCACGAGCACCTTCAGGAGTTGTTTTATAAAGGATAGGAGTTTCCACTTCAGTAAAGCCTAATTCATAAAGTGCTTCACGGGCCTTTCTTGTCGTCTGAGATCTGAGTGCTAGAATTTCCTGAAGTTTTTTAGAACGAAGATCAAGGTAGCGATAACGAAGACGAAGATCTTCTGTGGCCGGAACCATCCCATGAGGTAAGAATGGAACTTCTTCTGCAAGAGAAAGAAGTTTAATTTCTTCAACCTGCACTTCCACCATACCAGTACTCATATTCGCATTTTTGGCAGAATCTGGACGGGCCGTCACTGTACCAGTTGCTTGAATAACTGATTCTAATGAAAACTTTTTCAGCTCATTTAAGTCACCTTTAAATTGTTCAAAACCTAATTGAGTGACTCCAAATTTATCGCGAATATCTATGAAGTGAAGACTGCCTAAGTTTCTATACTTATTTAGCCAACCACAAAGAGTTACTTTTTTTCCAATATCAGATTCCTTCAACTCTCCACAGTTATGAGTTCGTAAAAGGCCTGGAAGATTTTTAATCGATGACATTTAGATGCTCCTGTCGTATCTCTTATTTAACTCTCAAATCATACCCGAATCAGGAATAAACTTCATGAGAAAAGTTCTTATTCTTTTTATGCTTTTTTCACTCTTGGCCTGCCAAAGTGAGTCACGGGAAAGAAGTAAAATTCAGGAATCTTTAAAAGAAGTTCACTTGGTCACCGCCAGTGGAAAATCAATTTTGACTAAACTCGCCATTTCACTCAAAGAACAGCAGCAAGGCCTTTCTGGAATAAAACCGGAAGACTATCCAGATGATGAGGGTCTACTTTTTTTCTATCTAGAAGATGGCGAGCGAAATTTTTGGATGCCTGATACCTACTTTGATATTGATCTGATCTATTTAGATAAGGACTTAAAAGTTTTAGATATTATTCGAAAACTTCCCCACCATATTGGAAGAATAAACACCAGTCTCATACCAAGAGCAAGACCAGTTTGGTGTCGACACACTCTTGAAATGAAAGCAGGATCAGCAATATCAGCTGAAATAAAAATTGGGGAAAAACTTGAGTGGAAATCAGAACTGTCACTGGCCGAAACCGAAAAATTAATTCAAAACTCTCAAAATCTTTAGAGCTGATTATTTGGAGTTGACTCAGATTCCGATGATTCACCAGCAAAAAGAATTAAAAATTCATCGGCCGCAATCACACCAAGATGCTCTTTTGCTAATTGACGCTGATAATTCCTATCTAATTGAATGCGCGAAATTTCGGTTTTTAATTCACGATTTTCGGCCTGAATCGACTTGAGTTCATTTTGCTTTTCACGGATATCTGATTCCGTTGAGAAGTAATCCCAGACTCCACGATCCATAAAAATTAATCTCAAGATTAATAGGCTGATGGCCCACCAACCTATTTTGGCCAAAATATTTTTCTTAGTCTTAACGGATTTTTTTGGACTTGTTTTGGCCGGACGTTTTTCAACTTCCTCTTCCTCATCTAAGTCTTCTTCATCTAAATAGGCAATTTCTGTATCGGAAAGATCACTTTGTCTTTGATTGATAAAATCGGCCTGATCAGCATGGGCTATTGATTTTCTAGTAGAGGTCGTTTCAAAAACGGCCGGGGCAACAGATGGTTCTGCTGCAAAGGGACGATTAAAAACATTCTTTCGAGCACGAAGCTTATCCCTCGCATTTCCTTTTGCGGGACTCGACGCAAATGGAGACTCGACTTCTTCATATTCATCATTTGATGGATTCATTCTTAATTCCACGCAAAATACATCCTGTATTTCAAAAACATCATGCCCAGTTATTGGGTTTTCAGTATGTTATCCCAATTTAACATGGAGGCACGATGTTAACAACAGAATATGAAGAAGAAGTTTTTTCCCGTTAATTAAGTGCGAGGTCCTCTGCCGTAAGAGCGTCCGCCCCCACCACGAGAAGAACTTCCGCCCCTATAACCGCCCCCACTACGTCCACCAAATTCTGGTCGAGAAGGAGATGAAGCAAGCTCAATGCTTACTCTTCTATTTCCATACATCTCACCTTTTAAACCCATAATGGCGTCAGTTAGATGAGCTGGAGCTTCAAGGAAAGCAAATTTTTCTTTTGTATCGATTCGGCCAATATCTCTTCCTGAAACACCTGTTGCTGAAGCAACAAATTTAAGAAGGTCACCGGCCGTAATTCCATCCATTTTTCCAAGATTAATAAAAAATCTCTGCATACCAGAAGTGACACGAACGCCTTCGGTTTTTGGTCTTTGGGCCACATCTATTTCTTGGGCCTTCTGATAACGTTTAAGAGTATTCTCAAACATAAAACCGTAAATACCCTTCACGAGATCTTCTTTATCCAGGTCATTAAATTTTTCTTTGAATGAATCATAATGAAGAACTTCTTCATCTTTAAAATTAGCAACAAGATCTGTAAATCGAGTCATTGATTTAGCGAGAAGCTTTTCACGAATTTCAATGACTTTTGGCAATTGAATACGTTCAATTTTTGCTTTTGTAATTCGCTCAATTTGGCCAACACGAGAAAGCTCTGATGGCTCAACGATAGAAAGCGAAATACCTTTTGAACCACCACGACCAGTACGGCCAATTCGGTGAACATAAGCTTCGTTATCTTGTGGCAGACCAAAGTTAATAACGTGAGTAAGATTGTTAACATCGATCCCACGAGCAGCAACGTCAGTACAAACAAGAAGATTAATTTTCTTCTCTTTGAACTTTCTCATCGTCATATCACGAGCAGCTTGATCCATATCCCCGTGAAGTGCATCTGTTGGATAACCACGAGCATTTAATTCATCAGTTAGTTCTTTCGCGCCAATTTTAGTTTTTGTGAAAATGATAGCGTACATGTCATCAGAAAAATCCATATAACGACAAAGAGCTTCGATTTGGTTTTCACGACGAACAACTACAACCTTCTGATCAACAGAATCGGCAGTTAAAACTTTTTTAGTCACTTTCACAGTAACAGGATTTGAAAACTCTCTATTAACGAGATCTGAAATTGGCCCAGGCATAGTAGCTGAAAACATCCAAATTCTTTTTTCAGGAACTTGGTCAATGATCGCTGTAACATCATCAAAAAATCCCATATCAAGCATTTCATCAGCTTCATCAAGAATAACAAATTTTGTAGCTTCAAATTTTAAAACTCCGCGGTCAATGAGATCCATCACTCGCCCTGGAGTTCCTGCTACAATCTGAGGCTTTTTGGCCTTAAACTCTTTAATTTGAAGTCCAACAGAAGTTCCACCGTAAACAGACATTGAACGAATAGGTTCAAAAGCTGAAAGTTTTTGAATCTCTTCGTTAATTTGATTCGCTAACTCACGAGTTGGAGCAAGTATAATTGCCTGAAGGGCCTGAGATTTAAAATCTAATTTTTCAAGAAGTGGAAGAACAAAAGCTGCTGTCTTACCTGAACCAGTTTGAGCTTGTCCGATGAAATCAACATCACCTTTTAAAAGTACTGGGATGGCCTGTTCCTGAATTTCTGATGGGTTTTCAAAACCCATTTTTGCAATAGCTTTAAGGGAAGATTCTTTTAATCCTAAATCAATAAACGACATGTTTTCTCCTTTCGAGAAACGAAATTAATATTTGCGCTTTTTGAATGTGTGAGACGGTCTAAAGTCTCAAAACTAACCTGAGAACCACTTAGACCTTAGGAAAAAGAGAAAGATCCGGGTGGGAACAGGTACCAAATTACGACTGTGCCATGTGTAACATAAAATCGGCCTAAAAGTAAGGATTTGTTTAAATGTTGACTAAAGTTCTTTAATATCAAATATTTAATTAAACTTTTTTAATTAAATATCTCATTGCCCTAAATCCAATCTTAGTTAAACTTAAGTTATGAAGTACATGCTTTTGAGTTTAATAGCTCTTTTGATGGCCATACTTCCAGCAAACTCCGCTGAAGTTCAAGGCCTAAATTCTCTTTCTCAAGGGGAAAGTATTATTTCTTCGGCCACCTTTTTTGGCCAAAAGCCCCTTCGTGACCAATCAACCAAAAATACGACTCGCTTTAACTATATCGCTCAAGCATTTATTCCCATCGTTGAAATTGCAGATTTCTCATACCAAGTAAGCAATCATTCATACTACCTTCCCCTCTATAACAAGAGTCGGCAAAAAGTGTTCTTCCTTTTGATTTAGAATTCTCGCTTTAAAATTTAAGAGTAGAGCTAAAACAAGGAAACACAATGCTATTGAGTACAATTGATATTGCAATTGTCATAATTTATATATTTTTGATTTTCTCGATTGCAATAGGTGCCAACACCTATATGAGAAAACATTTTCAACAATTTCGTCGAAAGGGCCCCAAGGCAATAGAGAATCAATATCTGGCCGGAAAGACAATTACTTTCTGGGAGGCACTTCTTTCTATCATCGCTACAGAGTTTTCTGCCCTCGCCTTTCTCACCATTCCTACCTACGTTTACTTTGAAAATATGAGCTACATGCGCTTTGTAATTGGTGCTTGCATCAGTCGGGCCTTAATTGCCTTTTATTTTCTTCCAAGAGTCTACGGAAGAGGACTCACTATTTTTGAAGTTCTCGCTCGGGGAATTCATAATTATCCCAGCCTAATAAAGGAAGGAATACAAGGAAAGAAAACTTTTGCCACACTCTATGTTTTTACCAAAATTATTGGTGTCAGCATAAAACTTCTCGGTGGGGCCATCTTGATGGCAGAGTTTTTCAACACCGGTGTTTTTGTCATGTTGGTTATGATCGCCTTTATGACTTACCTCTATATCATTTTAGGTGGCCTTAAAGCAGTGGTTAGAACTGATATGATTCAAGCAGGAATTTTCATCCTGGGTGGACTCGCTGCCCACTTTATTGTTGGCAAAATGAGTTCCCTAAGTTGGGGTGAACTTTTCGCTTTTGGTTGGGAAAATGGGAAATTTAGTTTATTTTCTTCAGCTTCTGAAGGTCTTGCATTTCTTTATGGAATATTGGCCGGGATTGCTTACGATGCGGCCACACATGGAGTGGATCAAGATCTAACACAAAAACTTTTTGGGGCACAAAACATCCGAACAGCAAGAAAAGCTCTTGCTTGGTCTGCGCTCGGCTCCTTCATTGTAAATCTCATTTTTCTAAGCTTGGGTGTGATTTTGTGGGCCTACTACACTAAGCACGGTCAGCCACTACCAGAGCCAAGTAAGCTCTTCTCATCACTGATTGAGAATTACTTTCCATCTCCTATTAAAGGTTTAATGGTAGCAAGTATCCTGGCGGCCTGTATGTCGACACTTGATTCATCTATTAATGCTCTCAGTGCTTGTCTATGGAATGATATAATGAATGTGGATAAATCGAAGATGTTTCAGCTTTACATTTATCTCGATAATTTTATCATCACCATTGCCATCATTGTTGTCGCCAATATTTTTACTTATATCCCAGGAGGATCGAAATTTGGAATGCACTTTTCCTACTTATCAACCGCTCCTCTCCTGGCCTATTTTATTTGTCGTATGCTTCTCTCTAAATACATAAAAATAACTTATTCGCGTTCACTCATCTACTTATGCTTTCTCTTTTGTTTTTTAGGCATGGGAATTAACCACTTTCGCTTTGGCTTTAATCCTCAACTCACCATTATTTGGGGGATTGTTTTTACCATCATCGCAATGTGGACTTATTCAAAGGTGAACACTCTTTTAAATTCAAGTGAGAAAAAAATATGAGTACTAAATTAAAGTTTCATTACAAGACAGATGAGTTACTCAAATCTGGAGCAAGATTTCGAGATCAACTAAAACTCATGGCCCATCCAGAAATGGGGTTCATAAAGGCAATCGTCACTAACTCTCTCGCCGTAAGTCTACTCAGTTTAGGTGTCCCACTTGCTATTCAGCTCATTGTAAATAATATTGGCGTTAGAACCATGGCCCAACCATTAGTTGTTTTGTGTTTTATCCTCTTCTTTATTCTTGCGTGTAGTGGAGTTTTACAGGCCATCCAAACTTATACCGTAGAGATTCTTCAAAGACGTCTCTTTGTAAGATACGGATTCATTATTGGTGAGCGTTTAACAAGTTATCAAGATAAATATTTTAAAGGAGCGAATACCCCTGATCTTATCAATCGCTACTTTGATATCATTATCATGCAATCTCAAATGGTCACTTTCTTTGTCACAGGTTCAGCTTTCATTATTCAATTTATTATTGGATTTGCTCTGCTTGCTTTTTATCACCCGTATTTTCTAGGTTTTGCCGGTTTTATGGGACAATTTATGATCGTGAACTGGATGCTTTTTGGGCCAGATGGGGTTAGGGCCGGAACACCTGAAGCCGATGGGAAATACAATCTTGTGAGCTGGATTGAAGAGATGAGTCGTGTGAGAAATCTATTTACTTCAGATCAGGGTAAAGAGTTTTCTAATACAAAAATAAATACTCTCTTTAATAAGTGGTTAGAAGTTAGAAACAATTTATTTAACTTTCAGTTTAGACAACATATTGGACTACAGCTTTTTAGTGTGGTGATGAATGTGCTCCTACTTGGTCTTGGAGGATTTCTTGTTCTTCAAAAGGAATTAAGTGCGGGACAACTCGTCGCAGCTGCTTTAGTTGTGAACAGTATTATCGCCAACCTTCCAAATCTTCAAAACTTTTTCTTTAGTGTTTATAATTACAGTACAGCACTCGATATGATAGCCCGTTTCTATGATTATCCCCTTGAGGCAGAGAATTTAAATGGTATCTATCCAAAGAGTTTTGATTTTCAGTTTGAGAATCTAAAATTTGAGCCAAACTATCACTTTAATTTTGGTTTTAAAGAAGGAACAAAGAATCTTGTTTTTGTAAAAAGCTTTTCATCAATTGATCACATTTACGAATCTCTGATGGGCTTTAGTGATTACACATCAGGACATATTAAATTTGATGGTCTATTGATAGAAGATTTAGATATTGGAAAAATGAGAAATGATATTCAAAAAATTTCTCATGACCAATTCTTTGCCGGAACAGTTTTAGAAAATTTAACTGGCCTCGGTAATGGTAAAAAGTTTACCCAAACAGAAATTGAAAATGCCCTCAATCGAGTAGGACTCCTCGAAAATGTGATGAAACAGCCAGAACAACTCAGCACTATTATTAGGCCAAATGGTTTCCCATTTTCCAGATCACAATTATTAAGTCTTCAAGTAGCGAAAGCAATTTTACTAAAACCGCGCATACTTCTTGTCACACCCGACTTTGAGCAAATTTCAACTTTTAAACGAAGACTGGTATTTCAAGAACTCATCAGTAAAGATCAACCTTGGACATTAATCTTCTTTACGCAACGTTATCATCGAGGAAATTTTGATCAAATCGTAGTTCTAGAAAGATCAAACTTTAAAACTCTTGCAAATGAGAATGAACTCCTGAAGGAGATCGAAAATTATGGCTAATTTAGAAAAAAAACATCATCCATATGAAGACTTTTCAGTTACTCCGGACGCCTATGAGGAGATTTATGCGGAAAATCCGGAAAAAATGATTGAGTTGCATGATTTACCAGAGATTGCGAAATTACTTACCCGTCTGATCATTATTTTTATTCTCTTCATGTTTATTTTCTTAATCGCACTTCCCTGGCAACAAACTTCTTTCGGCCAAGGAAAAGTCATGGCCTATCGTCCTCAGGATCGAGTTCAAAATATCCAAGCAACCGTAAATGGAAGAATTAATAAATGGTTTGTTCGGGAAGGATCGTTTGTCAAAAAAGGTGATCCGATCATGGAGATCATTGATATTGATCCCAATTATATGTCGAGGCTTCAAATTGAGTACAACGCTGTTAAAAGTCAGTATGAAGCAGCTGTCGCAGTAGTTAAGACTGCAAAATTTGATTATGACCGACAAACTGATCTCTACAGTAAAGGTATTAGCTCTCGTAAAGATATGGAGCAAGCAACAATCGCTTATAAAAATGCCCAATCATCTGAAGCTCAGGCCTTAGCAAACTACACTCAAATGCAATCAAAACTTACTCGTCAACAAAGCCAACTGGTAGTTGCTCCTGTTGATGGAACTATTATTCGCCTGTTGGTAGGAACAAGCTCGGTAGTCGTTTCCCAGGGACAAATTGTGGCGATCTTTGTTCCAAAAAGTGATCAGCTCTCTGCTCATGTTTTTATCAGAGGTAATGATCTTCCTCTTGTTTATGAAGGTAGAAAAGTGCGTCTTCAATTTGAAGGGTGGCCCGCCATTCAATTTTCAGGCTGGCCATCTGTTGCCATAGGAACTTTTGGAGGGGTCGTCTCTTTTGTGGATCAAACCGCTACCCCAGAAGGATTATTTCGAGTGATTATTGTCCCTGAGAAAGGAGAAAAATGGCCAGAGTCTCGCTTCATTCGACAAGGAACTCGGGTTAATGGATGGATTCTTTTAAATGAAGTGGCCCTCGGTTATGAGCTGTGGAGACAATTTAATGGGTTTCCTCCTACTCTTGATTCGGCCCCAAGTTCGCTTGAAGTTTCAACCCAAGATATTCCGGAGTAAAGATGAAGTACTTACTTTTTTTACTAATCAGTTTACCTTCTTATGGAGCTATCTCCCCTTCGATTGTAAAGGATAGTGCTCTTAAATATCATCCCACTGTTTTATCCGCCCTTGAAAAAATGAGAGCTGGTGAGGAAGCAGTCAAAGGGGCCAGAGGTGCCTTTGATGCAAGAGTGGTTTCAGATTA
Organism: Bacteriovoracaceae bacterium; assembly: GCA_050247975.1. Classification (GTDB taxonomy): domain Bacteria; phylum Bdellovibrionota; class Bacteriovoracia; order Bacteriovoracales; family Bacteriovoracaceae; genus Peredibacter. The sequence goes on from JBFWTE010000013.1 coordinate 59,449, forward strand.
TAAAAGACAAACAAAGCATGACTGGAACACAACCTTATCCAGAACCCAAATAGAAAAGCCTTTGCGAATTGCTAACTCAAAGGTTTATGCCGGAGCTGAACAAATTAGTAATCCAAATGGTAAACTCTCCCCCATATACAATACAGGTAACCCAAGCACGACTGGCCAGGTGGGAAATTATTCTCTTTTAGGTCTTAAACTGTCTTTGTGGAAAAATCTCACTCTTGACCCCTATCGAGCAAATCTAAAAAATGCCAAGTATGAGGCCAAAATTGCAAAAGCAGAAAAGACACTCACCGTACTCGACATTGGAAGATTAGGACAACTTGCCTACTGGGAATGGGTCACGGCCAAGAGGGTCAAAAGTGTTTACGAGGAACTTCTTAAAAATGGTGAAACCAGAAATGAATACTTAATGGCCCGTCATAAGAAAGGAGATATTGCTCAAATTGTAGTCACTGAGAATGAGCAATATGTGGCCAGTCGCAAAAGCTCCCTGCAAGCAGCAAGTGAGAGACTCATTCGCGCTAAGTATGCACTCTCCTTATTCTACCGTGATGAAAATGGTGAACCAATTATTCCAGATTCAGCGGAAAACTTTGAAGATTATCCAAGTCAATTATCTACCCTGTTAGAAAACCTAGATTTAAATTCAAACATCGATGAATTAATCAATAAGCGTCCGGATATGAAAAATCTGGCCTTAAACGTTGAAAAAACAGAAGTGGATCTAGAACTCGCTAAGCAAGATTTAAGACCTCAAGTTGATTTGACCACAGAATATTTTCAAAGAAATGTATCTCATCCAGATATGCCAAGAGATTATTTGATGGTCATCGCCCAAGTAAGTGTCCCCATTGAAAGAAACCTAGGGAACGGAAATATTGCAGCAGCTCGTGCTCGCCAAATGGTGGCTAGAAGACAAATGAGTTATGGACAGCAGTCTTATAAATTTGAAGTGATGGCCATGAGAAAGGCCCTACATTTACGATTAGAACAAGTCACTCAATCTGAAATAGAATTTGTGAAATCAAAAGAGCTTGTGGCCTCAGAAACTTATAAATTCAAAACTGGTGGCGGAAATTTGTTTTTAGTTAATTTACGAGAGGAAGCTCAAGCCAATGCAGAGGCATCTTTTCATGAAACTCGTCTTGCCTTTATGGATTCCTTACTCAGTTATCAAGCATTAGTGAGTACAGAAGAATAAAAAAAACCAGGGCTTGCCCTGGTTTTTTTATTATTTAATTTGGTAACTTAACCAAAATCCGAAATACGATTCATTAAAGGGATATTTAATAGCGGTCTGCTCTTTCCATTGATTATGAAGATAATAACCTACAAAAGGCATGAAGTTTAGTTTAGGAGTAATATCTTTACTTATAGCAAACATTACATCTTCGTAATATTTACGAACAGTCTTTGTTCCAAGTTTTTTATCGTTCTGCATTTGATAGAAGACTTGAACCTTTGTTGTGTCGTTAATTGTGTACATTAAATATGGACTCAAATATAAACGGTAGCGATCATCAGTATATTTCTGCTCATACACCCAATATCTGGCCTGAATGTATCCACCAAGCTGCCAAGTCGTATTGAAGTCATAACTCGGAATCAGCATCACTTCTGGTTGCCAAGTAATATTAGCTGCACGAGAGCCTCGGCTGGTTGGAAGACGAGCACCTGCTCTCACCCACAAATTATATTTCTTATCTTCAGAAGTATGAATCACACCTTGAAGACCAGTTAACCAATCTTCCATCACCGCAAAAGTTTTATTTCCAACCCCATTTCCGGCCGTAAGGTTATTAGTCCAACGTGGGTTAAGAACAAAATTCATTTTCCAACCAAAATTATAGTTAAAGCTAACTTGGTTAAATACATTTGGAGGACTGGTATAATCCTTCACTCCCTGCTCAGAAATGCTCGAGTTATCCCAATGGTCTAATGTTGAACCAGTTGCCATCGCAAAATAACCAATCTTCAATCGATCATAAAATTTATCAAATGAACTTGAAGGAGTAGCAGACTTAGCACCAGCAGTGGCAACACTTCCAGATTGAGCTAAGACCGAGGTACATAAAAATACGTAGAGAGCGATAAACGCAAAAGAACTTTTCATAATGTGACGGCCTTCCTTACAATCATTGAAAAATTTTAATTACAGTCTTTTATTCTAAATAAGATTGTTGAAATCTCAAAGAATATTCGATAGTTCTCATGAGCTTTATTAAATGACAACAATTAATTTTCGTGGTGCAATACTGACACCAAAGGAAAGACAATGAATACTGAAAAACAACAAATTCTTACAAACTTTTTTACATCCCTGGAGAAAATGGAATCAGAAGACCTTATGGGATTAGTTGAAAAGTACCTCAGCGATGAAGAAGTAGAGACCTTCGTGCAACATATTGAAGGATTCTATGGCATTAATGATGACGAAGAGTTAGGCATGCTCGCTCAATTAATGGTGACAGGGTACCTCGCGGCCAAGCACGAAGAAAGTCTGAAAAATACCCAACACTGAGGATTAAGGATTTAGGTCGTATTGAACCTGAATCCAAAACCTTCTCATGGCCGCAATTTCCTGAAGATAGAACCAAGCGGTCTGAAGGGCAGACATATCTTTCACTCTTTTATTAAGTAACTTAAAAAAGTTTAGCATCATTTCACTAACGACCCCAAACTCAAATAAGTCCCTAAGCTCCTCTAGTAAAAATTCTTCACCTTCTATAATTTGAACTCGATTGATCTCATTTTGAATATTCATCGAAAGGCCAGCTTCGGCCATAAGAGACTCCAAAATCTGAAAATTTCGAAGAGCAAGCTGCTGATCTCCCAAAGGCCCCAACTTAACCACTGAATCTTCATCACCGACTGACATCGTAAATGAAATTTGAAATCCCAAATCTCTTTTTGTTAACCACCAACTAAACCCAGGATCTGAGATATTGCAGAGAATCTCCTCATTAACCGGAAATCGTCTGTTGTTTAACTGATCATGAATGATTTCTGCTTGATAAGGATTTTCCACCAAGAAAAAACGAAGTTTATCAGAGGCAATATTATTGCCGTTCTCAACCAGTCTTAGCGTAGGATAATCCTCAGGTATTTCTAGAATTTTCTGGTAATCCTCATTGATGTTTTTAGAGACAAAAGTTCTGATAACGAAAATGGAGGATGTTTTTTGAATATGATAGATAACACCCGGCCCATTAGGAAGATCCTCAGTGGTCTCAGGTAATGTCTCTTCTTCTTGTTCTAGCTCTTCAAAGTTTTGACGATAATGCTTATAGGTTTCTTCAACTAAGAGTTCAATCTCATCCATGAATTTTCTCTCTTTTAAAAAATATACATCAAAATCTGACAGATAATAATCACAATCATTGGTGATGGATCTAAGGGCATTCCAGAAGGAAGTGCATCCCTAATAGGTTTCTGAGAAAAATCTGCGATTTTGTGCAAAGTCCTTCCAATCTCATTAGACTTGGCACTTGGAATGTAGCTCATCACCACATCAGCAATGATAATATAAATATAAATTTGCAAAAAAATATCAATCATTAACTTTATTTTGAAGTTAATGATTGAGAATGAAAAGCGAATTATTCAAATTTATAATTTGCGAGTATGCTCGCCATAATAAAAAGAAGTAGCGAAATAAAATAAGCAGGTCGACCGTACTTTGGAAATCTTCTCGCAATAACTGCTCCGCCAATTCCAATAATAAACCAAATCGCCATTTTTAAATTCACCCACAATGGCCATGCTTTTCCATGACCGATTCCTAATCTAGCCATAAGGCCCATGCCCCCGACTAAAGTAAGAAGAGTCGCAATTCCTGTGAGCATCTTAATATGGCGATGATTGGCGCCATAGAAACTAATGGCCAGTCCTGTGAATAAAACTATGATGGAGCTGAGGTGAACAATCTTATAAACTTCGTAGCTAATCATTATAATACCTTTAATACTTCTTTTAAAAGTTCCCAAAAACTACCAACCGAAGGAATATGCACTCTCTCTTGAGGAGAATGAGCACCCATAATAGTTGGGCCAAAGGAAACGGCATCAATTGGGCCAATTTTATCTCTTAAAATCCCACACTCAAGGCCCGCATGAATAGCAGTCACCTTAGCTTTCTTTCCATAAAGCTCTTGATATTTATCGGCCACCAAATCCAAAAGCTTGTTTTCTCTTACTGGCTTCCAGCTCGGATACTCTCCGTTTTTACTGTATTCAACATTAAATCCCTGCGCCAGGGCCACAATTTGATTTTCAAGCCCCACACATTCAGCTCTATCAAAAAATCTCAAAGAGCTTTGCAAATAAAACTGACCTCTCACCATTAAAGTAATGGCAAGGTTATTGGATAAGGCCACCAACTCTTTACTGCTTGCTAAATCATAAGCATGAGCGCCGTGTGGGAAGGCGATTAAAAAATTAAGAAGCGATTTTTGATCTTCGCTAGTCATCACTTCATTTAGGGTATCCACCGCTTCAATTTTAGCGAAAAAATTCCGATCACTTTCAGGTAAAAACGACTTCCATCTCAAAGAAACTTTTTCCATCGCTTCAAGAACGATTTTTTCATCCGTCACATTGATAAGGGCAAAAGCATCTCGAGGAATAATGTTATGGGCCTTTCCCCCTCTCCATTCTGCGACTTCAAAGCTTTCCGCAGGTAAAGAATTCATCCAATCTAGAAGAAATTTGATGGCATTTCCTCTTTGCTCATGGATATCCACTCCAGAATGACCGCCTAAAAAACCACCCACAATAAGTTTAAGAGATTTCCCTTTAATTTTCGCTGGAACCATGGAAATTGATTTTTTGAATTCATAATCAATTCCACCTGCACAACCGATGTAAAGACTACCCCACTCCTCTGTATCAAGATTGAGCATTTTTTTGCCTTGAAGATATTCCGCCTTCACGCCCCATGCACCTTTAAGGCCAGTCTCCTCATCTATTGTAAAAAGAAGTTCAAGAGGTGGATGAGAAATAGTCGCATCATTCATAAGGGCCAGAGCAGCTGCACATCCGATTCCATTATCTGCTCCCAAAGTCGTACGATCGGCCTTGATCCAATCGCCATCTCTAAAGGTGATGATTGGGTCTTGCGTGAAATTAATTTGTCGATCGGGAGTAGCATCAGTCACCATGTCCATATGGTTTTGGATGATAACAGTTTGGTGATTCTCATAACCTTTCGAAGCCGGTACATAAACAATCACATTGCCCACTTCATCAACTTGAGTTTTCAAATTTAATTTATTGACCTCAGCGAGAATAAAATCCCGAAATTTGTCTTCCTTTTTTGATGGTCTTGGAAGCTGGGTGATGGCATGAAAATAACCCCAAAGCTGAGCTGGCTCAGAAGGAAAATGGGCCGGAGTGTGCATAAACTACCTCATTAACTTATGAATTTTTATGATTTCTACCTTTGTTTATGGAAAAAGTCAGCCCGGTCTATTGACACGGATTGGCAAATAAAAATACTATGCCCCAAATTTATTGATCTTCTAGGAGGCCCTGTGAATATAAAGTCGATTATTTTTACCGCCCTACTAAGCCTATCCTTTAGTGCTTTTGCTCAGTGGTTTCCTGGCCAGGCAAATCTCAGTATCTATCCAGGGCAAATTTCAGTTCAGGTTTATAACCCTTACCCATATCCAATTGTTTGCAGTGGAACAGTCTTTGGGGTGACCTATCGAGGTGTCACTCTCAATGCGATGTTTGCGGAAACAGTATTACCTGTAGGTCGTTTTAGTTACGCGAATTTGTATACCAACCCCTATGATCCATTCATGAATGGCTGGGCCAATATATCTTGCCGATACTGGTAAAGAAAAAGCCCCTCTTTAAGAGGGGCTTTTTTTTAGTTTAGACCTTTATCTAAGATGCTATCTTCGGGCGATCCAGAATAAAAATAAACAAAGTTATACCCTTGCTCACTTAAATCATTGGCCGCTTTAGCAGGTGATTCATCACCTTTTTGAAGACTGAAAAGAACAATATTTTGATTTTTATTGGGATATTGAGAAGCAAATTCAGATTTAAATTGGGCCCCATACTGAATATGAACAGTGTTTTCATACTTTGCTGGAGACTTTTCTGCCGGAAGAAGATCAACAAAAACAAAGTTTAAACGATCTTCAAGACGTTGTTTGAATGCTTCACGAGGAATTTCATATTTCATTTTTCACCTACATTGACAGTTTTAGACCCTTTAAAGATACTGCTTCCGCTTTAAAATGTTGAGACAAAAATTTTGCCGGGGGATGCGTCAAATGGATTCAAAGGTTAATTACCTTCCTGTAGCTGCTCATTTAAACTGGGATGAGTACTTCATGCTTCAGGCCATGATGGCCTCCTTCAGAAGCAAAGATCCTAATACTAAAGTGGGTTGTGTTTTCGTAGATGATAATAACCATCAACTTTCGATGGGCTACAATGGCCAAATTGCAGGAATCGATGAAAATAAACTTCCCTGGGGAAATAATCGTTTAGTTCCATTTGATCAGCAAAAATATGCTTATGTTGTTCACTCAGAAGCAAATGCAGTTTTGCATGCAAAAGTTCCACTAGAGGGGTCCCGCTGTTACGTTACCCTTTTCCCATGTAATGAATGTGCCAAAATGCTGGCCACAGTGAAAATTAAAGAAGTCATCTATTTATCAGATAAATATGCCGGTACCATCGAAAATGATATCGCCAAAAAAATATTCGATATGTGCAATATCAAATATCGTGAATTGAAACTTAGAAAAGAAGTGGTTTCAGATCTGACCGACTACCTTCAATCTACAATTTCCTAAATAGGGTAAGATCGGGCCCGTTTAAATAAAATTCACTCTTCATTTGTAATGAGTGTCCAAGATGCTCCATAGACTGCGGATTAAAAAATTGAATGTGGGTCAAATCTCGCTTATAAAACCATTGATCAAATTCAGATTTTTGCGGATAAAATTTCGTTTTAATAAACATTTTTCCATTTGGATTTAATATGTTCTTTAAACTTTTCATCTCCTCAAACGGATCACGTAGGTGCTCAATGACTTCTGAAAGAACGATAAAATCATATTTCTTATTCCAAATTGTTTCATCTTTCAAAAAATAATAGTCGAATGAATCAACCTCAATCCCTTTTTGAGAAAATAACTGGGCCAAAAGAGTTGTTCGGCCACAACCAAAATCTAGACCTACTTGATTTTTTTCGATTAGGGGAAGAACACTGATTAATATTTGAGATAAATAATCTTGGTAGTATGGATCAGATTCAGCATTTTGATGAAGCTCATAGCGCTCTTTTTCTTTAATTTCAGGAATTAATTGATTTCTAGGAACAAAAATAAGTTCGCAGTTTTGGCAGAGAAAATAGGATCTCAATTTATCTTTTGACCAAAACTCACTTTTATCAGAGAAGCAGCCAGGACATATCATTGAATCTTTTCAGGTGCTTTAATCCACGAAGTAACAGAAAGCTTCAGGGCCTGATCAACCGGGATGTCGACTTTTTTAACTTTATCCCGATCAATTAAAATTGTAATTCCACCCAACATGTAACTTAAAGGGATATAAACCGAAATAAGATTTTTCTCAGAAGGAAGCTCTTCCAATTCCTCTCTTGTGACTAGACCAAGAGCTTGAACTCCCATAGGCTCTAGTGGAACTAAAACAACTCGTTGAGGTTTATTTTTGTCGCTACTTCGGCCAGGAATAAGGGCCATGAGATCCTTCAAAGGATTATAGATCACTTTGATAAGTGGGACTTTTTCAAGTGCTTCAGTTAACCAGGTAAAAAGACGTCCAGTAATGAAATTACTTACTAAAAGACCGACTAAAAAAACAAAAATAACTGTAACAACAATTCCGAGCCCCGGTATATAAAGTTCGCGGCCCATTAGCCACTGTAGGCCTGACCCAAAAAGTGTTTCGATTTTTACACTGGCCCAAAATAATAGATAAAAAGTTAGGGTTATGGGTAAAACAACGATAAGGCCTTTAAAAAAAATCTGATTTATTTGTTTCATGAATGAAAGCCATTTCCCTATATAGTTTTTCTGCAATAAAAGTTATTCTACAAACTAAGGATAGCATAGGCCAAATTAATGAGCAAAATGACAATCGTTTCTAACAGAGATCATATTCGATCCTCATTCCGTGATGCCATTTTCACCAATCTGAACATAGGAATGAACGAAACTTATTTTTGCGCCTTCATGCTAGCTCTTGGAGTTTCGGGTGTTGTTGCAGGCTTTTCTACTATCCTGGTTCAATTTATTGGGGTGGTCTTTCAATTATTTTCAATATCTCGCTATTTCCGACGTTATTCACTCAAGAATAGACTTCTTATTTTTTTAACAACTCAAATTCTCTCGCTCATTCCATTAATCATCATAGGAATCTATCGGATTAACTCTCCTTCGCTTCTCATTTTAATTCTTGGTCTTTATTGGGCGAGTCTTCTCTCACTCAATCCTCCATGGAACAAGCTTATTGGGCACACAGTTCCAGCGAAGTTTCGTTTAAATTTTTTCTCTTTAAGAAGCCAGTATTCACAATTTTCGATTTTTGTTGGCCTGCTCTTTAGTGGATTATTACTTAAAGAAGTGAAAGGATCACCTGGGGAACTTGAAATCTTTGTTTATCTATTCATCATTGGGGTTTGTCTTAAAATCTTTTCCTGGCTTGAAGTGAAATACCGTCACAACGATGCTGGCCTATTAAATACTGAGTCTATTTTACCATTTCGTGAATTTTTAAAGCGCTTAAGGAGCACTGATCAAGGTAAGCTAATTAGCTTTCTCTTTCTTTTTTATATTTCGGTAACTATTTCGTCTCCATACTTCAGTCCATACATGCTAGAAGTGATGAAACTAGACTACCTAAAATACATGACAGTGATCTCGGTCAGCTTAATGGGCCGAGTTTTAATGTTTAAATTTCTTCAAAAGAAGTCAAAATCCCGACACTTAAATAAGATTTTAATTTTTTCAACAATTGGTATCGCCTCATCGCCACTACTCTGGTCTTTTTCCCAAAACTTTTGGTACATCCTAATCGTTGAGATTGTTTCTGGATGTTACTGGGCCGGATTTGAACTATCCACCATCCTCCTTCTTTATCAAAAAATTGAAGATCATGAGAGAACAAGTGTCATGTCTTACCTGGCCTTCTTTAACATTATGGGTATGACTATTGGTTCAGGAATTGGGGCCTTGATGCTGCATTTTTTTCCTAGTCCCATTATTCAATTCGAAACACTTTTTATTATTTCAAGCATTGCTCGACTCATAATTGCTCTTTCAGCACCTCATGTGAACTTTAAAGGCAAGATTCCAAAAATCATTTATGCTGCTAGACCATTTGGGATTGTAACAAGACCGTTTATAGAAAAAATCACGAGAAGAAAATAAATCAGAGGGCAAAAAAAAAGCCCTCTTGCGAGGGCTTTTCACCTGAAGAAGGATTACTTCTTCTTAGCGGCTTTCTTAGTAGCTTTTTTAGTAGCTTTTTTTGCTACTTTCTTAGTTGCTTTCTTAGCTACTTTTTTTGTTGCTTTCTTAGCTGCTTTCTTAGCCATAATTTCCTCCCAGGAAATAGTTGGTACATTAATTGACCTTTCTTATTTTTAGCTTAATCACCTTTTTTAATTAACGCAAATAAAAAATACATATTTTGTTAAATATGAACTTTTTTTTTTAACATTTTGATGTTTGAAGTGCTTTTTGATGTCCTTCATACATTTCAAATGCTGTTCATTTGTTATGTATGAAGGATCGGAAGGTTGCTTAAAGATATTTAGGAAAAAATGAAATCAAGATCTTCATTTTTTACATCAACGATAACTTTTCCACCGGCCTCAAGCTTACCGAAAAGGATTTCATGGGCAAGAGTCTTCTTAATTTTATCATTAATTAAACGAGCAATTGGTCTGGCCCCAAGCTTTTCATCATAACCGTGTTTGGCAAGCCAACCACGCGCATTTGAAGTGACTTCCATCTCTACTTTCTTTTCTAGCAGCTGGTTTTCAAGCTCCATTAAAAACTTAGAAACAACCATTTCAATGTTCTTATTATCAAGCTTATTGAAGGTTATAACAGCATCCAACCTATTTCTAAATTCAGGGGTAAAGAAGGATTTAATCGCCTGGTCTCGCTTAACGGTGTTGCTTTCTTTTGTTCTATTACCACCAAGACCAATTGATCCGGCCTCCATTTCTTTGGCGCCAGCATTTGAGGTCATAATCAAGATAACGTTCCTAAAATCCGAAGTTCGGCCATTAGAATCAGTTAAAGCACCATGATCCATCACCTGAAGGAGGATGTTAAAGACATCTGGATGGGCCTTTTCAATTTCATCTAAAAGCAAAACAGAGTAAGGGGACTTATGGATGGCATCAGTCAGAGCTCCACCTTGTTCAAATCCAACATATCCTGGAGGAGCTCCAATTAATTTAGAAACAGTATGCTTTTCCATGAACTCAGACATATCAATTCTTACGAAATTAATGCCCATAATATTTGCCAATTGTTTGGCGAGCTCAGTTTTTCCTACCCCAGTTGGTCCAGCAAAAAGGAAATTAGCTATTGGACGGTCCATATTCCCTAGTCCAGATCTGGATAGGATTATGGCATTAGAAACTTTTTCCACGGCTTCATCTTGGCCATAGATCATCATTTTTAAATCACGCTCAAGATATCTAAGCTTCTCTTTCTCATTAGTTGAAATAGATTTTTGAGGAATTCGTGCAATCTTAGAAATCACGTACTCAATATCTTGAAGAGTCACAACTGTTTCAGTTTCCGGTTTGGCCTTTAATCTTAAATAGGCCCCAACCTCATCGATAACATCAATCGCTTTATCCGGGAGTTTTCTATCAGTCACATGCTTTTGTGAAAGTTCAACGGCCGCTTTAATGACATCATCTGGGTATTTAACATGGTGATGTTCTTCGAATCTTGATCTTAAACCTGTCAAAATTTGGACAGTATCTTCAACTGAAGGTTCAACCACATCTACTTTTTGAAATCTTCGGCTTAAGGCCTGATCTTTTTCAAAATACTTTCTGTATTCATCAAATGTGGTGGATCCCATACATTTAATGTGGCCCTTTGAAAGTGAGGGCTTAAGCAGGTTAGAAGCATCTAAGCTTCCACCGGAAGTTGATCCGGCACCAATAATAGTGTGAATCTCATCTATGAAAAGGATCGATCCACCTTTTTCATTTTCTTTTTCTAAAGCTTCAAGAACTAGTTTTAAGCGCTCTTCAAAGTCTCCACGGAACTTTGTTCCAGCTAAAAGTGAGGCCATGTCTAAACTATAGACAGTGGTTTTACTTAATAAACTTGGTACTCGATGCTCTACAATTGCTTTTGCTAATCCTTCAGCAATAGCAGTTTTCCCTACACCGGCGTCACCTACTAATAGAGGGTTGTTTTTTCTTCTTCTACAAAGAATCTGAATAATTCGCTGAATTTCATCTTCTCGGCCAATAATAGGATCAATTTTTCCTTCCTGGGCCAATTTATTGAGATTGGTAGTGTATTCAGATAAGGCCTTTTCATGCTTTTCTTCTTTACGAAAAGTCTCCCCACTAGTTTCCACGGAACCATCGGGCTCTTGACCATTGACTGATTTATCTGATGTATGGGCAATTTTTTCTACAATATCAATTCTAGTAACTCCCTGGCGCTCTAAAAAATATGTGGCGTGAGATTCTTTCTCTGAAAACATGGCCACAAGAAGATTGATGGCCTGAATCGCTTTCTTCCCAGAACTTTGAATATGAATGGCCGCTCTTTGAATGACTCTTTGTAAACTTAAAGAAATTTCTGGCTGATAAAAAATGCCATTTTCTTTGGCAATTTCTCTTAATTGCTCATTTCCGAATTGTTTTTTATTTAAATCCTTAATTTCTTCATCCGTTAGTAATGAAAAATTTGAGTCTTCATTCAAAAACTGCTGGAGATCTTTTTTAAGATCAGTAACATTAGCGCCACATTCATCTAAGACTTCAACCACTGTCTCGTCTTCAAGCATAGAGAGCAAAACATTCTCTAAAGTTAAAAACTCATGTCGCTTCTCATTCGCTCTTCGAATTGCTTTATTTAAAATTTGTTCTAATTTTTGACTTATCATAATGATACCCTCGAGATCTATTATACTTTAATATGGGGATCTTGGGAAAAAGTGCAAGGTTATAAAGAAAGATTTTAATTATGATTCGCAGGGTTCGGTAGTACACTTTAAAGGGTGACCATTATCTTTGGCATACTTAATTACTTTCGCCGTCTTAGATTCAGCAACTTCAAAAGTATAGATACCACAAAGCCCTACGCCGCGAGTATGAACTGCCAGCATTATGGCATGGGCCTCATCAGAACTTTTATTAAAGTATTTTTGAAGGACATGAACCACAAATTCCATAGTGGTGTAGTCATCATTGTGCATAAGGACTTTGTACATCCGCGGAGGCTGTAACTTTTCCTTCTTAATGGTGGCAATTCCAGATTGCTCTTCTTTTTCAGTTTCTGAAGACATACAATAACGAGGATGCACTAATTCGAAATGAAAATCAAGACAGGACACATGGATTCATCTGCACTCAAGAATAGACTTCAAAAGAATTTAAAAAAACTTAAACCCTACCTCACTAAAAATAAAATTAGTGCGTATCGTTTATATAATAAAGATATTCCGGAATATCCCTACCTGATTGATATCTACCAAGATCATGCCGTTATTTATGAGCAGGGCAAGAAATTAAATGATGAAGATCAAGTTAAAAGACAAATGCATCAATCCGATATCTCACATGCTTTAATTGAACTGTTTGGCATGAAAGAAGAAAGACTTCATTTTAAAACAAGAGAAAAGCAAAAAGGTAAAGAGCAGTACCGCACTTTAAACTCAGATGCTGAAAGTTACTTTGTTATTGAAGAGCCACCTTTTAAATTTTTAGTTAATTTAGAAAAATATTTAGATACTGGACTTTTTTTAGATCACAGACCACTTCGCCAATACCTTAAAGACAACTCTCTCAATAAAAAAGTCTTAAATCTTTTTTGCTATACAGGATCTTTAAGTGTTGCCGCTGCTGTTGGAGGAGGCAAAGTCACTTCGATTGACATGTCTGCCACCTACCTCGATTGGGCCTTTGAAAATTTCAAAATCAATAATCTTGATCCTACTCAACATGTCTTTTTCCAAGCGGATGTTTTGAAAGAAATCCTAGTGAGAAAGGAGAAACAAGAAAAGTTTGACCTCATTCTTTTAGATCCTCCTAGCTTTTCTAATTCCAAGCGCATGGAAGATGACCTGGACATCGAAAGGGATCACCCGATTTTGATTAAAGATTGCATGCAACTGCTGGCCCCAGGAGGAGTTCTCATTTTTTCCACTAACAAGAAGAAATTTGAGATGCACCCAATAGTTTCAAGAACCTACAAAGTTAAAGAAATCACTCAGTGGACGATCCCTCAGGACTTCCACCATAGCCAAATTCATCAGGCCTACCAGATAGAGCGGATTTCTGACATTAGCTAACCTTATGTAAGGCTTTATTATCACTTATCTCTCTTGACCATAACTGTTATTCCTTGATAGAAATCTGCCAACTTTTATTGATTCCAAGCAAGGTAATCATAAATGTCTTCAAGGGGGTCTTTCATGAAACAATTCTTGGCCGTTGTTCTTTTATTGTCATCGAGTGCATTTGCCTCATCAAAAATTTCCCATAAATTTTCAATACAAACATTTCAAGTTTTAGATAATGGAGGATTTGCTGGACCTGGGCCAATTCCTACTCCACCTCTTCCAACACCACCACTACCTACGCCGACTCCAACCCCGACTGACGATAGTTCACCAAGACCTGATCGTATGGAGCAAGTTGGTAAAGTCGTTACTCAGGCCAAAGATGTTGTGGCCCTTGGTGAATCAACTTATGATTTAGTTCATAAAGGAAAGCCTACAAACGTTACAGAATATGCGCCTGTAAGTGTTGTTCCGAGAGATCCAACAACTAAAGAATATGTAGATCCATTTGATCTTGAAAGTTTCTCAATGCCTGTGGAGAAAAAACTAGTCACTGTTATTAAGAGTGCAGGAATAGAAGTGGTTCGCTTTTCTTATACTGTCGTTTACTCTTATGGTGGTTCATACAATGGAGCTGGAAAATACTTAACGGGAGTGATGATTGTTCCTACTTCAATCAAAACTCGTTATGGTTGGGATGTAAATGCCAGTATGAAAATTGGTGGCATCATGAACCATGGAACAAAAGCAAATCCAATTGCTGGCCTCATGTTGGCCGTAAAATATCAGATGAATTCATGGACAACAGCTTTTGAGCAAAACGACATGTTTCATATTACTGGTGATAACCAATTCAAAGCGTCTTCAAGAAATTAATTTGCAGAAGGCCGGGCAACCCGGCCTTTATTTTAGAGATATTTAAAAAATCTGATTCCTGTCTCACTAAATCCATTCACCCAATAATTTTGAAAGTAGAAACTCACCCCATTCAATGAATCTGAATATCGGACTTCATTAAGCCAGCGACTTTCATTCCAAGGACGAGCTCTCCATTCGAAAACAGAATGCATTTTAAAATATTGATTTAAATTTAAAATGGCCCCGAAATCTGCTCCACTTGAAAATTTACCCTGATGAAGTTCTGAACTCACATACGAGCTCTCAGCTGCGGCCATTAAATATGGAGCAACAAAATCAAATTGTAAGCTTGCTCCAACTCCCGCCTTGATCCCTTCCGTGGCGAGCATCTTTTTATTTCTAAAAGTTTGCCACTCCCCCGCAGTAAATCTCCAAGAAGGACTTTTATTAAATGTGTTTATAGGAGAAAGAGTCATGACATTCACTAAATCAAGCTCTCTTAGTTTATATTTTTGCCCATCAGATCTCACCTGAAATCTTAATACCTCTAAAGTGGTAAGAGGCAAAAAGCCAGTTGAATGATCTAAAAAATCATGAAAAGCAAAGCGCCATTCGGCATCTAAACTATTTTTGCCTTGATACTGACTAAATCCGATTCCAAATCTTTTTGAGCCATGGCCTAAATGAGGGGCCGATCGAAGTGACGATGAAAAATCTAACTCAGGACTTCGAACAGGGACTTGAGATCTTGCCAGTAAAATTGGTCTTTTAATCTTCTGACCTTCTTCTTCTTGTTTTAAAATTTCTTTAGCAAATTGATAATCCACTAAGCTAAGTGCTGAATCATAAATAAGTGCTTTTTTCTCAGCACTTCCTTCCACCAAATCTTTTCCATGATAAACAAGCTGCTTAACTTGCTCTTTTTCAGTTTCATTAAGAGAAATAAGCTGTTTTTTAAAAACTGTAGATGGCGCTGGCCTCATACTTATATTCTTAATCAGCTTTTCTTCGTGCAAAATTTTTAAAGTATCAGAGGGAATCGTATAAAGATAAGGAAGTTTGTCAGTGAGATGCACATCAGGTCTAGCGGCTTCCAATATTGTCAGAACATGATAAGAGCAATTTTCTGTTAAAAAGTAATAATCAAAATAGGTATGACCTAGCTCCCATATGTGATCAACGACGAGATCAATTTGCTCTTGAGTAAAATCTAAATGATAACTCCACAGATCTCTGGTCTCGTAATCATTATATTCCCTTACTTTGTAGTAATATGGGATAGCGGTAAATGTCCCAGGAAAAAAGCCAGTGAATCCGCCTACGGCATAGACTACAGGATTGGCATTCCCAACATTCGCCCCAAAATTAACCCCTGTATCTAACAACTCAGTTGAAGATTTTTGCTCACTTTTACCAATTCGAATAAAGGTGTGTCCAAAACTAGAGGCCGGATTATTTAAAAAGTAAGAAGAGAAAACAATAGAGATCGATTTACCTTCTAACCGACTTCTAAAAGCGTTCAATTCAGTACAAAAAGAATCATCAATTGAAAGTTCTGAATGATATTTTTTATACCAACGAATTCTTGCAGGAAAACGACAGACGACACTATTTTGATTATTTTCCAGATGATTTAAAGATTCTTTAAAAGCTTCCAATTCTTTTTCAGGAGATTTCTTTCCCTGTGAAGATAAAAAAAAATGTCCTCCATCGGCTTCTGAGACATATTGGCCAAAAAGGTTCTGCTTATAGTGAAGCAGTCTTAACCATTGAGTATCATGTGCTGATTGGGCCAAGGCAGAATTAACAAAAAGGCCCCCTAATAATATGGGGGCCAGAGTAAATTTGAAAAAATTAAATAGCATTTGAGCAAGTGGCCCTAAGATCCGAACTTTCATCAATAACTTTATTAATGTTCACCATAACATGTGTCGCATTTTCTTTTTCTGCTACAAGAGTGCTGTAATGATTTTTCATTTCAGATGCAAAAACATCTGAATTACAGCCATAAAAACTTGAAAGAGTCGCCACTGATTCTCCTTGACCCTTGGCCATATCAGTAATGAGGCTTTCATAGTTCGCTTCAATAAAATTCTTTATTCGAGCAGTTTGTTCTTTAGCTGTCACACAATTTGATGTTCCAGAAGAAATCCCAAATGTTTGAGTTCCCGTCGCATTAGTTGTTACACCAAGGATTTGATTTCCATCTTTACCCATCACTTGAGAGCCGAAGCCACAACCGGCCATTCCATAGGGCCTTTCCCAAGCAAGAGCATTCAAAGATAACAGGGCAAATAATATAAATAATTTCATAAATTCCTCTCTTAAAGTTTACAGCTTTCAAGTAAATAGCGATCACTTGAAACAGTGTTAAACATATTGTCTGCTACCTTCACATCTTCCTTGGAATTAAAGATCGTTTCATAGCGAGACTGAAGAGTAGCTCCGAGATAGTTCACATCCTTGCAGCCCATAATTTCTGAAATTGAAGCGATAGTTTCTCCCTGGCTTTTTACAATATCATTGGCCAAGGCTTCACGATTAGCAGTGACGAACAACTGCATATTTTTTCTGACTTGAGCTGTGTGGGCCTTATCAGGCACACAGTTTGAAGTTCCAGAAGAAATTCCAAATGTATTATTTGAAGCGTAGTTATTAGTCGTGACCGCTAGAACTTGACCCACTTTACTTTCGGCCTCACCGAATAAAACTGAACCTAATCCACATCCGGACATTCCATAAGCACCAGGAACTTGCTCTTGTGCTTCAACTGCATTTCCAATTAATCCTTTATTTTTAGTTGGCGCTTTTCCAGTTTGTGCCAATGCACTCACTGAAACTATTGCGGCCACGACAATCCATCGTTTCAAAGTTTCCTCCTTGAGAATTTATGTTCTATTAGTTTAAAAGAGTTTGGGACAAATTCAATTAAAGAATGGTTAACGCAAAGCTTCTTCGCTAGTGAAAGTAAAAAAAAAAGGCCCGGATTTCTCCGGGCCCTCTTTGATATAAATCTTTTTGAGAATTATACTTTGAAACCTTTTAACTTATCAGCAAGTGTAGAAGGTTGAGCAACTTCATGCTTATAAGAGCTCTTATATTCGCCTGAAGCTACAGCTTTCATAGAAAGAGCGATTTTCTTAGCTGATTTATCGATAGAGATGACAACAGCTTTTACTTTATCGTCTTTTTTAACTTTATCAGAAGGCTTCTCTACACGCTCTTCAGAAATTTCTGAAATGTGTACTAGACCTTCGATACCAGTTTCAAGTTCTACGAATACGCCGAACTCAGTGATACGAACAGCTTCGCCTTCAACAATTGAACCAACAGGCATACGCTCTTCGATTCTCTTCCAAGGATCTTCCTCAAGTTGCTTGATACCAAGACAGAACTTTTGGTTCTCTTTATCTACAGTAACAACAACTGCTTTTACTTTTTGGCCAACTTTGAACTCTTCAGCAGGGTTCACGTTTTTCTTTGTCCAAGAAAGGTCAGATACGTGGATTAGAGCATCTACTTCTTCACCTAGGTCAAGGAATAGACCGAAATCAACGATTGCTTTAACTGTTCCTTCAACAACTTTTCCAGCAGGATATTTCGCAGCTAGATCGTCCCAAGGATTTGGCATAAGTTGTTTTAGACCAAGAGAAATTCTCTTGTTTTCAACGTCTACTTCAAGAACTACAGCTTCAACTTTATCGCCTGTGTTGTAAGTCTTGTTAGCAGATTTTTTGTTTGTCCAGCTCATTTCTGAAACGTGGATTAAACCTTCGATGCCATCAGCAAGCTCAACGAAGATACCGTAGTCTTTAACAGAAACGATTTCTCCAGTAACTTTTGAACCTGGCATATATTTATCTTTAGCAGATTCCCAAGGATTAGCTTGAACTTGCTTAAGACCTAGAGATACGCGCTCTTTAGAAGCATCGTACTTAAGGATCTTAACATCAACTTCATCACCAACGTTAAGAAGGTTAGAAGGATGCTTCACGCGGCCCCAAGACATATCTGTGATGTGTAATAGACCATCAACACCACCAAGATCAATGAACGCACCGTAATCAGTAATGTTCTTCACGATACCTTTTACGATCATACCTTCTTGAATCTGAGTAAGTGTCTCATCTCTCATCTTACCGCGCTCTTCAGCTAGAATTGCACGACGAGAAAGAACGATGTTTCCACGTTTCTTGTTGAACTTAATAACTTTGAATTCCATTGTTTTACCAATGTACTTATCAAGGTTTTTAACAGGACGGATATCGATTTGCGAACCAGGAAGGAACGCTTTAACACCGATATCAACAGAAAGACCGCCCTTAACTTTTGCGATAACAGTACCTTCAACAGGTTCACCTTTTTCGCAAGCTTCAGAGATTTTATCCCAAGCTTTAAGGATTTCAGCTTTGTCTTTAGAGAGAACAAGGTTCCCCATTTGAGACTCAAGCTTTTCAAGATAAACTTGGATTTCATCTCCAACTTTAACTTTCATTGTACCGTCGTAGTTACGGAATTCGCGAGCAAGGACAAGTCCTTCTTGCTTATATCCGATGTCGACAGTGACGAATTCGTCGTTCATAGCAACTACGCGGCCCATGAAAACTTCGCCTTCAGCGAAATTCTTTGCGCCAGCGGAATTGATCATCTCGCTGAATTCAGTTTTAGCTTTTTGGTCTGGAACGTCTCCCATTTCGAAGTCGAACCCTTTGATCCAAGCTGGGATTTCAAAGTTAGTTTTAGTAGCAGTTTTTGTGGTGGCCATAATATAGCCCCCCTTTTTAGACATTAATTCTCCTACTGGAGAGCGGAAAATATACGTGAGATACGAGGAAAAGACAATAATTTTAAAAAGTTATTACTGAAAAATGAGGCCAAAAGACCACTGTGTATTTACTGTTAATTCAATAGGTTAAGTTCTATAAATATTCCAAAAATATGCCGATAAGATAAATTACCAATCAAAGGAATTAAAATGAAGTGGTCACTGCTTATTGTACTTCAACTCATCGCACTCGCTTCCGCAATGGCCGAAGTAAAAAGTGCCAAAGAAGCAATCGAATCTTTAGAAAAATCTGGTGATTTACCCAAGTTAAATCGAGACGATAGTTTGCAAGGACCTGACTTAAATCATAATGATGTTCGAGACGATATTGAAGACATTATTAATAAATTGCCAGACACACTAACGCAGAAGAAAGCGTTGATGAGATTGTCTGCATCGATAACTAAGGCCATGATTACAACTGATAAATCTGCAGCAGATTCAATCTCACATGCTTCAATGTGCATAGCCGCTGCTTATCCAGAAGCAGAAGTTGTAAAATCAAAGAAGAGAAGTGATATGGTTAGGGCATATACTCTCAATACTACAAATCGAATTAAGGCCTATGACAAATTCTCAACTGCGATGAATGGAATGAGCTTTAAATTGCCAATTGGGAAATCCTGCGAGTAAGTTTACATCTATACCTGAGAATAGAAAAAAAGATTAGTTAAAAAGAAAATAAGTAATGGTTACGCAAACTTCTTTTGCTTTTGCGAATATCTTAAACGTTGGGTGTACAACTTCTCATAGTGAGCATAAAGCTCTTCGGCATATTTTTCAAAGTGGTGCTGCTCTTGAAGCTCAACCTCTACACCTTTTAAGCGCTCCAAATAACTTGGATAATTGAGAATAATTTTTGTGAGTTTATCTTTGAGCTCTCGCCCATCTTCTGGATGATAAGTCTCTCCAAACTTCCCTTGTTTGATCATAAATTGTCTAGTGGAAGTTCTAGGTAAAAGCACAGGAGTTTGAGTCACTAAAGCATATAAATCGATATCCGAGAAAAGTTCATTCATTGGCAGGCCAACAAAGACATCCGCATCTCGAAAGGCCTGGGAATTGAGGCTTCTGGTCTCAAAACTAATATTCATTTCAAGATGTCGCTCAAGAATCATTCTCTTAAGTCCCTCATACATCGGATGAGTGTACCAAGAGATGTCCGTCACAAAAGTAAAAATTAAGCGCTGATGAGAGCCCTTCGCTTCTAAATTATGAAGTATGGGCGAAATGGCATCCACAAAAATTCGAACCGACTGAAGGTCTTCCTCAGTTCGGGGAATAAAAGTTACAATTTTCTTTTTCTCTTCATTGTGAGCAGCATGAGTAATTCTTGGAGGGAAATCGATCCCCGCCCCTGTTACATGAATTTTTCGATGATTTACAGGAAAACTCTCCGAAGCAATTTCCTTGATATTTGGAGAGAAAGTAAAAATACAATCGGTTCTCGAAGTAAACCAACGATTAAGAATAGAATTTAATTTCAAAGGAATATTTTCATTAAATGAAAGCACCAGCGGAACCTGCGGCATACTCTTTAAAATCATCCCAAGAGGAAGTAGTGATTCATGATTGTAAGTATGAATAATATCAATCTGCTGTTTTTGAAGGATGTGCTGAATTTGAAAATAAAAATTGAGTTTACTTCTCCATGACAGAAGATCACTTCCAAAATAAAGTCTTGGAATATCTTCTTTTTCTGCTTCTTTATCTACTAATGATTTTTCGTGACAGAGAATAAAGGCCGTACCACCAATGTTTCTAAAAAAAGTAGCATCCGCAACACATCTTCTCTCAATAGTAGACCATTCATTTGATAAACAAATGTAGAGAACATTTAAATCGCCTAAACGGACTTTTTCTCTCATTATTCCTTCACAATATCGGCAGTAACTGATCCAATTTTTATTTTGGCCTTGGCACTTAAAAGTGCACGTTTGTGATCATCACTAAACCAAAAATAAAGATCACCACTCTTAAATGTTTCGCCAGTATATTGAGTTGTGGCATGAACTCTAATCGCTCGCTTCTTTCCAAGTTCGGTATCTAAAACTTCTCTTCCTTCAACCACTGATTTAAGTATTAAGATCTTTCCTTTATTGATCAGAGGAATCTCATAAACGTCTTTGTCCTTTAATGGAAGACCTTGGTAGAAGAAGACGACAGAAAAAGGGTCAATGCTATAAAACGGGATAGGTTTTTCTTCTTTCTTTTCTTTTATAGAGCCATCAGATTTCTTCTGCTTATAAAACCAAAAAGTCGTGAAGTTATCTCGATCATGAAGTTGAAGATCATCTATATCTTGTTTACTCTCTCTCTGAATGAGACTGTAGCGGATACTTAAAAACTGATCAGTGGTTACATAAGTATCAACTGTATCATCAAGCTCATACACGTGACTATAAAACGGTGCAGATTTAAATCTAGCATGTAAGTGCCAAACTTCTTTCCCATTAATCATTTTCTTACCACGATTCATCACCATGATTTTTCCAACAGTCATACCGAGATAATGAATATCAAGATATAATTTATCGTTCTCATAATGATTGGAGCGATATAGGTTCCAAACTTTCTTGGCCTTGTTATTAATATCAACCATCTCAGGTGGAATCGTCTTTTTTGCAGCTACTGGAGTGATTGGAGCGACAACTTTTACATTATTTGGCTTTCCCTTCTTTATCTCAACTTTTTTAGTAGAGGCTTTTTGGGCCGGAGTAGGATCGGCCACGGTAATGACTTCAAATCTTTCAAGAAGTTTTTTATCTGCATTGACTTCAGGAGCGGCACTCTCTGGGGCCTTATTGACTTCTTTTTCAAAATCTTTCTGTTTCCAAGAACTACAGCTAATAAGTAGTAAAAGTCCAATGAGACCAAATTTCACAAATTTCCTTTAGATGAAGCTTACTATAATTGTAATTTACTCTGAGGCAGAATCAAGATGAAGAACGTTGTTAAGGTCATCAGTTAATTCTTTTTCCCCACTTATAAACTCAACTTTTACTTTCGTGAAGAGAATTCGACTATCCAGTGAGACACGCTTCATTTTAACCATGTCTTTTTCAGAACAGATAATGACGGCAGATTGTTGAGCGGCTTTAATTAAAAGTTCGTTTACATCTTCAGTGGTAAAAAAATAGTGGTCAGGAAAGCTCACCTTTTCAGTAATGTTTACTTCAAACCCTTCCAAATATTTATAAAAAGATTCAGGTGAAGCAATTGCTGTTACAGCTATTGCCTTCAGTCCTTTTAACTCATGAATTGAGAAAATGTATTTATCATGCACATCAAAAACACCCAGCGGACGGTACCTAGTAAAGGCCATAGTCACTCTATGGTGATAATGTTCTTTAAGAGAACTTACAAGACGGTCCAACTTTTCTTGCGAGACCATATCTGCTCTAGAAATGATGATCGCATCAGCATCTTTAAGTGCCGTCATCCCCTCTCTTAAATAACCTAAAGGAGCAACCTTATAAAGATTAAGTGGCATAGTGGCATCAAAAAGCACAATATTATAAGAGCGAAAAATTTGTAGATGTTGAAATCCATCATCTAGCAAAACAACATCGGGCTTCACTTCAAAAAAATATTTCAATAAATTTTGGGCCCGCTTCTTTCCAACAATTACTGCGCCTCTACTCATCTTATTGGAGATCATTAAAGGCTCATCCCCATAATCAAAGGGATTAAGTCGAAATTTCTGCCCCGATTTTAAAAGGCCCGAGGAATGTTCTAGCTGACCTTTATAACCTCTGGTTAGAACGACAGGAGTCAAATTCTGAGAGATGACCCAGTCCGCGAGCCAAACAATTGTGGGTGTTTTACCAGTTCCACCGAAAGAAATATTTCCCACTGAGATCACAGGAACTTTGAAAGTATGCTTCTTAAAAATGCCATACTCATAGAAAGAACGTCTTATGCGATAAACCCATTCCCAAATAAAACTAAGTGGCGCAAAAACTGAGCCCTTAAGTAATGACTTTAATCGAAGTCTATTTTTTAACGATGCTTGGCCCATGTATTACCTGCGCCATATAGGCAGCTACGGAAAAATTCTCACCTGAAAGAAGATTCTTTGTTTCTTTCAAAGTACTTTTAATCTCATTATAGAGCTTTTCATTTTCTATCCAAGAGCTAATTACTTTTGTTATTAACTTTGGGTTTATTTGACTCTGAGTAAACTCAGGGTAAACCATTTTCCCATGAATAATGTTAGTAAGTGAAATTGGGCCATGATAATGAATGAAGTTATTAAAAATGAACTCATTTAATAATGATCCACGATAACAAACAATAGTGGGCAGCTCAAATAGTCCAGTACTTAAAGTTACTGTTCCACTCGCTGCCAGGCCAAAATGGCAAGTTTTCATCGCCTTAGTTAAATCATTTGATTCATAAAAAACATCAATGTCTTTTTCATAATAATCATAAAAAGCTTTAGGGATATGGCCCACTTTTACGAGATGAACTTCAATATTGTACTGTTTTTTGAGATTTTTAATTATTTCTATAAATTCCGGAAGAAGCTCTTTCACTTCAAATTT
This sequence comes from Bacteriovoracaceae bacterium, assembly GCA_050247975.1. Taxonomy (GTDB): domain Bacteria; phylum Bdellovibrionota; class Bacteriovoracia; order Bacteriovoracales; family Bacteriovoracaceae; genus Peredibacter. The sequence continues at coordinate 83,223 of JBFWTE010000013.1, forward strand.
TCGACTTCCGGGTAATAGCAAAATTTTAATTTTATTTCCCCAAGAACCAAAAGGCTTGGCCGGGATGTCCTTAAACTCATCCTTATATGTAATCATCAAAGGATGAGGAATTGATCTGACCTGCTTCACTCCTCGACTCATAAACCACTCTTTCTCAAAAGGAAGAATGGTAAATAAAGTATGAGTGGCCTGAGATAAAATGCTCGCTCGATGTGGCTTCCAGGCCCAGGCCTGAGGAGCAACATAATAGAGAACTCTCACGCCTCGCTTAGAGAGACGCCTCGCTAATCTTAAATTAAAATCTTGAAAATCGATGACGATAGCCGTCTGAGTGCCACGTTTTAGAACTTCTCTTTCTAAATTCTTTAATGCCTTAAAATAGAACGGAATTTTTTGAATCACTTCGGAAAATCCCATACTGGAAAAATCTTTGAGATGATAAAGAAGCTCAACTCCTAAAGATTTTAACTCATCTCCCCCTACTCCATAAAATTTAACTTCAGGGCAAAGACTTTTTAGCTCTGAAAAAAAACTTAGTGCATGTTCTTCGCCAGATTTTTCTCCAGCAATCAGAAGACAAGATTCCATTAAAGCTTAACTTCCTTGTTTTCTTCTAGAGATTTAAGAACAGAATCCACTAAGTGAACTGCATTAAGGCCATCTTTAAGTCCAATAATGGCAGGTTTATTTTCTAAAATCGATTGGTAAAAAGCTTGATGTTCAACCAGCAGATGGTCTCTCTTATTATAAGTTCTCTCTTGAACAAAAGATCCATCCTCAAATTTATCGTGATGAGCAAGTGAGATTTTATTCGAAAATAAATCCACATAAATCATGCCATTTTTTGAAATGACTTCTAAATCACGAATCTCTTTCACATGATTGCGTCCAATAGTAATAAAAGCACGTGAGCCATTCTCGAGCGTTAAATCAATCGTAACATTATCCCATTTAAGTGTACGAATCTTTTGCCCATAGGCCTTAACAGCAATTGGCCTATCCTTAAAAAGATAAGTTAGAAGATCTAAGTCATGAATCCCTAGATCTTGAACGACATCCACATCCGTGGCCCGACCTTTGAAGGCCGCTACGCGATTTATTCTAACAACATAAGGAGATTTCAAAGCTTCAAAATCTTTTTTCAAAATTTCCCAAGCTTCATGAAATCTTTCACTATGCCCAACTTGCAAAACTAATTTTTTAGCTTCAGCAATTGGCCTTAAAAGATTTCCTTCTTGATCATTGGAGCAAAGAGGCTTTTCACAAAAAACGTGTTTCCCATTCTCAAGTAAATATTTAACCAACTCAAAGTGAGTGGATGTAGGTGTAACAATGAAAGCTGCATCAATCTCATTGATAATATTTTTTATATCATCAACAACTTTAACTTTGGGATGAGCTGTCTTAGCGGCTTCTTGTCCAGCAGGGAATTTTTCAACGATGGCCACAAACTCGGCCTTATCAGAATTGGCCTCAACCTTCTGGCAATGCCATTTCCCGAGATGGCCATATCCTAAAACTGCGACTCTAACTTTATTCATTTTATCCTGCCATGAAAGGAGCTATACCAATCTCTGATTTTTTAATAAAAGCAGCGATCTCTTGGATAACCACATTATTCTTCCATTCCGTCATAAACTCTTCGTGAGATACAAATGCTCTTGGTGCCAGCGCCGAAGCTTCCATTGTTCGATAGAAGTCAACCACTTCAGAAACAACTTCTTTTGAGTGACCTTGGCGTTTTAAACCAATAATATTAATTCCTTTAAGACGAATTCTATTTCCATAAGCAGTACAAAAATTTGGAACATCTCGATCAATTCCTGAACCTCCGCCAATATAAGCACCTTTTCCAAGTGTCACGAATTGAGAAATACCAGTATTACCACCGATGATCACTCTATCACCAATCACTACGTGTCCAGCAAGATTGACAGAGTTGGCAAATGTTAAATTATTTCCAAGAGTACAATCGTGAGCGATATGACAATAGGCCATGAAAAGTGAATTAGACCCGATAATTGTTTTCTTATCTTGCTTTAAAGTTCCACGGTGAATCGAAACATACTCTCTGAAAGTATTGTTATCGCCAATGATTGTTTCAGTTGGCTCACCTTTGTAGGAATTGTCCTGCGGAGGAGCTCCAATTGATCCAAATTGAAAGAAGGTATTATTTTTACCAATTTTAGTATGCCCATCAATCACCACATTTGAATGAAGAATACAATTTTCTCCAATCTCAACATTGGCCCCAATAACACAAAATGGTCCAATTTTTACATTGGCCCCAATTTTAGCTTCAGGATGAATAAAAGACATGGGATGGGCTTCAAAATTTTTAGTCATAGATATCTCTCTTTAAATTACATTTTAATCGATGCCATAATAGAAGTTTGTGAATACAACTCTCCATTCGAGTAAATTTCACAATCATACATCTGAATTGGGCCACGAACTTTTGTTAAAACAGCATGAATTTCTAAATCCATTGGAGGAATGACTGGTCTTCTAAATCGAGCAGAGTCCACTGCTAAAAGAGCAACATCCAATTTACATTGCTCAATTGGTCGATCCAAGGTTTTAGTCATTAAAAATGAAGCGGCCTGGGCCATCATTTCAACTTGAACAACTCCTGGTAGAATAGGATTTCCAGGAAAATGACCTTCAAGAACTTTTACTGAATTATCGACTTTAAAAGTACAAATACTTTTTCCACCAATTAATTGAGTCGCAGTAAATGGACCTTCCTTTCCTTCAAGCTCAGGAGGAAGAATAAGACTTGTAACTGTATCAATAAAAAGAAAGGGGTCTCTATGTGGAAGAAAACTCTTAACTCCATCTTTTCCAAGTAACATAAGTACTCCTTATTTATTTTCCTTCAGCGACATTTTTCTAATGTAGGCGAATCCTTTCATCCACTCTTTCAGATCTCTTGCTGGATGACCTCCAAGCTTTGATCCTGCCGGCCAGATCGCTCCTTCATTAACCATTGCTGCTCCTGCAACTTGTGTTCCCATCCCTAAATGAGCATCTGGGCCAACACCTGCCTTACCACCAAGAACAACATAATCTTCAATGACTGCACTACCTGCAAGCCCGGAATGGCCACAAAGGATACATCCCTTGCCGATTTTACAGTTGTGAGCAACTTGAACAGAATTATCAATTCGAGTTCCAGCACCTATGATTGTCGGAGAAAATGTTCCAGCATCGACAGTTGAGCAAGAGCCAATTTCCACATCATCGTGAATTTCAACTCCACCCATGTGCCAGATTTTCAAATGCCTTCCTTGATGAAAAGTATAACCAAATCCATCTGAGCCAATCACTACACTAGAATGAATACGACAATTTTTTCCGATCTTAGAGAAGCTATAAATTGAGACATTAGGATAGAGGGTTGTTCCTTCTCCTATTTCACAATGAGGAAGAATCACACAACCTGGCATAATAGTAACTTTAGCGCCAATCTTCACGTGCTCACCGATGAAAACATTTTGAGCAATGTAGGCACTTGGATCAATATCAGTAGTTCCCATCTGACGACCATCAACTTGAGTGTTTATACCTTTCATTTTTTGATCATAAAAAGGTTTCGACAAAAGTGTGAGAGTTAAGGGGACTTGAAGAGACGTCCCAATCCAAGGAAGTTTATCTATTTCTTTTTTCAAATCAGTATTCATCAATTGATAAAACTTCTCATCAATCACTACACCAACTTTCAATTCGGCAGCTTTATCTATGAATGGCAAAAATCTTTCTAAGAATTTTGCATTCTTTATAAAGACAAAACTGTTGGTAAGAAGATTATCTAATGCAGAAATGGCCAGAATTTCTTCTGGCCATTCAATATTTTTAACTAATTTAAGACTAGCATCAAACTTTACGAGATCTTGAACTTTCATTCCTATTTTCCAGGATGCTTTTTATCATAAGCTTTGATCACTTCATCAGAAAGATCAATCTTGCTTTCAGCGTAAACGATTGGGGCCGCAGATAATTCGAAAGTCATGGCAACTTTGTTGGCCTTCGAAACTTCATCAATGATCGGACGTAATTTTTCAAGAAGAGGTTTTTTCATATCTTGTTCCATCTTTTGAATGTCACGCTGAAACTCCATCGTTTTATTCTGAAGTCCCATCATCATTTCTTGAATCTCACGCTCTTTGTTCATACGGGCCTGCTCAGCTAAAACCATACTTTGCTTTTTATAGTCTTCCTGGGCCTTCTTAATCTTATCTTCATCCTTCTTCAGGATGGCCTTCTTATCATTAAAAGATTTCTCCAATGTCTTTTGAACATTTTTGCCTTCTTTCACAGATGTAATGATTCTTTGAATATCAACTAAACCAACTAGAACTTCTGCAAAAGAAGAAAAGCTGAACGTCATAATCAAACAAGCTAAAATTAATTTCATATCATTCTCCTTAGAGTCTAAACTGTAACATCGATTAAAATAATTGTCCTATGTCAAAATTGAATTGATTCGACTGCTCATTTTTACGTGGGTGAACAGGGAAACCAAACTCAAAGCGCAATACACCAATTGGAGAAAACCATCTAAAACCAAAACCGTAATCACTACGAAGGGCCCAAATATTTCTCTCACCAATATGCTTAGCATATACGTTACCAGCGTCGTAAAAAATAACCCCTTTTAGTCCGGCTTCTTTCACAAGTGGATGCTCAAACTCAAGGGTTCCAAGTAAGCTAAATAAACCACCGAAGTTAAACTCTTGAAGAGCACCTGTTTGAGTGTTAATGGCCTTTTTTCTAACACCAATGTCTTCCAGATTAAAACCACGCATGTTACGAGCACCACCCATAGAGAACTTCTCAATACGAGGAATTTCTCTCTCAGTGGTTTTAAATAATTGAGAAATATTCAATCTAGATCTTAAAACAAGGTCTCCCCAGATTGTTTTATAATAACGACCTTCAACATCACCTTTCATCCAGCGCATTGTTCCACCAAGACCAGTGTACTCAAGTGCAGTACTCGCATAATAGCCATTTGATGGTTCAAAAATATTATTACGTTTATCACGTACAATTGAGGCCTGAACAGCAGATGAAGATCCGTTTTCTACTCTACGGTCAATGCCTGAGTTAATAACATTCATCACCGAGTTGTCTTCATAACGATAAGTCAAAAAGAGTCGAGTGTATTCAAAAATAGGATGTCCGACACGAACATCTCCTCCGTGCTTTTTGTAAGCAAAGGATCTAATAAAGTATGAAACTGTTTGGTAATAATCGGCACCGGCCGTCCACTTAGTATCAAACAAATAAGGTTCAGTGAAACCAACGTTGTAGATTTGCTGACGATTAGAGTAAGACAAGTTCATGTTAATATTCTGACCAAGTCCACGGAAATTATTTTGGGCCACACTGGCCTGAACAAATCCTTTGGTTGCTGTTGAATACCCCGCGCCCAGTGAAATTTGTCCGGTTGGTCTCTCTTTTATCGAGATTTCAACATCCAAAATATTGTCGGTACCTTTTCGAGTAACGGTATTGAAAATCACGCTTTCAGGTTGGAAAAATCCTAAGCGATTTACATTCTCTTTTGAAATACGAAGCTTAGATCCCGAGTACATTTCGCCTTCGTGAATTTTTAACTCTCGTCGGATAACCTTATCTCGAGTTTTGGTATTCCCCTTCATGACAATTTTACCGAAGTAAGCAATCACCCCTTTTTCAAAAGAGAAGACCACATCAACTTTATTCTCACCAGGAACAACTTCAAGAGTTCTTAGAACGTTGGCGAATGCATAACCTTTGTCCTGATACATCTCAGTGAGTGTTTGAATATCAAGTCGAAGATTTTCTTCATTGTAAGTATCACCAGTTTTGATCTTTAATTTTTCCATCATTTCAGCTTCTGTAAAAAGAAGCTCGCCATTGAAAGAAACATTATTAACTGAAAATTGTGGACCTTCAGTCAATCGAACAGTAATAAAAATCCACTTTTTATCTTCTGAAGCTGTAACTTCAGGATTTTGAATATTCACTTGTAAATAACCACGAGTTTTATAAAGGTATTTCAAACGCTCGACGTCGGTTTGAAAGTTCATCTCTTTAAAATTTCCTGAGCCGGAAAGAAATGAAAAATAAGATTCTTCTCTAGTCTGCATGAAGTTTTTTAATTCTTCATCTTCAATCGCCTTGTTTCCAAGGAAAGTTATTCGTTTAACTCTTACCTTGTCCCATTCTTTGATTTTAAAAACGACTTCAACCGACCCATTCTGATTATCTTTTAATTGATAAGTTGCTGTCGCTAGGAAGTATCCTTTTTCCTCGTAGTGCTTTTGAAGAAGAAGGAGATCGTTTTTGATAGTTGAAATATCTAGGATGTTAAATTCTTTTGTCTTAACTTGGCCCTTAAGATCATCATCATTAATTTCATCGTTTCCAGAGAAGCTGATTTTAGAAATAATGGGTTTTTCTTTAAGTTTAAAAAGAAGAACGTTTTTTGAATCAGCAGTCTTCTTATGATAGGCCTCAACTTCTTCAAAATATTTCATATCATAGATACGAGACAAATCTTTTCTTAAAAGATAATTATCAAGCATCATATCTTTGCGGGTATTTAATTTTTCAATGATGGCCTCTGCTTCAACTTTCTTGTTACCTTCAAATTCAATTGAATCAACTTGAAACATCTCTTTGATTGGCCCGATGATTTCTTGAGCGAACGCAGATGTGAATACTTGATTCACGAAGATTAAAAAAAAGAAAAGTAGAGCTTTCTTCAACGGAGAATCCTTATAACGCAAAAAGCTATCTAATTAATTTTATTTGCAGTTTGAAATTCTAGCCAATTATCTGACCATCTTCAATGACTATTTTCCTAGGAAAGTAGGAAGCGACTTTATCATCATGAGTCACAACTAAAAGAGTGGCACCAAAATCTGAAGCTAGATTTTTTAAAAGTGTTGCCACTTTTTCAGAATTTTTTGAATCGAGATTTCCTGTTGGTTCATCACACAGAAGAATTTTTGGGCGAAGAGAAAGAGCACGAATAATATTAATCCTCTGCTGTTCTCCTCCTGAAATTTCATAGGGATATTTAGCAAGGCAATGAGTCACACCTAGAATTTGGGCCAGCTTTACAGTATCTTTTTCGACTTCATCTAAAGATTTTCCACCAATTCTGGCAGGAAGCAAAATATTGTCCCTGCATGTCATTGAAGGCAATAAAAAATGAAATTGAAAAACAAAACCCACCGTTGCATTTCGAAAATGAGCAAGTTCCTCTTCCTTAAGTGAGCCTAGATTTTTTCCATCAATAATAACTTTGCCTAGGCTTGGTTTATCAAGTCCTCCCAACAAATACAGAAGTGTTGACTTACCAGAGCCAGAAGCTCCTCTTATGGCCACTAGTTCTTTATCTTGAATCTGAAAATTAAGGCCTCTTAAAACCTTCGTATTTCCAAATGATTTTTCAACATTTTCAAGTCGGATAAAACTCATTAACTAAACTCCTGACGAAGACCTTGAATGATTGGCCTTCGCTTCAATCTCCAATACCCTATAAATACTGCTAACAAAATCCACAAGAATGAAAGTGCATAAACAATAATATAGGCCTTCAAGTCTAATTTTAGTCTTAAAGATGATAATACGTAAATTTCCCCAGGAATTTGCAAAAATGGCAAATACTGAAGTCCAATGTTTAATAGCTCTGACAAAAATTGGGCGCCAACACAGGCAATGGCCCAAATATAAACAACCGATAGGAACCAAAATTTCATTAAGCTCTTCAAGCTTAACCCTACAGCTCTCAAAAAGAAAAAGTCCTGAGACTTCTTCTCCATAATATAAATCACAAAAGCAATAATGTTAAAAACGGCCACCACCACAATTAACTGTAATATGAGAGAGATTGAAAACTTCTCCACTTTTACTGCTTCTAATAAAAAAGAATATTCATTCCAAAAAGGTTTAACAAAAAAATCTTCATCGACAATTCGTCTTACTTTTTGTTGGGCCTCCACAATGGGAGTCAGATCTTCAAGTGGTCGGTTTACATCTTGAATTCCAACAATCAGTAAATTAACTCTTTGACCAACATTTAAAAGCTCAGCAAGCTCGCTTCGGTTTAAATAAACGAATCTCAGATCTTTTTGATAAATACCATGCTTAACAATTCCTGAAATTTTAAATAGCTTGATTCCAGGTAAGGATTGAGAGCTCTCATTCCCTCGACCCAAGGTTAACGCAATTTCATCCCCAATACTGACATGAAATTGTTTGGCCAACTCTTCTCCAATAACAACACTTTGAGGAGAAAGATTGATATTAAGGCCAGTGACAACAGAAAAATTATCGGCCTCAACTCCTCGAACAAGAACTCCTCTGCTTTCTCCATTATAGAGAGCAAAGGCTTCAGATTGAATAACAGGAGCAAGGCTTCTCGGATGAATGACACCTAAATCATGAATAAGGTTCTCGTTTAATGAGAAAAATCCACGTCGATGAGTAATCAGAAGATCACCAGAGGAATGGCGAAGACCTTGCTTCAACATATTGTCAAAGCCATCCATCAGGCCAAAAGTTCCAAGAATAACAGTAATAGAAAAAGTAAAACTAAGAACGGTGGCCAGCAGAATATTCACTGCTGACCGCCCATGAAGAACAATTTTTAAAATTGATAAGTAAGAACCCGATCTCATTCTTCTTCTGTGAAGAAATGCTCTTTCTTTAGGAGCGGGAATAAGATGACATCCCTAATAGTAGAACTATCTGTAAGAATCATTACCAGACGATCAATACCAATACCTTGACCGGCCGTAGGTGGCATTCCGTATTCAAGAGCTCTTACAAAATCATAATCCACATCAGTGGCCTCAACATCTCCCGCTTCTTTGGCCATCGCCTGCTCAGCAAAACGATCTAATTGATCTGTGGGATTGTTAAGCTCAGAGAAAGCATTCCCTACTTCCCAACCATTCATGAAAAATTCAAAACGATCCACGAACTCTGGATTTTCATCATTTCGTCTAGAAAGAGGAGACACTTCAGTCGGGTATTCTGTAATAAATGTTGGTTGGATTAGTTTTGATTCAACACACTCTTCAAAACAAAGTACTAATAATTTACCCCAAGAAAGAGATGCTGCCTTTTTATGATCAATTTCTTTATCTTTTAAAAGCGATAATAAATGAAGACGATCATTCACCTGATCCATCGTAGAATTTGTAAATTTTGCTACGGCCTCTCTCATCGTGAAGCGAGCATAAGGTCCCTTGAGATTGATATCATGCTCGCCAAAGCGAACGATCTCAGTCTTAAGTACATCACTAGCAATTCCTGTAATAAGAGCTTCAGTGAAATCCATAAGGTCATGATAATCAGCATAGGCCCAGTAAAATTCAATTGAAGTGAATTCAGGATTGTGTTTTAGAGATAAACCTTCGTTACGAAAACAACGGTTCATTTCAAAAACTTTATTGTATCCACCAACAATTAATCTCTTTAAGTGAAGCTCTGGAGCAATACGCATGAAGAGTTCCATATTAAGAGCATTGTGGTGAGTTTTAAATGGACGGGCAGCTGCTCCTCCGGCCACAGAGTGCATCATCGGAGTTTCAACTTCTAAAAAGTCGTGCTTATAAAAATACTCACGAATGTAGCGAATAATTTCAGAGCGCTTTCTTAATTTTTCACGTGTATCTGGATTCATAATCATATCCACATAGCGCATACGATAGCGTAATTCAGGATCAGTCAGGCCATGAAATTTTTCAGGAAGTGGACGAATTGATTTAGTAAGAATCGTTAGCTCACGAGCATTCAGTGCTAACTCACCTTTCATCGTTTTGAAAACATCACCTTCAGCATAAACAATATCGCCATAATCAATCAGCTTATATTCAGCAAAACCTTTCTCTGATGTGACTTGCTTATTCACATAAAGTTGAAAGCGAGAGGTTCCATCATCACACTGAAGGAAAGCGGCCTTACCAAAATCCCGTACCATCAAAACACGTCCGGCAATTTTATAACGAGGAGTTTCGCCGATATCTTCTTTATTTTTATGTCCGTATTGATTAACTAGATATTCAAATGTTGTGTTTGGCTTGTGGCCATTCTTGTATGGATTAGAGCCAGACTCTTCTAGCTTTTTTCTCTTATCAATTCGAACATCCATCTGTTCAGAAAACTGTTCAGTCCATTGTCTTACGTACTTGTCTTTCATAATTTTTCCTGAATTAGTTAAATTATCGCTCATAGATCATCTGCCCCTGTATCTTGAACTTCACCCCCAAGGCTCTTCCATTGGAGATAAGCTTTCATAAAATCATCTAAATCACCATCAAGAACTGTTTCAGCTTGTGAGGAAGTAAATCCTGTTCTGTGATCCTTCACTAATTTGTAAGGATGAAGAACATAAGACCTAATCTGAGATCCCCAAGCAATATCTTTTTTCCCGGCCTCAATTTTATCTTGGGCCTCTTGACGTTTTTTTAATTCCAAATCATAAAGTCGTGATTTAAGGATTTTCATCGCCATAGCACGGTTTTGAATTTGAGAGCGCTCGTTTTGACAAGCAACCACTAATCCTGTTGGTAAGTGAGTTAATCGAACAGCAGAGTCCGCCGTGTTCACCGACTGTCCACCTGCACCACCAGAGCGGTAAACATCCACTCGCAAATCTTTATCTAAAACTTCAATCTCAATAGTGTCATCCACTTCTGCGGAAACAAAAATTGAAGAGAAAGAAGTGTGTCTTCGAGCATTAGAATCAAAGGGAGAAATCCTCACCAAACGATGAACTCCTGATTCTGACTTAAGTAAGCCGTAAGCGTAATTTCCTTGCACCATTAAAGTGGCCGATTTAATTCCGGCCGAATCACCATATTGAAAATCAGTGACGGTTGCTTTGAAATTTTTAGACTCACACCAACGCTGAATCATTCTTAGAAGCATTCCGGCCCAGTCACAAGACTCTGTCCCGCCGGCCCCTGCATTAATGGTCACAATGGCATTATTAGGATCTGTTTCACCAGAAAGTAAGGCCTTCTTCTCTGCCTCAGATAAGGCCAGTTGAAGTTTTGGAAATAGCTCTACTGCTTCTTGAGTTGATGAAGCATCTCCACCATCACTCATCTCACAAAGAACTTCAAAATCATCGGCCAGATTTTTTACGGTGGTATAGAGTTTAACCACTTCTTCTAAAATTGATTTTTCTTTTTGAATTTTGGAGGCATGGGCACTGTCGTTCCAGAAACCATCCAAGGATTCTAGTTCAGAGATTTCTTTGAGTCGATTTTGCTTGCGATCGACGTCAAAGCGACCTCCGTATAGTTTCCAGAGTTTCTTTTATAAGAGAAAATTGGGATTTAAACTCATCGAGCTTAAGTCGCAGTGAATCATTCATTCTCATTTCCTTCCGAAGCCATCACTCTAACAAAGAGTAATGGCCTTGAAAAGAACTGAATAAATTATTGTGCTTCTAGCTGAATATCTCTCATTAAATTTTGAAGAGTTTCTTCTGTTGCTACATCAAAGAAACTTTGAGGAGCCTCTGTCGCAACCGCCGCTGGAGGATGGTGAGGAATATTGTCCGGATCTCTTAGGTAATTACAGTTAAATATAGGATCACCTGGCTTAACACTTTGTTGCCCAATAGTAACTAAAACCGAGGCAATTGTTTTCCTATTTGCATTTGAAGTTTTATCAGTTCTTAAAAGAAATTTTACAAACTTCAAGATACTAGAAAAATCTTTTTGATCAGGCACTTTTTCATACTTAACTAAGTACAAATAAATTTGTTTTTTAAGTCTTTTAATAATGGCCGGCTTATCGTCCAGAAATCCATCGAGGGCCGGAGAAAATACGCTGTAAGCTCGGTTAACTTCATCAGGATCCATATAGTTATTCTCATTGGCATCCCATCTTAAAATCGTCGTCTCATAGTGAAAAATTCCAAGCATAATGTTGAAGATATCACCTTCAGCAAAATAAATTTCTTCTTTCGCACCATCCAGATAGTTAGAGCATGTCCTAGCAGAAGCGATCGCCTGATTTAAAAACTCTAAGTTTCTTCCTGTAGATTCAATTTCACTACAAGATTTATTGGCCGGCAGACCAAGTGATTCAAAGAAAGATGGAAAATACGTGCGATAATTATCACAAAGACCTGTGAAAAAATATTTTCTAAAACAATTTGGCTCAATTCGATTAAATTGATCTTTAGGGCAAGACTTTTCGTCGAAGTAACTCATCATATCTTTAGCAATATCCAAAGATGTAAATAAACTTAGACCAAATTCAGTCGCTTCATTCACATCAAGAACAGCATTGTCATCAGATTGATACTGAAAGAGTGAACCAAGGAGAGCAATATTGTTGGCCACATTTTTGGCCCTTTGAGGATAGATCAATTTAATATCAATTAATTCATCTTCAAACTTTTTAATAATTGCCAAAATTTGATCTCTTGAAATGGAAACTCCCCCAACACTATTACGGTTTGGACTTGGGCTTCCATATTTTTTAAATAAAAGCTGAATGGCATATTCATAAAGGGCCACTTCAAAAACAGCTTCTGGATTACGGTGATAGTTTCTGGCAAAGTATGGAACGACAAATTTTCCTCGGAAAAATCTATACTTTTTAACAATTCTCTCAAACTTATCAATCTCTTCTTTAAGCTCTGGGTGGAGATCACGATATTGGCCAAAATTGATTTCTACAGGTAGTGGACTCTCAAGAGTAGCACTATACATTTCATAGATATAATGAAAAACGGTTCCTGTCTGGAGAAGTGATCCAGCGTGAGTCAGAAGATTTTTAAAGTCTATTCCCTGAATATCTGTTTCATTACCACCCATGACGATGGTTTTTGCCTCTACGATGAGGCGATGAAACTTATCAAAGTCCAAAGTCTCTTTTGAAACAAACTCTTTTGCCACCTCAACAGCTTCATCAACTGTAAAGAATACTTCTTTATCACGATTTCCGATAGCTCCTTGAAGAACAATATCTGAAAATAAACTTACGTCTTGTTTTAAAAGCTCAAGTAACGATTTTTGGTTAAGTAGAATCTTTTTATACTTAACTCCATCTAAAGTAATAAGAACTAAGCGGTCAAAATAAAGTAACAATCTCTCCAATTCCTGATGAGTGATAATATCTTTGTCACCACCAAGAATGACTTTTTTAACAAATAAGAACTTTTTAACAGTATCAATATCATCCGAATTATTGTCAGTAGTGAAACTCTTTAAAAGTTCATTAATGTCTAGTTTATGAATCTCATTACCACGGTTAGCATTAAAGATTTGACGTAAGGCCATAATAATTTTTCTGTTGGCCTTAGAGATTTCATCTCTTCTTATTTTATGAAGTGAAAATGAGATAGGATTTTTGTCAGTGAAATATCTGAAGTTCAAAGAAGCTTCAGTATTAAAAACCAATGCAAAATCAATTATTTTTTTTACATTGTCTTTTGAAATAAAATTTGGATCTTCCCCAGTAATCAAAAAATTAACATCAAATACGGCCTTAAGGGCCCTTACCACTTCAGGCTTAATATCTTGTCTATTTTTCTTTAAATAGGCTTCCAATGAAACTCGAGATAAATAACCTGGTCTTGGTGTCTCTACAATTTTAATGAAAAGATTTAAATTGGCCTCTAAGCATCGAATCTGAGTACTAATATTCTTTTCCATAATCTTAGCAAACTCAGAAGGCTCAAGCTCACAGTCAACATTATACAAGCTTGAAGTCAGAGGGGGCTTCACCACTTTATTTTTAACTAAGTCCCCACACCCACTTAAGAGAGTCAGTAGAGAGATAAATAAAATATTAAAATACTTCATATCTTCCATTTTAAAAAACATAACGAAGCCCTCCATAAATGGCGTCGTTATTGGTATACGGTGACCAATATGACTTCCCATCTGCAGGTGTACCGATGAGATTTAGACCTGCATTTAGCTGTAACTCTTTGGTCGCATTATAAATAGCACGTAACATCATTAATCGATCAGTGGTTAAGGTGTCGTACTTTAAATCACCTGATACTCGAAAACTATCATGAAGTCGCTTATAGATGAAAAAATTAACGGCCTGATTCCAGCGAGGATCAACTGCGGTTGGATCATTTTGTCTATTAAATGGGCTTAGGCGCGCCACGTAATTAAATCCTAGGCCGTAGTTATCATTGGTTTTTGAGATTCCTCCCCCAACATAATCCTCTCTTCGCTTAACCGATTTAATCTCAGAATATTGAACAGCATCTAGATCTGAATCAGGGAAAGTATTTGGCCGAATAGCAATTCCTGAAACATACATTTCTAAATCAGAATTTCTATACTTTAAGCTTGAGCCATAAACATCATGATAATAAAACTGAGGAGTCACGTTAATTTTGATCACATCAGTAATAGTGTTGTATCTCATTTCCACTTGTTTTGAGATTTCATTCTCTGGCTTACGCATAATAAAGTTATCCATCACCCAGTGCTTGGTTTCATAACCAATGTTAGCACCGACAGAGTACCGATAAATAACTTGAGATGCCGAAGGGTAATCAACATAATACTCAATCGGTAAATCTCGACCTTGATAATTTGCCATTTTGGCCGGAGCATTTCCCCAAGCACTTCTGGTTGAGATAGTATGATTACTCTTATTTATATCTAGCGGTGGGTTCATTTCTGGAACATAAAGCCCAGACACAAAAGCGCGGTAGCGCATTCCATTTGAAGACTTATGCTCGTAACTAAGCCCTATTAATCCCTCTTGGCCAGGTTCAAAATAATCAAAATTTCTTCTATTATTTAATTTTCCAAATCCCCAGGTTGAGTCGACTTGTGACCAATTTAAAATTTGTCTTCCAAATTTCAAGTAATCCTTATTTGTGAGACGACCGGCAACATAGGCTTCTTGCAATGAAAATTGTGTGAGACTTTGATCATTAACTTGGCCGGCAAAAGTAAATCTTCTTTCCAGTCCTTGAGAATAAGAAGTGCTGGTGTCTTTATAGTAATCAAAACTTAGGCTGCCATTATAACGATTACCCGGGACATCACCCACATCATTAGAGACTTGATTGCTCATCCCACCAATGTGGCCTGAAATATAATCCTTGCTTTGTCCTAGCACTGGGACAGTGAATAAAAGAGCAAGCCAGGATAGTCTTGTAGTCTTAAATTTGCTCAAACGCATACTTCCATTATTAATTAAATTCTATTTTTACTCTTGACGCATTATATCAAGGCAAGAGGTGTCACCCTTAGGGACATTGTAAATTCTTCAACATAGGTGAATGGTCTTTGTACAACGCGACTAGTTGAAAAAACTAGGCCCTTGAAGGTTAAAGTTGGCCAGCATAGACTGAGCAACCTAATCGTCTAAAAGGAATTAACATATGACGAAGCTAACCACTGGTATTCTAAGTATTTTTCTCGTAAGTTCAATCTCTGCTTTTGCAACTTCCGGCCGCTACCACCCCAAGCATCTTTTTATTAAGATGAAAGAGGGTCAACAGCTAGTTCAGTCCCCTCTGATCAAGTCTTCAAAAATGATTTTCTCGAGACTCTATCTCGTAAAAACCAATGATCCAGTTGCCTTGGAAGAGTCTTTAAAAAATCTTCCAAATGTTGAGTATGTTCAAAAAGATTTTTATGCAGGTAAAAGTGAGATGCCTAAACTCGAGAGGCTAGCTGATCTCCCTTTTAAGCAACTTCCAACTTATACATCGAAATTTTTTAATGATCCTATGATTAGTAAACTCTGGGGTTTTACAAAGGAAACAGGTCTTGATGTTGAAGGGGCCTATAGCTCACTTCCTCAAAAAATGCCGTCACAAGTGATAGTGGCCGTTGTTGATACAGGTGTCGATCATAACTATGAAGATCTAAAAGACATTATGTGGACCAATACTAAAGAGATTCCGAAAGATGGTATTGATAATGATAGAAACGGATATATTGATGACATTCACGGAATTAACACTCTCGTAAGAGATTCATCTGGTCGAGCAACAATGGACACGATGGCATCCCACTGGCATGGAACCCATGTCTCAGGAACAATTGCAGCGACTCAAAATAATAGTATTGGTATTGCAGGAGTTGCAAAAAACGTAAAAATTATGGCGATCAGAACAGTTCCTGATGATGCTGACGAGCTAGACTCAAACATTGTGGAGTCCTTTAAGTATGCCGCTGACAATGGAGCAAAAATCATTAACTGCTCTTTTGGTAAAACAACAAATGAAGGCGGAATGGTTGTTCGAGACACTATTAATGAGATTGCTAAAAAAGGTGTACTTGTGGTTGCCTCTGCGGGTAACGATTCAATGGGCCCTTATAGCTGGCATGATAACGACACGGATCCAAAATATCCTGCTTCCTTTGATAGTGAAAACTTAATGGTTGTTGCATCAACCACAAGTTTCGGTGAACTTTCAGATTTTTCGAATGTTGGGAAGAAGACTGTTGATGTGGCATCTCCAGGATCAGATATCTATTCAACCATTCCAAAGAATAAATATGGAATGGCATCTGGAACTTCTATGGCAGCACCGAATGCTTCTGGTGTGGCCGCCTTAGTCCTTGGGTATTACCCTGGATTAAATCCGGTGGCCCTTAAGAAAGTTCTTATCTCTTCAGTGACTAAGGTTGAAGAATTTAAGGATAAAATGGTTTCGGGTGGACGACTCAATTTAAATAATGCTCTTAAAAAAGCAAAAAAAGTTAAAAATTAATCAAAGGGGCCTAGTGATCTGAGCCCCGAAAACAGGACAAATTAATAAACGAGACTACCCCTTTTTGGGGTAGTCTTATTTTAAGGAGTCCTTTTATGGAAAATTTGTCAGAAGCGGATAAAAAAGCACTTTTATCTAG
>JBFWTE010000014.1:0-84596 GCA_050247975.1 Bacteriovoracaceae bacterium
TAGATAAAAGTGCTTTTTTATCCGCTTCTGACAAATTTTCCATAAAAGGACTCCTTAAAATAAGACTACCCCAAAAAGGGGTAGTCTCGTTTATTAATTTGTCCTGTTTTCGGGGCTCAGATCACTTGATCCTGTTCTTTTATAAACATAAGCGGCTCCGCTACCATTACTTGAATTATCCGCACTGGCGCTAGTGCCATTAGTTATAGTGGTTTCGTTGCTACTTTCTGCATAAGCTCCGACAGCTAATGTGTCGTCACTGATTGAAACTGAAATTCCAAAATTGTCACTGGCTCCATTATTTGCTGCCTTAATGTAAGCTTGTTGCGCCCAAATTTCATTGGTGCGGCTATAAACATATACGGCACCACTATCTGTATTGGTATTATTTGCGCTGGCCGTGGTTCCATTTGTGATGGTGGTTTGGTTGCTATCTTCTTGGTATGAACCTACAGCAAGGGTGTCGCCACTGAGGGAAACAGAGTACCCAAAAAGATCCCCGGCCCCAGCATTCGCCGCCTTAATATAGGCTTCCTGATACCAACCATTAAGTACCGTCGTGAACGTCGCCGTTTCTCCTTGACTCAAACTTGCTCCAGCATCATACGAACAAATTCTCAAACTGTAAGTTGTGCCTGAGCTTAAAGCGGTTAGGTTGTAAGTCGCTACATCACCAACATCGACCACTGTTCCAGCAGTACAATCAGCAGGTGCCGTTGTGCCAGAGCTGTAAGCAATCTTGTATCCTGTTGCGAGACTTCCCGCCTTGGTCCATGAAAGATTGAGACTGCTGATAGTTTTTGAAACAAGATAAATATTGGATGGATCAAAGAGGCGAGAGGTGTTGCGATAAATATATACAGCTCCTGCTCGGCTATTAGAATTGTCTGAACTAGCAGTGGTGCCATTGGTGATGGTGGTTTGGTTGCTGGATTCACGACTACTACCTACGGCCAAGGTGTCACCTGCGAGAGCTACGGAAGTTCCAAAGTAGTCAGAGCTATCATTATTGACGGCCTTAATATAGGCTTCTTGCGCCCAACTCGTTCCTGTACGTTTGTAGACGTAAACAGCACCGCTATCGGCATTGGTGTTATCGCTACTCGCACTTGTTCCTGTTGTGATTGTGGTTTGATTACTATCTTCTCTTTGTGCTCCAACAGCGAGAGTGTTCCCACTTAAAGCAACTGAAAATCCAAAGTAGTCAGTGGCATCGTTATTGGCAGCTTTAATGTAAGCCTCTTGTGCCCAAGTGGTGACTGACCGTTTGTAGATATAAACAGCTCCACTGTCAGCGTTTGAGTCATCTGCGCTCGCACTTGTTCCATTAGTAATGGTGGTTTGGTTACTGTCTTCAAAATAAGCTCCCACTGCGAGAGTGTCTCCACTAAGATTAACTGTATAACCAAATTGATCTCCGGCCGTATTATTTGCGGCCTTAACGTAGGCCTCTTGCGCCCAAATAACTCCTGTTCGCTTGAAGATATAAACGGCACCACTGTTTGTGTTGGTGTTATCTGCACTGGCAGTTGTTCCATTGGTGATAGTGGTTTGATTACTGTCTTCCTGATAGGCACCGACTGCTAGGGTGTCTCCATTTAAAGAAACTGAGTTACCAAAGTAGTCACTGGCCTCAGGATTAGGCGCTTTGATATAGGCTTCTTGCGCCCAGGTGACTCCAGAGCGTTTATAGATATAGACAGCTCCACTTTCTAAAGTGGAATTATTGGAACTACTAGTGGACCCATTGGTGATAGTGGTTTGGTTACTGTCTTCGCCCCACGCGCCGACGGCCAGTGTATTACCGTTTATAGAAACTGAGCTACCTAAAAAATCACTCGCGCCACTATTACCAGCTTTGATGTAGGCTTCTTGCGCCCAAGTTGTTCCCGTGCGCTTGTAAATATAGACGGCACCACTATCTACTTTCGCATTATTTGTACTGGTGCCAGTACCATTGGTAATGGTGGTAAGGGTACTATCTTCCCAGTAGGCCCCAACAGCAAGGGTGTCATCACTTAAGGAAATAGCGTAGCCAAAACGATCACTGGCATTACTATTTCCTGCCTTGATGTAAGCTTCTTGTGTCCAGTTCACTCCAGAGCGCTTGTAGACATAGACGGCTCCGGCCTCTGTTATCGAATTATTGGCACTGGCGGTAGTTCCGTTGGTGATGGTTGTTACATTACTGGCCTCTGCATAAGCACCAACAATTAAAGTGTCACTGCTTAAAGCAACCGTGTAACCAAAGTAATCTCCGCTATCATTATTTACAGCTTTTATGTAGGCCTCTTGAATCCACCCACCTTGAGTATATGTAATCGAATTATCGGTCGCAGTTGAAGCCGAGTTATTGTTTCCTGCTGGATCTTGCACGGCACTTCCGGCAATGGATGGAATGATCGTTCCATTTCCATCAACTGCTGAAGCAGTTAGTTTAAAGTTGGTGTCATCTCCACAGTTGGTGAGTGACCAAGTCAGTGTGGTCGCTCCACCTGTTCCAGAGTTGGTAATATCGGCGGTCGTAAATGTTGCTGTACTAATCGCTTCTGAAAATGTCACACGATAACTAAATCCGGCCGAGCTACTCGGATCACTAGCGGCCGTAAAACTACATGTGCCGACTGTTTCAGTGGTGGCCTGATTGATAGTGACTGAGGGAGCAGTGGTATCATAAGTGATTGTGTTGTCAGTTGAAGTTGAGGCCGTGTTATTACTTCCGGCCGGATCTTGAACTCGATTGATGGCGATACTTGGAATGATAGTTCCATCACCAGTCACCGCAGTAGCGGCGAGTTTAAAGTTGGTATCATCTCCGCAGTTGGTGATTGACCAAGTCAGAGCAGTACCACCACCTGTTCCAGAGTTGGTAATATCAGCGGTAGTAAAAGTTGCTGCACTAATTGCTTCTGAAAAAGTGACTTTATAACTAAAGCCAGTGGTGTTGGTTGGATCACTTGGGGCGGTAAAACTACATGTACCTACGGTTTCAGTGGTGGCCTGATTGATAGTGACCGTCGGAGCTGTCGCATCGTAAGTGATGGTGTTATCAGTTGCAGTATAGATTGTGTTATCGTTTCCTGCGGGATCTTGAACTTTTGCCGCCGCAAGATTTGGAATAATTGTTCCATCTCCAACGATAGTGACCACACTGAGCATGAAGTTAGTGTCATCTCCACAGTTGGTTAAACTCCAAGCGAGAGTGATTCCTCCGGTTCCAGAATTTGTGATATCGCTGGTTAAAAAAGTTGCCGCATTTATTGCTTCAGAGAAAGTTACTTTATAACTAAATCCGGCCGCATTGGTGGGATCAAGTGTACCAAGAAAGTTACAGGTACCGACAGTCTCAAGAATAGATTCATTGATAGTGACTGAAGGAGAAGTTGTATCGTAAGTAATTGTGTTGTCAGTTGCAGTCGAAGCAGTGTTGTTGTTGCCGGCCGGATCTTGCACTCGATTGATGGCGATGGATGGAATAATTGTTCCATTCCCAGTGATGGCAGTAGCAGTGAGTTTAAAGTTGGTATCATCACCGCAGTTAGTGATTGACCAAGTGAGGGCCGTGCCTCCACCTGTACCAGAGTTAGTGATGTCGGCAGTGGTAAATGTAGCTGCACTAATGGCCTCAGAGAAGGCCACTTTATAAGAAAAACCAGTGGTGTTAGTTGGATCACTTGGAGCAGTAAAACTACACGTTCCTACTGTCTCAGTCGTTGCTTGATTCACAGTCACCGTTGGAGCAGTGGTATCGTAAGTGACGGTGTTATCAGTTGAACTGGAAGGAATATTGTCGTTTCCTAGAGTATCTTGAATAGTACTTACGGCGAGTTCAGGGATAATCGTTCCATTGCCAGTGATGGCAGTGGCGGTGAGTTTAAAGTTGGTATCATCGCCACAATTAGTAAGCGTCCAAGTGAGTGCCGTGCCTCCACCTGTACCTGAGTTAACAATATCGGCCGTGGTGAAGGTTGCTGCATTAATTGCAGTGCCGAAAGTGACTTTATAACTAAAGCCAGTTGTGTTAGTTGGATCACTTGGAGCAGTAAAGCTACATGTGCCCACTGTTTCAGTCGTCGCTTGATTGATGGTGACTGCAATTCCGCTGCTGTTCAAAGTGATCGAGTTATCAGTAGAAGTTGAAGCAGTATTGTTGAGGCCAACTAAATCTTGAACAGCACTGCCTGCGATTTCAGGGATGATTGTTCCATCTCCACTAACGGCCGTGGCGGTGAGTTTAAAGTTTTTATTATCGCCACAATTTGTGAGTGACCACGTGAGAGTGGTTGCCCCTCCAGTTCCTGAATTAGTAATGTCGGCAGTTGTGAATGTGGCCGCACTGATGGCCTCAGAGAAGGTGACTTTATAGCTAAAACCAGCAGCATTGCTTGGATCGGTTGGAGCAGTAAAGCTACAGGTTCCCACTGTTTGAGTGGTTGCTTGATTGATCGTTACCGAAGGAGCAGTGGTATCATAGGTGACAGAATTATCAGTTGAAGTAGAAGCGGTATTATTTGTTCCAACGAGATCTTGAACAGTATTAGAAGCGATTGTAGGAACGATTGTTCCATCACCAGTGATGGCCGTTGCTGTGAGCATGAAGTTTTTATTATCGCCACAATCAGTGATTGACCAAGTAAGTGTGGTTCCTCCACCTGTACCAGTGTTGGTGATATCTCCATCGGTAAATGTCGATGGATCGATTGCTTGAGAAAAATTAACTTTGTAGCTAAAGCCAGCGCTACCTGATGGATCTGAAGCGGCAGTGAAGCTGCAGGTACCAACAGTTTCAGAAATGGCCTGTTCGATGGTGACGATTTGAGTAGTAGAGACGGCTTCTTGAGGGGGAGATAAATTTAAGTCAAAAGTAGAGTTGCACCCGTGGAGGATGAAAAGACTTAGTCCAAAAAGAATAGATGCAAAAAACTTATTCAAATAGCATTAACCCTTCATAACGAGTTGCCATAAATAATTATAAGCGAAATGGGAGATTCATTAATTAAATTAGATTGTTAGAGATTTTGGGAATGTTTTGCCGGGGTGAATTTGTCGGGAATAGTATTGGATAAAACAAGGTCACAAAATATTAGAAACTTGTATGGTTAATATGAAGAGTTAGTACGATAGGCTCTGGGCGGATCATTTTTTTCAAGTTAATTTATGATCTTGATCCATGTTAGAATGCCATATATGATTATTTATGACTAATTTTACGTTTAATTGGTCATATTTGATCAGTTAATTGTTTTTTATAATAAGTCATATATGATTAGTTAATGTTGTAAAATGGCTTATTTTATCATATGTGAGTATTTATGAACTGGAATAAAGAAGCAACGGCAAGGCTATTAGAAGTCATTGGCCAGTCAGTGAAGGCAAGAAGAGTTGCAAAAGAGATATCTCAAGAGGCCTTGTCAAAGCTCTCGGGAGTATCACACGCTTCAATAGTACGCTTTGAAACAGGGAAAGGTAATATTTCCTTAGAAAATCTTTTATTGATTTTGAAAGCACTAGAAATGGCCGATGAGTTAAAAGTTATCTTTAAAGAAAAAGAAATCGCACCTAGCTTGCTCGCCAAAGCAACTACAAAAAAAACAAAAGAACGAGTAAGAAAATCACAAAAGAAGAAAGAATTGAAATCGACCGCATGGAAATGGGGAGATGAATAATGACTGATAAAGTAACATTGGCCCAAATTCATTTATGGGGAACTCTGGTTGGGTATGTTTCTTGGAATGAAGAAACGGAGCTTTCATCATTTGAATACGATCAAGCATTTATTGATAATGCTCCAGTTGAAATAGCGCCAATAAAGCTTCCCAAAAAGGAAGGCGTATATTCATTCCCTCAACTTGCGAAAGGAACTTTTTATGGGCTTCCTGGAATGCTTGCTGATTCTTTGCCAGATAAGTTTGGTAATGCCCTTATTGATGTTTGGCTTTCAACAAGAGGTAGAAAATCAGGTTCATTTAATCCAATCGAGCGACTTTGTTATATTGGAGAGCGAGGGATGGGGGCACTAGAATTTAAACCGGTAAAATATAAAGGCCGTTTAAGTGATGTGCCAATTGAAGTTGAAGACATGGTTATACTCGCTTCAGCGGTATTAACAAATAAAGAAAAATTAAAAGAAAATCTAAAACATAAAGATGAAAAAAAATTAAAAGAAGCACTCACAAATTTACTTGTTGTTGGGACGAGTGCTGGTGGAGCAAGAGCTAAATGTATCATTGCCTATGATGAGAAAACTGGCAAGGTTAGATCAGGGCAACTTAAAACAACAAAAGATTTTACCTATTGGTTATTAAAGCTAGATGGTGTTTCAAATAATCGGGATAAAGAACTTATTGATCCACAAGGTTTTGGACGAATTGAGTATGCTTATTACTTAATGGCAAAAGATTGTGGAATTGAAATGAGTGAGTCTCGTCTCTTAGAAGAAAATGGTCGTGCACATTTTATGACAAAAAGATTTGATCGTTTGGAAGGAGGCGAGAAAATTCACATGCAATCTTTCTGTGCGATGGGGCACTATGATTTTAATATGGCCGGAGCTTACAGCTACGAACAGGCCTTAGAGATGATTCGGACTGTGGTTAATTTTGATACTAAGGAAGCATTAGAACAACAATTTAGACGAGCTATTTTTAATATTATAGGAAGAAATCAAGACGACCATACAAAGAATATTGCATTTTTAATGGATAGATTTGGAAATTGGAAATTATCTCCAGCTTATGATATGGCCTACAGTTATAATCCAAAAGGGGAATGGACAAGTAAGCATCAAATGAGTCTAAGCGGAAAGCGTGATGAATTTACGATGGAAGATTTAATTGATTTTGGGGCCAAAGCTGATCTTAAAAAAATGCAGGCAAAAAAAATTATAAAAGAAATTGAAAACGTTTTTTCTAATTGGAATGAATATGCCGAAAAAGCAGGTGTGTTTGGAGATCATCAAGAATCAATTTCAAGAAACATACGAAGAATTTAATAATGAATGAGATGGTAATTTGCCTCATTGGAAATTGAGGCTGTAGGTTAGGAGTGCAGTAAATTATTTTTCATGCTTAGTAGTGAGATAAGGGATGACTCCCACAATGTTAACCACGGCATTGACCACGAAATAAAGATTGAAGAGTGAGGCCCCATTCATGATGCCTGAAAGCTCAAATAACTTTTGGAAAATAGCATGTCCAACTCCAAGCCCAGAAGGAGCGATAGGAAGTGCCAGTGCCATATTTCCTATTGGAATGAAGGCCAAGGCCTGAACGAAATCCATTTGTCCTGTGACGAAAGGATAGATCACGATCCAAAAAATAACGACAGAATTTAATTGCACAATAAGTGAGATCAAGACCGCTTTAATCATATGAGATTTAATCATCACTAAATCATTCCAGAGTAGAATTAAGCGGGCCCAAAAATTTCGAAAAAAGATAGGTTGGAAATGTTCGAAAATTTTTCGAACATGAATATGGAAAAACACGAAAATACAAAATCCAACAAGAACGAATGAGCAAAGGAGATAATTAAAATTTAAAATGGGGGCCATGGCCGGAGACTTGTTAAGAATATGGCCAGAAAAAAGAATCGTGCTTATTCCCACTAATAAAATGAGTCCACAAAGTCCCATTACGCGATCGATAAGAATCGAAGCGAAAACAAATTTCTTTGTAAAATTATTATCGAATTTTTCAACATAAAGCATTTTCACTAAGTCCCCACTGACACTGCCAGGTAGGACACTACTAAAAAATAATCCAATCCAGTTAACTTTAAATACACCCATAAGTGGAATAGCGGCTTCACTGCGGGCCTTTAAAATTAATCGCCAACGATAGGAAACTAACCACAGGTTAACTACCATTAGAACGAGTGAAATAACTATTTGGAGTGGATAATTTTTAAGCTGAAGTAGAAGTTTAAAATCAAGTTTGCCTGAACTTAAAAGCCAATAAATAAGTCCAGCCGCAATAAGAAGTTTTAATGTGTTAATAAAAATTGTTTTCAGCATGCGAGAATGATCTTATAACTGCTAATGAAATTGGTAAACTTATATTGGAGAATTTATGAAGATTGGTGTGATTCAACTTCAGTCTGTTTTAGACCCTCAAGTTAATCTTGAAAAAATTCGCGGCTTTTTAAAAACTGCAGTGAGCGAAGGGGCCAAAGCTGTGTTTCTACCAGAAGTATTTTATTCAATGTCAGATGGCACTCGGCCAACACCCTATCTCATTCAAGAAAAAAATGAACACTATGAGGCAATTCGTAGTCTTGCAAAGGATGATGGTCTTTATATTTTAGGTGGATCTGCAGCAACTAATGTTAATGGCAAAATTATGAACCGCTCTTATAACTTTGGCCCCCATGGTGAAGAGTTAGTTTGTTATGATAAAATGAACTTATTTTCTGTGGATCTTTCAAAGCATCCAAGCCAAACAGTGATTGATGAAGCTCGAGTTTATACTGCTGGGAATTCTCCTAAGCTCGTTGAGCTTGAGGGCTATAAGATTGGTCTTTCAATTTGTTTTGATTTGAGATTCCCAGAACTTTTTAGATCATATTCATTTCAAGGGGCGAACGTCTTATCTATTTCTTCGGCCTTTACTGTTCCAACTGGTAAAGCTCATTGGCACACATTAGTTCGTGCACGTGCTATTGAAAATCAGTGCTATGTTGTGGCCTCGGCCCAATGGGGTCAGCATAACGATAAAATTAGCACTTTTGGTCACTCACTAATTGTTGATCCATGGGGTGAAGTTCTGGCCGATGCAGGTGAGGGAGAAAAAATTATTTTTTCCGATCTTTCACTAGAGAAGATTGAATCCGTGAGATCGCGCTTAAATGTATTAAGAGACCCGAAGGCCTAATTTACATGTACGGATTTGTTCCTAAAGTGTGATCAGTCACATCTACGACTTCTGTAATATCTGGGTAGTGCTGCTTCACTAATTGTTCAATTCCGCCTTTAAGCGTAGCTTTTGAACTTGAGCATCCATGGCAGCCACCAAAGAATTTAACAAATAGAGTATTATTATCCACGTCCACGACTTCGATGTTTCCACCATGTTGAGCAAGGGCCGGACGAATTTGTTCATCAAAAAGTTTTTCAATTTGTGTAATCATAGGGGCACTCTATCACATTTGAGATAGATTTTGTGAATGAAATTCTCTAAAAAGCGCACCTAAGTGCTTTGGACGATTGTTGTAATATGAAAATGGGGGCACCCAAGTTAGGCTTTCGATATATCCCTGAGAAGTGATTTTATAAATGAGGCCTTGCTCTGGCTTCCCCGCAAAAAACCAACTAGGTTGATTTTCATTAAGTTCTTCCATTTGAACTAAAGTCATCTGACGCATTTCTGGATCTTCAACTTTAATAGGCCGGTGGAACTTAATTTTTGCACTGGAGATTACTTCGTCTCGCAAAGTGATAAAGAGTTCTGAATCGTCTTCCAGGATAAAGGTGAGCTGGTTTCTATCAGAGGCAGCTGGAGGGCCAAAGATTTCCTCAATTTGATCAACCGTCATTCCTAAATGAATAGAATTTATTTTAAGTTGTTCACTCATTTTTGTTTGGGCCGAATAATAGGCCCCACCTAAAATAAAGCAAATAAACAACATGACGAAACAATATTTCAACGATGATCCTTCATAAAATTCGAAACGTAATATCTAGTAAAACACTGGTCCTAAATTTTGGCCAATTATTTGATAAAATTAATGCTAAGAGTTATTCGTGAAAGCAAGTTAACCTAAAAGAAACTCAAGGAGGGTTATGAAATTTTTTTATTCTGCAATGCTTCTGGTTTCATTGAGCGCTTGGGCAAAAGGTCCATTTGTAGATTATTTTGGAACTTATACTATTGAGGAAATTGAGTGCACGCTAAACGGAGAAGTTAATGAAAGCTGCCAGGAATGGAAAAGCTTAGAAATTAAACAAGAGCCCATTACAAAAGATCGAGTCTGTTTTTTCATGAGAAAGGCCAATTCCACTTCATCAGATTGTTACAAACAAGAAGAGTTAGTGACGGCCGATTTTAGTCGAAAGGGTGTCTTTAATAAAATTCCAAATGGAGAAGAATTTTTGATGGAGATTTTATCGGAGCAAATGGAGAGAAATCTTCATATCAAACTTGAAAAAGCCACTGATGGATCTTATACATTTAATCGTGAAGATTTGAATCTGTTTCCAGATATTAATCGAAGATTAGATGGCATCATGAAAGCAAAACTGAAAAAAAGAAAAACTCTCTAAAGTATTCTCTATCATAGTGCTCACGCTTTAAGTAGCTTGGGCATTATGATTCAAACACTACTGATTTTAACTTCCCCACCTGCCTCTGGTAAAACTTATTGGATTGAAAAATTTCATCAAGCCTATGGAAGGATTTTAGTTATTTCTCCTCTGAGAGCACTGGCCAATGAATGTAAAGAAAAGTGGGGAGAAAAAATTCAAGTCATGACGCCTGAGGAGTGGCTCGTAAAACAAGAGATTTTTTCTGTGGTGATTTTTGATGAGTTTCATCTTTTGTTTTATTGGGGAGATTCTTTTCGTCAAAAAATGTGGGAAGCCTTTTATCAAATTGGATATCAAGCAAGTCTCGTCATGGGATTAACAGCAACTTTATCAGCAGGGATGAGAGAGGAAGTTTCAAAGCTATCATCTCACTTTGATGAAATTTTATGGATTGATTGTGGTAATCAAAAATTAAAATATTCACCCACTCGTTACGTTTATATTCCTGAAAAACAAATGATGAGAGAGCTTATTGAGCTACCGAGTACTGGAGTTAAGCTGGTTTTTTGTGCTTACAGAAATGAGGTTTTAAAACTGACTGAGGAGCTGAGAGCAAAAGGGAATAAGGTCTGGGGATTAGTAGGAGGGGAGGCCCACAAGATGCAGGCGCTCATTCAAAGTGGTGATAAAGTTGATTTTATTGTGGCCACAACTGTCCTGAGTCATGGTGTGAACTTACCCAAGATAAGTGAAATTTATTTTTTGTATGAATTAAAGAATATTGATTTTTGGATTCAAATGGTGGCCCGAGGTGGAAGAAAAGGAGAAGATTTTCGGGTATATGCCTTAGAGAAACCTTATGGTATTAGCTGGAGTAGAATTATTAATTTTTTGTTCGTTTTGCTTCTTCGGATTAAGCTATGCTTTAATTCTATGAAAGGACAATTTTATCTATGGTTTTTGAAGGATTAGTCATCAATCGCATTCCGTACAAGGAGAGAGATCTCATTGTAAAAGTTATTTTGCGAAATGGGATGATGGGTAGCTTTTATGTCTACGGCGGCCAAGGGGGAGGAAAAAAGCATAAGCCCTCTGCCTTTGAAATTGGCCACATGATGCGCATTCAAATCAAAGATCAAAGAATGAAATTTGATGGATCAGATTTGATGATAGCGACAGAGTACAGTCGAATCTGGGAGCCAGTACATATCCGGCACAATATTCAAGCATTTTACCTCGTATGTTTATACTTTGAGATTTTACAAAAATTTTCTATTCCATTTCAGCAGGGAACAAGTGAGTATGAAAACCTTGACCACGAGGGGATTTTTTCAGTCATTAGTAATGCTCTTTTTTACCTCGAAGATTCTCTTAAGAAGAATCAATTCTCCCCTGAGCAGCATTTAAGTTTATTTATGGTGAAGCTTTTATTTCACTTAGGGATCATGCCTGATACGAATCAATGCAATTATTGTGGGGTGGATCTTTTGGAGAGTACTGGAGCAAGTTTTCAGGCGGCGAGTGGACAGTTTGCCTGTCTTCAGTGTGTGACCGGAGAAAATGAAAAGGGCTTTTTACTGCGCATCAAGAAGAGCTATCAAACTCGATATCAGGACTACCTAGATCTAGTAGGTGCTACATTTCATGAGAATGATAAATTGATCCAGTATTTTTGCCATCAGTATCATTTGCGGCCACTGGATCTAAAATCTTACCCACTACTTTTTAAGTGATTTAGCAAAATCTAATAAGGTTTTAAAATTAGGATATTCATGTTTTGCATGAGTTTCACGAACAATGATACCTTGAATCCCAGCAGCTTTCCCAGCTTCAGCATCAATCATTTTATCACCCACCATGTAGGAATGTTCTGGAGAAATATGGTGCTTTTCCATTAACTCAAGAATCATTTTTCCTGATGGCTTTCTACAATCACAGCTATCATGAGGGGCGTGTGGGCAAATGGCAAAATCTTTGAAAGGTTCTAGCTTATTTTCTCGTAAATCATTTTGAAGTTGGCGGTGAATAACGTAAACATTTTCTAAGGAAAAGTAACCTCGGCCAACTCCTGATTGATTGGTCACCACAAAAAGCTCATAACCAAGTTGCTGCAGAAGCTGCAAGGCCTTCATGGTATCTGAATAATATTCCATATCCTCTACGCGAGAGAGATAATTTTTATCGATGATAAGAGTTCCATCTCTGTCTAAGAAGATTGCTTTCCGTGTTTTAATTTACTTAGCCTCCGTTAAAGCTTAAGATGGGCATTATGCTAAATTTATTAAGACTAATGTTCCCATATTTACGTCCTTTTTGGAAGGAGGCGGTGCTCGCCTCTTTACTTGCTTTTCCTATGGCCGCCATTAAGGCCTATGAAGCCTATCTAGTAAAAGATATTTTTGATAAAGGCTTTTCGGCCGGATCTACATTTGAGGAGGCCAGGAATTTGGCCCTTATTTTAATTGGGCTTGGAATTTTAAATTACCCTTTACGTTTTTTTCATTACTTTGGACTAAGGCAAGTGGTGGATAAGTCCACAAGATTGATTAGGTCAAGAATTTATCAGAAATTTCAACATCTCCCGGCCGCTTATTTTTCTAATCAAAAGCAAGGCAATCTTATTTCCACGATCATGAATGACACCATGGTTTTTTCTGAAGCTTTTAAAAACTCTTTAGAAGTGGTGCGCGAACCTATTACGGCCATTTCTTTACTTGGAGTTGCGTTTTATCATGATTGGCAATTAACTCTTATTATTTTTGCCACCTCACCATTTTTCATACTTACTTTTCACTATACCGGGAAAAGAATTCGTCGCTACGTTAGTCTGGCCCAAAAAGATAATGCTGACATGACTCACATTGTATCTGAAGCATTGGGTGGCCAGAAAATTATTAAGGCCTTTGGACTTAAAAATTATATTATTCAGCGCTTTGAGAGAGTGCAGGATCTTTTTATAGACCATAGAACTAAAAGTAATTCAGCTGAAGAACATTCTCATCCACTAGTTGAATTAATTGGTTCAGTGGCATTTGCCGGAGTGATTATCTTTGCTCACCATAGAATTTCAACGGGAGCTCTGACGACTGGAGGATTTATTTCTTTCGTTGCGGCCCTGGCGATGTTTATGGATCCCATTAGAAGATTTTCTAAGGCCAATGCGAAAATGAATCAGGCCAAAGCAGCTGCGGTGAGAATTTTTCAACTACTTGATGTTGAAGAAGAAGTTGAAGTTCATCAGAAAGATTTAGTAGATTTCAAAAGTACAATTGAATTTAAGAATGTTTCTT
Source organism: Bacteriovoracaceae bacterium (assembly GCA_050247975.1). GTDB lineage: Bacteria > Bdellovibrionota > Bacteriovoracia > Bacteriovoracales > Bacteriovoracaceae > Peredibacter. The sequence continues at coordinate 13,531 of JBFWTE010000014.1, forward strand.
TCTCTTATGGAGAAGGAAAAGTTTTGAAAAATTTCAATCTCGTGATTCAAAAAGGCGAAAAAATTGGCCTGGTTGGTCTTTCTGGCTCTGGAAAATCTACTGTCATTAGTCTTCTTCTTCGTCTCTATAACGTGACTGAGGGTGAAATCTTAATTGATGGAATTAATATTCGAGAATATAGCCTGGCCTCAGTAAGAAAAGTTTTTGCACTCGTGAGTCAGGATATTTTTCTTTTTAATGATACCGTTCGAGAAAATTTAACCACTGGTGATGCCCATTCTGATGAAGAAATTAGGCATGCTTTAGAAATTTCTTATGCCTGGGAATTTATCAAAGACCTTCCCAATCAACTTGAAACACCAATTGGGGATAGAGGACTTAGACTTTCAGGTGGCCAGAGTCAGCGCCTAACCATTGCACGTGCATTTTTGAAAAATAGAGATGTGCTTTTATTTGATGAGGCCACTTCAGCACTTGATAATGAATCAGAAAAAATTGTTCAGGCCGCCTTAGAGCGCGTGGCCGGCCATAAAACCGTCATTGCTGTTGCTCACAGACTCTCAACCCTTAAAGATTTTAATCGCATCGTCGTTATGAAAGATGGGATGAAAATTGAAGAGGGAAGTCATTCAGAACTGATGACGATGAATGGTGAGTACAAAAAACTTTATGAGCTTTCTCAGCGAGATTGAGGGAGATTTTCTTTCAATTTTTGATACATCATTCTAATTTCCTCAGGTCTTGCGTACTGCTCTCGGGTCACAAGAACAATTTCTCTTTGTGCACTCTTTTCTAAGAATGGGTAATAATTAATTAATCCTTTAAGCTTCTTATCATCATTAAGGGCCAGCTCCGGCATAAAGGTGTAACCATTACCTGTGGCCACTAAGTACCTTAAGGTCTCCAGACCTGCTGCTTGAATTTTGGCCCCTGCTTTATTTTTTGAGAGCGAACAGAAATTTAGCACCTCATCTTTAAGACAGTTTCCATCAGTCAGAAGAATTAATTGGTCTTTATCAATATCCTTTACACTGACTTTACCAGCTCTGAGTTTTATAGGCATCTCTGTTGGTACTGCCAGCCAAAATGGCTCATGATAAAGCGAGTAGACTCGATAATTTCTTTCATCAAAAGTTCGCGAAGCAATCACAGCATTTAATTCGCCGCTATCCAGTTGAGCGAGAAGATCATCGGTATGTCCTTCATGAATAATGAGTTCAAGCTGTGGAAATGCTTTTCTTAGCGGTTTAAGAATATAGGGAAGGTAGTAGGGTGCCACGGTTGAGATCGCCCCTAAGTGAAATTCTCCTATCAGAGGGCCTTTTTTATTTTTAGCAATTTCAATAAAATCTTGGGCCTTTTGAATCACTAGTTTAGCTGCGGCGACTAGCAACTCCCCTTGAGGTGTGAGCTGAACTGACTTTCGACTTCGCTCAAAAATCTTGGTTTCAAGTAGGGCCTCTACTTTTTTAATTTGCTCACTAAGAGTTGGCTGCGAAACATTGAGCTCTAAAGCGGCCTTTCCGAAGTGGAGTTTTTCACTCACTGTGACTATGTATTCAAGATCACGGATAGAAAGCTGAGATATATTCATAGGTTTTTCCTATTAAAAGAATAGTTTTATTCTAATTTGTCTATATCTGGAATTCAACGATAATGAATTCATCGGAGGAAACAAGTATGACAAAAATATTTTATGAGACTGAAACTAAGAAGAATTTAGAGGCCGCTTTTGCAGGAGAATCGATGGCGAATAGAAAATATCTCTACTTTGCAAAATTGGCCAGAGAATTGGGAGATGAAGAAGTGGCCAAGGTATTTGAAGAAACAGCGGCTCAGGAAACTCAGCACGCTTTTTCACACTTAAGTTTAATTTATCCCAAAGAGAAATTGACTGTAGAGAAACTGTTGGAAATGGCGATTGAAGGGGAGCGCTATGAGCATACTGTGATGTATCCGCAATTTGAGCAAAAGGCCCAAGAGGAAAATGATCTAAGCGCAGTCGCTGAGTTTAAAGATCAGGCGAATGAATCTCGTGAACACGAGGCCCACTTTAAGAAAACCTTAGAGCTTGCTCGTAAGAAATTTGCCGCTTTAAAAGTAGTAGAAAAAATCCATGCAGATAATTATCAGAGAGTTCTTGATCAAAAGAGAGGTGTAAAATGAGTTATAGAAAATATAAATGTGTTCTTTGTGACTATGTTTACGATGAGGAAAAAGGTGATCCGGATTCTGGTTTAAAGGCCGGCACTCGCTATGAGGATATTCCTGAGGATTGGAGCTGTCCTGAGTGTGGTGTGACAAAAACCTTTTTAGAGTTAATGGAGTAAAGCAGGAAGGGCCATCGTCTAAAATTGGTGATAGATGATGGCTTATTTTTAACTCTCTTAGTCAGTATTGACTTATTTCCAAGACTTGCCAATTTGAACGATGGCATAAGTTTAGCAAATCCATGCTACAATACCTCTAATTACGGAGGTAAAGCGTGGGAGCTTATGTGTTCGATAATCAAGTCTTTGATAGTTGGCGAAACAAAAAATCTGATGAAATTCTGTCGAAAGTCGATCAAGAAAAAATTACAACAGAAGAGATGTTGATCTTGATTTTGAAAGGACAGACAAATCATTTTCACCATATGGATATCGAGTTTCGTCAAGAGTTTGAAAAAATTGATAAGCGATTTGAAAAAATGGATCAGCGCTTTGAGAAAATGGATGATCGTTTTGAAAGAATGTGGAACTTTCATCGCTGGCAAATAGGGATTATCGTGTCTTTATTTGCAGGGCTCTATTTCAAATTATTTTTCGGTTAATTCTACGCATCTCGTCTGATAAATTCCACCCCAAGAACGTAGTGATTTCCCGGAGGCCATGCTAAAATCTCCGGGTCTTATTTTTTAACCAGGAGTGCGCTGTGTCAGAAGAGAACCTTAAGTCTATGGCCGATTTAGTGGCCCATTGTAAACATCGTGGCTTTATTTTTCAAAGTTCAGAAATTTATGGCGGACTTGGTTCTTGTTGGGACATGGGCCCACTTGGTGTTGAACTAAAAAACAATATTAAAAATACTTGGTGGAAGGCGATGACTTTCCGTGATGATATTGATGGTGTGGATGCTGCTATTCTTATGCACCCAACTGTTTGGAAGGCTTCTGGTCACGTTGATAATTTCACTGATCCATTAGTTGACTGTAAAGTTTGTAAAGCGCGTTTTCGTGCGGACAATATTGATCTCACTGCTGCTTGCCCAACTTGTGGATCAAAAAATTCTTTTACTGAACCAAGAAATTTTAACTTAATGTTTACAACTCACATGGGGCCAGTCGCTGATACTGCTTCTGTGGTTTATCTTCGTCCTGAAACGGCCCAAGGAATTTTTGTGAACTTCCTTAACGTGCAAACAACCATGAGAAGAAAACTTCCTTTTGGTATTGCTCAAATTGGTAAGGCCTTCCGTAATGAAATCACTCCTGGAAACTTTATTTTCAGAACTCGTGAGTTTGAGCAAATGGAAATGCAATATTTCATCAAGCCAGGAACTCAAATGGAGGCGATGGAGCAGTGGAAAGAACTTCGCTGGAATTGGCACCTTGAGAATGGTCTTCGTCCAGAAAAACTTCGTTTCAAAAAGCACGATGCCCTTGCTCACTACGCCGATGCAGCTTTTGATATTGAGTATGAATTTGCTCACGGCTGGGGAGAAATGGAAGGGATTCATTCTCGAACAGATTTTGATTTACGCCAACACCAAGAGTTCTCTAAGAAAAATCTTCAATATGTTGACCAGCTTGATGGAAACAAAAAATTTATTCCATATGTCCTTGAGACATCAGTCGGTTGTGATCGCTGTATGCTTGCAGTTATGAGTGATGCTTACAGAACGGAATTCCCTGGGGATGCAGAGAAAGAGCGAGTTGTGATGAGATTTAAACCATCACTTGCTCCGATTAAAGCAGCCGTTATGCCTTTGATGAAAAAGCCTGAACTTGAAGGTGTGGCAGAAAAATTACTTCGTGATCTTCAAAAAGATTTCAAGTGTGAATACGATACTGCTGGATCAATTGGTAAGCGTTATCGCAGACAAGATGAAATCGGGACACCTGCTTGTTTAACAATTGATTTTGATACATTAAATGATCAAGCAGTTACGGTTCGTGATCGTGATACGATGGTTCAACAGCGTGTCGCTTTATCTCAAGTGAAAAGTTATTTAAAAGAAAAATTTTCTCTTTAAGAGGCCAGGATATGAAAAAGTGGGTTTATAAATTTTCTGCTGAACAAACTGATGGAAACAAAGACATGAAAGCACTCCTCGGAGGTAAGGGAGCAAACCTTGCTGAGATGTGTGCGATGAAACTCTCTGTTCCACCTGGCTTTACAGTTTCTACTGAAGCATGTTTGGATTTCTATAAAACCAATAAAGAGATTTCAAAAGAAATTCGTGATCAAGTGACTGAAGCCCTTGCATGGGTAGAAAAACTTACAGGAAAAAAATTCGGTGATGTTGAAAATCCATTATTGTTCTCTGTTCGTTCTGGAGCGCGCGCTTCAATGCCAGGAATGATGGATACCGTTTTGAATCTTGGCCTAAATGATAAGACTGTTCTTGGGATGGCGAGGAAAACAAACAATCCTCGTTTTGCTTGGGACTCTTACCGCCGCTTCATTCAAATGTACTCTAACGTAGTTCTTGGAATTAATACTTCAATTCTCGAATCAAACCTTGAAGATTTAAAAGAGGCCCGCGGGGTTCACGAAGATACAGCACTGACTGCTGCTGATCTTGAAGAACTTGTTGGTGTTTATAAGAGTGTTATTCTTGAAGATCATGGAATTGTTTTTCCACAAGATCCAATGGAGCAATTGTGGAAAGCAATCGCTGCCGTTTTTGGTTCTTGGAATAATAACCGTGCGATGAAATACCGTGAGATGAATAATATTCCTCATGATTGGGGAACAGCAGTTAACGTGCAATCCATGGTCTTTGGTAACATGGGGGACACTTGTGCCACGGGAGTTTGTTTTACTCGTGATCCATCTACCGGTGAGAAGAAATTTTTTGGTGAGTTTTTAGTGAATGCTCAAGGTGAGGACGTGGTTGCTGGGATTAGAACTCCTCAGCCAATTAATAATGATTCCAAAATGGAATCAAATAAGCATCACAAGACTCTAGAAGAGGTGATGCCAAAAGCTTACGCTGATCTCGTTGAAGACTATAAAATGCTTGAGCGCCATTACAAAGATATGCAAGATATTGAGTTTACCATTGAGAATGGAAAACTTTGGATTCTGCAAACTCGTAATGCAAAAAGAACTGTCAATGCTGCTCTTAAAGTAGCGGTTGATTTAGTTGCTGAAGGATTAATCACTGAAAAAGAAGCGATCCTTCGTATTCAGCCTGAAGATTTAAACCAGCTTCTTCACCCACGTCTTGATCCAAAAGCGGCCAAGACTGTCATTGCTACTGGACTTCCAGCTTCACCTGGAGCTGCTTGTGGGCAGATGGTCTTTACCTCAGCTCATGCAGAAGAGTGGCATAAAAATGGTAAAAAGGTTGTTCTAGTTCGTGCAGAAACTTCTCCTGAAGATATTGGCGGAATGGTGGCCTCAACCGGAATTTTAACTGCTCGTGGAGGAATGACTTCACATGCGGCCGTTGTTGCTCGCGGAATGGGTAAACCATGTGTTGCTGGATGTACTGCTCTAGTGATTAATGAAAAAGAAAAAACTCTTACTGTAAAAGGTAAGACTTATAAAGAAGGTGATTGGATCACTTTCGATGGCGCTAATGGCGAAGTCTATGAAGGTGTGGTGCCAACAATTGAAGCAAAAATCACCGCTGATTTTGCGACTTTTATGAAATGGGCGGATGCTACTAGAAAGCTAAGAGTAAGAACCAATGCGGATACTCCAGAAGATTCAAAAGTGGCGGTGGAATTTGGCGCGGAAGGAATTGGTCTCTGTCGTACTGAGCACATGTTTTTTGCTCCAGAGAGAATTTTAGCTGTGAGAGAAATGATTTTTGCTGAAACAGAAAAAGATCGCAAAAAAGCACTTGATAAATTACTTCCCTTTCAGCGCTCAGATTTTGTGGGGATTTTCAAAGAAATGAATGGATTGCCAGTAAATATTCGTTTACTTGATCCTCCTCTACATGAGTTCCTTCCTCATACTGAAAAAGATCAACAAGAGTTAGCAGATGCTCTGAATCTAACTCTAAAAGCTGTTAAAGAGAGAAATGATTCTCTCCACGAATTCAATCCAATGCTTGGCCATCGTGGATGTCGTTTGGCGATCACTTATCCTGAAATTTATTTGATGCAGGTTCGTGCCATTATCGAAGCTGCCATTGAATCTGAAAAAAATGGAATAAAAGTTCTTCCTGAAATTATGATTCCATTAACTTCAGAGCTTCGTGAATATTCAGTCATTCAAGATCAGTGTAAAGCAGAAATCGACAAAGTGTTTAAAGAGAAAAATCATACGATCAAGTACAAGATGGGAACAATGCTTGAGCTTCCACGTGCTTGTATTATGGCCGGGGATATTGCAAAAGAAGCAGAGTTTTTCTCTTTTGGTACGAATGATTTAACTCAAACGACTTTTGGTCTATCCCGAGATGATGCTGGAAAGTTTTTACCAAGCTATACTCAGAAGAGTATTTATCTTCGTGATCCATTTGTTTCTATTGATCAAGAAGGTGTAGGCTTTTTAATGAAGCATGCGATTGCTGAAGGTAAAAAAACGAACTCTTCTATTCATGCAGGTATTTGTGGAGAACATGGAGGAGAGCCGACTTCAGTTGAATTCTGTCACAAAATTGGTCTTGATTATGTAAGCTGCTCACCTTTTAGAGTTCCAATTGCTCGTCTTGCTGCTGCGCAAGCAGTTCTAAAGAACTAATATTTCAGAGGAGAGATGAAAGTCTCTCCTCTATAAAAAATTCATTTCATCATTTCAGATTGAACTTGCTTAGGCATAATGCCGAAAAAAAAGTGGGGTCTATGAAATTTGTCTTCTTTTTGATTTTAACTTCATCTTTATTGTTTTTAGTTTTAAATCAGCCTGAGGCCAAGGATCATACTCCTTCTAGAAAACCCATCCCACAAATTCCAAGACCAGTCCCAAAACCAACCCCAGTTCCTCCACCTCCTGCTCCAAGGCCAGAGTGTCCACCAGTCGTAGTGACTGATCCAGTAGGGGATATTGATCAAAGTCTTAATTTTTGCTCTCGAAGAGATACCGATGTGGTGAAAATCGAATATAAACGAGATGTACAAAAGGGTATGGAGATTGTTACTTTTGAGCTCGCCACTAAGGTTGATATAAGCTCTGGTTATAAAGAATTCTATTTTTGGTTAGATGTGACAGGAGATAATAAAGGGTACCGCCCTTATGATCCTGATTCAGTTGCTTGGCCTGGTTTTTATGCTGACTACAGAGTTTTTGTTGCCTACGATGTCAATCCTTTTAGTGGGGCGGAAAAAAGAGTGGCATTACAAGATTGTCGAATAACGGATTGTTCAAATGATTTAGGTCTCTATCCTAATTGGAATATTTCAGAAAAAGTAGAAGGAAACAAAGTAACCATTTGGTGGCCACTAACTCTAATTCCAGAATTGTTGACGGCAAAAAAATTTAGAATTGGTTATACTACTTATTATCAAATGGGTGCCTGTCATGGAGAGGACGATGCTCCTCAATGGGGAGAGAAATCATTTCTCTACACTCCAGATTTAGCGGTTTGCTTTCCAAGTAAATAAATTTTAAACTTTCCTTATGAAAGATTTAATGAAATTAGTGGAAGATAAACTTCCTGTGAGTGGCTTTGATTTTTTAGCTATCGGAGTAATAAATTTTACTTCAGGGAAATTTGAAACAATTGAAGCGAATTTAATTGATAGCAAAGTTGTTCTAAATAATAAAAAAGATACTTTTTTCGATCTCGCTTCGTTAACAAAACCACTAACAAACTCATTAGGATATTTTTTAAGAAAAGAATCTTTCACAGAAGAAATGCTTCTTTGTTTGAATCATCGAGGTGGCCTTCCTGCTTGGGGGCTACTTGCGAGAGATTCATGGAAAAAGCAAATTTTAAATTATCCCATTTCTTCTTCCGCAACTCTTTATTCTGACTTTTCGGCCTTAAGGGTGATGTTAGAATTTAATAAGAAACTTGATCTTAAAAAAGAATGTCAAACAATCTGGGACAAAGAAACTTTAAATTGGCTAGATCTACCAAGTGGAGTGTGTACCCCTCAGTATGGTTACCGTCATGCTCAACCAAACATCGGAGTGGTTCATGATCCAAATGCTTTCGTGATTCATGAATTTTGTTCTCATGCAGGTCTTTTTTCAACCATAGAAGGTCTTTGTAAGACACTGCTTAATTATCAGAATAAAACTGGATTTATAAGTGAAGTTAAGTCCGACCTTGCAAAACACTCTCATCGATTTAGCTTTGGATGGGATAGGGTGGAAAATCCTGAAACAACTCTTGCAGGCAAAGGCTGCGGAAAGTTTACCTTTGGACATCTTGGATTCACTGGGACATCAATTTGGATTGATCCAGATAAGATGATTGGCCATATCATCCTTTCAAATGCAACGAAAGAATATTGGTATGCCAAAGATAAACTCAATGAGATAAGAAGAATCGCTGGCGAGTTGATTTGGAATGAATATTAATAAGAACAGTCAACGGTATCTGCGAGAGCATAATCAATAGTACATTTTAAAATATTGCTATTTGTTTCACTTCGAAGTGTGACGACGCCATCATCAGTTACATAGGTGTAATGGGTGATGATTCCAAAGGCATAATCTCCATCTGCAAACCCATTTAATGTTATAGAAGTTGCACTGGAGTTTATGATTTGTCTTCCATAATTAGTATAATTAAAAGCTCCTGTCTGAGCGATGGCATCTCCCCAACTAAAGGATAGGGATGATTTTCTCCAGAAGAGTTCATATTCGGCATAAACACCTTGCTCTGGAGATGTCCAATTAAGAGTTACTTGATCTAAGTAAGTATTTCCAGATCGAAGGCCTAAGAATTCCAAATTTGTTGGAGCTTTAATTTCAGGTATAAATTCTAACCATACATTATTGGGAAATTCTCTTCTAGTGAGACCATCTGAACTCCACTTATATGGATAAAGGGTAAAGTAATAAGGGGTATTAGAGAGGTAATCAATCCCATTTATTTTAACTTCATTGGAGGTTAAAAAATTATAGGAATCATTATAAACCGTTGTTGATGATTCAGTAATTTCAACCGGTGTATCCGATCCATCTTTAGTTCTTCTCATTTGAATGATAAGTCCATCAAAATAGCCCTGAGTAAAATTTGGAGGGGCAAATTTAAGCTTCACTGTTCCTAAATCTGCTAAAGAAGTTGCAGAGACAACTTCACTGAGTCCATCAAAAGTGGGAGATGTTGGATCTGTTGTAATCGTTTTGACAGAAGCAGTCAGTCGCTCTGATGAACCGCAATCAGATGTCTGACAAAGTACAAGCACAACCTCGTAGGTTGTGTAAGGGGTAAGGCCAGTAATGGCCGCTGAATTAAGAGTAGAGTCAACTTTTTTACAAAATACAGTGGCTGCAGGGTCTGAAACTAAAGGAGAAAGGCAAAGTGCTGGTAAATTGCCTGCCGCTACTCCTCCGTTCTCCATACTATAATAGAGTCGATAATGATCAAATACGCCAGTCGCCACGGCCCATGAAGCTGTGATGGCGTTTAAGCCTTGAGAGCCTGCTGCAAGAGTTAGGGCAAAAGAGTCTGGTTGAAAGTTAATGTCAGCAAGACTATCTGATAGAGTAGAAATAGTGATATAATTGGTATTAAGTTCACTTCTTTTACCTGGATTATAGACATCAGTTACAGAGCCTGCATGAATTGCTCTCATTCTGATGTAAAACCGGGTGTTAGATGGGAGTCCACGGGCAATATATTCATTGGCCGTATTTGAGTGGTTAAATCTAAATACATACCTTCCTTGAGTGGGCCCATAACTCTCTTCATCCATATCATTGGGAGTTAATTTTTCTGCTTCAACAAAAATAGCTTCATAGGATCTTGGGTCCCAATCTTGTTCTGTTGGCTGGCCAGATATTCTCGCAGGTGTCCAACGAATTTTGATTGAGTCTTTACCATTTTGCCCTGGTAAATTTGATGCAGTGGAGATTCCTCCGAAATCACAAACTTTATTTTCAAAAGTCACAACAGTTTTTACAACTTGGGAATTGCTTGTAGCATCGGTACTACTGTCTCTTGCATCGATCTTGATTTGATAAGTTGTTAACCTGGTAAGACCAGAGATGGTGTACTTTAAAAGACCTCGATAATCAGCGCTCAGAGTTTCTGAGGTCACAGAAATAGGAGCAGTATACCCACTTATCGTAATATCATAAGTGTATTTTCCTGATCCTCCACTGGCCGGATAGAAAAAAACTTCAATTCTCGTATCAGAAACTGCTGAAGCGTTTTGTATTCCATTAAAAGTAATAGCACTTCCGGTTGAATCAGCAACTTGAGTATAGCTTTGGGCGGTATCTTGAACTGTACCAACACACCCACTAAAGAGCGGAATTAAAATAAATAATAAGAGTAGTGGAGAGTACTTTAACAACATCTGTAGTATTAACTCCTCATAGGACTTAACGGCATATTAGATAGAAAAATTTAATTCTAATCTTTGGTAAGTATCTAATAGGTAAGTATCTAATATTAATAGACTGGTTTGATCCAGTTAGGGGCATAAACTGCAGCTAAACAAAGTATTCAACTTGCCGATGAGAGGAGTATTCGGAGGATGTATGAATATAGGGGTTATTTCAGCGATAGTACTCGCCATAGTAGTTTTTATTTGTGGCCTATACCTATCGAGTGATTCTTTAAAAATCTTTTATGACTTCCCCAGCTTATTCATTGTGTTTGGTGGTGTGACAGCTGCTGCTCTCATGTCATTTCAGTTCAATCGTCTTTGGGTGATGTTCAAATTATTCCTTGGAAGAATTTTTAAAGGTAAAAAAGTTGAATATAGAGAAATCGTTAAAGAAGTCATTCAATCGGTGGATAGTTACCGTAAAGGTGAGTCTTTAAAGAATTTATCTGAAAAAACAAATGATCTATTTTTTAAAGAAGGGCTTCAGCTTTTAGATGCTGGAGTAATGTCTCAGGAGCAAGTCATTAATGTGATGGAGGAGAGAAACGAAAATTTATTCTTTCTATACAGTGAGGATGCTGGAAAACTAAAAATTTTAGGTAAGTATCCACCAGCATTTGGAATGATGGGAACGACTATTGGTATGATCGTTCTGCTTGCAAACTTAAATGGTGCTGATGCAATTAAGAAAGTAGGTCCAGCAATGGGTGTATGTCTTATTACAACACTCTATGGAACAGTTCTTGCTAACTTTGGATTTCTTCCATTCGCAGATAACTTAGTAGAGCAGAGTAAAGAAACCTATTTAAAAAATAGAATGCTAATTGAAGGGATTAAACTCCTAGCTCAGAAAGAAAACCCTATCATTGTAGCAGAAAGATTAAATTCTTACCTACATCCAAGTCAAAGACTTGATTGGAAAACAGTATTAACTGGGAAATAAAATATGGCCAAAAAGTTTCCATCTCCACCACCTGATGAAGCAGAAGGCTGGCTCACCAGTTACGCTGACTTGATGAGTTTGTTATCGTGCTTTTTCATGTTGATGATGGCCTTTGCAAATTATGAGGACCCAGGATTTCAGCAGAAAGCTCAAATTGTTGCTAATTCTTTTCAGAAAAAAACGGGTGGTATTACTGATTTAGAAATTAAAAAGTTAAGAGATGAAATTGCTCATCACCCGGATTTTCAAGATAGAATGAAGATCTCACTTAAGGATGGTGAGCTTAGAATTGTCTTTTATGGAAGTGCCGTATTCCCAGAAGGCGCCTATCTCTTAGATCACAATACCATTGAGATGGTTGATAATTTGATTGAGATGATTAAGGGCCACAATACAGAATATAGAATCTTAGTTGAAGGCCATGCTGATAAAGACGAATCTCTTCTCTCTGGTGGAATGAATCATTGGTCCTTAAGTGCTGCTCGAGCAGCAACGGTTATCGCGAGATTTGAATACTATGGCTTTAAATCAGAATATATGGTGGCACTTGCGAAAGGTGATAGAGAACCTGTGGCCGAATATAAAGCAGTTCAAAATGGGGCCGTTCCTCCTCGAGAAATTGCCAAACTGAACCGTCGAGCAGTCATAAGAGTGCTAGAACCCATTGGTAAAAAACCAGTTAAAATGGGCCTAGGTGTTTTATTTAAAGACGCTGAAAGTGATGTTGCCACTTCTGACTCTTCCCTTTTTAAGGGCGAGAACTAATTCGTATAGTTGCTCTCTGAAGTCGCATCCATACCTAGAGAAATAGTTGTTCTGTATTCATTACTCATTAAAGCGATATGACCCAAATTAGAATTTAGGCTTTTCTCTGCTCGAGCGAAGTGTGCTGGAGCAGATCCATCACCTTCAATTAGGGTATGAGTATAGACAGACTTCGTGTCGCAATTGATCCCATGAATGGTAAACTCTAATGAAACTCTTCCAAACTGCTCCTTACATCCCCAATCAATATGAGAGGCTTTTTTGGTTGAACAATTGGCAAGCGCTAAAGTTCCTTTAATAATACCAGTGAGTGCAGATTCAATTTCTGATTCAGGTATTGAAATCTTTGTATTAAATGCGGATTTTGCTTTGGGATGAATTTGAATACCTGCAGCTTCAAATAAATATTTGTTTTCCTGGATGACTTCGGAACATTTATTTTCTAAATCAATTGCTAATAATTGGCCTTGAGTTTTATCATCTCCTTCAACTTCATTTGGGATCTGAGGTAGTATAACTGTCTCTTTAATGACTTTGATTTCTTTTTTTAGTTTCATTTTTTCTTTTCTAAATAAAGGAATTGCGATGGCAAGGATTGAAGCGATCGCCATTAAAAAGTATGGTAGGGATTCATTTGAATTTTCATTCTCAATTGTAACAGGAATAATAGATCTCTTGTTTATAATTTTTTGTCTCTCAACTATTCTGGGTGGAGAATTTTTGAGGTTTTCCAGCTTTTGGATGGTTTCATTGAAGGCAAGCTCTGGAAGATTTAATTGTTTAACTTGCTTTATCTCTTGGATCGCTTGACTAATTTCTTGATAGTGTCGCTTCCATAGATTGTAATTGGCATAATTTAACTTAGCAGAAGATATTCTTTTATCTTCATCCTGAATCCAGTTTTTAAGGTCAGTAATTCTTTCTTCTATATTTGATTTTTTAAATACATTGGAGAGTTTGTATAAAAAGACATACCTTTCTTCAATTTGATTATTTGCCATGAAATTGTAGGCATCAATAACTTTTGTCCAGAATTGATTGTCTCTAAATTCTATCTGGCCAGATTTTTTAGCAGAATCCATAGATTGGGACATCTCTCTGAGGTTCGTTATGGCATCGTCTATGGGATTGGCCATCAAGCTTAGAGAATGAAAGAAAGTGATTAATCCAATTAAACCTAATTTCATACGTTTCCTGTTCTTCCAAGATTAATTTGAAGATCTAGAGATATTTTCCAACCGACGGAATATTTGTCTTTATAAGGAGTGGCAATCAGCCCGTCTGGTAACTCCGAAAAAGGCATCTTGCTCATTTTTAATTTATTTGAAAAGAGTAGGTACCAAGAACTTTTTTGATGAGTCGTTTCACATATAATGATCACTTGCTCAGGGAAAGGCCATTCAGGAAGAGTAACTAGTTTTTCTAGCCATGATTTGATGACACTAGAATGATCAATTTCTAATTGACGATAATCACCTTCAAAAATGAAAAGCCAATTTGTTTCTGGGCATAACTCTCTCATTGATTGAGTTAAAGATGCCCTATTCCTTTCAATTTGAATTGAGAGAGAGCTTCTGCCACTTAATGATTCATTGAGAATCTTCTTCCAATCAATAACGTGTTCGGAAGGAGAAATCTCTTTATTACCATTTTCAGGTAGTTTCCTAATTTGTGAATTAATATCGATACTCAAAACCTGGCCTCCAGTCTTTGGACCAATTCCTTCTAATATTTTATATGATCTGGAGGAAGGACTAGAGAGGGCAGTCTTTACCTAGGTTAGGCAGCTCTGCCACCGTCGATTTTACGCAGTCCCTGGATGGATTTGCTCCATTCAGTAACCAGTTGTTCTGCAGTACCAGAGTAAACTGGATTTTTGGCCAAGGTTTGTCGAGTTAACTTAACGAAGTCCTGCCATATTTCTTCTGATCTTTGGTTTATAGAGTTTTGTCTCGCTTCATCTCTAGAAATGTTTTCTAGCTCCATATCCATCAGATCCCTTGCTGGTGTGCCGGGTTCTGCAAAAGTGTTGAGAAGGAGATCTTTATCATTACTGCGGCTGAAAATAAGTTCTACTCGCTTTGCCATAGGATAAGATTGGATGACTTCTTTAAGAAATGGTGCCGGTAAATTAGTAATTAATTCTGCAGGGAAGAATTTCTTTGCAAGATTAATTGCCATTGAAGCGTCACCACTTTTGATTAACGCTTGGTAAAGAGTTCTTTCTTTCGCAGCTGATGCTGTTGGAATCATGGCCATAAGCCTTTGAGCAAATGGGGCAGGAGCTGAGGCATTTTTAAATTTAACCAGATCTTCTTTAAGGGAAGGAAGTTGCTTTTCTAGATTAGACATTTCAAATTCGGCCCCCGATGTTAGCCATGCCTCGGTTGTTGCCTCATCTAATTGCAGTAGGATTTTACTAACAAAAGCTGGGCCAAGAAGATTCATCATAATACCAATATGATTACTGTATTCTTCTAGAAACGTTGAAGCATTTTCAGGGGTAAGTTCCATAATAAGATTGAGGAGTTCTCCATCTTTAATTGGAGATGGAACTAAAATAGAGCGAACCACTTCTTGGAAAATAAACTTGTTGGCCTCTGCAAGCTCTCCAGATTCTAGATGTACACCTAGAAGTCCTTTCCACTTATCTCTTTGCTGCTCACTTAGGACATTTAGAAGTGAGTCCATTTCTTCAGGACTTACTTGTTGAGCAATCGCTCTTAAGGCGAGTAGTGCAGAATCTTCGCCTTCATTGATCCAGGTTTTTATAAGAGTAGTTGCTTCTTCAGGATGTTGTGAGAGACATTGTTGGAAGCGTTGAAGTCCTAATGAGCTGGCCACATCTTCCTCCTGTGACTGATTTGGTAAATTTGGCGAAATCATTTTAGGAGAATCTTTATCTTCTTCTTTGTTTGCTTCTGGCCTTTGCATCGCTGCTAACTTTTCCATCAGATCTTGCCAACGCTTGAACAATGATAAAGCAATCATTCCAATTATGATTGAGCCCAAGATAATACCGAAGGCATTACCCCATCTTGATGCCCATTCGAGCCAGTCTTTAAGCCAAATTCTTGGAGCATCTTCTTTGGGTCTTTGCTTGGCCTGTTGGGCCTTGGCCAGAGCCTCTTGTCTAGCTTTCTCTTCTATAGCTGGATCTACCCATTCCATTGAAGTATTTTCAAAGGCCACAGTTGGTTTAATTCCAGAAACAGCTAGTTTAGAATTTTGAACTAACTTTTTAACCATTTCACTTAGATCAGTCGGGATTTTATCACTTAAATAGATTGTTACTTTTATGCTAGATAGATTTTTAAAGAGATCAAACGTTTCATTATAGCGATAAAGATTCATTAGTTTCGTCTTATCTTCATCAAGAAATTTTTCGACAACAGGGACTTCTAAACCAATTTTTGAAAAAGCGATGTAATCACCACGAGACTCCTCTAATTTGAAGTCAGATACTTTGGGGCCAGTTGGTTTATTATTGCCTTCAAAGTTAGGTGATCCTGGTTCTACCACTTCAACTTCTACTTCAACTAGGTATTGATTGTCTTTAAGTAGAGTAGAAACTAAGTTATTAAATTTTCTTTGAACTTTTTCTTCAAGTGCAAGCTTTTGCCAGGTAAGAGATTGTGCATTGTAGGCCAGGGCCATTTGAGGCAAGGCCAAAAAGATGAAAATGAAACTTGTAAAAGATTTCATTTAACCTCCGAGTCAACACCTAGCTTTTTTTCTAGGTAAATCTTCATGCGGTATGCATCTGAGTTCTCAGGATTTAGTGAGAAAGCTTTTCGATAATAGCTTAGAGCATTCTCTACATCTTTGTTCATGTAGTAGGTTGTTGCTTTTAATTCTGGAATAATTGAAAAATTAGGATGTTTCTTTTCAAGTTCATCGAGCTTAATCAGAGCATCTCTGAAGTTTCTCCCTCGAACCATTTTTTGAACATCAAATAATTCATTCATGAGTAAGTCATGCTCTTTAATATTTGAGACTGCCACATTTAATTCAAGGTTGGCTGTTAACTCCATATCGATATCAGCAGTTTTGGCGAGAAGAATTCGATAAGGGTTATGTCCAGGTTTTTTTAGTTCGAGAGCGAAGCTAGAAGACTTTACGTATGTGTCAATCACTTCATTTAAATTTGCTTCGTATGGAGTCGCACCAAGTCTTACAGGTCTACCATTACTATTAATAAAAATCTCTGCACCTTCTGGCTGACTTTTAATAATAAGTTTACTGGCCCAACAAGTGGGAAGAGAGAAAATAAAAATAATGAAAGCTATCTGATTAAGTTTCATATGTTATGACAACTCCTCAACTAATTATCGCCTAAATTGGAGCTGACTTGAATGAAAGCTTAGTCTAGGAAAAATATACCACCAATCATGGCCTTCATACCCATGGTCGTGGTAGTCACTCCGATCCCACGGGCAATTCCTGCCTGTGCTCTTAGAGTCCAAGAGTTGAATTTTTTGCTCAGACCACCACCAGCTTCCATTTCAAGGAGGGTATCGTTTTTCTTGGCAGTTTCAGTGAGATAAGCGATGTACCCCACATTAAGCTGAAAAAGTGCAAAATAGCGAAAAGAAGGAGTGAGGGTTAATTGAGAGGTAGCGTCGTTTAGAATGTTCTGAGCACTTGCTTGTCCCCAGTAATATTCCATCCCACCACCGGCAGAGAGATAGGTCCCTTGGCTTGCCATTAGAGGAAAAGTAAATTGAGAGGTAAAGGCCCTTCTTCCAATCGTTTTAAAACGATAATGAAGCATACCACTAATATTCATTACTGCGCCGGAAGCCTGAGTGGATTGGTTGGGGCCAGAAAGAGCAGACGCATTTTCTGTATAGCTGGTATTGGTCATACCAATTAATGTACTGAATTCTTCTGATTGCTTAAGATTCGTTTGAAAAGTCTCAAAAGCATAAGTAGAACAAGAAAAAATTAAATAGATCGCTGGATAAAGACAGCTAATCTTGATTCGTTGAGAGAAAATGTTCTTACTCCTTGAGTGCTTTGAGCATTTGGATTACTTAAATTGCTCCTCTCCATCATTATATGCATTTCCCATTTTCGTACAATATAGGGAGGTGTAATATAAAGTTGGAAAAATGATCCTTTCCAATTTTTAGCTTCTTTGAGTGGGGAATAGGAAGTTTTCACCTCCATAGGCAAGCCTAATTTAAATCCTAATAACCAAGGTTGATTAAAATTTAAATTATATTCACCACCAATCTGGTACCAAGTGGTAATGATTGATGAGGTTTTTATACCCTGTCCTGGATCAGGTAAGTTAAAGAAAAATGAATTATCTCGGTGAAGACCAATAAAAGTGCTCCAGTTATTGGACCACCAGGCGCCATAACCTCCAATATGCCAAGGCATAGGAATTTCGGCCGGTACGGATAGACCTCTTGATACCGAAAGATCACTGCTTAGACCAAGTCGCCCTTCTTGATAAAGAGGAAGGTTGGCCTTAAGCTTAGCTCGAAGTAGCTCTGCTTTTGCACTAGTAATAACTAAGTCTTCACTTCTTAATTGTCTATTTTCCCAACCAAGAGAAAGAGAATATTTTCGAGGATAGGGTTTGATTGGAAGAGCTCTTTCTTCGATTTCTTCTTCTAAAATTTCATTGGCCTTTTTAGATACAGGAGCTGAAGTGGGATCACCTTTTTTTTCAGCTAACTTTTTTTTTTCTTCACTTTCTCTCTTTTGAGCAATTTCTTTATCAACAGCGGATTGCAATTCGAGAACTCTTTTTCTGAAATCAATAGTGTTCTCATCCGGTGTATTCTTTTGAAGAGTATCAATTTGAGAAGTTTTTGGCCTTTGAACCATTGGAGGCGCAACTGGATCTTTAGGTGATTGTGGATTGGTCAATTTTTGATATTCTTTCGAGGCAAAAAGTGATTCTAAGGCACTTTGATAAAGCCTTATGAGATCCTCTTCGCGAATATTTTGTAAAGAAGACTTAGCAATTAATTTATGTCTTTTAATATCAATTAATCTCGCTTCAAAATTGTAACCATACTTATTTTGTGTAACCTCTGATTCAATTGCATATACTTCAATGATGCTTGAAGAAGGAAGGGCCTCACTGGAAAGAATAAGTTGTAATTCAGGCTGTTTGCTGGCAACTTGGATATTTAATCGATCCAGCTGCCTAGTAAGATTTTGATTGAGATTTTCAGAGCCTTGTATTTTTCGAATGAGAATAGATTTATCATTGGCAAAGGCCAATGTTGAAAAAATGAGAAATGAGACCAAATACATTAGATGCAACATGATTAGATTTTACGACTAATTAATGTTTGCCCCAATAGGGTAAACTTTATCAAGGTAGGGTTACCATACAGCGGGCGGATCCGTACCCAATGACCCCATCAATATAGGAGTTATAGTCATAGTAACTGGTACCAGGGATGCCTCCAATTGCTTGATTCACGTCGGCATTAGGGCTACTGCTATTTCTAATATAGAACGTAGAAGTTGCAGTTAAGTTTTGAGATGACATGTTGGCAATATACCCCGACATACCTGAGCAAACTGTATTGATACTTACAGGAGCATCTGATAACCAGTGAGCTATTTTATTCATGTTAGCATAAGTCGTGGCCGCAGGTGTGGCCTTTAAGGCAGTCCAAGCATTTCTTGAAATAAGAGTATAGTTTAAATTAAGAGTTGATGGGTCTTTTAAAGAAACAGGGGCCTTACCAGTACATCTTCCTGAGCCGGTCGTATAGTTGTCATAGCTTACAGTATCATTATGAAGAGTTTTTTCCACTAATAATTTATTTGAATGAAAGTAGTAATGATTGGTCGGAGGAACTAAAACTTTTAGCGCAGCTCCGTAGCTACTTCCTCCAGCAATATTAGTAGCTGCCGAAAGATATTCACCAGGATTTAGGCCGATAAATCTCCCTGAGACATTGAATCTAGCATCATAGCGAATTGCCACGACTCGATAGTAGTAATAGTTGCTATTCAAGAGACCAGAGAAGTTAGCGTATTGAGTACCACCAGTATAAGGACGAATATCATAGTATGTCGTAATCCCTGTACTGTAAGGATTGGCCAATGTGCTTGAGCTTGTAGCTCTTAAAACCCTTAGACCGACGATGCTTCCGAGAGCTGAGTTATTTGGTGTCATTTGAGGGACACTAAAAGTGGTTGTTTTATTTTCTAAAGATTCAACATTTCCATAGGCACCTGAACCAAGAGATACATCAGGATTAATGGCTCCTTTCACATGTAGCCAAAATGAGGCAGTGGAGCTTCTGGCGACACTAAAGTACCACAATTCAGCGGCATTATCTCTCATATCATCGCCATTAGATACAGAGATTGATTTCAGAAGGTATTGGAAATTTGCAGAGAGAGTCACTATGAGATAACAAGGAGTGACAGACAGGCTATTAAAGCCTTTTTGATAATCAGGTATGGCCCCATCACTTTCATCATCACCGAAGAGGCATCCTTTAGAAGCTTCAACTAAAAATCGAGTGGAATTATCACCATATTTAGTAAGGAATATTGGAGCATATTCAATACCTCCAAAATTTCGATATTCACCGGCCAGTGGTATTAAACTTGTTGGCGCAGGACTGCTCGGTGAATAACCGCGAAGAGAGTTATTTGTAACATATTTTTGATATGAGAGAAGAAGAGAAGCTTTAGTTGACTCAGTATTTACAATCTGCATTTTCTTATAAGTTCCAGAGGAGTTAGTAAATGCCATTACTTTAGGAACTGTATCAAGAGTAACCGTACCGAAAGATAGGGGGTATGATGATCGTGTAATATTGGAACTTGATGGGGTACTCTTATAGTTAATAGATTCAGCATTTATTCCAGAGGCAATCAAGTTACCGGGAGCTCGTGGAATAAGTGAGATGCCTAAGTTTTGCATCACATATCTGCCGGTGAACATTTTATAAATAAAGGTTAAGGTAAAGTTGTCACTACTATCCCCATTGAGAGGTTGATACTTGGCCTTTAGTGTACAACTTGCACCTGCATTTAGGGTCATCCCTTGAGTGCATGCAGTACCTGTTCCAGTTAATTGAAAAGAATTGGTGACAATTTTGGTATCAAAAGCAGATGTACTACTTCGGTAAGAAAATTTTAAATCTTGAAGGGGTAAAGCAGTTGAATTGGTGAGAGTTATTAACTTTTGCGCATAAACATCATTAGGTCCTGCTGTAGAGGTATTTAATTTGATAGTATCAAAAGTTAAAGTACTAGAGGCCGTGGTACTATTCCAAGTAAGTGTTTGGTTTGATCCCGCCTGCAAAGTTACAGTGGGTGGAGCCCCATCATTTTGAGAAACATCGTAATCAGCAGAATTTAAAGAAAGCATTGGATATGATCCAGTGGCTTCTACGTATGCGATGATCAAAACTTTCTGATTAATAATTTCTTTAGGAATAGTTGCGGCATTATTAGCAGTTTGACTTGATTCAAAGTAAAGATCACTCGTGTGCCTGCCTGGAGCATAAGAATAACTTAACTCCATCACATGCTCGCCTGGGACTGAAGGATCAAATTGGAAAACAGTAGGGCCAACGTCTCCGCCAACAGAAATTGTCATTGGTAGCGGTGATGGAAGAGAAACAGTGCTAAAAGAGGCATCGTTAAAAGTTGGGGTTAGTGAGAGGAGATTAGGTTTACCATCACCAAAAGATTTTAGATAATAATTAAAGTTAAAGGCACCAGATCCTTGGGGAAAACTTCCAATATAGAGCACATAATCATATTGGGAGACATCAGCAAAGGATGTTAGTGTCTGGGCAAAAAGTCTAGAATCATCACCTTGGATAAATGGACTTGCCTGGCCAGGATCATTAAGATCATAGAAAAATCCAGTCCCACCAATTCCGATTCCATAAAACCATCTCTCTGGAATATTTTTGGTCGTGGAAATAACGACATTGTTCTGATCTCTTAGTTGAGGTAGAGTAAACGCCGGCCGGTATAGGGTAGCTGTCAAGGCCGGACTAGGGGAGTAGGGAATCAGTTTAGCACTTGCGTACTGTTGCTGTTGTAATGAATATGTATTTAAAGAAAATTTATTCCCATAGGTCGATCCATCACCATCATAGTAAAATGTATTTATATTATTCCAGCTATTATTCCCTGATGTAATACAGTACTCCCATAATCCATCTCCGCCAGCATTTTGGGCTTCTCGACTAAAAAATCGTGTTCCCTCTTCTAAGTTACTTGATGACGGAATGACTGATGAACACGATGTCGCATTGATCTTTTTTTGGCGATTACTGGTTTTAAATTTAACAGTCATGACACAGGTTTTTTCTTTAGGAAGAGCTTGGAAATTGCCTATTCGATTTGTTGGAGCTTCATTCGATGGGACAGTGTAGGTTAAATCATAGTCGACAATATTTAAACAATCATAATCAGCGCCAAGGGATGCTGGGTTACTGGTGGATTCGAGTACCGTATCATAATTCCCAGCTAGTGTAGAAGGTGGATTTACAATTCTTATGTAGGGAACATCTCCGCTACCAATATTTTGAAGATATAGATAAGTATAGCTGGTGTCTCCGGCCATGACATAATTGGTTCCAATCGGTGTGATGTTTCTGGAGTCTTCTGAATATTGCATTAATAAGCCTTTACGCACGAGTGCAGCGGCCAATCGTCCCTCAGAAGTCATATTGGAAATATCTGTAGGATCAGTGAGATTTGAGTCAGAATAGAGTGAGCCATTATTATAGCTAACTTTAAAAACTTTATATTTAATTCCACTCTCTTCAATGTCAAACATATTTGCATCTTCTTCTATAGCGGAACTAAGTCCTATTGGAGCAAAGGAAGCACTTATTGTGCAGTTTTCACCTGGGGCGACGACAGTACAGCTACTTTCGCTGGCAACTACAGAAGCAAAGAATTTGGGGCTATAGCTTCCAAGACTGATAGCTGTTCCACCAACTGGTATTGAAATATTCATTCCATCTTTGATTGAAATATTAGTCGCTGATACACTCCCATTATTTTTAAATGCCAGTACAATGGTTTTACGTTTAAAAAAGAGGGAGGATTGGAGGGCCAGTCTGCCAAAGTCAGCAACCCAAGGATTATTACCAGATACAGTGTAAGTAACACCATTGTAAGTTACAGAACTCAGTTCTAATCTTGCCGCGGCAAGAGATTTACCAGATAAGTTAAAGAGTTTGGTTGAAATAATATCTTCTTGCCCTATCCAGCGAGAATCATAGGTTATGAAAAATTGTAAATTTTGAAATTCAGTATCTTTATTAGTTAAGAATGTTACTGATGGCTGAAAAGTAATATCAAATAAGCAACCAGAACCAACATTTACATAGACTGGAGAAGTTGGAGGAAGAGTTAAACAATTATTTCGATCTTTGATAGTAAATGGAAGAGTAGAAAGAGGTACCGCCACATTACTATTATCTTTACAATTAAGAATATTAGTTCCCGTCTGAGCAGAACATGTTCCGATGAGTGCTCCACCAGCATCTTTTATTTGAAGAGACTTTATTTCTCCTTCTCTGTAGCCAAGATTGCTGATCCTTACTGTTCTAGTATCTCTATTGCCTACTACTACGGGAGTTTCAAAAGTAATATTGGTTATAGCCACTTTAAATTTTGCCTTGATATTAGTCGAGATGGATTTAAAATAACCATTTAAAGCCGCTGTAGCCCCTGAGGTGTCCCGAATGTAGGCAAAGTTAACATTGGATCGGTAAGTTATTTCTTTAATTTCTTCTGGTGTTGGCCCACTACTAGGGTCTTTGTTCTTTGGAGTAAAAGTTACCTTAACTTTACATGATTGATCTTTATAAAGCTTTTGAGGACAAGCATTTTCAATAGAAAAGGCACCATCCATATCGGTTGGACAAGCATTTGTTAGTGTTGAGACACAGGATTGACTAAGATTTACCGTTAAAGATTTTGCTGGTAGGCCTCCCTTATTGATGACCTCAATCTCTTCAGTAAAAGTATTTTGTTCATCTCTCTCTACAACTGGCACTTGAGAAGTTCCGACTAGTTGCCCAAAGGTATACTGAGTTTTATCATTGGTAAAAGAAAGTGAAGCAGGAGTTCCAGCGATAATTTTAAAAGTACCAGTGTGAGATTCAGCTTTAATATAATTTTTGAAAACCAGTGTGACATTTTCGAGATACTCTCTTTCGTCCCTAGGTGAGAAAGCAATTTTTAATTCACAGGAAGAGTTAGGGGCCAAGATTCTTGAACAAGTTCCACCATCTCCGGGAAACTTAATTTCACCCTCAGAAGTTGGATTAAAATTGGTAGAAGCTCCTGTCTCATTAGTTGTAGTAAATGTAAGATCAATATCTGTATAGGGATATTGTGTGGTGTTTTGAACCGTAACAGTTAGGATCATGGGCCCATCAGAAAGAATTCTTTCTCCTAAATCAATACTCTTTCCATCGGCATCCTGACCATTGATAGCAAATAAGGTATTTGAATTAATTCCTTTCGTTTCAATTTTAACCCCTGCATTTTCTTTGACACAAGCAGAAAGGATAAACAAGATTGTAATGATGAAAAATATATTTTTCATTTATATTAATCCTGGTTAATTAAAATAGCGCAGCGGGTACCACTATTAAAATCAGTTGTGCCAGTTTGAGGGTATACTGGATTTATAGCAGCGGTATATCTTCCGGCCCCATTATTCGAGGATCGTCCACCTGATGCAATTGAAAAATCAGTGTTTCGATCTACGTCCCAACTTACCTTGTAATACTCAACCGTAGTCCCAGGCGTCCAATCATCAGGGAAAGTTTTGTAGATAAAATTGGGATTTCCAGAAGTATCAATTCTTACTTCAACCAGCATTTGTGAGATGTTGCTAGTCCCCCCGGTTGAATAGAGAGGAACACTAATTGAAGTATACCCCATGGCCGAGAATTGGTAATCAGACACACCTAGATGAAATATTTGGGAGTTAAAAGTTGGGAAATTATTAACGGTAGGAGTGTCATCAATACCACTCGCAATATTTGAATTTAAATAGCTTGTTGTTATGGCAGTATTATCATTAAAACCCGTTATAGAAATATCATTACAGGCATCGGTAGAGCATTTGAGAGGAAAACCAACAACAGGGTTAAAATACTTACTTTGACCTTGATAACCAGTAAGGTTGACGTAATTATCCTGAAGGGCAAGAGTATTCCCTTTATTGAATGGAGCACCAATTCCATTTGGCCCAAAATCAAAAAACCTTCCATCTCCATTTCGCCAATTAAGAACAGCTTCTTGATCGTATTGAGACTCAGTCACCATTGTTGTATTTAATGATCCACCAGGAAGAAAGAGTGGGTACCATAATCCATTAATATCTTTAAATACATTTGTGGCCGCAGGGTCTCTTCTGCTCGGGCTTTTATCCACAAATGAGCAATAACCAGAGTCAGTACTGATTTTGACCCAAGGTTTTGCATCGGTAATAGTAGGATTCCCATTATCAAATGTGATTTTAAAGCCGTTGTAACTGCCATCAGTTGTTGCTCCTGATTTAAGAACTGCAGCGTACCACTTTTGTTGATCAGTATTAAAAAATTCGATATCTGGTCCACCATTGCCTTGGTTAGTAGCACTTGAACCACCTCCCCAACCTCCGGAAACGGGACCTAAATAACTTTTATCCTGAGAGTAATCACAAAAAATTCTTTCGCTATTTATTTCTTGTTGGTTTCCAACCATATCTTGAATACCAAATTTACTTACACAATTTTTAGTGTGATGGACTTCTGTACTTGTCCAGTTTATGTCGGAACTGCCGGTAACAAGAGGTGTACCAGTAAGTGTATTGGAATAAAAAGGAACTTTATTGGTTAGTATTAAACCCTTATTTAATGATACACCAGTCATGCTCCTATTGATCGTATTACATGCCCCTGCAGTATTCGATGTTTCAAGATTAGTAACTTCAGCCGATGCATAATGCTCTGGCCAAGCCGATGCAGTGATGGACTCTGGTCGACGAACTGGACGTTTGGCCTTGGCCACTCCCAGCGCACTGAAGTTTCCATTGTCACTAGCACT
Source organism: Bacteriovoracaceae bacterium (assembly GCA_050247975.1). Classification (GTDB taxonomy): domain Bacteria; phylum Bdellovibrionota; class Bacteriovoracia; order Bacteriovoracales; family Bacteriovoracaceae; genus Peredibacter. Next base: position 38,973 of record JBFWTE010000014.1, read on the forward strand.
TCCAACTTGAACATAGTAGGTGGAGCAAATTTCTTGAGCTGTCACGTTGTCTAAGCGACCGAGTGGCGGAAGTTTGGCCATATTTGAAGACACAACCCGAGCTAGTTTAGTATCTAAGCGATAACGATTGGAATTAGTAAAAGTACTTGAAGGTCGTTTAAAAGCTGCCGCCGTTCCATCTCCCTCTGATCCATTATAAAGCGTTAATGGTTCAGCCGTTGCTTGATTCACTTCAAGAACTTCTTGTACTGTTTTAGTAAGAAGAGAAGTTGTCGTAGAGTTTTTGAATCTAATACCTAGAGAGCCTCCTAAGTGATTGACTGAGGCCCATCGGGGCTTCCAGTAACCGGAGCCATCAATGGCCGCTAAATTAATTGAGCACTGTGAGTTAGATTTAAAATTGCTTTCAGATGAAATATTTAAAACTCTACTACTTGAGAGAGAGCCAGTATTTGGTCCTTCAAAAGGGGCATAGTAAGTGCTTGCTGTCATTGCAGTAGAATAGGTATTGTAGTACACAGCAAGAAGTTCTGATTGCATAACGATGTTTGGGGCCCAAGCACCTTTGAACTTAGTTTCAACTGTTGTAGGGCCACTTGCTGTATCGGCTGAGCAATCTAGAACAGTTGGATTAACCGGAGCCCCTGGGGTAGTAACGGTATAGGCATCATATCCACCATCATTAAATTGTTGGGAAGTACAAACCTTAAGTGGAGTAAGCTCCCCATGGGGACCTAAACAATCTCCTTGAAGAAAATGTTGGTAATCAGCAGTAAAGCTTCCTGGATAATCTGCTGCGGTTCCTGTCGCTCCTCGAGAAGTAGACGTTGTTCCGGTGCATCCCTTAAAAGGCATCGCTACATTATCTGTCCCTCCAGAGGTTGCATAACCTTTAAAAAGAGGAAATGAATTAGTATCAGTAGCAGCATTTCTCTTACTTGGTTCTTTATCGAAAAAACTCTCACCAAGTTCAGGATCAGATACAACTGCTCCTCTGGTGTAGCGGCAGCCTAACTCAAAGCGATCAATTAGAAGATCGCCACCTTGGTCAAGAGCAGTATCTCCAGTTCTCCAAGGAATAGATCTTGGGGTTGAGCCAATTCCATTGTAATCACAGGAGTAGTTGAGTTCAATATTTGGAGCTTTATTTAATTCAATACATCTTCCACGATTTGCCATCCAGCGATGGACTAAGGCCATGTTAGGCGGAGGAAGAGTAACGCGAACGATGTGGTTGGATTTTCCATTATAACTAAGAAGTTTTGAATTAAAGAGTGGAACAATTTTGTAATAGTAAATTCTGGCCCGATCAACATCAATTTCATTTGTGCTATCATGGCTTTCATCAAGAGACATAACAGAATAATCTGTAAAGAAGGCCATACGTTTTGTTACACCAGTGGCGTTCGGTCTTGGATAGTAAGTGTAAGATGTACTATAAACTGGTCCATTGGGGGTTAAATCTTTCCAGGTTAATTTATTGTCGTTTGATCGGTAGACTTTGTAGCCATAAGTCCTACCTGTTCTGAGGGCCGGTGCTGCTGGTTGGTTGGCAAGGAAAATGGCATCAGCATCAGTAAAGGCCGAGCCATCGGAGTTTTTCATTACAACTTCTTCCCAAGCAAGAGATACAATCCCATTCTTACTCATGGCGTAATTGCTAGTAGTTTCAGGAGCTCCATCGAAGCCAGCAGAAAAACTCGCTCCATAATCTCTTCCTGGAGGTGCAGTATAATTGTTAGTCAAACTTGGAACGGTTAAACTATCCATGGCGACTTCATAAGGAATACCATCAGCATTAATTGCTTCAAAAATTTTTGCACTTGCCGGTGGAGCTTTACTCGAATCATTTGGAATTCTTCCATCATACTTCGGGCCAATCGCTAAAATGCGAGAAAAGCCTTGGAAATCGGCAATGGGTAATGGAATCGAGCAATCGTTGATATTTAAATTGTACTCACTGTACAGATTTGGACTGGGAGACATATCCACTTCCGCAAGTACACCGACGGAATAGGTTTTTCCTGGAGAAAGATTTGGAATATTGTAACTAGTTAAGTTGGCAGCAAGGGAAGCGCTTTGGGTGTAGCCAGCGGCAGAGGCAATGGCACTTGGAAAAGAAAATTTATTAAGTGAATCTTTCTCTCTCCAATAGACTTTAAACCCCGAATAAATCCCCCCTTGAGGAAGAGACCAGTTGACTGTTGCAGTTGTTCCATTGATTGAGCAACCCGAGCTTAATCCGGGAAATTGAGAAATACTTGGAGGATTGACTTCAGGGTAAGCACAACGAACAATTCTATCCTGTGGATCTAGTCGAACATCTCCTATTCCATAGCCAATGATGGCCGGAGTTGCAGCAAAACAATATTGGTGACTTCCGTCATTAATGAGACCTTCAACTTTTTGAGTGGTGTAAACATCGATGGCAGGAACAGTCCCACTAAGAGATAATCCTTCGCAAATTGCGATCCCACTTCCAGAGATTGCTGTAGTTCCAATAAACTTAACCATCTGAGAATGATCAGCAGGATCGACACAGTAAAACTCTAATTCATTAGCAAAACCGGAACTTACAATTGGAGCATCAAAGCGGAGATTTACGACATCTCTTTCGTTGTACTGTCCCGGAGGTTCAATGGAAAAAATTCCTCCAAAGGCTGCCAGAGATGGTTGGACCCTAATTGCCTTTAGATCTGAAATGATCGCACCATCCGGGCTGGATGACGAAACCGGACAGGCGATTGTTTTACACAAGACGACTTTCACTTGATACCAAGCATAGCTATCAAGACCACTAATTCTCTTACTAGTATCAGTAGAAGCAACAGAGGTGTAGCTGTTACTAGCATTCATAGCAACTAAAGTAGCTTCAGTTAATTTATCATCAGTCGTAGGATCTGCAGCACCATCGTATTTGCGAGCAAAAATTCGATATCCTGTGAAGCTCCCACTTCCTGTTTGCCAAAAAATATCGATTTTATCGAATGAGTCCACTCCTGCTACATTAGTCAGAATGATATCTTCTTGAGCAAAATCAAAGAGGCTGGAACTTGAAGCTGTTTTTATAGATAAATATTTTGTGTTTTTCTCACGATCTACAGGAATATTGGTGGCCCCTGAGTCCTTAAAGTCCTGGTAAAGAGCATTGATGGACCTCACTTGAACATAATATTTTGTATTGGGTGATAAACCATCAACAGTAAGACTGTCTGGATTATAAAAAGGTGAGGCCCTTGCCGGCGATTCCGGAATAATCTTAACCTTCCTATCCGTGCCTGTATAAAGAGGATTGTTGAGATTAGCAGCCCCACCAACATCGCTTATGATAGTAACTTCATAATAAACCGGGTCATAGGGACCGGCCGTGAAAATTCCTTGAACAGAAGCCGCGATCCAGTCAATTTTTATGGCCTCAGTTGTTTTTCCAGGAATGAGACTTACTTTTGAAATACCATTAAAAGAACTGACACGGTTATCAAAGGTTGTTGCATAGGCCTCCTTCTCATTAGCAGAAATGGCACCCGTTGCAATATTTTTTGCAGTTAATTTAAATTTATACTGTCGGTTAATATCTAAATTCTGAACAGTGTAGAGATATTTTCCTCCGGACAGAGGTGTAAGGGCCGCAGGATCAATAATGATCGGAGTTTGAGAATTATTAACATAAAGTGAATAGGAGATATTGGATCCACTTGTTGGGAAAAATTCGATTTCAACCTTATCGTGAGCAATACCTCTTGCAGCAGTTATTCCATCGAAAGAAAAAGTATTGGGCTTCTTACTTTCTTGCAAAGTTGTTTGTGTGGCCGTTTCTTGTACAGTTCCCACGCAACCTGCAAGGTTGAGGATGAAAAGAAAAATAATTAAAAGATAAGATTGAGTAACCATCATAGCTCTTTAATATTACAGGAGCTCAATGCTCATAAACATAATGGACATTTTTACCTATCGGCATAAAGATTGGAAAAATTCAGAATTTTGAAGAAAATTAGACTATGAGCTTTATTTTACTGATTTTATTAAGTATACCTTTGGCTTGTTATGCTGATTCTGAACTTAAGCTACTAAAATTATTTAGTGATGGACAACAATTGGTCCTACCGAAAGTCGAAGGACTTGAGAGTGGTTCCATAATTAAAGTTAAAGATAAGCAATCTTTGCAACTTTACGAGGCAAAGGTTGTTGTATGCAAGGCCAAATCTTGTCTCGCCAAATTAACTGAAAAATCCCATCGTTTAAATTCTCAAGCACAGTATGTAGTCCCTTATACAAGGCCAGCTTTCAGAAAAACATCTGCATATCTTGGTTTTGGTAGTCCACAAGGCCCAGCGATAAGAGGTGGAGTAAGAAATGGCTTTAAAAGTTGGGGATCAGTGGGGGCAAATTTTGGATTAGTAAGAAGTTCAACAAAAAGTGTGAATATCAATTCTAAGATGTTTACTGCTCTTCTAGGTTACAACCTTTATCAGAAAGGCAAATTTAAATTTAATCTAAATGCTGAGTTTGGGTATGCTATGTGTGAAATGGAGTTTACTTCAAGATCAGACGGGCCAACCATTAAAGAAAATGCTTTGATTGGCTCTCTTGCCATAGAGCCACTTTATTTCATAGGACATTGGGGCATGGGATTAAATTTAGGTCTTTCCAAATCAACACTTAAAAATTCTTATACGAGTGATGGGTACTCTTATTCTAACCCTTATTCAAAAATTCTGATGTTTACTGAAGTTGGATTGCACTATCTTTTTTAAAATAATTCTTTTCTAATTGAGTCCATTCAGGCTTTAATTTTCCTTATGAAAAAAATTATTTTAACTCTTTTCGTTATTGTTTCATTTAATTCTTTTGCTGGGATCACTATTGTGAGTGACCTTGATGATACCATCAAGATTACTAATTCTGGTAAAGAAGTTGATGCCACAATTAATGCTTTTTTTACCAAATACGTTTTTGTTCTTATTCCAGAATTTTTTAAGGCAGCAAGTGATTACTCCAATGAGCTCCACGTGGTTTCGGCTTCACCTTTTATCTTAAAGAATAAGGTGGATGAGACTTTTAAGAAGCATCAGATAAATGTTGATTCTCTAGTTCTTAGAAATCCTTTTGATGGTCAAAGTAAACTTGAATTTAAAGTTGGAGTGATCAAGGCCATGATGGAGAAAACTTCTGATGATTTTATTTTTTTAGGAGATGATGTTGGCCAAGATCCAGAAGTTTATGCCGAACTAAATCGACATTTTCCATCCCGGGTCCTTGCGACTTACATTCATGTCATCAAAGGAAGAAAATTACCTGAGAAGTCTACACCTTATTGGACAAGCTATGACCTTTATTTAAGAGAGTATATCGCAGGAAGAATGCCACGCTCTCAGGTTGAGGCTGCTGCCGAGAAGATGCTTACGGATTTAGATATGAAGCTTGTGATCCCTGGGTTTGCGAATTGCCCTAAAACTCCAGCTGTTTGGCTATGGCAGTTACCAACGATCTTTTTTAATAGTTCACGGGCCATCATTTCAAAGTTGAATAAATATTGTGTATCAGATCACTCGGATAATTTTGTCGCAGAGTAATTATCGCGAACCTTTGTTAGTTCTGTTAAACTTATCAGCAGAACACACAAAGGATATTCATGGATCTTACCAATCTTATCTCCCAAGAAGAGCTCATCAAGCGTCGCTCTGAAATTAAGAAAGTTTTCTTTTATAGAATATGTGGTGCGGGCATGGGACCTGCTGCAGTTTTAACTAAGCAAGCAGGTTTTCAAGTCGAAGGTGCTGATTCTGCTTTTTATCCTCCAATGAGCACTTTCCTAGAAACAACTGGGATTCCTCTTTATAAATTAGATCAAGTCACACCTGAATTTTTAAAGCAATATGACTTAATTGTTGTCGGTAACTCTGTTTCTGGAAAACTTGAAGCTGCGAGGATGATTGAAAAAACGGGTGTTCCATTTACTTCTTTTCCTTCTGCTCTAGGCTCTTTAGTTCTCAAAGAAAAAAACGTCATCGGCATTGCAGGGACTCATGGAAAGACCACGACAACTTATTTCATGACCCAGCTACTAGAAAAACTTGGACAAAATCCTGGCTACCTTGTGGGTGGAATTATAGAAGGCAGAGATCCTTCAAAACTTGGAGATAAATATTTTGTTATTGAAGCAGATGAATATGATTCGGCCTACTTTCACAAGATCTCAAAGTTTCGTCTTTATGAATTAAAAAATATGATCCTAACTTCGCTCGAGTTCGATCATGCAGATATTTTTTCTTCTGTTGAAAAAATTGAAGATGAGTTTAGGGCGATTATTCCATCAATGCGATCGACTCTTATTTTCAATCAAGAATATCCTTCGGCCATGAAGTTATTTAATGAATATTCTTCGAATAAAAATCAAAAATGGATTTTATATGGCAAAGGCTCTGAGACTGGGCTATCTGAGGTTAAAACTTTTGAGAATGGATCATCTTTTAAAGTGAAATGGAATGGTGAGACTATTCCATTTGAATCAAATGTTGTGGGTGAGCACAATGTTTTAAATTTAACCAGTTGTATCCTTTATTTATTAGCTGAGGGTTTCAAGGTAACTGAAGTGCAAAAAGCTGCTCGTGAACTTGAAATGGTTAAGCGCAGACAAGAAGTTCGTGGGAAGTATGAAGACATGATTGTGATTGATGATTTTGCTCACCATCCTCGTGCGATCACTGTAACCATGGATGCCATTCGTGCCCGATTTAAAGATAAAAAAATTATTACGATATTCGAACCGATCTCTGCTACAGCGAGAAGTTCAATTTTTCAGAATGAGTTTCGTGACTCTTTAGCGGCTTCTGATAAAGTGATTATTGCAAAACCTGATCTTCCTACAACCGCGATTAATGGAAATGACTTAGATGGAAATCTTCTTGCTTCTGAGATTAATGCCAGAGGAAAGAAGGCCATTTGTGTCAGCAAATTAGAAGATCTAAGAACTGCAATTGATAATTTTAAAGAGAAAAATGCGGTTCTTTTAATTCTTAGTAATCGAACCTGTCTTGGACTTTGGGAGTCTAGTTTTGTTAAAGAACTTAAGTCTTAAAGCTTTTTTACCTTTTTTTAGCTTTCTCGTTTTAAGCTCCTGCGCCACTTCTTCCACAGAGTGGCAGGGAGATATGTCCCGTCATGTAGATAATTACATGAATAACTTTAAAGATTTCCGAGAAAAAATCTGTGTACCAAAAGCAGAGAGTATTTTTGAAGAAGATTTAAAGGCCTACAGGGGACAAGGATATTGGATTCCAGAGTTAAGAGAAGATGTGGATGTTGAGAGCATTAAAAGTTTACTTCCTGAAATGGAAAATAAGCTTAAATGGATCACTGAACAAGAGAATAAACTTCGTCTTCAAAAGTTACCAGCTAAAAATGTGACTAATCGATTAAGGGAAATCCTAGGTACACTTTTAAATCTTAAAAAGCACGAGCTTTCTTCTGATGAAAAGCTGAAGGCCGACAGTCGAAAAGAATCCCTTAAACTTCTAGGTGAACTCCAAAAAGAGTTTGATGTACTTACTAAAAAAGTTTCATTTCTTACCAATTATCATTTTCCAGTGGATCATCTAAAAAACAGAAAAGTTTTTGATAGCTACCGAGAAAAAGAAGATGATCAATCGACCCAAATCGCTAATTACACCTTTCTTTATAGAAAACTTTTAGAAGATGGTGCCTATAATAAAGATCATACCGGTTCAGATATTTACCTTCGAACAACATTAGATACACTTTTTTTTGAAATTCGATCCCATGACTTTTACTTAACTGAAGATGCTCGTTTTGATTTAGAATTTGTTCTCGCTAAGATAGAGTCCGAAATTGATCGTGGTAAATCAAAATTGCTTGAGCGGATGAATGAGTGGAAAGAGCGAACGAAAAGGACTTACGATTTTTACTACTCACTTACTGGCCCTGACCATCAAAAAGTCATTTTAGTGAAAGGTGAAAAAACGACTCAAAATAAAGAGCTTATAAAAGAACATAATCGAGCGGCATTGCGATTAAAAGAATTTGTCTATAAAAAGCAGGCCGAAGTTTATCAGTATTGGCTTCATCAACCAGAATTAGCTAAGGCCATTTTTGTTTTAGAAACTATTCTTCTCAATGAAGTGGGTGGAGTGGATGGTGATGATGCGCTTGAAAGAATGGATGTCGCCCGTGTTGTGGTCAATCGACTGGATAAACCCAAGTATCTCTCCATTGGAAAAAAAGAATTTGTTTATCCCTACTTAAAGAAAGTTACGACAGACTTTCATTTACAAAATGAGCGTTGGTTAAATGCACTTTTTAAGCAAGGCGAGTTTTCATTTACTTACTATTATATGGCCGGAGTGGCAAAAATTTTCTGCCCAGATATGGGAGCAAGTGCTCGTCGATTAAGAAACCAAAATGTGCAGATTGCTCTTCAAGTGTTAAAAGATAAAAACCATTCTTTCAGTCCAACACGCTATTTTTCTAGGGCCAGTATGATTGGAAGAATTCATATGGATTCAATTTGGGAAGACTATTCTCCTTATCCTGAACGTCCAGGATTATTAGCAGAGGGACAAGATAAACTTATTCAGGCCTTTAATGCTGGTGATTATCACTATCTTTATTCTTTTAAAGACCCAAGTTCTCGGGTTTTCCAAGTTCTAGAAATAGGCGGAAAAAATTATGCTCTGGGTGAAGCTCAAGGAGTAAAGATTTTTTATTACCACCGAAATCCGCACTATTTCAGATATTTTACCAAGACAAATACTTAAAAAAATTTGAAATTTTTTTTGATTAACTGTCCCAATCGATGTATAAAACGCGGATTAGATTATTATTTGTTTAGACTTAAGGGAGCTTGTCTTATGTTGAAAGATTATATGTTTACGTCTGAATCTGTGACTGAAGGTCACCCTGATAAAATTGCTGACCAAATTTCAGATGCAGTTTTAGATGCAATGCTTGCACAAGATCCAAAGTCTCGTGTTGCTTGTGAAACTTTAATTACTACAGGTTTAGTTGTAGTTGCTGGTGAAATCACAACAGGTGCTAACGTTGATATTAACGAAACAGTTCGTAAGACTATTAAAAAAATTGGTTACGATCATTCTGATAAAGGCTTTGATGCCAATACTTGCGGCGTGACAGTTGCGGTTGGAAAACAATCTCAAGACATTGCTATGGGTGTGAACGAAGGTGAAGGGAAGTATCTCGACCAAGGTGCTGGTGACCAAGGTTTAATGTTTGGTTACGCGATCAATGAAACTGATTCGTATATGCCAATGACAATTGATCTTTCTCATAAACTTGCGAAACGTCTTGCTGAAGTTCGCCACAACGGAACACTTAAAGATCTTCGCGCTGATGGTAAAACTCAAGTTACTGCTCAGTATATCGATGGCAAACTTTCTCGTATTGATGCGATCGTTGTTTCTTCTCAGCACGCAGAGAGCATGACTCAAAAACAAATCGAAGAAGGGATCATGGAAGAAGTTATTAAGAAAACTGTTCCTGCTCACCTCATCGATAAAAATACAAAATACTTCATCAATCCAACAGGCCGTTTCGTTATTGGCGGTCCAATGGGTGACTGTGGTCTTACTGGAAGAAAAATTATTGTAGATACTTACGGTGGCCATGGTGCTCACGGCGGTGGTGCATTCTCTGGTAAAGATCCTTCAAAAGTTGACCGTTCAGCTGCCTATGCTGCTCGTCACATTGCTAAGAACGTAGTGGCCGCTGGTCTTGCTGATCGCGCTTTAGTTCAAGTTGCTTATGCTATTGGTGTAGCAAGACCAATGTCTCTTCTCATCGATACTTTCGGAACAGCTAAAGTCGATGAGAATAAATTAACAGCTGCTATTAATGAGCTTTTCGATATGAGACCTAAGGCGATCATTCAGCGCCTAGATCTTCTTCGTCCAATTTACTCTGAAACTGCTGCTTACGGGCACTTTGGTAGAACATCTACTAATGGTTTCACATGGGAAAGATTGGATATGGTCGAAAAACTTAAAGGAATGTTCTAAACTATTAAAGAAACCTTTAATACAGGAAGGGGTCCTTAACGGGCCCCTTTTTATTTATGCTAGAAGTGTTTTTTTTAGCTCGTCATACACCTTTTTGGGCCGTTCCCTTGATGATTCTCACCGCTGAGTTTGGATATTCTTTTTGGCTTAAAAAAAAGAAAGCACAGCTTTCATTCTGCATTACGCTTTTTATCATTTGCACCCTTTCACTCGGATTTTATATTTGGGCAGGTGGCCCAGAAAAATCTGTCAAAGTTATTAAGAAATTGCATCGCGATATGAATTAAAAAAAAGTCTTACATTTGACACCTAGGTGTTAAGTTCTTGATTCTTGATAGTCTGAAAATTGACACCAAGACTCGGTCTTGAGTAAAGTTAAGATTCTTCGGAGGATCTTAATGAACGATATGAACTTTCTTCATCAAAGTTTTGATGGATCATTGGCCAATCAATATCCACCTATCATTATTGTAGAAGACGATAAGTTATTGGGCCTAAGTTTAAAAAAATATTTAGAACAATCTCTTAAACTTAAAGTTCAACTTTATACGAGCTCTGAAGACTGCTTAATGAACTTTGCAAAGATTCATCAGAAAGACATTCCGTTTTGTCTAGTGACTGATATTAGTCTTGAGCAAGGATCTGATGGACTTCTTTTGATTGATATTTTGAGAGAGAAGGGATTTGATTTCATCTCAATTGTTATGACTGGTTTTGCTAGTATTGAAACTGCTATCGCCGCAACTAAGAAAGGCGTCTTTCATTATTTAACGAAGCCTTTTGAAGTAGAGCATTTAAAACGTCTTGTTATAGAAGTCATGCAAACTAAATTGGGAGTGAATTTACCTCATGAAGTTGTGAGCACTGGTGAGAGTGTATTTTCAGAAAATTCTCGCTTTAATTCTCTTAAATCTAGAATTGAAAAACCAACCGTTGAAGATTCATTCGAAGGAATGATTGGACGCTCTAAAGTCATGAAAGATGTTTTTGAGCGAATTGCAAAAGTGGCAAAGTCTGATTCAACTGTTTTAATAACAGGGCCATCTGGTACAGGTAAAGAGTTGGTGGCCTCAGCGATTCATCGACTCTCATCTCGAGCTCAAAAAAATAGAGTCTCAGTCAATTGCGGTGCCATTCCAGGAGAGCTCCTTGAGAGTGAGCTTTTTGGACACATCAAAGGTTCATTTACCGGTGCTATTTCAAATAGAAAAGGTCGCTTTGAACTTGCACAAGGTGGGACAATTTTCTTGGATGAAATTGGAGATATGCCACTTTTACTTCAAGTGAAACTTCTTCGCGTTCTTCAAGAGCGTCAAATTGAGCCAGTTGGTTCAAATGAGAGTCTTGGGATTGATGTGAGAGTGATTGCAGCGACTCATCGAGATTTAGAAAAATCGGTCTTAGAAGGAAAATTTCGAGAAGATTTGTTTTATCGCCTGAATGTTATTCCTATAAAAATGCCTGCTCTTAAAGAAAGACGTGAGGATATTCCACTTTTGATTTCACACTTTTTAGATAGATTTATTTCTGCCGATAGATCAAATGAAATTTCATTCTCATCTTTGGCAATGGATTTACTGATGGGTTATGACTGGCCAGGGAACGTCAGAGAACTTGAGAATGTGATTGAGCGTCTAGTTATTCTTCGAGGAGGAAATGAAATTCTTCCTGAAGATCTTCCTGCTAAAATTTTCCGCTCTAATCCACTTGCGACTCATCAATATAAAACACTGTTTGAGCTTCCCGAAATCGGTGTTGATTTAAAACAAATTCTTTCTGATATTGAGGATTCTCTTATTATGCAGGCGATGAATCGTACTCGCGGTAATAAGAATCAAGCATCTAAACTTCTGACTCTTAATAGAACAACTCTGATTGAGAAGATGAAAAAAAAGAATTTAGAACTATAATTCTCCCTTATACACCTAAGAATTCTCGTGTAGTTTCAGGTAGTTAGTGTTTATTATGAAATTCCGTGGCTCTACCACGGAATTTCATATATAATCTTTTTAATATGTTTATAAAAAGGTACTTAGATTTAAAGAAGCATTTAGAAAAGAAGAGCGTTTTACTTCTTGGTCCCAGGAGGACCGGAAAGTCATCTTTCATTCAGCAACAAGTGAAGCCCGATGTTTATTTTAATTTGCTTGAAACGGAGACTTTTTCGAAGTTTGCTTATGATCCTGGGTTATTAAAGAAACTTATTGGTAAAAATGGTCATCGAATTGTTTGCATCGATGAAATTCAAAAACTACCTACATTGATGGATGAAGTTCATTCACTTATTGAGTCAGATAAGAATTTAAGATTTGTTTTAACCGGCTCAAGTGCGAAGAAATTGAAAAAAAGTCATACTTCATTAATGGCGGGAAGAGCACGTCAGCTCAACTTTCTTCCGTTTAATTATCAAGAAGTAAAAAATCACCATTTTGATTTGAAAAAATTTCTTCTCTATGGAGGATTGCCTGATGCTTATCTTTCCAGTGATCCATGGGAAGAATTAAAAGATTATGCTGGAATGTATTTGACCGAAGAGATTCAGGCATCCGCCTTTGTTCGCAAGATTGAAAATTATGCGCGATTCTTAGAGTTTGCTGCCCTTTCAAGTGGCCAGTTGCTTAACTTTGAATCTCTCGCGAATGATGCTTTTATTCCGGCCAGAACAATTAAGGATTATTACCAATTATTAGAAGAGACAATGATTGGATATAATCTCCATTCTTTTCGCAAGAAAGGAAGTCGAAAAGAAGTTTCTACCAGTAAATTTTACTTTTTTGATAATGGCGTACTCAATGCTTTTGTAAAAAGAAAATCGTTAACTGAGAAAACTAAAGAGTATGGTGATCTTTTTGAGCATTTTATTTTTCTAGAGCTAAAGGCCTATCAGTTGTTAAATCGCGCAGACTGGGAGCTGGAGTTTTGGCGAACTCATACTCAAGATGAAGTAGATTTTATTCTTGGTAAAGGTGAGGTCATTATCGAAGTTAAAGCAACCTCTAATCCTAAACTTGAACATTTCGTTGGTCTCAAAAAGTTTGCCAAGGATCATAAATGCAAGCGCTCAATTCTGGTGTGCCAAGCGAAAGAGAAAAGTATTGAAGGTAATATTCAAATTTATCCTTGGCGATATTTTTTAGAAGAGCTGTGGAGTGGTGATTTGATCTCGTCTTAGCCTGCAAGAATAAGCAGTAAATCGCTGGAATTAGTTAGTGGTCTTACAGCAAAGATAGACTTTTAAAGGGCCAAAAAGCACCTTTGACTTCGACTTAGATGTTTCATATTTCTAGAGTATGAACAGTGTTCTTTGGATCAGTTTTATTATGCTTTCGTTTCTCGTTGTAGCGCTAAGATACATTTCGTATTTATTCTAATTTTTGGATAAGTAGACCATTTTGAGCGGCCAAAATAGGAGCATCATATTAAAGATGCTCATCTCTATGAAAACCTTAGATGTGTCAAAAATAATGAGGACAATTTTGCCGATAGGAAAAATTTGTCTTTTTAAAAATCAAAACCAAGCTACAATTGATGAAGTAGGCAAAAAGATCATATGGAATTGATCAAAGCCTCAAGACAGGAAGTCTAATTACAATGAGAAGTTTATCCGGCCTATTAATGACTCTTTGTGTGGCAAGTGCGCTAGTCGCTACTTCTGTCATGGCCGATATTATCACTCAAGAAAATTTAAAGACTCATTTGCGATGGAACTTGGTGGTGCCCAAAGATCAGTTCTTTATCGTTAAGAAAGATGGAAATCTTCTAATAGAAACAGTGAACCTTCAATTATTTGAGACTTTATCTGGAGAATTGGCGAGTTTAAAAGCTGATGCTCAATATATAGAAGGTATTAGCTATTCAAAAGAAAATTTTCCCGCAAGACCTGCAACTATAAGTGTAAAATTAAAAGATCCATCTGTTGAATTATTCTCTTTCTATAGAGACGCTGATAAAAAATATATTTTAGACTTTTGGATTAATGCAGATTTGATTGTTGAAAAACCAATAGAACTTCAAAAGCCTTTAGAGTTACCTAAAAAAGTTAAACAAAATCTTAAAATTGTTAAAAAAGAGATTCTTCCTAAAGATGATCTACTGACCAGGCGAAGTTCACTATTACCAGTAGTCGAAGTAACTCAGGAGAAGGTTGCTGAAAATGTCGCTAATCCTGAGTACAGAGATTACAGATATGGAGCAAGTTTCTTGTGGCCATATGCACCTATGATTCCACAGTTAGAAAAAGACATTAATTTAACAGCTAAAATCCCTGATTCACTTTATCCTATCAAAGATCGCTTAAATCTTGATGATCCTAAAGAGGCCCACATGCAACTGACGATAAATTTTTATCGTGAGGAAAAGTGGGGACTGATGAATAAGTCTATAACTCTTTATAATAAGAAGTATGGAAGAGATAAAAATCATGTAGTGAACGAATATTTAAAGGCCAATGCACTTTTGCGAGGGAATATTCTTAAGCCTAATCGCGGAATCATGCAGTCTGCAATTGTGCTTCTTTCTGATATTAAAGATCTAACTGATGATTATGAATTAAAAGCAGCTATCTATCGTTATATCCTTCAGTACTACGTAGACCAAAAAGACCATATCAAGACCTTAGAGGTTGCCAAACAATTTTTTGTTGAAGCGCGAGGGGCATTTGATCAAACGATGGTTATTCAATCATCTTTGACTATACTTCATTCATTGGCGGAACTTAAGCAGGTTGATAAAATTGGCGAGTTTTTAAGTGATAAGAAGCTTGCTTCAATTCTTCCTCCTCAAATGGGTCTGGCCTATACAACTTATGCTCTACTTGCTAAAGATGAAACCTCTGAGATTATAAAGCGCTTTAAAGCTTCAGAGAAATCACTGGTTCGACCGATTCACCCTGCAATTCTATATAATATAGCTGAAAGTTACTTTCGAACTGCTGATTATGAAAGTGCCATAAAATACTTTGATGAATTCTTAGATTCATATTCTTATTTATTGCAATCACCTCATGCTAGGCTTCGCCTTGCTTTAAGTTATGAACTTTTGGATCGACCAGCGGCCGAAAATTTAGTCCTCTACAAAAATGCGATAGATCGCTCGACCAGTGCAGAAATTCGTTATGAAGCTAAACTTCGATATGTGGCCTATCGAATCGCACGTAAGCGCATGCCTTCTGCTGAAGATCGTGAGACGGAAATCTTCTTAGAACAATCTCCAGATGAAACAAAGGCCTTAAATCCAGATTTGAAGAAGTTACTTTGGCTCGTTCGTATGAGAATTTTTATTTCGGAAGGAGAGTTTGATAAGGCGCTTGCTTATTTAACTTCTATACCACTTGATTCATTTAAGCCTTCAGAGAGAAAAGTTTTTGAAGGAGATGGTGCTGAAATTATTTTTGGGATAGTGAAGGATGCTTATTTAAAAGAAGACTATGCCAAGGTCGTTAAAATTTGGGAAATATATAAAGATAAATATGAAATTAAGGTGGCCCGTAATATCTATCTAAACTTTGTTGTTTGTGAAGCTTATCTCAAGCTAGGTCTGTTCAAGAGTTATGATCGGGCCTTGGCAAATTTTAAAAGTGTTCAAAAAGAAGAAGAAAGAAATTTTCCAATTTGGGTTGATCGTATAAAAACTACTGATCTAAATCAAATGGTTGAGGAGCTTGATCTTATTCGCTTAATAGCAGATAAGAATTGGGAACAAGCGAGTGGCAAGCTGGCCACATATCCAGTGTCACTTCGGGACTCTTTGAATTTTTCGTACTATCAAGGTGTCATTTTTTTCAAGCAAAAAAAGTACGAAGAGGCGATCAAAGAGTTTGAAAACGTCTTAATTAAGCAAAACCAGAAGAATCAGCTTACCCCTAGGCAAACGGCTGATCTTTTAATGGGTTATGTTGAATCTTTGTACCAACTCAGGGATCAAAATCGCTTTAAAACAGTGGTTAAGGCCTTATGTGAGGATGTTAATAAATCGAAGTCGGCACCAATCTTGAATATCTCGGAACGTATCAACTACCTTCTCATAGAAACCTATGTGGGGGAGGAAAATCCAGATTGGAAGGAGCTCGAAAAAATGACAAAAGATTTTAGAGGGAAATTTCAAAAATCTCCTTACAGCGCAAGAATTGGATACCTTTATGGCCTATCATTGATAAAGAATTCAAAGTTGCCAGAAGGGCGAGAAGTTTTGAGTTTACTAACTAATGATAAAACAGTGCCTTCACATATTAAAGAAATGTGTCGGTCTGAATTAACAACGTTAGAGTTAATGGAAAAGAAATTATAAAAAACTGATTTAACAACGGACAGGAGGTCTAATGTTATCCCAAGGTTTAGTTCTAGTAGGTAATCATCCAAAATTTAACAATGCTCTTGAGACTGCTCGTAATGTTGCAGTTACAAAGACACCAGTACTTATCTCTGGTGAATCTGGATCAGGCAAGAAGGCCCTTGGTAGTTACATTCATAACAATTCAGTGAGAAAGAATGCTCGCCTTGAATTTGTTGACTGTACTTTGGACACATCTTCGGTTGAAAAAATTGTTTTAGGATTTCGAGATAACGAAACTGGCAAATTTAATCGTGGAGTACTAGAAGTTGCCAATGGTGGTACGGTAATATTTGCCAACATTGATGCACTGGATGAAAGTTTTCAAAAACGCTTGTATACTATCTTACAAGAACTACCCGACTATGAGTTAGACGTTCGTGTTCTTGCTACCACATCTAAGAATCTTTCTAAGTTAGTTGGGGCAGGGAAATTTTCGCGTGCTCTTTATACTTACTTCAGCGGGGCCCAGATTGAATTAATCTCGCTTCGTGAAAGAGGAACAGACGTGGAATTAATTGCTCGTCACTTCATCTCTGAGTATGCAGCTGAAACTCAGACTGGTGATCTTAATCTTTCAGAAGATGCAGCTCGAAAATTATCTGATTACAACTGGTCTCATAATTTAACAGAATTAAAATCATTCATTCGCAAAACACTTTCGAATATGGAAGGGGATACACTTGATCTAGAAGCCATCGAAAATGGTGAAAGGAAAGTGGAAATGTCTTCAGGCGAAATAGATGAAGATGGTTTTAAACTAATGTCGCTAAAAGACGCTGAAAAACTTCTTATTAAAAAAGCACTTGTTTTTACTTCAGAAAATAGAACTCAAGCTGCAAAAATTCTTGGTGTTTCTATTCGTACACTTAGAAACAAGATTAATGAGTATAGAAGTGAAGGTGCTAGTTACTTTGTTAATCTAAGATAAAATTTAGATTATTGAGGAACACATGGATGTAAGTGACAAAACTTTGCAAGCACTGACCACAGCGCTTAATTTTCGTGAGATGAGACAAGAGCTCATCTCATCGAATGTCGCTAATGCTAATACTCCAGGCTTTAAGGCCAAAAAAATGGATTTTGAGGAGGCATTAGCTCGTGCTTTGGATGTTGATGGGCAAATGCAAATGAATGTTACAGATGGCAAACATTATAATGTTGGCAATGGCGGGTTCAATAATTTGGAACCAGAGATTTATGATGATCCAAATGGAGTCGTTTCCGAGAATGGAAATACAGTAGATGTAGAAGCGGAAATGGCCCGGATGGCCGAAAATAAATTGATGTATGATGCATTAGTGCAATTAATTAACAAAAAAACTGGGATGATGAAGTACGCCATCAACTCAGAGAAGTAGTAGAGGTGATCCATGGATTTACTTTCTAGTCTTAGAATTAGTTCAAGTGGCTTGGCAGCTCAACGAAAAAGAATGGAGGCCCATTCTTCAAATATTGCAAATGCTCAAACAACGAGAACGGCAGAAGGTGGTCCTTATCGTCGCAAGGAAGTGGTATTTGGTTCAGAGCCAGAAAGAGAATCTTTTTCTGAAATTTTAGAAGGTGAATTGGCCGAAAATGCACAAACTGTTCACGCGACTGAAGTTGTTCATACCGACAAAGTAGTTTATAAGCATGATCCTTCTCATCCAGATGCCAATGAAGAAGGTTACGTGGCAATGCCGGATATAAATCCAATGGTGGAGATGGCCAATATGATTGAGGCCCAGAGAGCTTATGAATCAAATGTAACTGCCATTAATACCACTAAACAGATGGCAATGAAGACCTTAGAAATCGGTAGAGGGAACTAAGGAATAAATTATGGCAATTAAAAATATCTCTGATTTTCAACAGACACTTGGAACTGGTGATGCTCGAGGCTGGACTCGTTCTGTAGATAATAATAAGGCCTTTGATTTAGAGATGCCTGGCGTGCAAGGAACTGGCGATGCCAAAACCTTCGGTGAGTTCTTGCAAGACTCAATCGGGAAGGTAAATTCACTTCAACAAGAAGCGAATGTAGCAATGGAAAAATTAGCAAGTGGTGAGAGTCAAAACTTACACGAAACCTTGCTTGCAGTAGAAAAAGCAGATATCGCTTTTAGAACTATGAATCAAGTTCGTACCAAAGTGATTGATGCCTATAGAGAGATAATGAAGATGCAGATTTAATTCCTAGGATGGGAATTAGAACCTAGAATCAGGAGGATTCTTTGAATAGTTTTTTTTCACAAACAATGACAAATTTTAGTGACTTTTTTAAGTCGCTTGATATGCCAAGAAGACTGGGACTAATTGCTGTTGCAGGAATTCTTGTCGCAATTATGTTTGGGATTATTATCTGGTCTAGTAAAACAGACTATAAGGTTTTATACACAGAATTAACTAAAGATGATTCGGCCACCATCGCAAGAATGTTGGAAGAAGGTAAGATTTCCTACCAAGTGAAGGATGATGGCAAGACCATCCTTGTTCCAGAAGATCAAGTAGAGATCTGGAGATTAGAAATTGCTAAAAAAGGTGTGAACTTTACCGGGACTGTTGGTTACGAAGTATTTGATAAACAAGCTTTTGGTACAACCTCTTTTGTTCAAAAGATTAATAAGCAGCGTGCCCTTGAAGGTGAGTTAGTTAAAACAATTATGCATATTAAAGGTGTGACTCGCGCACGTATTCACCTTTCCATTCCAGAATCTTCTCCATTTGTATCAGAAAGAAAGCCGCCTAGTGCATCAGTCGTTTTAGATGTAGAGCGTGGTGTAACAATGACTTCTGATGAGATCAAAGGTATTCAGTCATTAGTGAGTTCATCAATTGATGGCATGAGATCTCATAATGTAGTGGTGATTGATTCTCGTGGTAAAAAACTCTCAGAAAATGATGGCGATCAGATGTCTACTGAAACTGCCAATAGAATTGCCCTTGAGACTAAACTCAATTCTCAATATGAGAAAAAAGTTGAAGAGATTTTATCTCGAGTTATTGGTGAAGGTAAAGTGATTGCTAAAGTTGCAATCAAAATGGACTTCACAGAAAAAGTTGAAACTCAAACTAGCTATGATTCAGAAAATGCAGCTGTAGTTTCTGAAGTTCGTAATGAACAAAAGATGGTAGGTGTTCGTCCTTCTCCACAGGGGATACCAGGGGCCAGATCAAATCTTCCTGGTGAAACTCCGCAACCGGGAATTCCTGAAACAAGAAATGATGTTGATAAATCACTTGTTACTAGAAATATGGCCGTCCCTACAGTTGTGACAAAATCTAAAAAACCAACTGCCGAAATTCAAAATATATCTGTTGCCGTAATGGTTGATGGAAAAAAGGTTCCTGTATTAGATAAGGAAGGGTTACCTCAATTAAATGATGATGGAATTCCTGTTTCTAAATATCAAGCTTGGTCTCAAGAAGAGTTAAATAACTTTCAACAAATTGTTGCAAGTGCTTTAGGAATCAATGTGACTAGAGGTGATAAACTCGTTATTAAAAATATGGAGTTTGCGAAAGAGGATTTGGCCGAAATGGAAGCTATCATGAGAGCACGTGAAAATCGTGAACTTATGAAAAACATTACGAAGTACCTCATGTTTGGGGCAATCATCTCATTATTCTTCTTCTTAGTCGTACGTCCATTTATACAATGGCTTACAGAAAATACAGTTGAATCAATTGAAGATTTTCTGCCTAAAACAATTGAAGAACTAGAAAAGATTCAGGCCAATCAAAAGCTTCCTGGTCTTGAAGACGTTCTTCCAAGTATGGAAGATAAATTAAATCCTGAAAAGATTGAAGGTAATATGTTACGTGAAAAAATTATTTCACTTGTGGAGTCCAATCCTGGCAAAGCAGCACAGGTGGTTCATGACATGATTCATTCTTCAGAGGTCAATAAGGAAATTGCTTAAGGAGTAGGTTGTGGCAGAAGAGAATCAAACATTAGATCCTGATGTTCAGTATCAGTTGCTATCAGGGCAGGATAAGGCCGCTATACTGCTATCAGCTTTAGGTCCAACAACAACAAAATTAATTTTTAAACACATGAAAGATAATGATGTTAAGCGAATGATTAACAGCATGTCGACTATTTCAAAATCCCCTATTTGGATGGTTAAAAGAGTTCTAGAAGATTTTTATTCGGCCATCAATGAAGACAATGATCTTTTATTTTCAGAGAACAAAGGTCGTGACTTTATTCTTGGTACGTTAGGTGAAGATCGAGCGAAGCAACTTCTAGGACAAATTGTTGATGTTGGGACAAATAATACTCTTGAGTCATTAGAACTAGTAGATACTCGTACTTTGGCAAACTTCTTAATTAATGAGCATCCTCAAACAATTGCTCTTATTTGTGCTCATTTGCCAGTAGAGAAGAAAGTAGATGTATTAAGAAAGCTTCCAGAAGGTCTTCAGGCCGAAGTTGTGCTTCGTGTGGCCAATCTTGATTTCGTTTCTCCTGAACTTATTGCTCAATTGGACGATGTGCTTAAGACTGAGCTCTCTACCCTTGGTTCAATTGATACTAATCAGCTTGGTGGTATCGAGCCAATTGCAGATATGCTCAATCTTATGGATAAGAATTCTGAGAAAAATATTATGGCCAGAGTGGAAGAAAAAGATCCAGAGCTTGCTGAAGAAATCAGAAAACTTATGTTTGTCTTTGAAGATATGGTTTATGTTGATGACCGCGGTATACAAGAGCTTCTTAAAATTGTGGATAATCAAAAACTTGTTACGGCCCTCAAAACAGCTCCAGATGAAGTGCGAAACAAACTATTCAAGAATATGTCGAATCGTGCTGCCACTCTTCTCAAAGAAGACCTGGATTCTCTTGGGCCAACAAAAATATCGGATGTGGAAAAAGCTCAACAGGAAATTGTGCAGCAGCTTAAAGATCTTGAAGCTAAAGGTAAAGCACTTATTTCTCGTGGTGGTGAAGGCGATGCTTTCGTATAAAGGAATGTTGAATTATGCAGAAACATAATACAAAAGATTTCAAAGTATTCGAATTTGATGAAATTAAAGGCAGTCATATCATCAAACAGGAATCAAAGTTTGAATCTTTTGCTTTTAAAAACTTTGATAATAATTTAAAAGAGAAACGAGTGTCTGAAGAGGTTATTCGACAAGAAAGAAATTTCGAAAAAAAGACAGCTTTTAAAATTGAAGATATTGTTCGTGAATCGCGTGGTCTCATAAGACAAGAGCAAACCGATTTTGAAAAAAAAGTAGAACAAGAAGTAAAACGACGTTTAGAATCAACATACCAACAGGCGTACGATCAGGGACTTAATCAAGGAAAAGAAGAAGGTAAAGAAGAAGCCTTAACCGAATACAGGCAAGTATTAATGGAGAAAGTTGAAAGCTTGAATCAACATTTTTCAGAAATACAGTTGAGCACATCGAAAATTATAGAGAAAAATAAATCAGAGGCATACGAGTTTATTAAAAGATTTTCGAAGTGGATTATTTTTAAAGAGATTAATGAAAAATTATATTTAGAACAATTATTAGAGAAGTTGATATTAGAATTAAATTCAAGAAGAAATCTTATTGTTAAAGTAGGGAAAGAGAATTTTTCTCAAATGCCAGAAGTAGTTCAAGCAGTTGAATCCCGTTTAGGACAACTTCAAAATGTTAGGATTGAAATTGTCCCAGAGCTTAATCATCCTGGTATTATACTTGAATCTGAAAATGGATTGATTGATGGATCTTTAGAAGGCGTATTTCAGAATATTGATAAAATATTTGAGCAGGTGGTAGGACATGAATGAGGATTTAAACCTCAAACAAATTCTACGACATATCGAGAATCGAATTCCCTATGAGAAAATCGGAAAAATATTAGCAAGTCGAGGAATGGTTTATGAAGCCTCGGTTCCGAGAGCTGTTCTTGGAAGTAATGTAGAATTCATCGCAGAAAATGGTGAGAAGTCATTAGGCGAAGTAGTTGCGATTCAAGGTTCAAACTGTATGGTTATGCCATACGATGAAATCTCAGGCATCAATTCAGAAACAAAAATATATTTAAAAGATGTTGTTACCGAAATAAATATTTCATCCAATATGCTAGGTCGAGTCATTGATTTTCAAGGAAATCCAATTGATGGAAAAGGCCCAATTGAAGGTCAATTTCAAAGAAGATCAATTTTTGGTGCTCCTTTAAACCCTCTTGATAGACCACCAATCAGAGAAGCGCTTGATACAGGTATAAATTCAATAAATTGTTTTATAACAGCAGGAAAAGGCCAGCGTTTAGCGATTATGGCCGGATCAGGAGTGGGTAAGTCAGTTTTAATGGGTATGATTTCGAGAAATACCAATGCAGATATAAACGTCATTGCTCTAATTGGAGAGCGCGGTCGCGAGGTTTTGGAGTTTATCCAATCGGATTTAGGTGAAGAAGGATTGAAAAGATCTGTAGTGGTCGTTGCTACTTCTGATACATCAGCACTTATTCGTATGAAAGCTGCTTACACAGCAACAACAATTGCTGAATTTTTTCGTGATCAAGGAAAAGATGTATTACTGATGATGGATTCAATTACTCGTTTTGCAATGGCAAGTAGAGAGATTGCTCTATCTACGGGTGAACCTCCAGGACAAAAGGGATACACCCCGAGTGTATTTGCGAAGCTTCCAAAGTTAATGGAAAGAGCAGGAACTAAAAAAGACGCAGGATCGATTACTGGAATATATACAGTACTTGTTGAAGGTGGAGATATGGATGAGCCAATAGCTGATGCTGTTCGAAGTATCTCTGATGGTCACATCGTTTTATCAAGACAACTTGCTGCAAGAAACCATTATCCTGCAATCGATGTACTTGCATCCATTTCTCGGGTGATGCCAAAAGTATCATCTAAAGAACATAAAATTGTTGCAAGTCACCTAAGAGATTTGTTGGCAGCATATAAAGAATCAGAGGATCTAATTACCGTTGGGGCCTATGCTCGCGGATCAAATCCAAAAGTAGATAAAGCTATTTCAGTTTATGATGATTTAATTAATCTTCTTAGACAACAAGTGGAAGAGGCCTACACGATTGAAGAGTTATTTGAAAGAATGATCGAAATAGCTCGCAAGGCAGAAAAATCAGTAGATCCAAATTTTAGATAATTATGAAAAAGTATCAATTTCGTTTAGAGCCAGTATTAAAAGTCAGACGGTTTAAAGAAGAAACTTGCAGAATGGAGTTAGGGCAATTAATTTCAGCTCTCAATGTAATTGAAAATCAATTGCATCATGATCGAGGAGAGATTGAAAATTATTACAAGATTCAAGAGAGTGGTCTTAAAGTTGGTATGAATGCACAACAACTTCAGGCCTTTCCAATGCTGGTGATGGCAAAAGAGAAAAATATCCAATTATTGTTAAGAGATAAAGCTAAACAAGAGCAATTGATCGAAGAAAAAAAGCAAGAGCTTGCTTTCCTAAGGGGTGAGCTTAAAGTGGTCGAGAAATTAAAAGAAAAAGATTATGATGAATATAAGAAGGCCTTAAATAAGGAAATCGATCAAAAAGTTGAAGAACAAACACAACTTTGGCTGCAGCATAGAAAGGTTTAATATGAGATTTGCTTTAATTTTAATACTGTTCTCAAGCCCTGCTTTTACAGCTGATAAAAAGACTTATTCAGAAGAAGAATTTATTAAAAGGGTAAATGAAGAAGTTAAAAAGAAGATTGATGCTATTAAAAATAAATCAGTATCTGATTTAACTAAAGAGATTCTTGATAAAGAAGAAAAACTTAAAATTAGAGAAATCGAATTACAAAAGGAGCAGGACTCCTTAAAGGTTGCTGAAGCCGAGTTAACAAAGAAGTACATCGATCTAGAAACAAAGCAAAAGGCATTTATAGGTTGCATGGATAAAAATGAGGAAGAAAGTAAAACAAGAGTCGGTCAGTTGGTAGAGTTGATCACAAGTATGAAACCTCAAAAAGCTGCTGAGGTCCTTTCAGTCCAAGACTCAGAAATTGCTGTAAAGATTCTGCAAATGATTGATCCTAAAAAAGCATCTAAGATTTTTAATTTTATGGATAAAGATGTATCTGCTAAGTTACAGAAGCAGTATTTATTAATGAAAAAATAGAGATTAACTTAAAAATGTTATTGTTCTGGTACAGGAATGAGAAAAGTAAAGCAAGTTCCACTACCAACTTTACTGACGACTTCAATTGATCCATTCATTTTTTCAACATTCATTTTAATGTCGTAAAGTCCCACTCCACGACCAGAGAGTTCTGTGACGCTTTCGGCAGTACTGAAGGAAGAATCAAAGATATGATAAATGATTTTTGAATCAGGCTTATTGATCTCTTCCTGAGGATAATTCAGCTCAGTAAGTTTTTGACGAATCCTATTTGGGTCTATTCCTTTTCCATCGTCTTGAAGTGAAAATTGCAGAAGTTTTGACTCAATTAACTCAAAACGTACAATCACATTACCAGCGGAAGATTTTCCATTAGCTTGACGAATATCAGGAGACTCAATTCCATGATCTAGTGTATTTCTGAATAGGTGGATGCAGGAGTCAAAAAATTCTTGAAAGTAATTTCGATCAACTCTAATATCGCCACCTTCTATGATAAGGGGATTGACATCTTTACCTAACTTTATGGCGAGATCTTGAGTTAATGTTTTGTACTGGTTGATATAATTTTCTACCGGTATTTTTAAAAAAGTATTGGTGAATAAGTGAGCTACTTTGGGATTTATTGAAGATACCTGGATATTAAATTTGTAGAGATCGTCTTCGACGATTTCAATTGATTTTTTGCTACTTGAACCCATGAGTTCTTTAACGTCGTTTACACTCTTGTTTAATTTTTCAATGGAATTCTCAATTCTTTTTGGGATGTCATCAATTTCTATTTCACCTGAGGTGACATCAGTTTCAAAATGATGAAGATAATCAACCACATCTTGAAGTGAATAAAATGCTGCTGAACCTTTCATAGAATGTAATAGGCGCATTAAATTACTTTGATCGTAGGCTCCTGTCTGTTTTATCTTATTGAATTCTTCTTGTAGAGATGAGTTAAACATCTCTACAAAGCGCATGAAATTAGCTTTGTCTTTAAGTGCTTTAGAAACAAGTTTGATGTAATTTTTCTGAGCTTCAATCTCTTTACTTGCCTTAAACTCTTTTGTTTTATCTGAGGCAACCAATATAACATTTTGAATTTTACTTTCCTCATCTCTCATTGGGAAAAATTCTAAGGTGATATGTTTGAAATCCCTAGCAGTATATTCCATAGGGCAGGGTATAGATTTTTGACCAAGCTCTACTAAGCTTTCAAAAGGAATCATTTCTTCAAAAAGATTTTTAATCCATTCGTTCAGCATTTCTTTATCAGAGGCCTTGATAAGGTCTGCAACGTTCTTACCGCTTGGCTTAGTACCAAGAAGCTTTTCACAGGCCTTGGTATAAAGAGAAAGACCTTTTCCTCTTCTATCAAAGACCATTAAGCCTTGGGCCAAACTATCAACCATACTTTTAATAAAAATATTTGCAGTTTTTAATTCAGCAGTCCTTTCTTCAACTTTCTGTTCAAGATTTTTGTTATATTCAATTAGCTTTTCTCTATATTGTTCAATTTTGTTGATCATGTCATTAAAAGCATCACCCACTACTTGGAGCTCGGTTGAAGATTGTTGGCCAACTCGAGCATTAAATTCTCCATCTGAGATACTCTTAATAACATTTGTTAGTTTATCCAATGGGTTCGTGATTGATCTTGCAAGAATAATTGAAATAAAATTAAAAAAAGCGATGAGGCAAAGTGCGAAGATTCCAGCGTTTATAATAATTTCAGTTGTAACTTCATACGCATCAATAGTTTTGATGGTTGAAAAGATGAAGTATTCAGGAAAACGATTTATTTGTCTAAAGCCAATAATATAATCTTCATTATTAATTTTTGTTTCCTGCACGCCTGGAGTCGTTTGATCAATTTGAGATAATTTTTTTTCTGTTATTAGTTGTTTGAAGAAATTAAGTATCCCCGAATTAGAATCGTATGGCCTATTTTGATAGAGTGGTTGAGCATCTTTATTTACAACATGAATCTCTAGTGATTGTTTTCCAAAATTAAATGACATTAATCGATCGATTAAAAAATCAAAGCAATAAAAATTACCCGTTTTGGGATCATTGATTACAATTAAATATCGAGGTGCTGATCCTAATTCAAAGTAAATTTTCTCTTGAATTCCTTTTGTCCCTTCAATCTTTGACGTCATTTCAGCAAAAACTTCATCAGATAAAGACAAGAAGTTTTCTCTACCTCGATAAGTAATTAAGGTTGCGCGATTTGTATAAAGGGTAGATGAGGAATCAAAAGAATGAAAACTCTTCTCATGAATATTCTTTGCTTGGGATTTAGTTAGGGATCTGATTTGATATAGATCGTAGTCATGTATCACTTGTAGTTTTATCTGATCTTCAGAAAAACTTTCTTGATATGAGAGAACCTGATTTCTTTTAGTTTCAATGAATTGATTGATTAAGCTTGAGTCGTTTTCCAGAGTGGAGAATACATTATCAAAAAGATAAGCCTTCTTGTCTTTTATAATCATTTTTGAAGTAAAATACAAAATAGCAACAGTCACCGATATGACCACCAATGCTAGGGTCATAATGATTTTACTTCTTAGAGAAAACTTGAAAAAAAATGTTCTTTTCAGTCAAAAACTCATTATAATTTAATAATTACTTCATTATATAAAGTGAGTGAATTATTGGAAAGAAATTGAATACACAGGAAAAATTGATCGGCCTGTTGTCTTTATTACTAATTATTATTTCAGTTCTTATTTATCAGTATCTTCCTGATATGATGTCTTATCTACGTCCTAGAGGGAAAAATTTTATAGGATTAGTTATTGAGGCAAAGGGTGATACGAGAATGAGGCTTGGCGATTCAATTAGCTGGTTTCAACTTCATAATAAAGATAAGATCTACTCTCAGGCCTACTTATTTACCGGTAAAGATTCCTCAGCAACTTATGCATTCTTAGATGAAAGTACCATTCACTTAGGGGAGAATTCCCTCATCTTTCTTGATTTTTTAATTGATTCAAGTTTCTACGAAGAAAAAAAGAAAATTTCTAGTAACGGCATTGCAGTTGATTTAGTTGAGGGCAGCATGCATTTCAATCTTAAGGATGATTCTCCTGTAAAAAAAATCAAGATTGATGATACCTTAATTGATGTTTCTGATCAGTCTACTGTAATCCACTTAAATCATGATAAGTCTGGAATGGCGATTTCTGTTATGAAAGGCGATATCAATATTTTAAATAAGAAGAGTAGTTATAAGGTTAAGCAAGGTGAGATGTTGGATATCAAGAATGAACAAGTTGATCCAACTATTAAACCTGTAAATCAAGAACTAATGGAAGAAATGAAAAAGATTGCCTTGGAAGATCATAAACGACTCATGCAAGAACTGGCCGAGAAGAGAAGTCTGCTTAGTATACTTAATGATATCCGTTTATGGATCGGAGACTTCTTTGGACAATTATCTCAAGGATGATGCTTTTTCCAACATAAAGAAATTTTGCCATTTAAATCTTCTTCTTCCCATGGTTTTAATAAAAAATTGCTGACCCCTGCGGCAATAGCTGTCATCACTTTGGCCTGTTCGTTCTCTGTTGTAAGAATAAGAAACGGTGTTTTTTTATACTTTTCTTGAGATCTTGCCCATTTTAAAAAATCGAGACCAGTTTTTCCAGGCATGTTCCAGTCAGAGATGATAAAGTCGACGGATACAGTAGGGTTTTCTAAATAAGCGATGGCCTTATCTACATTTTCAAATTCGGTTACTTTTTCAAAGCCAAAATCTTTTAACTGAGCTTTAACTAGATTTCTAATGTTGGAGTAGTCATCAACAATTAAAAAATGCGTTTCTGAATTCATAATATCCCAATTGTATATTAAAATTGTAATCAGTATAACATTAACTTCTAAAAGTCGCTTTAATGAAAAACTTAATTTATCTGGGTCAACATGATGATTATATCATTAATCTCATTAATCAAACAAAATCAGAAATGCCCGAGACCAATTTTGTTTCCATGGAGCCTGATTCACTTTACGATGCCTTTTTTAAAATTATTGAAGTATCTCCACAAGTAGTTATTTTTGATTTTAATTTTCTTCATACCGTGAGAAGAGATTTGTCTGATCAGGTTCGTCGGATTTTGCCTAATACCTTTTTTCTTATTGTTGTTCCAAGTAAGGATGCTGCTGTAAAGATAGGGAGGCTATCTGCGGTAGGTGATTTTATTTATTGTATAAAAAATCCCACCAATGATGATGTTTTAAATTTTTTTAGACACGTCTTTTATTCAGATATTCACAAAGGAAGTCCAGCTCCAAAGGTTAAATTTAAAGATCATTTAACTTTATATCAGTGTGTCTGGGTTAAATATTTATCTAGAACTTATGCCTGCCTTGAAAGCAATAGGTTATGGGAAACAAAGAAAGAGATTGCGATAGATTTTCCATATTTTAGAAATTTATTTCATTCAAAAATTCATCAAATAGTAAATCGAAGTACTGACGATATTCATTCGCACTTTAAATATAGTTATCAGTTAGAGTTCAATTATTTAACTGAGGATCTTGATTCCGCTGAGAAGAGTAAATTAACTAAAGATTATGAATATGAAATCAGCACTGGCATAATTTCAGATGAGCTTTATGCAATTCTAGACGAATTTTTGGCAAAAAAAATGATGGTCTTGGCTCAGGATAAGAAGAAAGATAGCACTTCGAAAAGCCTCAAGAGTCATGACGCCAGTTTAAGTAGATTAATACTGCTTTCAAAAACCGTTTACTTTAATCGAATCATGTCTATGGAGGAAAAGGATTATTTCTTTAGAGAGAATATTACGATTTATGATGTTAAAGGTCACTTATTGAAATCTGGAACACTTGCTTTAGAGTCTTGCAATGTTTCTATCGTTCATAGGCTTAAAATTCTTAATCCACAATCAGAAATTTTACGTGATAGGCCATCAATTATAGTCATCAATTATAGTTTATTTAATGATGTCGAACGAATTAAAGAGCTGATTGCTTCTTCAACACAAGTAAGAGATTATTTCCCCTTCGTCATTGTTTTTAATTATGAAGAGACTACTGTGGAGGTTCTGAGAGATAAGTTAGAGTATCATTTTGTCATGAGTACTAAAATTACTCCTAATGAGAGTATTATTATAAAATTTTTAGATATTTATAGAAAGAAAAAGAAAGAAAGAGAAACTGCTAAAAGTTTAAAAAAATTAGGTGGCCAGTGGGAAAATAATCCAAAATTTTTAAAACAAGATCAAAAAGTATTGCATGAGCATCGGATAGATAAGAGTTTGGATGACATGGAAAGTTTGATACCTTTTTCTATTAGCGTAGAGCTAGTATCGATGTCAGAGCATGAAATATGCTTTATTTCTGAAACTCCAATCACAAGAGGAGAGATCTTTCGGATTAACAAGCCTTTCAATATGCAGTTAGTTGTTGTTGGGGTTGAGTCTCCTGGTAAGTACAGGGCCACAATCCATTTCATCAATGAAACAGATAAATATACATTAAGAGGATTTGTGGCAGATTTACTGGAATTTCAAAAAATGGGAACTTCTGAACTCTATGCACATGACCTTTTTGTTTTTAAGAAGAAGCATTTTCATTTAAATGTTTCCACCTCTGTTTAAAATATTTGGAGTTTTTATGCGCTTTATACTTTTTGTTGGAGAGGGAAACTTAACTGAGGATTTAACGAAACAATTTGAAGCGCTAAAATTTAGTTGTTCAAAAGTATCTAGTGCCGATGAGTTGTTACAAGTTGGAAAACAGTTGAAAAAGGTTGTGGCACTTTTTCAAGACTCAAAGTTTGCTTACCGCTTTTTGATTGAGAACAAATTTGACGATTTTGCCTTGCTAAATATTTTGTATGTATCTAAAACTCCTGTAATTACAGATGATGTGAAAAAAAAGTTAGCACACGCCTCATTAAACTTGTATTATCCTAAAATCAAAGATCAGATGCTTGCTGATATGGCCCGATTTTATTCAGAGAGTGTTTCAACCGAAAAGAAATTAGATATTGAATTTCTTAGTAATGGTGTGGAGAAAGAGAAATGAGTGAAGTTTCAGATTCTATTAAAAAGAAGCAATTTCTAATCGTAGATGATTATGAAACGATGAGAATTTTAGTTAAAACGGATCTTCAAAAATTGGGTATTTCTAAAGTATTTGTATCAAAGTCCGGAAATGAGGCCCTTAATATTATTAAAAGTAAATTGGGAACTTCCGAACAGGTAGAGTTTGTCATTACGGATATGATGATGCCTGATGGTACAGGGCTTGAACTTACTAAAGGCATTCGCGCTATTCCAGAGTTAAAAAAACTTCCTATCCTTATGGTTTCCTCAATCGCAGAAATGAACCATATTATTGAATGTGCTAAGGCCGGTATCAATGACTACATTGTTAAGCCTTGGGAAATTGAAGACCTATCAAAAAAAATCTCACTTCTTGGCAAATAGAATTAACATCTTCTCTTGAATCGACTGCTTCACCCGGCAAATATTTCCTTCTAAAAAATAAGTCTAAAGTTCTTTTGGAATATATTGCCCAGCTTTTAAAATAGGGGCAGTTAGTGAAATAATAGAACGGTAGGACCACTTAAGGAATTTATGCTTCAGTCGCTAACAACTAAATCAATCGCTTCACAGGCTCTCGAGGGAGTTGCTGGTAAAGATGCTGTGAGCGCAGATAATTTATTAGTAAATGTGGAAGGTGCATTAGAGTCTACTGACTTTGCGAATGAGCTTGCTGCTAATCTCATGATGCCTGAGACTGATGTGAAAGCGATTCAAGTTTCACCTGATCAGGCACTAGAAAAACCTTCTTCACTTATTAATGGCCTACCTCAAACAGGTCAGCCAGAAACGATTCAGCCTAAAGTTTTTGATCCAGAAATTACGAATGGGGTTGAGAGTTTAATACGACCAAAAACGGTAGATTTGCCAGTTAATTTAAGCAATGAAAAAATAGTAAATTTGGCCACGACCAATACTGAAGTACCAGTTCAGGTTGAGCCATTAGTGAAATTGCCTCAAGTAAACCAAACAGGTCGTTCTCCTGCCATAGATTTTGCAAAGTCTGAAATTGATCCTCAATTAATGAATATGGAAGATTTTGTTGCTCAGAAAAATATTGTCAGCAAGAAAACTCTTCCGACAAATACTTATGGATCAGCGAAAGTTCAAAATCAAAGTCTTGCTTTAGAGAATAATTTAAAATCAACTCAAGTGATTAATGATTTAAAATCGGCCGAAGCCCCAACTTCTTCTCCAATGAACTCGCAGCAATTTATCTTGAATAATATGATTGAACAAAATTCAAATCAGAAGTTGAATGATGTTCAAGCTCCTCAGAAAGTCTTTGATATGTCACATGTAAAGAGTACTAATTCTGATCAAATTTTAAATCAAATCTCTGATTATATTGTTCAGGCCAAAGCAGCAAAAGAGCCAACTGTTTCTATGAGAGTGAAGCATGATGAGCTAGGAACTATCGATATTACAGTTCAAAAGGCCCTTGGACAAAATAGGGATGCTGTTGCTATTAATATTGGAACGCATTCGGTGGAAGGGAAAAATTTCTTCCAACAAAATTCAAAAGATTTATTTTCTCATCTAGGTCAATCTGGAATAAATGTAGCTGATTTTAAAGTTGAAAACTCGTCTTCATCGTCTAAAAATTTCGATTTAGGACAACAATCTCAGGGACAACAATCTGGTACTGAAAAGCATTTTGGATCAGAACAAAATCAACGTCGTCATGATTCAAATCGCAGACAAGACCTATGGGATCTTCTCAAAGATAAGGAAGCTGCCTAATGCCTGAAATGGGAAGACCAATTACTAATCAGGAAATGAAGTATCGCCAGGTCACGATGGCCCCAAAAAGTCTTTCATCTAAAGGAAGATCTGAAGATCAAATTAAAGAAGACATTATTAATAAGGCGACTGGTTATCGTCCAAAGAGCGAAGTTTACAAAGACGGCCCACATAATCAAATGGGTAAGGATGAGTTTATGAAGCTATTAACATTCCAGCTTCAAAACCAAGATCCTCTCAATCCAATGGACCAAAGTAAATTTACAGGTGAGTTAGCTCAATTTTCTCAATTAGAACAACTCACAGGTCTTAATAAAAAATTTGAAGATGCTAACAAAACAAAAGCAATGCAAGATAAGTTTTATGCGGCTTCTTTTGTTGGTAAGAAAGTTGTGACCACTGGATCAACTCTAGAGTTAAAAGAGAATGGAGATTCTGGAGATGTTCTTTTTAAATTAGATTCAGATGCTTCTCGAGTGATGGTTCGTATTCTAGATGAAAAAAATAATGTCATGGGTGAAATCTGGAAAGAGGGTATGTCTCAAGGTTCACATCAATTGACTTGGGATGGAGTTGCTTTAGATGGAACTCCGGCGGTCAAAGGAAAATATAAAATCCAGGTTAAGGCCTGGGATCAAAATAATATTGAAGTAGGAACACGCACCGAAGCTACTGGGGTTGTTACAAGTGTTACTTTCGATGAAGGTGAACCAGTTCTTACTGTAAATAATCAAAAAGTTTATTTAAGAGATGTGGCGAGTTTTCATACAGAAGAGACACAGACACATCAGGCAACTAATTCCGACTTGTCGGGACAGGCTGCCCCTATGGTACAATCGAATAAGAATAATTCTGTTCCAGTGGAACAAGCAATGAATGCTTATTCTGAGAATACAGGAATTTACGACTAGTATGAGTAAAGTTAATTCGCTTCTAATACCTAATGTTTCTTCGCTACCTTCTGATCAACAGAAGGCTGAAAAAGCAAATGTTCTTAAACAAGGACAACAAAGCGAATTCCAAAATATGCTTGTCGATCAAATCGGCAAGAATGATGTTCGACTTCCTCAAGTTAATGGCCTTAGTGTAGGTCAGGATGTGAATGTTTCAACTCATGCAATGAAAAGATTGCAAGAGAGAAATATAGAGCTTGATGGAAATGAGTACATGAAGCTGAAAGAAGCAATTAGTAAACTACGCACTAAAGGAGGACATGATTCCCTTGTTATTACGAATAAGGCAGCCTACGTGGTTGATGTAGATAAAAATACAGTCGTAACGGCAGTGGATAAAAACAACATGAATGAAAACGTGTTTACTAAAATTGATTCAACTATTTTTATGATGTAACGGTTTTTATAAAATAAAAAATTCGAGGTTGGCCGGTCCTTTTCTGGAAGCCATTGGATAAGAGCCTGTAGTGCTTAAATCCCCTCGCAAACATGGAGTCTAGGAGGGACAAAATGAGTATTCTTTCATCTTTTAACATCGGTGTTACAGGTCTGACCGCTGCTGGACAATCAATGTCAGTAGTGGGCGATAACATCGCGAATGCTGGAACAATCGGATTTAAAGGATCTCGCGCAGAATTTCAAGACATGCTGGCCAGCTCTCTTAAGGGTATTGATGGTGGTGACCAAATCGGTTCAGGTACCAAGCTAGCTCACGTAACTCCTCAGTTCACTCAGGGAACTGTTGCTAGAACTCAAAATATTACTGACCTTGCCATTAACGGAAATGGATGGTTTACAGTAGATGCTCCAGGGGGCAGGGCCTATACTCGTGATGGTTCATTCCATTTCGATAAAGAAGGTTTCATGATTAATGGTGATGGTTACAAAGTTCAGGGTTTCCAACCTGACGATAAAGGTAATATCACCAATAAAATGGGCGCAATTAAGCTAGGGAATACAACTATTCCTGCGATTGCTACAACAGAAGTTAAAATGTCTGCTAACTTAGACTCTCGTGAAAATGTAAAAGTTTTTGATCCAATGAATCCAGATAAAACTTCTAATTTTAATACTTCACTTACTGTTTATGACAATGTCGGAACGGCCCGTTTAATTACTGTCTATTTTAATAAAATAGCAGATGGAAATTGGGAGTACCATGCGATGGCCGATGGTGCGGATGTAACTGGAGGAGTTCCTGGAAAATTAATGGAACAGGCAAATGGTAAATTAGTATTTAATGATAAAGGAATTTTACAAGAAGAAGTTCCAGGAATGAACGCATTTAATTTCAATAAAGGTGCGGCTCAAGGTCAAAAAATTGCTCTTAATTTTGGTGAATCACTTAAAGAAGGTGGAACTGGTCTTGATAGCGTTACTCAGTACGGTTCTAAATCTTCTGTCGCTCGTCACACACAAGATGGTGCTTCTGCTGCGACACTTTCATCGATGTCATTTAATGATTCAGGAATTCTTACTGCGGTTTATGATAACGGTATTCTGCGTGAACTCGGTCAAGTTGCAGTGGCAAAATTTGAAAACAATGAGGGTCTATCTAAAATAGGTAAAAACTTATTTAAAGAAACTCGTAAATCAGGTCAAGCCGCTCTTGGAAAGCCAGGTGCCGATGGACGTGGTGAAGTTCTTGCGAAGTCTATTGAGCAGTCAAACGTTGATATCGCCAACGAGTTTATCTCGCTAATGGCCGCTCAACGTAACTTTCAAGCGAATACTAGAACGATCACAACTTCTGATCAGATGTTACAAGAAGTTCTTAACATTAAGAGATAATTTTAAATTCATGATCTCCTAGCCATGGATTTTAGGCCCGGTTTTAACCGGGCCTTTTTTATTTTAAGAAATTTTTTTCAATTCAGTTTCGTAACTAAGACCAGATCGTCTTAATAAATCATCGAGAGCAGCTTTTACGGCCAGTACTTCTGATAGTTCACATTTTTTTGCAATTTTAGCTGCAAGCTCTGGGCTAACAAGTTGGCGTCCTTTTTCAATATCACATAGAGAGCTTTTAGATATTTTAAGAAATTTGGCCATTTCAGTTTGTGATAAATCTTTCATTGTTCTGGCAGATCTTAGAAAACCTCCAAACGTAATTGGCCCAAATTCTTTTTTTAAAATTTTGCTTAAAGATTTAGTACTCATGGTTATTGACCTCAATTATGAGAATTTCTAAATGATCATTGTGTTCGCTGTAAATCACTCGGTAAGATTTATTAAGTCGAACAGATCGCTGATTAATTCTTTTTCCCTTTAAGGGCTCATCGTGATAGCCCTTGTACTTTCTAATTTGCAGTATCCCTTGAAATTCAACTGCCTCTACCCAATAATTTAAAGCTTCTCGAATGGCCTTAGGAAGTTTACGGATTTGTTTTTCTGCAAATCGTGAGGTTACAACTTTAGTTTTTATCACAGGTAAGTCTCGTACGGTATTTTGCCGTACTTTAAGTTAAAAGTCAATGATGGGTGGATTTTATGGCTTGGATAGCGATCAGAATAGTGATTAGGGATGCCTACTCACTATTTTTTCAACATGAAAAAAAATAAAGTACTTTATTCAATTTAACCGGGCCTTTTTTATTGGTGTCTGGCTTTTGATTTTGAACTTGGCCTGCTTGATGAGGAAGGAAGATTTTTACCAGACACTCGATCAAAATCAGAAACCACTCCAGAGCAATCATTTGATTCGATCTGTGGCATAAAGCGTTTTTCTAAATAGGCCTTACTGTCTAAGCAGGTTTTTAAAGAAGATTTCTGATCCTTAGGAAAAAACATAATCGTGTGTTCTTCTGAGGCAGTTGATTTAGAGAGCGATTCAATGGCCTTTCCTTGGATTGAAGGAATTTGGTAATTCACCACTCGCTCTATTTTAGGTCCATTGGCCTCAATGGTTTCTATCGAGTAAGTTAATTTTAAAGAGTAGCGCTGAAGATCATCAGTTTTAAGAGGATTCCGGACGAGTTCACAATCACCAATTTTTACTAATTGTTTATTGAATAATGGGGAATCAGAATCTGCAAATGCGTTTAGGCTTAGAATTAATGTAAACAAAAGAATAAATTTTAGCATATGGCCCTCGGTGCTTTTAGGGCCTATCGGAAGTACGACTTAAGCACTTTAGCGAGGTAAGGGGAGTTTAAGAATGAACTTCGTATGTTGAGACTTTAAGTCAAGTTCTAGACTTCCTTTGTGTTCTTCAGCAAGCCCCTTTGAAATACTAAGTCCAAGTCCAGTGCCCTTACCAACTTCTTTGGTTGTAAAAAAGGGTTGCATGATCTTTTCCCGAATGTGTTCAGGAATGCCTGGGCCACTATCTGAAATCGAAATGCAAACTGAATCCAAATTCGTTTCTGCAGCTATTTCTATCCACCGAACTGATGCGTTTGCTAAAGCGTCGTAAGAATTGCTGATAAGGTTTATGATAATTTGAGAAATTTGTTGAGGACGACAAAGCACTTTAATGTCATTCCTGATTTTAATTTTAAGCTCTATTTCTCTTTTATTAATTTTCTCCTTACATAAATCCAAACATTCAGAGATGATTTGGGTTAATGAGGTTAATTCCATTTGGTCTTCATTAGAGTTTCTAGAAAATGAGTTAAGCCCTTTAATGATTTTTGAAATTCGCTCAACAGTCGTTTCAACTTTTGAAAGTTCCTTAAGAATTTTTTCTTTATCTATGCTTCCATCTTGAATACCACTTATGACACCTGAAATTTTTCCATTGATTATAGTTAGTGGATTATTAATTTCATGAGCAATACCTCCTGCCATTTCTCCTAGAGCAGAGAACTTTGCCGCTGCAATCAATCTGGTTTGCTGCTCTAAAATGAGGTTTCTAGATAAGGTTAATTCATTTACTTTTTTTCGGAGTTCAAGTTCAGTGACCACTTTTTTAGAGAGAGCATTAAGAGCAGCAATTTGCTCTGGACTCAATTTTCTTGGCCCATAATCGGCCACACAAAGAGTTCCTAGGTTATAACCTTCCAGAGTTTTAAGTTGTGCCCCTGCATAGAAGCGCACACCGGGACTGGCCACAACAGCAGGATGATCGAAGAATCGCTCATCACTAAGACTGTCTTCTACAATAAAGGTTTCAGTCTCATTAATGGCGTGAGCACAAAAGGCCACATCTCTTGGTGTTTCACTTACCTCAACCCCCACTTTTGATTTAAACCACTGGCGATCCTGATCTATTAAGCTAATGAGAGCAATTGGGGTTCCACAAATCTGAGAGGCCAGAAGAGTTAAATCATCAAAGCAAGGCTCTGAAGGTGTATCGAGGATTTGATAAGAATTTAAGGCCTCTAATCTTTCAGCATCATTTTTTGGAATAATAGGTTTTTTCATAATTCTAGGATTATAGTCTTAAAGTAAAACCTAGATAAAAAAACTGTAACTGATTGTAATTTGGTAGTCTAAGCTTAAGAATATTAAGTAAATATGGTCTCGTAGAAAGAATAAGCCCCAATTTCTCGGCAACTCATCATTCTAGCCATTATTTCCAATCGCCTCTACAGGACAAGCGGCCAGGGCGTTCTCTGCTTCATTCATTTCATCAGGAGTTTGAGGTTGAAGTTTGACGAAGGCATGGCCTTCGTCATCATTCATAGCAAAAAATTTTGGGGCTTCAACACAGCAGGCATCACATGCAATACAAGAATCATCGACGTAGTATTGACCTGGGACATTTTGTTTAAAACGTGCGTTTTTATCTGCCATAATTGAGCTCCTTACGGAGCCCAAATTTACAACAATCCTGGGGTTGTGACAATCTTAGCTTTATTGTTCATTGATTTAATCAACTCTTCCCGGCCCTTACGTGAAAATGCTTGGTTTTGGGCAGTGATTTCTTTTTTCATTTCTTCTGCAAGCTTAGACTCTTCAATGCCTTGGCGATGAGAAACAACTTTAACTAAATAAATTGTGCCTGGGTTACCAAAGTTAAGAACAGCTCCCGCTTGGGCCTTAAATACTTGATCAGCTTCTTGAGGAGAAAGGGCCGCTTGCTCCAAGCTTTGATCAAATTGGTTAATTTCTGCACTCTTAAAAAACTGACCTTGAACTTTTTTAGTCGTCGTTTCTACTGTATTTAGATCATTTTTCTCTAAAGCTGAAACGAGCTTGGCCTCCTCGGCCTTA
Source organism: Bacteriovoracaceae bacterium (assembly GCA_050247975.1). Taxonomy (GTDB): domain Bacteria; phylum Bdellovibrionota; class Bacteriovoracia; order Bacteriovoracales; family Bacteriovoracaceae; genus Peredibacter. The sequence continues at coordinate 77,349 of JBFWTE010000014.1, forward strand.
AGAAGCTTGTCTAAGTCTTGGGCCTTGGTCTTTTGAATTTGAATTTGGGCCAGTTCATTTTTTACATCATCTAATTTTTTGACTTCAGCGGCTTTTTTCCCTTCTACATAGATAAGATGGTGGCCAAATTGAGTTTTAACTGGCCCAGAGATTTCACCGGCCTTCATTTTAAAAGCGACAGCTTCGAATTCAGGAACCATTCTACCGGCAGAAAACCATCCAAGATCTCCACCGTTGTTTTTACCAGACTGATCTTCGCTCTCTTTAGAAGCAATTTGAGCAAAATTCTTTGTATTCACCTTGGCCTTGATGGCATTAATCTTATCAAGGGCCTTCTGATCTTCCCCTCTAATTAAAATGTGGCGGGCCTTAACTTCTTCTGGACGATTATATTTTGCAAAATTTTCTTCGTAAGCCGCTTCAAGATTTTTTTGGTTGGCCGGGTTTGCAACATAGTCCTTAATTTCTTGCTCAGAAACAGAGACTAGGGGAGCAAGTGATTGACGACTAATTTTTACCCCTTGAACCACAACGACATTATTTTTGAATTTAATCACATCGTTGACGAAATTTTCTGAAACTAGGGCAGAACTGAATAACTGATCCACCTTTTTTTGTTTAAGATCATTTGAAACGAGCTCTTCAAATTGTGTAGGGATATATCCATTAGATTGCAACATGTTGCGGTAAAGGTTTACGTCGAATTGGTTATTGGTTTTAAAATAAGGCATATTTTTAATTTCGGCCTTCACTTCGTCCAATGACACAACGAATCCCATTTGGTCAGCAGCATTCAAGATGAGTTTTTGCTGAACAAGTCCGTTTAAAACAGACTGTTTGATCCCCATTTCTTCTAATTGCTTCTGGGTAAGCCCCTGTCCACCCATCATTTGACTAAAAAATTCAATCTGGCGATTTAAGGCCGTTTGATACTCTTTTATCGTGATTGGAGTTCCGTCGACTGTAGCAACATTTTTGCCTCCACCCAGGGAAAAGTTATTAAAACCACTGAACAGAAAGCTCGCCGTGATAATAAGAAAAATAAAAGTCAGGATAAAATAAGACATTTTGTTGGCAAATGCGTTTTTCATTGGATTCCTTTTACATTTTAAATGCAAGTTATTTTATCGGGGTTAATAAGATGAGGTCAAAGACTTTTGATTAGAATCTTCGTTGGCGAGAAGCAAGATTTCGTTTACGCTAGTTGGATAAGTTTTAAATTAAGGGATTAGCTTGAAACTAGTACAAGAGTCTTCGAAGACTAAAATCGTCAATAATATTATTGTTGCCTTTCTGGCCATTTATGGAATTTCTCAGAAACGGTTTAATTTGGAGGAGCCATCGCTCTTTCATCAAATCGTGTCTGAAGTTCTTTCTCCGGTCCAAGAAGGTCTTGCCAGCTCTAAGAAAAACCTATCTTCACTTTGGGATAACTATCTATTGATTGTTAATACCAGCAAGGAAAATAGCATTCTTAAAAAGCAGATCTCCCGCTTGGAAAGTGATCTCATGAGTATGGAAGAGATGAGAAAGGAAAACTTGAGGCTCAAAAAGCTCTTAAGTTACTCAGACGAGATGACCCATCAGAAGATTATGGCGCAAGTCGTAGGTTGGGATTCTGCCAACGAGTTTAAGGTTATTCGTCTTAATAAAGGAACAAAACATGGAATCAAGGTCATGTCACCAGTGATCACTGATCATGGGCTTGTAGGTTATGTGTATCGGGCCACTGATCATTATTCAGATGTTTTGACTATTCTTGATCAGAACAACCGTGTGGATGTGTTAATTGAGAGAACGAGAACCCATGGGATTGTTGAAGGTGTCTATAACTTTAAATGTGCTCTGAAATATGTCATGAGAAATGAGTCAGTTGAAGTAGGCGATAAGCTCCTTACGGCCGGAGTAGGTGGAATATATCCTAAGGGAGTTAAGGTCGGAATGATCACGGACATTTCAAAAGAGAATTTTGGAATGACACTTTCTATTGAGGTCGTTCCAACTGTTGAGTTTGATAAATTAGAAGAAGTGATTGTTTTGGTTCCTCTTGAAGAAGCTGGTGCCGAAGTTGCTAAGGAGCCAGCTCCATGAAGATGCGTCTTTCCCAAATGCTTATTTCATTTGCTATTACATTAGCTAGTCTCATTGGCTTTGAAATAATAACATCAACTCTTTTGCCGGCCATGGGTTGGAATGAGTATCGTTTAACTTTTAATGTTCTTATCATTTTATTTTTGGCCATCAGGCTCGATTCACCGGGTGTACCTTGGATGATTTTAGGACTTCAAATTATCCATTCCATTTTTTCAGTTGAAGGATGGGCCTTGGGGACATTTGCTGGTATTATTGTCATGCTTTCCGCCAATTATTTAAAAGAGCTACTGCAACTCACTACTGCCGCTATGACTATGGTGACAGTGCAATTGTTCCAGTTCATTTGGTATTTAACAGTTACCGTTGTTATTTGTTTGAAGATTAGTAATTTTGAAAATTTTGGCATGATACTTTGGAGTTTTGTTCCAGGAAGTATTTTGCTTTCACTTATCTCTCCTGTGCTGTTTTGGCTTTTAGGCCTTATATGGCGAGTTCCTAGTGAGAGTGGACCTCGGGGAGTTGAAATTTGAGCATGACATCCGTCCAAAACGTTCTAGACTTTGGAGTGCTTTTTGGATCTTTTCCATTCAGCCTTCGTCGACTTGGCTTTGGCCAAGCCTCCTCAGTCTTTATGCAAAATATCTCAAAAATCATCTCCAAATCCTTCGAAATTTCTGAACGGAGGCCACGCTAATGTTCGGCGAAGAAGAACTGGTCAAGATACATAAAGAAAGAGCAACGCTCATTTCTTATATTATAACAGCTGCATTCGGTCTGGTGTTGTCTCGTCTATGGTATTTGCAGGTTTACAAGGGTGAAACGCTTCATAATTATTCGATCCAGAACCGTTTAAGAAAAGAAGTTGTATGGGCACCACGAGGACTCATCTATTCTCGAGATGATCAGTTATTGGTGGATAATATTCCGCGCTTTGATGCTATTTTGACTCCTCAGTTTTTAATGAATAACGATTACACTTTGAATAAGCTCGCCAATATTTTAGGGATGGATATTCAGAGTATTAAAGGAATTCTGAAGAAAAATTCTAATCAGGCCAAGTATCGGCCAATTATTGTTAAAAAGAATATTTCTTTTGAAGAATTAGCAAAAATTGAAACTCAAAACGCTGACCTGCCAGGTATCAGTGTGGATACTTTTATCTCTAGAGAGTATCGCGATAAAGAAATTGGTGCGCACTTACTTGGTTATATTTCTGAAATTTCTCAAACTCAACTGCCAAAGCTTCGTGAACGGGACCGTGTGGACTACCGTCTAGGGGACTTCATTGGGCAGTTTGGAATTGAAGAGCAACTTGATCGTTATCTTCGCGGTGAGAATGGTCACGAGTTTGTTGAAGTGGACGCTCGAGGCAGAAGAAAGCGTTATATTAATACTGATAACTTATTTAAAGGTATTGAAGACGAAAAGCCTCTCTCTGGAATGAATGTTAAGCTGACCATTGATCGTGATATGCAAGTAGCAGCTTTCAATGCCCTTGAAGGGAAAGTTGGCGGTGTCATGGCGATTGATATTGATTCAGGTGAAGTGCTGGCCATGGTTTCACGTCCATCTTTTGATCCTTCTCAATTTTCGAGGGGTCTTACTCCAGAATATTGGAGAAGCTTGATTCAAAATAAGGAACATCCACTACGTGATAGAAATATTCAGGAGCACTTCTCTCCTGGATCAACGTTCAAAATTTTTACTGGAATTGCGGCCTTTGAAGAAGGTGAAATTGATGAGAACACCGAAGTTTTTTGTAATGGATCATTCAGACTTGGGCGAAAAGTTTATCACTGCTGGAAAAAAGAGGGCCATGGTCAAACTAATTTAGTTAAGGCCATCCGCGAATCTTGTAACGTCTATTTCCAAAAAGCAGCTAACAGAATGGATATTGATGCCATTGCAAAATATGCGAAGGCTTTCGGCCTTGGTGCCCGTACAGGAATCTCGCTTCCGCGTGAAGTTGCAGGACTTATTCCTACTAAAGAGTGGAAGAAAAAGCGCTATGGTCAAGAGTGGCAAGCAGGGGAAACTCTTTCATGTGCCATCGGTCAATCTTATGTTCTTGCTTCCACAATCCAGTTAGCGATTTCTTATGCAGCTGTGGCCAATGGTGGAAAGATTTATCGTCCATTTGTAGTTAAAGATATTTATGATTCTCAAGGAGAGTTGGTTAAGACATTTACTCCCGAGCTTCTCTCTAAGATTGATATGAAAAATGAAAAGACTTTGAAGTTTGTGAGAGAAGGTCTTTTCCAAGTGGTGAACAATCCTAAGGGAACAGCATTCTATCGTCGCGGTCAGGGGATTTTAATGGCCGGAAAGACGGGAACATCTCAGGTGAAGGGTGCGAGTGCTGATAAGGTCTATGCGAAATGTGAAAACATGGACTATGAATCTCGTCACCATGGTTTATTTGTAGGATTTGCACCTTATGATAATCCTAAAATTGCAGCTGCCGCTATTGTTGAGCACGGCTGTCACGGATCAAGTGCTGCGACTCCTGTAGTAGAAGCCGTTATTACTCAGTATATGAAAAAGTACCAACCAGAAATGTATCTTCAAAATCTTGAAAAAGATAAGACGATCAAAGACAATTGGGTCAAGTCTCTTAAACCAGCAGCAACAGAAAGTGCTGAAGGTGATGATTAATAGGAGTAAGTTTTGAATCAAACGCTTGTTCAATTTTTAAAAAGATATGATTTTAGTTTCATTGGAAGTATGGCGGCCATTTTCATGGTGGGTGTCCTCAATTTATATTCTGCCACTCATTCCCAAACTCATGAAGGTTTGGATTCACTTTATAAATCACAAATCATTTGGTTTTTAATTTCTATTACAGTGGCGATTGCGATAAGTTTTCTCAATCCAAAAACTTTTGAAAGACTTTCATATTTTGGTTACGCGTTCACTCTTTTTTTAGTTTTCCTCGTTTTATTAATGGGGAAAGTAGGAATGGGTGCTCAGCGCTGGCTAGTGCTTGGGCCGATTCGTATGCAGCCTTCTGAATTTATGAAGATGGGCTTGGTGCTTGCGCTCTCTCGATACTTCACTAAGTTTAATCCTGAAAGACAGTTAGGTTTTAAAGATCTTATCTTACCAGGTCTTATCACTATGATTCCTGCAGTGATGGTTATTGTACAGCCAGACTTGGGAACAGGGATGCTTTTACTGTTTATTTTTGCCATGATGATTTTTTATAAGCGTCTTAAGTGGAAGACTATTGTGACTTTGGGAATTATAGGAATTGTCACCAGTGTTCTGATGTATAACTTCGGTTTGAAAGAGTACCAGAGAAAACGTATTCATACGTTTATTGATCCTTATGAAGATGCTAAAGGTTCAGGATACAATGCGATTCAATCTGAGATTGCTATTGGATCTGGCCGATTATTCGGTAAAGGGTTTAAAAATTCTTCTCAGGCATCTCTAAACTATCTTCCCGAAAACCATACTGACTTTGTGTTTGCTATTTTTAATGAAGAGCATGGATTTTTTGGTTCGGTCTTTTTAATTATCCTCTACCTGGTTTTCTTTATGCGGCTTATCTGGCTGGCGACTTCAGTTCAGCGATTTTATGATTCTGTTTTAGTGGTGGGAGTGATGTCGATTTTTTTCTGGCACGCTTTCATTAACATGTCGATGGTATCCGGCCTTCTTCCTATTGTGGGTATTCCTCTTCCTCTGATGAGTTATGGGGGGTCTAGTATGCTTACATTTGGCGTAGGAGTAGGGATTGCTACGGCGATTTCAAATAGTAGAAACTTCTTTAATTAGTGCCACATAATTGAGGCGTAATAAGTAGCTAATAAGTGGTAAAAGGTGCCTCAATTAGACTCTTATGGGGTTTCTTTTTATAATTGAGTCATGAAAAAAATTAAATCTTCTGGTTTCAGTTTAATTGAGATGATGGTGGCCTTAGGGATAGGCAGTGTCCTTATGTATGCCATGATGAATACCTTTTCTCAGGGTTTGAAAAATACAAATAAAATTCAGTCAATCTCCGATGCCAATGAGTTAAAGCATGAGATCGATTTACGATTTAAGGCCCAAAAAAATTTTTGTATCTCAGTACTAGGTGGGCAAGAGTTAAAACTTGATGGAAGTACTTTGAATTTAATGAATCAAAAGTCTTCATTTGAAAATATTAAATCAGTTTTAAATGGGACAGATCCTCTGCCATTTCAAGATTCTTATAGAAATCAACTTATTGCTAAGTATTCTGATCCAGCAACCATGAATAGTGTTCCACAAGATGATACAATTGGTTGTATTGGTAGTCTTTGCCAGGGAAAAACTTATGGCAAAGATTTAATAAAGAGTTTGAGCTTGCGATACAAAGAGACACTTTCAGCTAATACCTATATGTTAGAGCTTGTGATGCAATTAAAGGGGAAAGATAGTCAGCCAAAAGAGAACGACAGCAGTCGGACTATTCAGAGAAAAGAAATGGTCGCTGTTGAGGCCTATAAGGTCAATGATAAGCTTCTAGTTTTTGACTGTAAAATTGATAACACCGTAACAAGTTCATTTGAAGTTTGTGATCCAAACAATCTTTCAGATTGTGTGAGTTTTGCTGAAATTAAGGAATTGAAGGATCTGATTAATCCACTCTATGGAAACAAACATAAACAAGTTGCTTGTTATGCTGTTGGTGGTGAAGTTTTTACTACTCCTACTGGTGAGAAAATTTGTCGCTTGCCTGGCACGAGCTGTCCGGCAGGTTGGATTCAGTTAAATAGTTGGTCATCGACTTCATCTACTTACTGTTCTGGATGTCATGAGGCGAGCTGTTCAACTGGTGCACATAATTTTTCTGACATTGGCCGAGAAACTTGTGGTTATAAAACTAGAAGAAGTTCTGGAAATTGTAGTAAAAATCAAACCTGCTACAGTTCTGTTGTAGAAGTTGGCTGTTACTAATTTTTAAAATTTAAATCAAATGATATCGATTTTTTTGGCACGTTTTCAATTGGTGTAAAAAATTGGATAGAATCTCTAACAAATAAGTTGGTTCAATTTACCCAGTTCGAGGAGAGAAGCTTATAAGTCCCGAAGCTTCGAGCACGTTCTTTTCAATATACTGCACTAAAATTCTGTACTGCTTTCCCCAATCAGAAACTCTTGAGAAGGCGAGATATTCCCAGAGCT
>JBFWTE010000015.1:0-82352 GCA_050247975.1 Bacteriovoracaceae bacterium
CATGCTTACTTTTCCCATTAAACACTCCAGGTATATGAATACCTGATAAGTGTAATATTAATGCGTTAAGTAGGACATTTTCCCTTGGAAGTTAAGATAGGACACAATCGTCTAGTTTCTATACACCATTTCATAAATTCAAAATTTGATTTCTAAAATGCAGGGCATGCCATAATCGAGAAGTGAAAAACTTATTTGTACTACTGATTGCGATACTGAGTGCCCATGCTTGGGCCATTGATTTTTCAAATTATAATAGTGCTTTGATGTTACAAATCGTTAAAGAAGATAACAACAAATACATTTGTTCCTCAGTCGCCTACTCACAGTCAAAACTTATTACTGCTGCCCACTGCTTAGAAAACGCTACCCAGGTCAATGTCTTTAAGGAATTTAAAATTTTAGATAACAATACGTTTTATAAAACAAAGACTTTTTATAAAAGCAAACTCTATAATAAAAACCAATCTTTCTTCTTAAACGATGTCGGAATTATCGAATTAGAGGAATCACTCCCTTCTGAGATTAAAATCTATCCCATAGCTCAAGTTAAAATTAATCAAGGCGAACTCCACCGAGTTGGTTTTGGTATGAGAAATGGAATAAATTCCAGAACAGTCATCTGGCCTATTAACCAATTTCAAGTCCACGAAAACTATATTGAGGCTTGGGATCAATACAGTTTTTACGGAGACTCAGGTGGCCCTATATTTCAATTAATTGATGATAAATTCTATCTCATTGGCATTCATTCCACTAAAGACGGAAATTATACTTTCAATCCTTTACTCGCTGGCGATGAGATTTAGTTACAAGTGTAATCCCCTCTCACTGCATCTTCAACATCAATACAATGGTGACGTCTTGCATTTAAACTAGAATTGATTCGGCCATAGATATCTTGGCATTCTTGAGCGTCCAACATAAAGATATGCTCTTTTCCATGCTCACCAATCATCAGACCTTGAATAAAGCTCTGACAATCGAGCACCACTCTTTCATCTAGTGATGTCGTTAGATCAAAACTTCTTTCCATCCCTTGAGAGTTTTTCATTTTCGATACTTCAATTTCAATAGCAAGTAATGTTGTAGAAATAATTAAGAGAACAGCGCAGGTTAATTTTTTCATTTTGTCTCCAAGTTGTAGAAGACTTCTCGTATGAATGAAAAAAAAGAAGAGAATGCTCTACCTTTGAAGTCAATTTTGGGAAAATTTTGCTCCTTTCATAATCGAACATATAAAAAGTATCTGCGGCAAATTCATGCCCCACTTATGGCCTCACTAAAAGCGAATTGCTCTATTATCTTTTTAAATTTTTGTTAAAAGATTCACAACACATTCACAAGGAGAACATTTATGAAAACAGGTTTCTTAATTTTATCGTTACTCATGGTATCTTCGGCATTCGGAAGAACTGTAACAAAAACAGTCGATATTAATTTGTGCAGTTACTATGTTGATAATGAATTGATTTATTCTACTATAAATCCTCAAGTTAATAACATTCCTTGGGAAGATAAATCGATTGGAGATTCAAATTATGCGGTCGATTATGAACAAGGCTCTTGGACAAAACTTCCGGCCAATCAAATTCGTATTAGCTTAAAAAAGAGAACCATTATTGCTGATTGCTCTCTCGATTCAGAAGACCCATGCTTAAAATTTGATGAATTAAAAAATGTTATTGTAGATTCTTCTAAATTTTATGGCGTTTCTTTTGAACAAAAAATCGAAATCAATGGAAAGAACTCGAATCTTCTAATCCACTGCTCTAATCGAAAACTATAAATAATCCAATCCAAAAGTCCAAAAGGTGTCACGTACCTTTTGGACTAGAATAACTATAAGGAGCTTCTTATGAAAATGATCTTTTCTTTAATCGCTCTGGCCCTGACTCTGACAGCTTTTGCTGGTGAAAATGGCGGCGGGACACTTGATTGTCAATCTTCTTCTGGAAGAACCACTTTAAGTGGAATGGCCGGAGTTGATGAATTAGATTTTAATCAGGCCGATGTAAAATTAACTGTAGATAAGAAAGTATTGTCTTTTAATACAGAATCACTCATTTCTAGAAATGGAGTTTCAGCAGTTGGTGTTGTTACATACAATAAAAAAGCGAAGGTCTATAACTTAGTTTTTGTTGAAAAATTCACTCTTGATAGAGGTTATGATCTCACAAAGAAAACTCTTTCTCTTATGGCCATCCCTGCAAGCTTTAAAGAAGTTTCTCAAGATGTTTACAAATTTGTGGCGCTACTGAGTGGTGCTGATCCAAGAAAAAATCAAAAAGAAACACTGGATGGAAGCATACAGATGCTAGAAAACACAATCACGTTAAACTGTACTTTGGATTTAAGTATCTAATAAATCGAGTCCAAAAGGTGTCACGTACCTTTTGGACTTTTTCTCTTTTGTTTACTTTTAGATCTTGATTGGGTAAGTAGCTTTTCAAATAAAGGAGTGCCCATGAAATTTTTTACTCTCGCTCTCATGCTTTTAAATTTTCAGGTCTTCGCCGCTGACGAATGCTCGATGAATGAATTTTCTTTAAAATTAAATCCAAACTCTGAAAAAAGCTGTTTTGATTTTGGACTTGAGAACACCTATATCTTTAACTTATGTACTTCACCTGATAATGAGCCCAGTGGTTCGTTCACATCGCTTGAAGGAGATACACACTTCCTTTGGCAAGAAAATGGGATGTGGGTAGGTAAAGAGCAGACTCTAGATTTTGGCACCGGCAAAGTGACACAAAAAGTTTTATCATTTGATATGATTTCAAATACCTTTCAAATCACTGTAGTCGTTGCAAAGCGCAATACTCTTATCTCGAAAACTGTTTGCTCCGGCACTCTAAACCTGATTTCTACAGACTCTCTAAAATAAGATGCTGACTGAGGTTTACAAGCAAAGCATTAGATTAAACCAAATTAGTGGCCAGAAAAACACTAACAGCTGTGCCCTAGTTCAAGTTCAATAATTAAAAGCAAATCAAAGGGGCCTTTTATATAGGCCCCTGATTACAACAAATTCCCTCAACTACTCCTTACAAATTTTAGTTAAATTTTTTAGTCATTTAGACGATCAGAAACTTAGAAGAAGGAACTTCCATGTCTGATTTAGAAGTACTCAATTTTATCGCCCTAAAAATGTTTTATGCTGTCCTCTGCGGATCCATCGTAGGAATCGAAAGAAAGATTAACTTCGCACCTGCGGGATTTAAAACACAAATACTCGTTTGTGTGGGATCGATGCTTTTCACCTCAATTCCTATCATTGCTGGTGAGATGATGATCCATGAAACTGCTCGAGTCATTGCTCAAATCATCACAGGGGTTGGCTTTCTTGGGGCCGGCGCCATTATGAATAGAAACAATGTTAAGGGTGTTGTAGGACTCACTACAGCTGCATGGATTTGGTTTACGGCCGCAATTGGCATCCTGATTGGTATTAACCATGGCCCTGTGGCCCTCTTCGTAACATTTACTTTAGTTGGGGTGATTAGCTTTGCTCGCTACTTTGAGCGGAAGTTTTTTAAAGATCATCGTCCAGAAGCTTTCTCTGAACAAAACGAAGAAGAGAACTCCAAAAAAGAATTCAAGAAAGTCGCTTAAATTTTTAATAAATAAAAAGGCCCTCTTTTGAGGGCCATCCACTTTCACTAGCGAAAGTCATTATCTCTTAATTGTATTCTTTGTATCGCCTGTATAGATCTGACGAGGGCGACAGATTTTAAAGCCTGGCTGCTCTACCATCTCTTTCCACTGTGCCATCCACCCTGGAAGACGTCCCATTGCAAACATCACAGTAAACATATTCGTTGGAATTCCTAGAGCACGGTAAATGATACCTGAGTAGAAATCCACGTTTGGATAAAGTTTACGAGAGACGAAGTACTCATCTTGAAGAGCAACTTCTTCAAGGCCCTTAGCGATATCAAGAAGAGGATCTTTTACCCCTAGCTTAGCAAGAACAGTATCACAGGCCTTCTTAATGATTTTCGCGCGTGGATCAAAGTTCTTATACACACGGTGGCCAAATCCCATCAGACGTGAGCCAGAGTTTTTATCTTTAACTTCGGCCAGGAACTCTTTATAGCCCTTACCAGAGTCTTTAATTTCTTCAAGCATTTCAAGCACTGCTTGGTTCGCTCCACCATGAAGTGGTCCCCAAAGAGCATCAACACCGGCCGAAATGGTAGCAAAAATATTTGCTTTAGAAGATCCAACCAGACGAACAGAAGAAGTTGAACAGTTCTGCTCGTGATCTACGTGAAGGATAAGAAGAATATCGAGGGCCTTCGCTACTTCTTTATCTACATTCTTATTACCAGTCATCATATGAATAAAATCTGAGCAGTAATCAAGCGACTTATCAGATTTAACAAAGTCTTTGCCTTGAGAGTGACGGTAAGCATACGCCGCTACCACTTTTAACTGGCCCATGAGCTGAGCAATCACTGTATCCTTCTGAGCAGGATCTAAATCTTGCGCACAAAGATCATGATAGAAAGCTGAAAGTGAAACCATATTGGCAGAAAGAACTGCCATTGGGTGAGCATCTTTCGGGAATGCCTTAATCTGAGTTTTAATGCCTTCAGGCACATCATCAAAAGCAGCAATTCTTGCTTCAAAAGCTTTGAGCTCTTCTGAAGTTGGAAGTTTTCCGTAAAACACAAGGTAAGAGCACTCTAAAAATGTTGATTTTTCCGCAAGCTCTTCAATTGAGTAACCACGGTATTTTAAGATCCCTTGTTCGCCATCTAAAAATGTAATTGATGAAGTACAGGCACCAGTATTCATGTAACCAGAATCAAGTGTTACATAGCCTGTTTCAGCGCGAAGCTTTGTGATATCGATTGCTTTTTCACCTTCAGTACCAGTGAAGACAGGAAGTTCTACAGTTTTTTCACCTAGAACTAATTTCGCCTTTTCAGACATGGGAGCTCCTTCAATTTAATAAAATGACTTGTATAAAAATGGCCGTATTCTAACCAATTCCTTACCTATCTGTCTAAAAACTTTAATGTTGCTTACTACTCGGTTAATTCCTAAAAAAAGTTTAGTCCTACTATTTCAGTATAATTCCTGCTACTATGCCGCACGAAAACTATTAACGGAGATTAATCTTGAATTGGGAACAACCTTTAAAAGAGGCCATTCTTAAAAAGCGTTATAAGAGATTTCTTGCTGACATTGAGTTGGATCAGAATTTTATTACTGGCCACGTCCCTAATACAGGGAGCATGCAATCATGTTGGGACACTGATTGGAAATGCGCTGTCTCAATTTCACCGAATCCCAAAAGAAAAATGGCCCATACCCTAGAGCTCACCCATAATGGGGAAACTTGGATTGGGGTCAATACTGCCAATGCTAATAAAGTGGTCAAAGAATGGCTGGGCCAAGAACTTATTCCAGATTTTATTGGCTATAAATCTATTATTCCCGAAAAGAAAGTTGGTGAAAGCCGTGTCGATTTTTATTTAGAAAATCACCCAACTCTGCCCCCCTGCTTCATTGAAGTTAAAAGTGTCACGTTAAAATTAAATGGCCGGGCCCAATTTCCTGATTCTGTTTCGGAGCGTGGCCAAAAACATCTTAAAGAACTTATGCAGATTAAACAGAGCGGACTCAGGGCCGCGATGCTTTTTGTCGTTCAACGAGAAGATGTAGAAGAGTTCTCCCCTGCAAAGTCTATTGATCCCAATTATGCAAGGCTTCTTAAAGAGGCCAGCGAAGTTGGAGTAGAAATACTAGTTTATCAATGTAAAATTAATCTTCAGGGTATCCACCTCGGAAAGAGGCTCCCTTTTACTTTAGGATAAATTTTGCTTCGTTTATTCTTTTATACTCAAGATCGTATTCTGAAAGTTCGCCCAGCAAGGATGGATGAGGCCTTCACCCATCCTACTGAGTGGCGGACTCTCCAGTTCGAAGTCACCACGAATAAAAATTATACCATGGCCTGGACTTCTCTTTTGCCAGACCTTGATCCCAAAGATGCTAACTCTTTACTAGATTTAGTGGGGGCCCGTTATCCTGTTTCCCCTAAGTATGAAACTCTTCGTCAACTTTGCTCTGAGATTGTCTTCAATAAAGAAGCTGATGAATGGGTCTTTTTTGGCGGCAGCTTTAATCCATGGCACAAAGGACATCAGGCCTGCTTAAAGCTTTTAGGCCAGGAAAAATATTGTTTTGTTATTCCAGATCGAAATCCATTTAAAGAATTGCGTGAACTTGAACCTGTCTCAACAATCTTAGAATTAAGTTCCAAAATTCGTTTTGGAGAAAGACAATTCTTAGTTCCAACTTTTCTACTCGACCACAAAAAGAATCCAACCATTGAATGGGTTTCAATGCTTAAGCAAAAATATCCAGACAAAAGAATTTCTCTTTTAATGGGTTATGACGGACTCTCTCAAATCACTTCTTGGACTCGGGCCAGTGAACTTTTACCAATGCTAGACACTCTCTATGTGGCCGCTCGTCTTGAAAATGATGAGATGAGAGAAAAGGCACTGCAAAAGATCACTCCCCTTGCCCCAGCACTGAAAATTGAATTTTTAGGAAGACACGAATTCGAAAATTTATCATCCACAGAAATCAGGCAAAAAAAAAGGGAGACCTAAGTCTCCCCTTATAAGCTTAGTAGCAAGAATAATAACAGTCATCGTAACAAGTGTATCCCCAGTAGTAGTCATAGTAACAAACTGGACTACAAACGTAGTAGCTAGTACAAGCATAGCTTGGGGCAGGATTAGAAGATCCGCCGCCAGCAGAAGCAACTGCTACGATAAGAAGGATAATAGCAAGAGCATAAGTAGCTTCGCTGTTCCAGCTAGCACCAGTGCTACGAGTGTTTTTCATATTATCCAACATAAATTTAGAAGCATCAGCTGCAGACATTTTGTTAAGTTGGATAAGGTTAAAAGTTGCTTCTAAATCGCGAGCAACACGAGCATCTTTAACTTCTGATTTTACAAAAGCGAGTAACTCACTGTTTGTAAGACCTTTAGCTTGAAGGTCACGGATAACAGAAGAAAACTCTTTCATTTTTTCTGTATAAAAGCCTTTATCCTTTTGATCCCACTCAACGATTAAAGAATAGTTAAGTTCATCATAAGCGGCCTTAAGACCATTAGCTGTAGCAGCGTTGGCCTGAACGATGAAAAGAGAAGCAATCATAAAATAAGCGAAAATTTTCTTAATCACAGGTCCTCCTAGTGATAGGTTGTGTTATTTAGATAACTATTTGTAACTATCTTAAAATTTCTATATGAGGCAAGGTAAAAAAGATTACATGTAAAAAATCTGTCCACCTCATTACTGGTAGCTATTCGACACCAGTAAGACTCATAAACCCTTTGAATTTAAACCTTTCAAGATGCGAATTTTATCAACGAAAGGATTTTCGCACTGTTCCTCACAGGTTTGTAAAAGCCCTTCTATCAACTCATCCCGAATACTCGAATTGGTAGTAAGCTTTTTTCTAAGGGTAAAAATAAAATTATCCGCCTTATCATCGCCCAAAATCCTCTTCATATCCCAAAGAAGTCCAAAAACAAAATCAGTATTGGCATATTCACCAGATTCAAACTGCAAAGTGTACTCTTGTTTTCTGGTGGCATTCTTACCGTTGTAAGTGTTGTACTTTTTAATATGGAGAGCGAGCAGCGGAGAATGAGCGATCTCTCCTGCAAAGAAATCGGCCATACCTTCAATGATGGGAGTTGAATGGGTAAGCTTAAGAGAGTCAGAGAGAGCAACATGAGAATATTCATGATAAATAATTTCTGGAATCATCGCCGTATCAAGCCAATACCATTTTCGAGAAAAGAGTTTATTAATAGGTTCAAAGGCCTGGTAACCAAATTCAATCAACACACTTGAGCCAACTGTACGCATTAAACTATCTGCCGAAAATGGATCAAGATTGGCCCCATCCTTGGTGGTTGAAAGAATTAACTGCGATAAAAACATTTGAAATGACTGCATGTGAATTTGATCGCGAAACTCTTTTAAGAGCATCTTATATTGACGAGAAACAACTCCATTAACCTTAATCTCACTAATATGAATTTTTTTAGCGGGCCTAAACCATATTTCAATATTCCAAGGTTTAACACCCTTACGTTCAAGACCAACTCCCGCAGGAATAGTTAAAGCATTATTATACTGAACTTCATAATTATCATTAGCGAAATGTCCAAGCTCATTGAATTGGTTGAAGTGATCAATTCTGATGGTCAACTGAGGCAAAGATTCAACGTAGCTCGATTTAATTTTTTGGATCCAATAGTTTCTTGCAATAGTGAGATGATAATAGGCCGTCGCTGCTCGAAGGCGAAGATCTTCATCAGCACTGAAAGCGATGGCCTCATCACTCTTACCTTTGACGATCTTAAAATGCTCTCCTTCAAACTTCTCCTGACTCAAAAGATCTTGCAGAACAACTTCAGAAAGAACGGCGTTACCGGATTTATTTCTAATGAGGGCACGCTGCTTTATCTGAAATGAATCAGCTAACAAATTGGTAGAAATAATAAATGTAGAAAGTAGAATTAAATTTTTCATATTAAAATAAATCATCCGAGTTATCTTGTTTATTGGTATCTTTGCCTACTGTCGCTTCAATCACCACCAAGGCGAGAGTTGGGATAAAGCCATATGGTGGAGGAATAACAAGTGAGAGCATATTGGAAAAACTTCGCACCCAAATATCCGCTTTCTGCCAAAATGTTTTCTTGGGATTCCAGATGTCCTCAAGGCCCGCGACTTCATCAAGTTCTGAAGCAGGAATAATTCCAATTTCATAAGCGGCCGTCATGAGATCCAAATAAGAGGCCCCACGTCCTTCAAAAGTTGAATTCAATTGAAGCATGGTCATTTCTTTTCTAAGAAGTTTGACTGCAAATCTAAAGCGCTCCATTGGCTCAAGAGTTACAACTTCTTGAACTTGAGTTTTATCATAAACAAGAATTTCAACTTTTGGTGACTCTAGTCTCGCTTTAAGCTTTTTAATGATACTACCCATGGTAATAATCTGAAATTCATTAAAGTTTCTTAAAAGCTGCTGTCTTCGGCTCATTCCTTTCACATTGGAGGCCTTAGTGACAAAATCACTTTTTTCCTGGGCCGAAGGAAGAGGATAGTATCCTCTTAATCTACTTAATGTTTTGTAATATTTTTTTAAATAATTCCCCTGACTCTCAATCCCTTTTTCGGCCGAAAGACTCAGTTTTGCGAGTAAGGCCCCATCGATGACTCCACGTTTATTCGCTTCCAAATAAACAGTCTGTAAATCTGCTTGAGATAGTTTTTTGATCTTTGAAATATCAGAATAAAGCTCACTATAGGCCTCATCAAAACATTTTTTTGACTGCCCTTCTTTTTGAAAAACCTGAAGCAGATTAAACACCTTCTCTAAAGCTTCAGAATCGATGACAAAAATATCTCGATCATCGGTGCTTGAAAATTTCATCCTGGCCGTTTGAATCTCATAGGCATCCAGAAGATTTTTAAAAACGGCATCATCTATTTGATTGAGGCTTCTTAAATGATACAGGGCCCCCGCATAGGCACTAAATTGAGGATTCTTTTTAGTCAGCTCACTTTGAAATTTAGAATTAATTTCAAAGCTACAAAGTCCTTCCTCACTTGTGGTGAGTAAAACCGATTGAAATGATTTAAGAATGTCTGAAGATGAAAGTTTAGATAGGGCCTTTTTTTCATTCTTCTCATTAAGACTTGAAGCAAAATAACTTTTACCCTCTCTGTCGTTTTCAAATGAAAGGCCCCCCGCCATGACAGAAAAGGATTTAAATAGAAAATATAAAGCTAAGAACTTATGCATATGAGCCCATGGTTGTTTTGTGCACCATATCAACGCATGGAGCCATATAAAACCCCTCCTGTAAAAATGTAAGGGTTAAAATATCATTAATTCAAATAGTTACCCTGGACAAAAAGGGGAAAAGTGCATTAAAACAGGGCACCCTTACAAAGGATACCCATGAGACCAATACTATTTTCTGTTCTTATTCTTTTGAGTTTCAATACATTTTCTCAAGAAATATCGATTGAATGCACTGGCGGCAGCAATATTCTTTCACTCTCCATCCCTGCAGAAACAAAAAATGCAAAAATACTCGGGACCTTGAAAACAAAAGATAATTCTGAAGAAATCCTGATGAATGTTACTGTTAACAGCGGCCCACTTTATCAAGATAGCAACTACCGCTCAATTGAAGCAACGTATGAATCTGAAGAATTGGCCACTGGCCTTCTCTATTCTTTCGCCATCAATACTGAAGGCAAAAAAATTAAAGATTACATTAATGTCTTTGGAATGAATCGCAAATCTATCGGGACTTGTAAGTTAAAATAAAAAATCCAAAAGGTGTCACGTACCTTTCGGTACCGAAAGGTACGTGACACCTTTTGGATTTTGGACTCTACTTATTTTCTTTGTTGGTAATCAGAGAAATATTTTCTAGTTTATTTAATTGAAGTAAATCGAGAACTTTTACTAAGCGCTCATACTTAACATCACCATCAACTCTTAAATTAATCAGGGTCTCCTTATTCGTTCCCTTGAAGGTAGCTGGTAATTCATCAATGGATGTTTTCTTGCCATTGACCGCAACTTCTTCATTTGAAAGCTCAATTGTCAGTTGCTCAACCTTCTTTTCACTACCAGCACCCTGTTCAGTTTTAGGTAATTTTAAAAGCAGGGCCAGTTCATCTTTTTTAAATACAGATGTCACAAGGAAAAAAACCAGCAGCAAGAAAACCATATCAATTAATGGAGTTAAATCCATGGAAATTGATTCGCGACGATTTCTGCGTCCCATACTACTCGCCTTTTAACATTGGGCCGATGGCCTTTTCTAACCGGATCTCCATAGAATCAAGCTCACCCGACAGATAGTTGTGAGCAATATAATGAGGAATCGCAACAATAAGACCAACAATAGTTGTAATCAAAGCGTAAGAAATACCTTCAGCAAACTGTCCTGGATCATTGAGACCTTTAGCAGAAATAACTTGGAATGCCTCATAAATACCAATAACCGTTCCTAATAGTCCTAAGAGAGGTGCTGTTGTCGCAATAACTTTAACTGTATTCATACCAAACTCTAGCTCATGAACCCGACGAGAAATAGCATCCTTAACTAGGTCAAGATGAGAGAGAAGACTTTTAGTTTGAAATTGAGAGGACATTTCTTGGGCGATTTGTTTTGCCTCTTGGTCCAATTTTTTCTTGAAATCTCTCAGTATAAAAAGTCGCCATAGAATAAGCGATAAACCGATAATATTAAGTCCCACAAGAATCCAAGTGATTGAACCACCTGCATTGATAAAATCAATCAGACGCATAAAATTCCTTTTTTATCAAAATCGTTAAATGGTAAAAAATCTAACAGGGACTTTCAAATCCATTCGCGTTTCGCCTAATTCTTTTGGAATGGGACGAAATTTATGAACTCGTTTTACGGCCTCAAGGGCCGAGTCATTGAGACGCTCATAAGGCGATGGAGAATCAATCCTGACATCTATGATATGCCCATCTTCAAGCAACGTAAATGCCACAACGACAATTCCAGTTTGACCCAAACGCTTACTCATTATGGGATAGAATTTATTTTGATTAATTTTTTCTCGAAGTTCGGCCTTATAGGACTCTAGTAAACTGGCCGATTCTGAAGCGGAAAGAAGGCCTTCAACCTTGGAATCATCAATCGATGACTTTATTTGCTCCAGGGTCTTGCTTGGTGAAAGAGCTGGATTTTTATTTTTCAGCTTTGGAGAGGGCACAAAATGAGATTTGTTTGAACTAAGAACCTGCGAGGCCACTTGAATTTTTAAAACTGTACTCCCTATTTGAGAGCTGAGATTTTTAAAATCCTTCTCCGCTATCTGCCAAGTGCAAACCAAAATTAGCACATGGAAAATTAAAATTGTTGCAAAATGCGTTAAATAGCGATTGGCCATATGCGTTTATAGCATCAAAAACTGGACTTAGTCCATGGCCCATGACAAATTTACGGCTTATTAAAATCTCCAGATAACAGAGGCATACATGTTGAATGAACTGAGGGAGTTTATCACTCTTTTTAGCGATTTATGGCATCACAAATTATTTACTTTGGCAGGAGTAAAAATCGGACTTGGAAATTTGCTGACCGCTTTAGTACTGCTCCTCTTTGCGACCCGACTTTCACGGCTTGTTACGAGATTTATCGAAAAAAGATTAATTATCCGTTTTGTCCCTGATAAAAGCTCTCAAATTACCTATAAAACCTTTGCGTATTATGCCTCACTAGGCGGCTGGGTAAGCCTATCTCTTACCTTTGCAGGAATTCCTCTGACAGTATTTACAGTTGTTGGTGGTGCCCTTGCTATCGGAGTTGGGTTTGGGTCGCAAAATATCGTTAACAATTTTATTTCTGGTATTATTCTTTTAGTTGAAAGACCCGTTAAAGTTGGGGACATCGTAGAAGTGGAAAATATCTCAGGGGTCATTCTTTCTATTGGAACTAGAAGTACTAAGATTAGAAATGCAGAAAATAAAATTTTTATCGTTCCTAATAGCTTTTTCCTAGAAAAAAGTGTGCTCAATTGGTCGTATGATACTTCTCTTATCCGCACCACCATAAATTTTGGAGTGGCCTATGGGAGTGATGTTTCCCTAGTTGAAAATGTTTGTATGGATATCCTCCTCAATACAGAAGGCATCGAACAAACCCCTATCCCTAAGGTTTTGTTTGAGAATTTTAATGACAGTAACCTTGATTTCCAATTGATGTTCTGGTGCGACGTAGAAAAAGTTAGCTCTCTTGCCGAAATCAGAAGTATTGTTCGCTTTAAGATAGATAAAAAGTTTAAAGAGCATAAATTAGAGATGGCATTTCCTCAAAGAGATATGAATTTAAAGCTAGATCGTACTCTTCAGGTGAAGGTGATCTCTTAAGATTCTTGCCTAAATCTTTCAATTCACATAATCTTGGGGCCGTAAAAGGGAAATGACTTGGTTAAACTTCAAGAACTCAAAAATAATTTAGATGAGCTTGAGCTGGATCTTTCAGGAAAAACTTCCAGCAATATCGTTGAAGAACTCAATGATCTCATTAGGGCCGGTGGAAAAAGATTTCGACCTGGACTCCTTTTGCTCATGGGTAAACTTTTTGGATTGGGTCCAAAGGAACTAAGTGTTTTTGCTCGGGCCGTTGAACTCACTCACTTGGCCTCTTTGGTTCACGATGATGTCATTGATGAATCAGATAGCAGACGTAATCATCCCACTCTCAATGCAACTCGAAATAATACCACTGCCATTCTTGCTGGAGACTTTCTTCTTGCAAGTGTGATGGGAGAGCTTGCTCTTCAAAACAATAATGAAATCCTGATTGATCTTACTCTTTCCATTAAGGATTTGGCCGACGGTGAGTGGCTTCAATTTGATCTTAAAAAGAAAGAGCATGTTACCGTAGAAGATCTTGAAAAAATTCATATCAAAAAAACAGGCAGTCTTATCCGTTGGTGTTGCACCACTCCCGCCAAGTTAGTAGGCCATAAAGACATCCCGACTCTCGCCACTCTCGGTGAGCGAATCGGACTTATATTTCAAATGGCCGACGATATTGTAGATGGACTAAATGTGGGGGGAAGAGCTCCATTCCAAGACTTAGTGAATGGCCAACTTAATTATGTGACCCTTAAATTGATTGAACTCTACCCTCATCTTTTTGGCCCAGTTTATGAGTTTAGAAAAAATCCAAAAACTCACTTCCCTTGGACTGATGAGCAGTACATGAAGGCCATCATGGCGGTACATGAAGAGATCAATTTTGAAAAAGATAAAGTGCTCTCCATTTTCAATAGTCTTTGCGTAGAACATAAACAAATGGATCTCTTTCCCATTTTTGAAATCACTATCAACAAAATCCAATCCAATTATATTGGACCGTTAAAAATCTGACGAATAGTTAAACTCATACGTTCTTTATTTTTTAAATATCCCTCAGAACCTGGGGCGAGTGATTGAGAATAAAGCGTGCCGACACCGTGTCGCATTCTTCGAGCACTTCTGCCGAATATATAGAGGGAATTTCCGGGCAAGCGGTAATCTTTGATGTCTCCAGCTTCATCCTCATAAAGAAATCGACAAGCAGATCCAAAACTTAATCCAACCACCGGTGAGATTTGATCTTCTTCATCTTTATCCACATGAATCCCCATCGATGAGTCGTCAGTGTAGTAATTAACAAGAACGCTTTCTGGACTAAATCTTGTCCACTGATAATGATCTAAGAGAACTTGCTGCACTAAAAGTTTTAAATCTGACAAAATGGGAAAAGGACTCACCTCTGTGCCTGGAAGTTTAGGATAATAAGCATAATCCAAGGGATTCCAATAAAATCCAAAACACATATATTTTTTAACTGGGTACTTGGGTTGTTGATGAAAACGATTGGGACGCAAATCTGGATGGTGAAAACCTCGCACTGGATCATCACCCTTTTTTAGAATACTCTCCACCCATGCACTTGCTTCTTCGGGACGAAAAAAATCTTCTATAATGACAAAATCTTTTCGGGGAATAACAATATTCATGGCCCTATCATAGCGAGGATTAAACATGAGTGACAGTGCAAAACAAATTCATGACTGGCAAGAAAAAATAAAAAACCAATATGGTTCTGAAAAAGAACTCTACCAATATCTTTTTCAAACTTTGGATAATTTTTATTACCGCTACATAGAAACTGCTGAAAGTAAAAATCTGATCACTCAAGACCTGGGCAATCAAACTTGGGGTAATTATGGTTTTGAAGCTTCCATGGTGGATGCCTTAAAAATTAAAAATGCAGAGGCAAAAAATGGCATTAAAGAACTCGCAAAATCCATTCCAAAATCTCAAAAGCCCATGGTCCGTTATGGGCTTTTTTGTAATGTTAAAAACCTGAAACCTAATCAAGGCGAATTAGAAATTTTGAGTGAAATTCACTGGGATTTTCCTCACTATCAAGACCATTCCAAAAAGGTATTGAAAAAAGTTATTTTTAAATACCAAGAACTTTCTGAATTTAGAAAGCAGCTGGCCCTAAAGCTCGAAGAGGCCTGTGAACTTTTTAGCTAAGATGTTTTTGTGAATTTTTAAGATAAATTTTTCTTAGAAGCCAAACAACCAGAACAACTGCTGCCACGGCCAACAAGATGAGCTTAAATTGCTTAAGCTTTCCAAAAATTACATCTCCATAAGTTGCCACAAGATAAACTTGTGTTGGAACGGAGATAGCAGCAACAAATATATCGATCAGAAGAAATTTCCAAACAGGAATTCCTAAAAAGCCACAACTTAAGTGTCCTGGGAAACGAAGTCCTGGAGTGAATCTAAAAATTCCACAAGCTAGTCCGCCATATTTATCAAACCAAGAATTAACTTTGTCCCAAGCGGCCCCGGCAACTTTCTTTTCAAAGAAACTAGTTTTGATAATCCGAGCACCAAAGTACTTACCAATTAAAAAAACCAAAGTATCGCTCATTAAAACAGCAAGAAAGGCCACAATACAAAGGGTGGTTGTATCCACTCCAGTTGCACCAGGATATGGAGGTGGGAAGAGGGCCGGATTTTTGGCCATGTAGGCCACAAGCCCTGCACTTATAAGAGTCAGCTCTTCCGGAATTGGAAAGCCAAATGAGCTTGCCAACATGAAACAGACGATGAAGCCATAAACATATTGTGGCTCATAAGCGTATTGTGAGAAAAACGCCATCAGTGAGGCTTCATTAAATTCCATCATAGCTCTGAAATTTTAATGACTCCGTCTAAAGATGAAAAGCAAAAACCCTGAAAATTATATGTCCGACAAAAGCTCTCTCGGCCTGGCCTTTACAGCGCGCCAGGACGAAACAAAAATTGTCGTCAAACAAAGAACCACTAATAAACACACCGGGGCCAGCATTCTTATTAAATCAAATCCAATCCCTAATTTAAAAACTTCTTTTCCAATGACTTGGGCCATAATCCACCCCAAGAAGGCCCCCATTGAAATGGCGAGGATAAAAAGAAGTCCAAATTCAAATAAGAGATTCAATCTCAAACGCCCAGCAGAAAGTCCCAGAACCTTCATCAGAGCGAGATCATAAAATCGGCGATAAACCTGATCATGGGATAGTCCATACAGGATGACCAAACCGATAAGTAAACTTAACCACGAAATGAGCTCAATCGCCTTACGGGATTTTTCAAAAAGCCCAGAGAGCTTTTGAATCATTTCCTCGACATCAATAAATGAGATATTAGGAAATGCCGCAACTGCTTGGCGCTGGAATACTTTTTTATGAGATGAAAATTTCGCAGGTAAGACGGCCAGGTAAGTTTTTGGGGCCCCATCAAGAACCCCAGGCTCAAGGGTGACAAAGAAATTAGGATAGAAACTCGTCCATTTCACTTCTCTTAAATTTATTACTCTCCCCTCAATCTCCACCCCTTGAACATCAAAAGTGAGCTTATCACCAATTTCAACTTTCATCCGCTCGGCCCAGCGTTTTTCAAGAGACACAAAGGGTAATCTTCCTTCATCATACTGCTTAGGAAATGGCTTACCCTCGATTATTTTTTCCGCAGGAGATAAAAAGTTTCGATAAGTTAAATTTAAACCAGTGTTTCTCATTCTATTTTCTTCTTCATCTTCTCGAGTATTCATCGAGACACTGGATTTAGGTTTAATAAATTTCTCATCATTAATTTTTTCAAGTCTGGCCCGAATCATAGGAGTCACAGATTCAATCGGTGTCTCTTGAGCTTTAGCAAATTGGATTAAATCCTCTACTTGCTCTTCTTGAATATCAAATAAAAATAAACCTGGCCGATTTTCCCCGGTTTTAAGTTCATTCTGAATATTATGATCCAATTGCAAAATTAGAGTAATGAGGGTTGTTCCTAACGCTAGAGATAGAAAGCTCAGAGTTAAACGATGGCCTGATCGTAAAAGTCCTCTCAGAGCGACTCCTAATTCGACATTTGGATTGCGTAAGTCTCGATGAGATAACCACTTTTTTAAAAACCATTGAAGAATTAAAATAAAGCATGATGAAACACAAAAGATAATGGCGAGTGATCCAAAAAAGATATTCCCAATTTTAAAGGATTGCCCAAGATAGCAAGAAAGTCCCCATAAGATGAGACAGAATGGTGAAAAATCAAAAAATCTAAATTTCCCCATACTGAGCTTGGCCGATTTTAACTGAACTCCCATCGATGTTCTCATGATACCCATCAGAAGAGGAATTAAGACAGAAATGGCCAGCAAGTAAAGAAGCGGAATTTCTTTTAAAATGGATGCGTAATTAATTGATGGTGAAAGCTCCAATCCAATATAGGGTGAAATCACTTTTGAAAGAGTTTGATGAGCTGGAGCAATTAAAATCAATTGAGATAAGACCACTAATATAAATACAAGACTAAATTGTAGAACAATTCCAAGAGCAATTTCTATTTTTTGTTTACCAAATAAATGGATGAGACAAAGGTCTTTTAATCTTGCAATCAAATGAGATTGGTATAAATAAAAAACTCCCACTAAAGAAAGTACTAAGCCTATTAATGCTGACAAAGACATGAAATTAGAGATGAGTTTTATGACTCTTCCTGTTTGCTCACTACTATCCTCGGGCATATACACTTTAACAGCAGTATCTTTTATTTTTTTATAGATACTCTTTTTTAAAGAAGTAAGATCTTTAGTTTTTGGAAATAAGTAATGATACGAAAACTGGCCAGTGCTCCCCGGCCGAATTAACCCTGTTTGAGATAATTTCGCTAAAGGAAGATAAATGCGAGGGGCAAGAGAGAAGCCTCTTAGGCCTTCAGAAGTATCATGCAAAATAATATCATCTACTTTAAATTTTTGACTTCCTATTTGGAGTTCGTCTCCAATCTTTATATTCCAAAGATCCGCCAGGTCTTTCGAGACATACATCCCTTCCCTAAAA
Organism: Bacteriovoracaceae bacterium; assembly: GCA_050247975.1. GTDB lineage: Bacteria > Bdellovibrionota > Bacteriovoracia > Bacteriovoracales > Bacteriovoracaceae > Peredibacter. Next base: position 18,004 of record JBFWTE010000015.1, read on the forward strand.
CTTCCCTCTTTCAAGGTGACTTTGCCATAGAAAGGATAGCCTGATTCAATACCAATGATATCAGCGAGACGAGATTGACCATCTTTAACCTGAGTAACCATCGAGTAAAGATCAATCACTTTATAGGTTTTGTTTTCATGGGCAGATACGATTTGATCAATGATTTCTTTCTCTGATGCCTTGAGGTCTCTTCGACTACTGACAACAAAATCAGAAGTTAAAAGCTGTTTGGAATTCTCATCTAACTTTTCTTTTACTTCTTGGGTAATTAACTTAATACCCATCAGGCCAGAAGTTCCTAAAAAAAGAGTGAATCCAAGAAGAAAAAAGAAAAAGGGAAATTTTTTAAATTCTTTCCATAGAAAAAATTTAAAGATCACACTAATCCTCCATGCTCAAGATGAATAACTCTAGAACACCTTTGAGCAAGTTCTTGATCATGGGTGACGAGAACAAGAGTGGTGTCAGTCTCCTTGACCATCCTGAATAATAAATCCATGACTTTTTCTCCCGTCTCTTCATCGAGATTTCCACTAGGCTCATCAGCAAATAAAATAGAAGGCCTAATGGCCAGAGCGCGTGCAATCGCCACTCGCTGACTTTCACCACCACTTAGTTCAGATGGAAGGTGGTGCGCTCGATGAGATAACCCCACAGCTTCAAGTAGGTTCATCGCCGTTTTCTGAGCATTATCCTTCTCTAGAATCTGAAGAGGTAAAAGAACATTTTCATAGGCCGTAAGCGTAGAAACAAGATGGAATTGTTGGAAAACAATTCCCATATTTTTCGCCCTAAAAAGAGTCATTTGATTTTCGCTAAGATTGGAAAGCTTTTGATCGTTGATAATAATTTCACCTGAATCCGGTTGATCGAGGCCAGCAAGTAAAGAGAGAAGTGTTGATTTACCTGAACCTGATTTACCAAGCAAGGCAACTGTTTCACCTTTATTGATAGTTAAATTTAAACCTTTGAGCACTTCCACCCGTGAGGCCCCACTTCCATAATGTTTTTTAAGATCATTCACTATCATCATAATGTTTTTTCCAATACTTTAATTACAGTTTTGGCCATCATCTCGTGACCTTTTTTATTGGGATGAATTCCATCTGGTAAATTTAAATTTGAAATCCCACCCACTCCTTCTAATAAAAAAGGAATGAATCTTAGCTGATATTTTTTGGCGAGATTTTCAAAAACTTTTTCAAACTCTAATCGATATTTCTCACCATAATTTGGAGGCATTTTCATTCCGGCCAAAATAATAGTAATTCCTCGGCTTTTGGCCTTCTCTATGGTGAGACTTAAATTTTTTTCTGTTTCTTTTGGATTTAATCCTCTTAAACCATCATTAGCGCCTAGAGCAAGCACCATGATATCTGGAGCGGCCTTCAGATACCAATCAAGTCTTTTAAGTCCACTGGCAGATGTTGCACCACTGACTCCTCCATTGATCACCTTCAAATCTGGAAACTTTTGTTTAAGCTCTTTTTCAATCACGGCCGGATAGGCCTCTTCTTTGGGCAGCTGATACCCTTCGGTTAAAGAATCTCCTAGGAAGAGAACTGTCTTCCCAACTGCTGAAAAAGAAATCATCCAGAAGAAAAGTAAAATGAATTTAAACTTCAAAATATTCTCCATACTTCACGGGCCGAAGAGCAAATCCCACCCAAATTAAAGGATAGAATAAAAGATCAAAAAGAGAGCTACTGGTTTGAAAAGAAATTTCATCGCGAATAATGGATTCATTCTCCGAAACTCTGATTACCCGGTGCTTATGGCGCCACTTCGTTAATGGCCAAGGTAGAATGATCCCTTCATCGATAAAATACCATTCTTCATCATTTTGTTTTTCTTCTGTAATATGACCCTTCCATTCACCTTTCATCATTGAGAGATGAAAAACATCATCTTTTCTCACACCATCAAAACGCAGAATACTAAAAGGCATAAACGGAGGCGCCAAAAAAGAAAAAAGTTTTTGGTTGAAACCATTTTTAATTTGTAAATAATTCGAGTCAATCTTAGTTGTCAGGACGATTTTCATTTTGCCTTTTTAAGTTCTTCAATTTGAACTTTAAGCTGCTGGATTTCAGATTTCATTGAGGCCATTTCGCCATAGATTTTATTCACTTCCTTCACCAAACTATCAATTCTTTCTCGCTGATTATTCCCTTCAAAAATATCGTTCTTGTAATATTTTTGATCTTCTGGTTTTAAGTTTCCAAATTCAATTGCATAAGCAGATGATAAAAAAAGACTCATCAAAATAATGTACTTCATATTAATCTCCTGAATATTTTTTATAATAACCTTTGAGAATACTTATTCGCCATCACAAACTACTTTACTCGGATTATTTAAATTGTCTGATCACTTTAGAGTTGCTTAGAATGAATAAATGAAAATTTCAATTATTGGCCTGGGCTACTTAGGTTTACCCCTGGCCCATGCATTAAAAAGTCATTACCAAGTTCTTGGCACGAAAAGAGAGCAAATTTCTATTCCGGGTGTAACTGTCATCCCCCTGAATCTTAATACGACTCCCGAAGCTCAACTGATGGATGCTGATGTTATCGTTTTAAATATTCCACCCTTTGATGGCCAGCTTGAATGGTTTAAATCCTGGAAGTGGACGAAAAAATCCAAAGTTATTTTTATTAGTTCAACTTCAGTTTACCAAGAATCAGAAGGACTGGTGAGTGAGAGCTGTCCTCGAAATGACAATCTTCTCAAGTGGGAAGAAGATTGGATTCAAAATGAATTTAATGATTGGGTGATTCTTCGAATGGGGGGCCTGATTGGTAATGGACGCCATCCACTTAATTTTCTTTTAAAGAAAAAAAATCTTCCTCATCAAGACTGGCCAGTGAATCTCATTCATCAAGATGATGCTGTTGGTGCCATTCGAGCAGTCATTGAGAAAAAAATTAATCGAGAAATCCTAAATGTCGTTTCAGATGAGCATTCGAAAAGAAAAGATTTTTATACAGGCGCAGATTTTGATCCCCATGATCACAGCACGGGGAAGATTATTGATAATTCAAAGCTTAAAAATATTTATCAGCTTAAGTGGCCTACAATGCTTGGAAAAGCTCTTTAATCTCTTTTTCATTTAAAAGAGTCGAATCAAGCTTCTTTTCTTTTAAAAATTCTGGGTTGTACATCTTAGAGATAGCACGCTCCCCACCATCACACATAAATGTGATCATTCTTTTTCCTGGGCCCATTCTTAAAGCAGTGTTGAAAGCTCCGGCCAAGTTAAGCATTGAAGACATTCCCATGACCAAACCTTCTTTTTCACGAAGAAACATGGCCAGAGAAGTTAATTTTTGATCATCGATCATGAAGCATCGGTCTTGAAAGATGTGACGATAATTTTCTACAAAACGAGTGATCCCCACACCTTCAGTCATAGTGTAAGAGCCATCAGAAATAAACTCACCCTTTGAGAAAAAGTTTGTAATCCCGCTTCCCATTGGATCAGGCATAATGACTTTAATATTTGGATCTTTCTCTTTAAAAAATCGAGAAACTCCTGCAGCTGTTCCACCAGAGCCGGCCGCTACGATAACAGCATCAACTTTTCCATTCATCTGAGCATACATCTCTGGAGCAGTTGATTGATAGTGAGAGAGATAATTATCAGGATTATCAAATTGATTGGCCCACCAAGAATTTGGATCACTTTCGGCAAGACGCTTGGCCACTTTAAAAAAGTGTCGATCATCTGTATAAGCGACCGCTGCTGTTTCTACCACTTCAGCACCATAAAGTTTTAAAATTTTATGCTTCTCCGGCGCCATCCCTTCAGGCATCACCACTTTAACTTTATAACCAAGGGCCGCACCTACCATCGCAAGTCCAATTCCCGTATTTCCGGCCGTTCCCTCAACAATACTCATTCCCGGTTTAAGATCACCACGAACAATCGCTTCAACAATCATGTTCAAGGCCGGACGATCTTTAATCGTTCCACCTGGATTAAGATTTTCGCATTTCATGAAAATCTCACAACCAGTCATGGCACTTAAAGACTGAACTTTCATGATGGGAGTATTCCCAATAACTTGGAGGAGACCGGTTGATTTAAGTTTCGTGCGAAGATCCATTGAATTTTCCCTGCGTGTTAAGGTAGCTTAGAATAGCATCTTTTATACTGCAAAAGGCCTACAATGTCTTCAAAACTTGCCGACTTTCTCCATAAGGAGCGTCACCAAACCGCAACAATTGTGATCAATATTCCGGAAGTTAGACAATCTCTAGATCAACTTCTGTGTTTAATTTATCCTCAAAGAGGCCAAGTTTCCGACTCGGCCGATCTCGAATCGGTTATTGGCCAGCTTAAAAAGAAGTTCACCCGTTATGTTGAGTCCGTAGCGGTTTTAGAACCGGGCCTAAGAAATAGCGCACAAGGTAAAGTAGAAGCTTTTTTTGAGGGATTGCCAGAAGTCACAAGAATGCTGGACCTGGATGCGACGTCTGCTTTTCAGGGTGACCCGGCCGCTTATAGTCGCGAAGAGATTATCATCACCTACCCTGGTTTTTATGCTGTTTGCATTTATCGTCTGGCCCACGCTTTTCATACTCTGGGCATTCCACTTCTTCCTCGTTTAATGAGCGAATATGCCCATGAAAAAACCGGGATTGATATTCATCCGGGAGCAAAAATTGGTGAGAGTTTTTTTATTGATCATGGAACAGGTGTCGTGATTGGTGAAACATCAAACATCGGCAAAAACGTTAAAATTTATCAGGGTGTGACTCTTGGGGCCTTAAGTGTGAAAAAGAAACTTCAATCAGTAAAAAGACATCCCACTATTGAAGATGATGTGGTGATTTATGCTAATTCAACCATTCTTGGTGGAGAAACCGTTGTAGGACAAGGCTCCATTATTGGTGGTAACGTTTGGTTGACTGAGAGTGTTGCAGCTCAAAGTATTATTTTTAACAAGCTAGAAGCAGGCCAAAAATAATGGAAATCACTGTTCAAAAAATCCAAGAATGGAAAGCTAAAAATAAAGAATTTAATTTTCTCGATGTCCGAAGAAATGATGAAAGAGAGATCGCCTCATTGGGTGGAATTCATATTCCATTGCATGAACTAGAAGCTCGTTTTGAAGAACTACCAAGAGATAAAAAACCTCTCATTGTCTACTGCCATCATGGCGTACGAAGTCTTCATGCGACTCAATTTCTCAAATATCATGGCTTCGATGCCCTCTCACTTAGGGGTGGAATTGAAGAATGGTCTTTAGTGATTGACCCTAGTGTTCCTCGCTATTAGAATATCTTTAGGAGAAATTTATGAATATGCCGTTTAAAGTTGTTTCTGGAGTCTTAGTTGGGGCCGCCATTATTTTAGCTGTAGGATTTGCTGTCGGTTTGCCATTTAATTTATTTATGTAGAACCCCGCATCTCACTAGGTCAATTTTACACTGTCCATTCACGAGTCTTGCTTTGGCCCTAAATTATGGTGAAATGACCTTTATTCATTACCAAAAGGCCATTTATGAAAAGAATTCTCCCAATCTTAATACTCGCCACAATCTCGCTTCCAACATTAGCTATTGATCATATTTATTCATGCCAATCTAGAAATAATTTGAATCTGTTCAAGATGGGAGAGAGTCGAGAAGTTAGAATTGAAGTTAATTCCAAATCAGTTGTGGTTGACAATCATTCAGGAACTCCGAATTTTTTAAAAAAGCTAGATAAGATTGAAGAAGTGAGCTTTTTCAAAAGCATGAAAACAAATAATTCACTAGAGACTGAAGATCTCGCTGCGGCCTTAACGTCAGATCTTTTTAAAGGTGCAAGAAGCGGAAAACTTATTTTGATGAGACCACTTAATGGCCAGGCCGTGGCCCAAGAATATGCTTGTAGACTTGAGGCCACTAGAATTTAATCTCACCAAATTTAACTCGTGCCTAATTTCTTAGGCACGAAAATTTTTAAAATAATTCGTCTTCTTCTTTAAGTAACTTCTCGGCCTTTTTCTTCTCAAGATTATTTTCAGGAGCGAGCTCCTTAATACTATCATTAGACTTTAAGACTTCTTCTAGATTTTTTCTAAATTCCTTCCTATCATCTTTTTTTGTCCAATAAACTTCGGCCATTAAAACTTTTGTGCCTAAGTAACCTGGCGCCACTTTAAGTGCTTCTTCAAATTTCTTTTTACTCTTATTCATGTCCCCACCAGCAATTCCCGGAGCAATGGCATAGAAGCCCGCCCAATAACGAGGAACCGCACCATAAAAATAATCAGGAGAAAGCTCTTCTACTTTTTTAATCATTTCTAAAATTTGATTTTTATAACTTAAAGAAGAAAAAACACCATTACTCTTTGACCACTTACCAAGATTCACTGCTGACCAATAAATGGCAGGAACTTCTTTCAAAGTTAAAACGTGAAGGGCCTCGTCCACACTCTTTTTTTTCTCGATTAATTTTTTATATTCATGGTTAGTTTCCATGGCCATTTCGCCAAAGCTCCTCCCCTTTTGAAATTCTTTTAATTTACTCTCTTTATCAGTGTGATGAAATTCTCCCAAAAGAAAGTGTCCTCGCGAGAGAAGAACGAGGATTTCAAGATCACTTGGATTTTGTTTGGAAAGCTGCTCATACTTGGCCAGGGCCTGTTCTAAACTTGCTTTGTCGTCTCGCTTTTGCCAAAGCTTATCGGCCTCAGAACGGAGGGCATCGGCGGCAAAACCTGATTGCATCAGAAAACAAAATAATAAAATAAAATATTTCATAGCAGCTCCTTGGGAAATTAGCTTATTCTATTATAGATGAACTCGAAACTCAAAATCATGGTTCTCAACGCACAAGATCTTTTCCTTTTCATGGACAAGCATGATGGCACAAGTCTTAAGTCCTTGACTGAGATCAAATGGCAATTGATGAGTTCAAGTCTATTTAACAACAAATCCAAAGAAAAATGCCTTCAACTTGCCCAGGCCATCAAAGATGCCGAAGCCGATATTGTGATGATGACAGAAGTAGGTGGCCCTGAATCACTTCACAATTTTTCAAAATTTGTTTTAAATAATGAGTACCTCGCATTGAGTCTTCCTTCGAATTCTGATCGAGGAATTGATCTGGGTTACCTCATCAAAAAAGACTTAAACTATGAGGTCGATGTTCACTCCTATGTGGATTACGTTCTCCCCTTTCCAGCAAAAAGATTTTCCCGTGATGTCCTTAGACTCGACCTCAAACAAAATAATGAAGTTAAGGCCATCCTGCTTCTAGTGCATATTAAATCGAAACTCGATTTGAGACGAACTGATTTTGAAGGAAGAACCAGAAGAGTGCTTGAGATCAAGGCCTTACTTGAAATTTATCAACATCTTCAAAAATTTAATGTTCCCATTCTCATCGGTGGGGATTTTAATGGGCATGCCGGTGAACGAGATACGGAAGAAGAATTTCTACCTATTTATAAAGAAACAGATCTTAAAGATATCGCTTTTTTGGCACAAATTCCTGAAGAAGAGCGCTTTAGCTACATCTATTTTAATCGTGGAGGAAATCGCTTTGTTCAACAGATTGATTACCTTTTTCTTTCTGAGAAATATGCTCACTTGATTGATCCAGCGGAATGTTATTTCCCTCGTTATAAAAACTCCCTTGGTGCACCCCTTCCCATCCCTAAAAGACTAGAACAAAAGTCGATTTTACCTTCAGATCATTACCCTTTTTTAGCGACCTTAAGGCTTTAGGATTGCGTCAACTAAATTGACTGGCCTTTTTAAGGGCTTGTGCTATTTTTTATCGATATTAACTTCAAATGTGAGGATCCATGGGCAAAGGTTCTAAAGACAAAATTCGTATTGATATTACTGACGGTTTCGCGGTTGAGAAGGCCCTGAAAAAATTCAAACGTCTTTGTGATGCTTACGGAATTGTAAAAGAATATCGTTCTCGTGAGGCCTATGAAAAACCATCTGTTAAAAATAAACTAAAACTTGAAGCGGCAGAGAAGCGTCGTAAAAAAACAAACTCAAAAACATTCCGCGGACCAAAAAAAATCTAATCAAAAAGGCCTCATCCATGAGGCCTTTTTTTTACCATCCTTAGTGATTAAGCTGTAACTTCGTTTGATTTTGATTTAGCTGATAAATCATCGAATTGATTTTGCTCTCCTGTGATTGAGATGGAATTTGCTGATTATAATTCAGCGATACATCATCACCACTTACGGCCAGAGACTGAGACTTAGGCATATAGGCAGAAACATCGGCCACAAAGGCAAATCCATTTTGCCCAGCTGTTTGAGAAGTAAAAATTCCGGCCGCACCAATCGCCTTATCCATGACAAAAGTTGGGAAGAAATTTAAACCACCTACAGAACGTCCAATGTTATCAAAATTTTTAATTGGTATCGCAACTCCAATGGCGGTTACTGTATCTGAAATCGCCAAGTACAACTCTGCTTTATTGGAAAGCGGAATGACAATAGTTGGCGCCGTTCCGATCAGTGGAACAGTGTTGCCATTAGGAAGTGTGGCGAGTTCAGCTCTTACATCGGCCAGTTCAGAAACATTAAAATTTAACTTCAATTGATTTTTTCCCATCGAATTAAGAAGTTCAACTGTCCCTAGTTGAGCTCCTGTTTTTGGATGAAATACAGGGAGTGTGGCATAAGGAAAGCTCATACTACCTAGATTAATATCAGCAAGCACGGAAAGCATGACACTTGAATCTACTGTCGTAGCGGTTACCTTCATTCCACTAACAATGTTCGGTCTTTTTCCACATGCGGACACAATAGAGATCATCATCACCAGAGTGAGAAACTTCAAAGATAATGTTTTCATGATATTTACCCAAACGAGACGTAGTCTCTTGGATGGTTCTCAATCCTTCACTTCAACAAACGTCCAACGGTAAAAAACGTGCAACAGAAGAATTAAAACCTGTGTATTGTGGTGCATTATTCTACCTGTTATAAAATTTTTTGCAAGTCTTTTGTGTGGTAGACAAATCATGGATGTAGGAGCAGGATGCATAAGTCTATGAAAGAGTTAAATTTCTACTTTGATTTTCTATCTCCATTTAGTTTTTTTGCCTGGAAGAGATTCGAACACTTAGAGCTGTCTCAAAAATACAAAATAAACTTCCGGCCAGTGGCCTTGGGGAGTCTTCTTAATCATTGGCAAATTAAGGGCCCTGGAGAAATTACTCCTAAAAGAGAGTTTCTTCTTAAGCAATGTCTAAGATACGCGGCCAAAAATCAAATTGAGTTTACCACTCCAAAGACTCATCCTTTTAACTCACTTTATGCCTTACGGCTCTCTCTTAAAAGTGTGGCCAGAGATGATCAAGAAAAAGTGATCAAGACACTATGGAAGGCCGGATGGATTAATCGAATTGATATGGGTGAACCAGAAGAACTTTTAAAAGTTCTGAAAGAAGCGCAACTTCCGGCAGAAGAGTTATATGAAAAGAGTTTTTCTAGAGAAGCAAAAAGTGAATTAAAAAATAATATTCAAGAGGCCATCGGATACGGTGTTTTTGGTGTGCCAAGCTTTGTGGTTGATGGAGAATTATTCTGGGGAAATGATTCAGTGGAAGACTTGCTTCATTTCTTAGAAGGATCTGACTATTTAGATCGGAATAAACTCAAGCTTCTTTTGGACTCCACCCCACGAGCGGCCCTACAGCAAATCACTTAATACCCGATAAGTACTAGAGGTAAAAATGGCAAAATTAAATAAAGTTGAACTGCTTGCAGATCATCTCATCAAAATTATTTCTGAAACAAATGGGATCTCTCTCGCAGATACCTTAGAGCTCGCAGTGATGGGAGATTCTAAAGATGATCACCCCCACGTAAAAAAGTCTTTAATTGAATTTAGAAGGCTCATCTACGGTTTTCAAAGTGATGAAGTAGATATTAAAACCCTCCTTTCACATCCGGTGGCCACTGCTCTATTTCAGTTCTTTAAGCGTTTCCCAAAACCTTATATTGAAGAGCACATTCATTTAACGGGTTCTCTCACTGCTGAATTTATTCACCCTCATTTGATGAAGCTTCTGACGAGTGCGGATAAAGAAATTTATTTTGAAATCATTAACAAGGTCTATGGTGAAGGTACTGCGGAAAAAATTAAGACAGTGGAAGACGTTGATAATCTCATTCGACTTAAAGATGATGAGTATTTTGATCGCTACCTAAAAATTCTACTTTTACCAAAACTCATTTTAACCACCAAAGAGATGCATAAAGAAGCTGCCTATCATATGGCAACGGAGCTTTTTACCAAATATAACGTTGGGAAGATTCGACTTAAGTTTACTCTTTCTAGAGCAAACCAAAGTGCTGATGAGCAAATCCCGGGACTTCAAAATTTAAAAGAAGAGGATGTTGTTCTTGGCCTATATGAAGGCTTCATGCAATTTAAGAATGAACATCCTCAGTTTGATTTCGTTCTTTCCCCTTGTTTTAGAAAAGAGGCGAACTTTTTTGATGCTGAGAAATTCACAACCAAGAAAGAGAGTTTTCTTCATCAAGTTGATGCCATTTTAGAAACATTGGAAAAATACCCTTTTCTCACGCCTTATGTGTGTGAAGTCGACACAGTCGGTAGTGAAAAAGACTTGTACCGAAAAGGTCATTTCGCAGAAATGCAGCAGGGTTTTAGAAAACTTCACTTCAAAGGCTTTGCCATTCGCTCTCACCATGGTGAAACTTGGCATACACTCAAAAAAGGTGTTCAGGCGGTAGATAACTCACTCAATATTTGGCACATTGATACACTTGAGCATGGGTTGTCGTTAGGTATTAATCCAAACTTTTACTTTCACTCCCTTTATCGTCGTCTCATCGTTGATAACGAGCGCGGAGAGAAGGTGAAACATGGCTCTAGTGACTATAAAGAATTAATGGATATGGATTGGCGTGAGCATGAGTATGTAAGAGAAAAACTTTTTAGCGGGGATGCTTTAACCGAAGAAGAAAAGCGCATCTTTGTAAAAGTAAAATTTCATACAGCTCGTGAAGTAGAACACTATCAGCACGACGTCCTTAACCGCATGATCAATAAAGGCGTTGGTTTGATTGCTCTGCCATCTTCAAATAATAAACTCACCACGAGTTTTGCAGACTATAAAGATCATCCTTTCTCTTGGTGGGAAAAGAAAAACCTTAAGCTAGGTGTGGGAACTGATAACTACATCACCCTTAACACCAACTACATCCAGGAACTTCTGATTCTTCTCTTTACTGATCCTGAAAACTTAAAGATTACCAAACTACTGATGGTGGCCACTGGTGAAACAAGACGTCCATTCTTATCTCAGCTACTCTGGAAAATGAGAAGCTAAGTTTTCTCCCCCGGTTACCGAAAAGCTTGTAACTCGGGGGAAAAATGAAAGCCTACTTTTTATTGTTCGTAACCTTATTTGCCACTCAATCATACGCCGGCCTTTTTTGTGGTGATTTGGATTGCGATTTTGAGATTAAAGAGCCTTACGATTTAAATCAAATTATTGGTTCAGAAGAGAAGTATTATTCAGTTCAATTTAAAACAACCATATCAAAAAGAACCTATTCTCATAAAAAAGCTGTCGCTGAAGAATATTTACAAAGAAAACAAGACGAATACTTAAAGCTTAAATTTTATAGAGATATTGCACCTCTATCTGATGATGAGCTCTTCAATCCAAATAAATCTGGAAAAGAAAGAAAAAAGTGTGAGGCCTCAGCTTCTGGAAAAGCATCCATAACTTCATTGGACAATATGGATCTCCAATATGTCCAAGACGTTTTTGTAGTTTGTGAAGTCGTAAAATATGCAAAAAAATCGAATGCACAAATTCAAGCGGAATACTGTAATCAAGCAGTTCTTTGCGGACAAAAAGTTCAAAATGCAGAAGAGGCCGAGCAGTATCAAAAGCTCATTAAATCGATGTGCAATGGTAGTAGCGACGGATCACATGTCACAAAAGATGTATTTAATGGAGAACGGGCCTCCTCTCAAAAGACTCCTAAGAGTTCTCCAAAAAAGGTGAATTCAGCTGCTAGTCGAGAGTAAAAAGACCATCAGTTAAATTTAATCGAAAGACTCTAATTTTTTTAATTTTTAACTCATTCATCATGCCAGAAATTAAAATAAGATTACTCATCTGATTTTCTGGCAGAGTATTCAAAGGGAAGCGAGTCTTGATATAATCCAAACTTTTATCAATCATGCTCTGTCTTAACTGAATAACTTCATCAAGAGTATATTCAAACTTTCCTAGGGCCAAAGCAATCGCCTCAACTTGAGGACTTCCAATACCCGCAATAAGAACATCCTGGCCCTTTATTAGTTCTTTTAATTCAGGGGAAACACTATTTGCATAATTCGAAGCGATTCCTAAGGCAACTTGAACTTCATTTTCTGCAAGTGGTTCTAAAAATGGAATTGAAATACGGTTAAGCTCTTGATGTAACAATTGTTTAAAACTTGAGACACCTACATTCAATGATTGAACCAAGTAATTAACATTCGAATCTCTATTCATATCGATTGCAAATTGCATGCTGCCACCACCAATATCCCAAACAATTAATTTTTTATTCTTAACCTCATTCGAAATATTGTTCGCCACAGCTTTATATCCAAGAATCGCCTCTTCATCTCCAGATATGACCTTTAAATTCATTCCTCTTTCTAAAGCAATTTGGGCCAGCAGCTCTTTTCCATTAACACTTGCTGCCCTAAATCCAGATGTAGCAACGCCAACGAATTCAGTGGCCCCCCTTTTTTCACACTCTGCTTTAAAATTACCCAGAACTCGGGAAAGATCTTTTGCAACAGCTTCAGGCAAAACACCGTCACGCACTGATTTTCTTATTGGAACTCGTGTATCTTTACGAAAGAGTACATCGACCTGCTTATTTTCAATTCTGGCCACAGCAACCTTTGTTTCTCCTGAACCAATATCAAAAGCGCAACGAATAACACTCGCAGCTTCTGCAAAGGAAAATAAATTTAATAAAAATAGAGCAGCATAAACCTTTTTATTTCTAAGCATAAAATTTTCTTGATTATATTTTATAAACACAAATGGTCTTTAATCTCATAGGAGCAGCATAGACTCTCACCAGGCGTGGTATACTGCGATCATTTTCCGAATATATTCGGTAATTTACTACGACATCATCAGAGTCCATATCTTCAGACAAAAGTTTGCCCTCAAAATTTGAGCCACAATAATCTCTTGCTTCCTTAATCGCAGCTTCATAAGCAAGATTAAGTGCTCCTTTAGCGGCAATTTTGTAATTATGATCAGTCGCGACGGGATTCGATGACACTTCATACACTGACCACATTTTTTCTTTCTCTAAATCTTCTAGATTTAACTTCGTTATGATGATCGTTACTGGTTGATAAGTTATTAAACGATATAAATGAGCACCTCTAGCTATTGATTCGGCCATTACATGGGTACTTATTAAAGAAATCATCAAAATGAGTTTATACATAAAATCTCCGATATTGTCCCAAAACTAGTGCGTGCGTTATCACCCCCACAGCTTTGGTTCATTTATGTTATGATTGAATTGTAAATTGATTTTTTATCGAATTGGGGGTGCCGGGCAATCTTTACAGACCACTCAAAAGTTAGGTCCTAAGACATTTGTTGAACCTCTTGAAATTGCATCTAAATGAGTATTCTAATTGAAGTTTCGACATTGCCCCAATCGCAATGAACCCTAAAGCGACAAGATTTCATTATTGAACTCTCTTTTCGGGGCAATGCCATCTAGATTCAAAAGAATGTGCTCGAGTCTTCTGGTATCCTAGATCTGGATAAATTGAACCAACTTATTTGTTAGAGATTCCACTTCTGAAAGCTCGACAAGAAAAGCCGCAAAAAAATCAAATTACTTTGATTTTGAATTTAAATAAGTGTTTATAAGATTTTGTGCGGCCTCAAGAGGGGTCATTAAATTTTGAAGAACACTTTGTTCTATTGATTGAATTTTTTCTTTCCCAACAGAATTTAAGAAATGATCTTTTAAATTCTCGTTGATCGCCTGCCACATCCAATCCTGGCCCTGATGTAACCGCTTATTTAAAATCAATTCCTTCTGAGAAAGAAAATACCTATCCATTTCTTTTAAAGTTTCAGGCAAACCCTTCTTGGTTAAGCTCGAGCATGAAAGTACCGGTGGATGCCACCCTTCATGTCTTAAAATGTGTAAGGCCTGTTCATAATCATGTTTTGCTTTCTGAATAATTTTGGATTGCTCTCCATCATCTTTAGTTACAACCACCATATCAACAACTTCTAAGATGCCTCGTTTAATTCCCTGAAGATCATCCCCTGCTCCTGGCTGCAGAAGCATCACAAACAGATCCACCATTTGGGCCACGGCCGTTTCCGATTGGCCAACACCAACTGTTTCAACAAGAACAAAGTCAAAACCAAAGGCCTCACATAAAAGAAGTGATTCACGAGTTCTTCGAGCAACACCACCCAAGGTATCACCACTTGGGCTCGGGCGAATATAGGCCATTGGATCAATGGCGAGCTCATTCATTCTTGTTTTATCTCCCAGAATACTTCCCCCACTGACTTGAGAGGTTGGATCAACCGCCAGCACCGCCACGGTTTTTCCCAAGGACGTAAGGAGCTTTCCAAAAGCTTCAATAAATGTACTTTTACCAACTCCAGGAGTTCCTGAAATTCCAATACGCTTTGATTTTCCTGTTAAAGGTAAAATCTTTTTAAGTAATTCTTGAGCTAACTTCTGATGATCCGGATTATGACTCTCTATGAGAGTAATCGCTCGCGATAAAGTCGTGCGATCCTTATTTTTAATTCCTTCAAAATAATCTTTTAACTCAAGCTGCTTTCTCATTTATAACCTAAAGAAGAATTTAATTTTTTCATTAACTCTTTAGCTGCATCACTAATCACGGTGCCTGGCCCAAAAATTCCGGCCACACCCATTTGATATAATTTATCATAATCTTGAGGAGGTATCACCCCACCTACAGTGATGAGGATATCTTCTCGTCCAAGTTTTTTAAGTTCATTTTTAAGTTCTGGAACCAGAGTTAAATGTCCAGCAGCGAGAGAACTGACTCCAATAATGTGCACATCATTTTCCATCGCCTGACGAGCAGTCTCTTCTGGAGTTTGAAAAAGTGGCCCAACATCCACATCAAAACCTAAATCAGCAAAGGCGGTGGAGATGACTTTTTGACCGCGGTCATGGCCATCTTGTCCCATTTTAGCAATGAGAACACGAGGTCTTCTTCCCTCTTGTTTTTGAAATGTCTCCATCAGTGCTTTTAATTCTTTCACATCCACCTTTCCTTGCTCGACTTCTTTCAAATAAACACCTTGTATGGTTCTAATTTCGGCCTGATGTCTGCCAAAAACTTTTTCCATAGCAAGACTCATCTCACCGACAGTGGCCTTGGCCCGGGCCGCTTCAACTGCTAGAACAAGAAGATTACCTTCTCCACTCTCGCAAGCTTTAGTCATAGCACTTAGTTTTTCTTCAACTAATTTTTGATCACGTTCTGCCTTTAATTTTTTTAAACGCGCGATTTGAGCCTCTCGTACTTGAGAATTCTCTACTTGAAGAATATTTGGCACATCATCTTTTTCTCGCTTATAAAGATTCACGCCAACAATTGGTTGAACTCCAGAATCAATACGGCCCTGAGTTCTTGCGGCCGCTTCTTCAATTCTCATTTTAGGAATTCCCTTGGCGATAGCTGCACTCATTCCTCCCAAGGATTCAACTTCTTGAATATGGGCCCAGGCCTTCTCAGCAAGCTCTTGAGTAAGCGATTCTACAAAATAGCTTCCTCCCCAAGGATCGATGACGTCACAAGTATCAGTTTCATTTTGAATAAATAATTGCGTATTTCGAGCAATCCTCGCTGAAAATTCACTCGGAAGTGCCAGGGCCTCATCCAAAGAATTGGTATGAAGACTTTGAGTGTGCCCATGAGTGGCCGCCAATGCTTCAATACAAGTTCGAGTGACATTATTAAAAACATCCTGAGCAGTTAAACTCCAACCAGAAGTTTGAGAATGAGTCCTAAGAGCAAGAGATTTAGCACTCTTTGGTTTAAAGTCAGAAACAATTTTACTCCAAAGTAAGCGCCCTGCTCTCATCTTGGCCACTTCCATAAAATAGTTCATCCCAATCGCCCAAAAAAATGAAAGTCTCGGGGCAAATTGATCAATATCTAATCCGGCCTTAATTCCAGTTCGAAGATACTCAAGTCCATCTGCCAGAGTATATGCTAACTCAAGATCAGCGGTCGCTCCGGCCTCTTGCATGTGATAGCCAGAAATTGAAATCGAATTAAATTTTGGCATATGCTTAGAAGTGTAAGAAAAAATATCTGCGATTATTCTCATGGATGGAGCTGGTGGATAGATATAAGTATTTCTCACCATAAATTCTTTGAGAATATCATTTTGAATAGTACCAGTAAGTTGTTCTGGTTTTACTCCTTGCTCTTCACCTGCAACAATAAAAAGTGCCAGAATAGGAATCACTGCTCCATTCATGGTCATCGAAACTGACATTTGATCCAATGGAATTCCATTAAAGAGAATTCTCATATCTAAAATTGAATCAATCGCCACTCCGGCCATCCCAACGTCACCTTTAACTCGAGGATGATCAGAGTCATAGCCTCTGTGAGTGGCCAAATCAAAAGCAATAGAGAGGCCTTTTTGTCCCTTCGTTAAGTTATCTCGGTAAAAGCGATTAGACTCCTCAGCAGTAGAAAATCCCGCATACTGTCTAATAGTCCAAGGGCGAACTGAATACATCGAAGCGTATGGGCCTCGAATAAAAGGTTTAGCGCCTGGAAGAGTATGAATCAGCTTCTCAAATTTTAAATCAGTCTTCGAATAGACCGTTTTAAGATCAATGCCTTCAGGTGTAGTTAAAACTTTTTCGCTATGAGGGGTCTTAAACTTTGGAAGACTCCAATCAATTTTTGAAAAATCTTTCATTTGCCTCTTACCTTTTGAACAATCGATTCAAGAACTGAGTAAACATTTTGGCCTGCAAAGAGGTTTTTAAAACCGTTGAGTTCGTATTTACCTGCAATAAATTTCTCACCACTAAATTCAGGTAAATTATTTTTCAAATTCTCATAACCATCATCGCTAGCACAAAGAACTAAAAAATCATCAGCAGATGCTTTAAGCGAGTCAGAAAATCTTGACTCGATAACCTCTAGTCCAAGTAACTCAAAATAATTTCTCACAAAATTAATACGCGCATTTAACGCAGCATAATCTCCATTTATAAGAAGATACACTTTAGGCCTAACTGGAGAATTCTCCATCTCTATTCTTAATTCTTCAAAAATGCGTGCACTTCGAAAAAACTTTTCTTTTGGCCGATGTTTTAAATTTAAATTTTCTTTCACATTTGGAAAGTCATTTACCCCAGCTAAAACATGTCGACGCATTTTGATGTTATCTAACCTCTGATTTCTAATAGAAGAAATACTTTCTGAAAAATATTGAAGACAAGATCTTTCATCAAGATTGATCGTCTTTTGCATTAAAGACCAGGCCTCTTTGGCATAATACTGAGATAAAGATTCCAAATGAAAACTTCCAAAGGATGGGTCCTGCACTACCCCTAACATACTCTCCAGTGCAAGAATATGAGTGGTATTTCTTGCCATTCTTCTTGAGCGCTCTGTATGTTCAGGATGAGCTTGATAATCATCGATTTCTATTTCAAATAGAGAATCATATCCCGCCGATTGAACATAATCTGCTCCTCCTATATAGGCCGAGGCCACTGCGGCATCATTTCTTAAGAGGTTGGAGTATCTTTCATAGAGAGACCAATCTCGAAAGGATGTGAGTGCGATAATTTTTATTTCTTCAGAGCTCGCCAATTCTTCTTGAACTTTTTTTGCCAAAAGTTTGGCGGCCCTAATTTTAGCAATGTTTTTAAAAAAATTTGAATCCACAAACAAAGAAATCAGATAGCTTTTTTCCAAAATCATTTTTCTAGTAATGAAACCAAGTTCTTGAACAATGTTTCCACCTTGCTCTTCCACAATTCTGGCAGAAATAAATTTGGACTCATCAAAAATTTTAAAACTTGTTTTAGGAACTGAAGCACTTTCTTCACCAAGTAAAATTAAAAGCAACTCTTCTTTTTTTGGAAATTTCTCAAAGATAGTACAAATTAGATTGAGCTGCTCAGAAGCGAGGTATTGCTTATAAAAAAAGAAAACTCTTACCCCTGAATCCAAATCTTCAATTAAGGCCTTTTCCAAATTCTTTGAAGGCAAGCGAAGATAAGTTTGAGAAGATTTTTTCCAAACCTCGGAAACCGATAAATGT
Source organism: Bacteriovoracaceae bacterium (assembly GCA_050247975.1). Taxonomy (GTDB): domain Bacteria; phylum Bdellovibrionota; class Bacteriovoracia; order Bacteriovoracales; family Bacteriovoracaceae; genus Peredibacter. The sequence goes on from JBFWTE010000015.1 coordinate 36,353, forward strand.
TGAGCATTTTGTACGCCTAGACTTAAGGTCGGCCAAGCCCCTCCCTCAAGCTGCTTTTTAACTGTTTTTGAATCGACCTGATCAATTTTTAATTCAGATTTAAGTGACTTTAGCCACTCTTCACTTAGTGTACTAAATTCTTCAGGAAATAAGTCCGATAAAGTACTCACAATCACTCCGAGGAAAATGGGGTCAGCTCCCATATTAACAAAATTTTTTCACCCCTTCTAAAACTTTATCTTTATTGTGAAAAAAACTTACCCGAATTAAAATGATATTACACGGGGGACCTTTTGAATTTAACGCTTTTAGTAGAGAACAATCCAAAAATTGAAAGTTTTTACAACTTAAATCTATATACATGGTTAGGACTCACTCTCCAAACTGAAAAAGAGGTTGCGAGTGCCCTAAAAACTATCGATCAAAAAAATACTCAGCTTCAGCTTATCATTGTAAGAGCGCAAATAAATAAGCAGGAAGCTGCCAAAGAGATTATTGCTCATTTAGAAAAGAATAAACTTAAAATTCCTATTATCGTGATTGGGCCAGGCCAAGAAGTGAAAGGCAGTTTTGCTCATGTGCCAAATTCTTTAGAACTAAAAATTCTTATCCAAGGTGCTGCCAAAGCTCTCAATATAACACCCAAAGATATGATGAATAAGGTAGTTCCAGATTTCTACCCTATTCCTATAGAATATTTCAAATCTCTTAAACGATCAGTTTGCCCGGTCTATATCAAGGACACTTCAGCTCCAAGGAAGTTCATTCTTCAATTTGATAAGAATAAGGATTTTACCCAGGCCGAAATTGATGGACTAAAAGCTCAAACCAATGAACTTTTCATAGATAAAATGGATCGTTTAGATTTTGTTCACAACGTCACTGCTGAATTAGTGATTACCTTAAAAGATGAAGATCTTTCAAAAGATGAACAAATAAGTGCCGCCAATGCCAGTATCGAACTATTATCAAAAAAACTGCTTTCATTAGGGGTGCACGAAGAGACGATTGAGCTCGCCAAAAAAAATATAGAAACGATGAAGAAGAACGTTAAGGGTAACCCAAAACTAAGCAATCTGATTGCTCGACTTCTTAGTAATAAAACCAGTTATCTTTTTAGACACACACAAATATTGACCTATGTATGCTTACACATTGTTAAAAATATTGATTGGGGAAATGCTGAACAAGAAGAAAAGATTAGCTTTATTGCTTTCTTCCACGATATTGCCCTGGAAACAGATGAGCAATGTATGATTCATACAACACTTGATTTAAAAAAATCATCACTTCCGCCAGAGCAAAAGCAACTTGTGGAAAGACACGCCCAGATTTCTGCCGAGTATGTGGCGAAGTTCCCCCATGCTCCTATGGGTTCAGATGTTATTATCAAACAACACCATGGCACTCTAAATGGAGTTGGTTTTTCTGAAAGCTATGGGAACAATATATCACCTGCAGCGGTGGTTTTTATCGTAGCAGAGGAATTCACGAGAATCCTCATGGAAGGCAACATAGATGAAGTTAATAAAGATCTTATCATCAAAGAAATCAGAGGAAAGTTCCCAACCACTTCACGCTTTGTTAAAGTGATTGATAAACTTCAAACCATTACTCTTTAAGTTAAAGCTGCAAGATAAGAAACCCAAGCATCGCAATTCTCCCCTTCTTCAGAAGGATTGAATTCGCCATTGCCACCGCCATCTTCATCATCACCTTCCCAATAAGGGATTGTTTTTGAAAAACCGGCCTCAGTTAAAATATCTCGTAATTCTGGCATCATCCACATGCGCCAGTGGTAAGTGAAAACATTCTCATGCTTCTTACCCTTGGCATCTCTAAAATGAATGGCAAAGGTGCAATCATGAGTAATGGGATTAAAATGCTGACATTCCCAATAATAAGTTAGGCCAGGCATTTTTTTTGTGTCAGTCACTAATTTTTGACTCTCAGGACCTCCGAAAAGATCAATAAAAAAGACCCCCTGTTTATTAAGGGATTTTCTGACAGTTTTAAAATATTGAAGCAATTGCTTACGTTCACGAAATATCCAATATGAAAAATTAAAAGCACAGATCACATCAACTTTTGGTGCCTTTGCATGAAGCACATTTTGTTGAAGATAATGCATGCGAGATTGCTGGTGCTTTTTAAGCTTAGAAAAATGCCTCTCCTGGCCCATTCTTATAGGCTCTGGGTCTAGATCAATCCCGTAGGCCTCGCATTCTTTATGTTGCTCAACCCACTTACAAGAAATCGCTCCAGTTCCACAAAAATCTTCCCTTAAGGTAAAGGGTGATCGTCCATAGAAACGTTTAAATTCATCATGCATGAAGCTGACTTCACTGTCTGCATTCTGAACTGATCTTTCATAGTAATCGTACTTCTGTTCAAGAGTTAAATTTGATTTCACATGATCCCCTAAAAATTAAGACTTCGATTTCAACATGTCTTGCATAATCATCATTGATTCTTCAATGACCGGATCTTTTCTTAATGTTTTTGAGAAATCTTCAAACTTTTCCTGTTGAACTTTATCTTTTGTAACACTTAAATCAATCACGCTTAAGTTTTTACTCTCTTCTTCTTTTTTAAACACATCTGTTTTTTCACGAATTTCTTTGCGCTCTCTTTCAAAATCAGCAGCTGTGATTGATCGCTTTGTTTTCTCTTTTTGAAGTTTGTACCACTTAATACTATCCATTAAGTGCTTAAACTTTTCGCTCTTTTTCACTCGCCCTGCACTTGCAGCTTTTAGTGCTTTTAAGTTGTAGCGGGCATTTCTCCACTTATCAAACTTAACTGGCTTCACCTCTCCCCAAGGGATAGAGTACTCTAAAAATTTCTCACCAGACTCTAGATGAGAGAACTGATCCGGTAAAATAATATCTGGAGTCACCCCTTTATACTGAGTTGATCCCCCTGTGATACGGTAAAATTTCTGAATCGTAATTTTTAAAGCACCGAGTGGAGAAAAAGATTTGGCCATTGGTGAAACATAACCATCTAAATCAACCACGGCCTGAACAGTTCCTTTTCCGTGTGAAAATTCACCACCCACAATAACCGCTCTTCCATAATCCTGGAGTGCAGCTGCCACAATCTCAGAAGCAGAAGCTGAAAATCTATTAATAAGAACAATCACTGGTTTAGTAAAATCAATGGTTGAGTCGGTATCGGCCAGAACATCAACGGCCCCAGTATGGGCCTTAACCTGCACAATTGGACCTTTATCAATAAAGAGACCTGAAATCATTCTGGCATCTTCTAAGGCCCCTCCACCATTATTTCTTAAATCAATAATAAGCCCTTCGATTCCTTCTTTATTAAGACGCTGAATTTCTTTTCTTGTATCATCAGTAACGTTTCTTCCCGCTCTATCATTGAAGTCACGATAGAATTTTGGAATATTGATATAACCAATTTTAGTTTTATTTGGAGCAAGCTCTAAAAGAGTTCCTTTGGCATAAGACTCTTCAATCTCAACAACATCTCTTACGATCGGAACGATCTTAATTAAACCATTTGGTTTTTTAATCGTTAAACGAACTTCAGAACCTTTTGGACCTCGAATAAGCTTAACAGCATCTCTAAGAGACATATCAACAACATCAACCGGCTCATCTTTACCTTGGCCAACTTTTAAAATAATATCTTCGGCCTCAATTTCCTTCGTTTTCCAAGAAGCAGAACCTGGAACAATTTTTTCAACTTTGATATAAGAATTATCCTCTCGAAGAATGGCACCAATTCCTTCCAGCTTACCTGACATATCAATATCAAAATCTTCTTTTTCTTCAGGAACAAGATAGTTTGTATGCGGATCAAAAACCTTCGTAATTGAATTGTAGAACTTATCTAATTTATCTGACTTTTTCTCATTCACTAAACGAGTAAATATCTTTTTATAGCTTTTTAAAACTTTTGAACGGGCATCCTGTTCGATTTCTGCTTCAGATAATTTTTTAGTGTTGGTTGGTTTTTTCTTATTTCCCTTCTCATCAGTAGAAAGGCCATTTTGATCTTCTTTCGTATCAACAATGCGGTTAAGAACTTCAAACTTCATCAGTTTTTCCCAATGAGCGAAAAGATCTTTTTCAGATTTAAGGAAGAAGCGTTTTTTGGGATCTGTCTCAAGGAATTCTTTCTTTTTATAATCAAGAGGCTTCTCTAACAACTTCTCAATGTACTTATCAATTTGCCCGATTCGCTTATTCATCAGTTCAGAACTAATATCTAATATTTTAAGATCCCCAGAAATAAGCATGTCATCGAATGATCTCTTAAACTTTTCTAGCTCTTTAACATCAGAATCTAGAAGAAATTGTTTCCCATAATCCAATCTTTCTAAATACATTTTAAAAGCATGCTCTGAGAGCTTGTCATCAATTTGCTTATTTGAGAGGTGCATATTTTCTAAAGCACCCTTTAGGATGTTGCCTAAAACCATCTCACGAGTGTAGCGAGACTTACTAGATATAGATCCCAGAACAGAGGAATTCTCTTCAGATGATGTTGATTGCTGAGCAATGGCCGATGAAATAAAGACGGCAAGAACAACTAACAAAACATGGGATTTCATGAAACCTCGATTTTCAGATACTTAAGTAATTATAATATTTTCACTCTTGAGGAGGGGGTAAAGCAATCTTTTTTAAGTTAGAATTTTTTCACGAGTTGGTTAATAAAAGGAGTTAATACCTGACTCTTTCTATCTTCTTTTTCGCAAATATCTTGCCTCTCTGACTTAAGTACTAACTTTAAGGAAACTTCACATTGATCTGGTGACGGGGCCAATTCAAATTGGCATTTTATAAATTTTGATGCGAATTCCATCTCCATTTTTTTTGCTTCTCGGCCATCAATCTTTTGGACCTCTTCCTTATCCCCTTCTTTCGAGCGTAGATAATATTCCAAATTTGGGGTCCTCTCAAGCCAAACAAGTTTAGATTTTTTTAAATCTTCAATACTAAACATTATCGATTGATTTCTCAAATCTTCGACTGACTCGGCCTTAGGTTGTTCAGTGTGCTGGGCGAGTGACCACAAAGACACCAAACATAGAAATAATAAATGCATGAATACCTCCATCAGATTATTTCACACGCTTTGATGACTTTCAAAGAAAAGCTGAATAAAATTTCACATGCTTTACTCACTTGTTAAACCCATCCTTTTTTCTCTGCAACCTGAAGTGGCCCATGATTTTATTTTGAAAATGGCAAAGCTTGGCCCCTTTTTAGGTCAACTTTCTGGTTTCATTCCGGATGAAAGACTCAAGATTGATGTAGGAAGCAGCGAGTGGAAATTTCCCATTGGGCTGGCCGCTGGTTTAGATAAAAATGCTGATGCCCTAGATTTTTTTTCTGCCCAAGGGTTTGGCGCCATTGAGTGCGGCACAATTACCTTAAGGCCACAGCTTGGAAATCCTCGACCTAGAATGTTTCGTTATCCTGATAAACAAAGTTTGCGTAACGCGATGGGATTTCCTAATGATGGACTTTTAGAAATCATTCCGCGCTTACAAAGATTTGAAGGCAAGACCCCCATCGGCGCCAATATTGGCAAGAATAAAGATTCTACCCCAGAGGAAAGTATAGAAGAGCTCGCTCTTCTTTTTGAAAGTTTGGCAGGCTCAGCTGATTATTTTGTGGTCAATGTTTCATCTCCTAATACCCCTGGACTGAGGGCCCTTCAAGAAAGGTCTTATCTTTCTGAGTTATTTTCAATTTTAAATGAGGCAAGAAAAACATCTCCTAAAGATGTTTATTTAAAAATTGCACCTGATCTAGAAACGAATAAAATTATTGAACTGACTCATCTCGCCCACGAATTCCATTTAACTGGTCTCATTGCAACCAATACCACCATCATGCCTGAGTTAGGGGTTGGAGGGGTTTCTGGCCTGATGTTAAAAAATAAGGCCCGAATGGTTCGACAAACTATTCTTAATGAAAAGCTTCCAATCGAACTGATAAGTGTTGGTGGGATTTCCGATTCAAAAGATCTTTTCGATTTATGGATGGATGGAGGTAAGGCCGCGCAAATTTATACCGCCTACATCTACCAAGGTCCAACTCTTTTAAAATCCATTCAAGTAGATATCTTAAGATTTCTAAAGAATTCTGGATTAGAAAATTTAAATTCTCTTTTTAATCTAGATAATAAATTAAGGAGAGAACTTCTTCAAAACTATACCGGCTAGACCGTAATTGATGTAACATTTTTTAATATGAAAGATGAAACTCAATATTGCTTAATCTGCAAACATCTTTTTCCTCAAAAAGAAAAAGTAGGGAAAAAGGAAATTCTCTACACCTCTGGCAACAAACAGTTCAATATTTACTTATGCTACACACACTCTGTAGAATATTTTTTAAAGGCGCAAAACAATTTTCTTCTGAAATACAATTCGATTATTAGTGATTTTTGCTCCCAAGTTGATGACCCAGTTAAGGCCCATCTTACCTCTCTAGAAAAAAATTTAACTTCTAGACAAATATCTCCCTGGTGGAAAGGTGAATGGTTTTAAAAGCGAATTGATTTTAAGGTATCAATAATTTTTACATATTTAGGTCTAGGAAACTTCTCATATAATAGCTTGAGCATTTCTTCTTTTTTAGTCGCCATATTTTCGATTTGGTTATTTTCTAAAATTAAATGAGAAAATTCTTCGGCAATAATAAAGACAATGGATAGTGGTGAAAGCTCATTTGAAAAGACTTCAGGAAAACCATACCCATGAACCATGCCGTGATGCTGAAGAATAATAAGATCTGATCCAATGGGAGCAACTTTTAACTTTTGAATAAAATCAGCTGCCATTTGTGGATGTTTTAGTAGAAGTTCTTTTTCTTCTCGTTTAAGGTCTGAGTCGTATTGATTAAAATTTGAACTATTTATTTTAAATAACTTATCATTAGTTAAACATATATCATGAAAGAAAGAAACAAAGGCCAACTTTTCTTTCATTTCGATCGTTCCCCACTCCAATTGAGAAATGATGTGATTACAGACATACATGACTAGTTGAATATGTTTGTAGCGGTAACTCGATCGATTACTTAATAGATCTTTAAGTAGAGAAGCAACTTGTGGATTTAATTTTGCAATCTCCATACAAGTTTTTATGGCCGAAATAGCGAGAATTTTAACTGACATTTCAACGTAACTTTCCCCTCGAATCGCCTCCTCCTGAATCATCTTGAGAGATTTTTCCGTGATGCCTATTTTTAATTTTGGATCCGTACTTCCATCCTCTAAAATTGAGTAAAGATTGGCGGTTAAATGCTGGGTAAATTTAATACGATCCTTCGCTAGAACAAAAATTTCCTGATGACCATTTTGAATTAAAGAATAGATGAAACGAGGATCCATTTCTTGCTGAATCTTATAAAGTAAATCAAACTCCCCTTTTCGTTTAATATAGATGTCACATGGGGCCAAAGTTAAATTTAATCCATAATAAGCAGCAAAAGGGAAATAATCTGGCACCACTTTCTCCACCATAATTTCGGGAGTTACCTTTAAAAATTTTGCTGCTGTTTGAACTATGGACTGAAGCTCAAACTTTTTAGGAAATATTTTAAGTTGTTCATTCTTAATCAGCGTGTTTTTTTCACCAATCACGATTAAAGGCATTTTAGCTTGGTCTTTATAAAAAGAATGGATCAATTCAGCTGTTGGCTCTCCATCAATGGCATCACCACAAAGCACTAATTTAATATCTGGATGATGTTGAATCAGCATCTGTGATTCTTTAAAATTTTGTTTAACAATCACATCAGCACCAACATAAACATTAAGACTCAGTCCTAAGATATCTACGATGGCGGGGTCATTGTGAATGAGGAGCGTATGACTCATACGTAGAATTATAAAAAAAAAATCATTTTTTAGAACTTAGAAAGTTAGGTTCTCAGAAATCTTAAGATTGGCAATTTTATCCAGCGTAATTTTGATGCTGAATATTTTTTTCGATGTACTCAATAATCATACCGGCAATATCTAACCCGGTTGAAGTCTCAATTCCTTGAAGTCCTGGAGAAGAATTCACCTCTAAAATCAGTGGGCCTCTGGCGGATCGCAACAAATCAACTCCGGCCACATTGAGTCCTAGGGCCTTGGCGGCATTAATGGCCATGGTAGATTCTTCTTTGGTAATCTCCACAGGAATGGCCGATCCTCCTCGATGAAGATTTGATCTAAACTCTCCATCTTTGGCCTTTCTCATCATGCTCGCCACAACCTTATCTCCAATAACAAAAGCACGAATATCACAACCATTACTTTCTTTAATAAATTCTTGAACTAAAAAATGGGCCTTCATTTGTCTAAGACCATCAATTACAGATTCAGCGGCCTTGGCCGTCTCAGCGAGAATAACACCCTTACCTTGAGTTCCTTCAATCAGTTTAATCACACAAGGGGCTCCCCCCACCATTTCGATTAACTTTGAAGTCATCTTAGTTGAGTGAGCATAACTCGTTACTGGCAAACCAATTCCAGAGCGCGAGAGAATCTGAAGACAACGAAGTTTGTCACGTGATCTCGTAATTGAAGTTGATTCATTCAAAGAAAAAACTCCCATCATCTCGAACTGTCTTAGAATGGCCGATCCATAGTAAGTGATACTTGCCCCAATTCTTGGAATGACACAGTCAAAATCATTAAGTGTTTTATCTCGAAAATGAACCATCGGCTTGTGTGATGTTATATTCATGTAACAGCGAAGAGGATTTATAACTTGCACCTCATGACCTCGGGCCATACTGGCCTTGACTAATCTATGAGTGGAATAAATTTGTGGATTTCGTGAAAGAATACAAATCTTCAAGCAAATGCCCCTGAAAGTTTTCTATTCATTCTACTCTTGAAGCGGTTTTTTTAACAATTCAATTAACTGCTCAAGCCATTCTCCGTACTGCTCTTCATAATAAAGATCGCAATCCAAACGTTTAAGCATTGCATGGGCACCTTGTTTTGACAGGTAATAATCAAAATCTTTTCCACATTGGCAAAAATGCGGATAGTAAGTATCACCCAGTCCAATCACCGCATACTTCAGATGAGAGAGATTTAAATCTTCAGAAAATTTTAAATAACTCATCCACTCTGAAGCATTATCAGGGGCCTCACCATCTCCATAGGTGCTAGTGACAATTAAGAGATGAGAAAAACTTAATATGCTCTCAGGACTGATCTCGCCCATATCAATAACTTCATTAGGGAGAGAATAAGATGTTAAACTCTCCCCGATGACATGGGCCAGATTCTGAGCATTTCCAGTCTGAGAGCCAAAAAGTATCTTAATTTCCATTTAATCTTTACGACGAACTTTTACAGCTTCGTAACCAGCTTTTTTAATGGCGGCCTTAATTTCTGTATCAGAAATTTTTTTATCTTTCATTTCACTGAAGCGGGCCTTCTTATCCACACTACTCACCAGAATATTTTCAACTTTTCCTGTGGCCTTCAGTTCTTTAGTAATGGCCTCTTCACACATACCGCAAGTCATTCCAGCAACATCAACTTCCACTCGAGCGGCCAGAACCATTGAGCTAAATAAAAACGCCAATAAAGTAGTCGCAATTCTCATATCTTATCTCCTTAAGAAATACTGTATTCTTCACTTGGTATTATAGACGATGCGCATAGACTTAAGGTATATCCCATCCTATGAAAAAAATCTGGGACGGATTAGGAATAGCCTTTTCATCTGCTTGCGTTCTCCACTGTATCACAGTGGCGTTCCTTCCGCTCTTTTTTCCTGCAATTACTGCTTATACCCATCAAACCTGGGTGCATATTATTGTTGGTGTTTTAGTTCTCTTCACCTCTCCACTTGCATTTATACCAGGATATCGAAAACACGGAATCAGCTGGATCATTATTTGTGCCCTTTTTGGATTAACTTTTATCCTTTTAGGGATTATCTCTGAGCGTTTTTTTTCTGATCAAATTAGCCACTCTATTTCGATTCTTGGCAGTGTTTTTCTCGTTTTTGCTCACGGTAAAAACATTCAACACTCTCATCGTCACCATCACCATCAGTGTTGTTAATTATGAATTTTTTAATTCTTTTTTTGGCCTCTTCTTCCTTTGCCTTACCGATTACTCATTTCAAATACAAACGGACTAAAGATTGTCCTTGTACCGTGAATGTGAAATCAAATGCACCTATGGATAAAATTCGTCGGGCCTATGAAACGAAATCAAAAGATTTGAATGAATTGAAGAAAAAATTTGTAATTTCTGAAAACTGCTTTTGTATCGATAAACCTTAAAACAATCAAAAATAAAAAGGCCCTCATTCGAGGGCCTTTTCTTATGCAATCAGCTTTGCAATTATTTCTTAAGACCGTATTTTTTCTTGAAGCGATCAACACGCCCTTCTGTATCGATAACTTTTTGAGTTCCTGTATAGAAAGGGTGAGAGGCAGAAGAGATATCTACTTTGTATAGTGGATATTCTTTACCATTAAGAGTGATCTTGTCTGTCGTTTTAATTGTAGAGCGAGTGATGATTTCAAAATCAGCAGATACGTCTTTGAAAACAACTTCTCTATACTCTGGGTGAATACCTTTTTTCATACGCTTATCCTTAATAATGTTCAAAATGAAACTATGGCAATTTACCGATGGAGGAGCTCAATGTCAACGCTGAAGTACCCAATTGGTTACTTTTTCGCTGCGGCAAGCACAATACTGGCCAGCTCCGCCTCAGTCATCTTTTCGATAACTTTCGGGTCTCTTTTATCTTCTGGAAGGGTAATATTTTTAGTCCCTACCTTAATATAAGGCCCATATTTCCCATCCAAAATCGATGCTTTTTTCTTTAATTTGGCCACAACGCCAAAGTCTTTCAATACCTTACCACCTCGACGACTGGCCCCTTTTTCTTCTGAAAGAAGCTCCACTGCTCTTTTGAGATCAATCCCAAAAAGATCATCTTCTTTTTTAAGGGACCTAAACTGACCATCATGCATCACATATGGCCCGAAACGTCCATTATTGGCCAGAACTGGCTTCTTTGTTTCTGGGTGTAGACCTAATTCTCTTGGCAGTGAAAGGGCCTGAACGGCTTCTTCCACAGTAACAGATTTAGGATCTTTTCCTTTTGGAAGAGAAGCACGCTTTGGTTTTGGATTTTCTTCTGTCACTTCACCTAACTGAAAGTAAGCTCCATATCTTCCGACCAGACAGTAAATATTCTGCTTGGTTTTTGGATCTTTCCCAATAGGTTTTGGTCCTTGGGCCTGAGTCTTAAGAAGATCAGTAATCTGATCTGGATCTAAATCGGCCGGAGCAATATCTTCAGGAATTGAAGCATGAACTTCTTCCTTTCCTTGCTTATCAATTACATAAGGTCCGAAGCGGCCAACCTTGATATCTAATTCTTTTCCATCTTTTTCGATGTGAATTGTTCTAGATTCTTCTGGTTTAATTTTTTTATCTTGCTCTTCTACTCTCTTAGCTAGACCAGTCTTACCTTTATAAAATTTAGTTAAATACTTTAACCAATCTTCTTCACCATAAGCGATCTTATCCAACGACTCTTCCATTTCTGAGGTGAATGAATAATCGACTAATGTTTCAAAATGATTTTCTAAAAGTTGGATGACGGCCATTCCGGTAAAAGTTGGAATTAGCGCAGATCCATCTTTACGAACGTAGCCTCGATCTAAAATAGTTCCGATAATAGAAGCATATGTCGATGGACGACCTACTCCCTCTTTTTCTAAAGATTGAACAATTGAAGCTTCAGTAAAGCGCGCTGGTGGCTTTGTTTCGTGTTGATCAGGAGAGATCTTAATTGGTTTAAGCGAATCCCCTTTCTTTAAAACTGGAAGAATAACTTCTTTATCTTCAAGCGCTGCTTCCGGATCATCTGATCCTTCGACGTAGACTCTTAAAAATCCTGGAAATAAAATTCTTGTTCCTGAAGCAGAAAACTCTGCATCCCCGGCCTCAATTTTAATAGTCATTGATGCCTTCTCAGCTTCTTTCATCTGAGTGGCCATAGTTCTTTTCCAGATCAATTCATAAAGAGATAACTCTCTTCCTGAAAGACCAGTTTTATCCGGATGAGTAAACTCGGCACCGGCCGGACGAATCGCTTCGTGGGCCTCTTGAGCGCCCTTCTGCTTAGCAGCGTATTGGCGAACTTCTGGATTTAAATAGTCCTTTCCATAAAGCTTCACCACCATTTCACGAGCGGCATTGATCGCCTCTTGGGAAAGGTTTGGTGAGTCTGTTCTCATATAAGTAATAAGACCTTCTTCATACAGACGCTGGGCCGTTCTCATGGTGTCTTTAGAAGACATTCCAAGCTTACGGTTCGCTTCCATTTGAAGAGTGGAAGTAATAAATGGGATAGCAGGCTTAGAGTTAAAAGTTTTCTCCTCAACCGAGGTCACTTTCCAAGCAGAACTCTCTATAGATTTTGCAAGCTCTTTTGATTTTTTCTCATCAAGCAGAACAACTTTTTTTGAATCGATAAGTTTACCGGTAAGACCATCAAAATCTTTTCCACCTGCGACCTTGCCTCCTTTAACAGAAACAAGTTTGGCCTCAAATACAGCTTTTTTATCTTTTTCAGGATGAAGTTCGGCCTTGATATCCCAATAAACTGACTTTTTAAAACGCATGCGCTCACGCTCGCGCTCCACAATCATCTTTAAACCTGTTGATTGAACGCGGCCGGCCGATAGACCGTAAGCAATTTTCTTCCAGATTAAAGGAGAAAGTGTATAGCCATAAAGTCGATCAAGAATTCGTCGCGTCTCTTGGGCACGGACTAATTTATCATCAACTTCACGGGTCTCTTTAAGAGCTTTTTGAATGGCGGTCTTTGTGATTTCATGAAACACCATCCGCTTAACGGGACACTTCGGCTTCAAAAGCTCGAGCAAGTGCCAAGAAATAGATTCCCCTTCGCGGTCTTCATCGGTAGCAAGATAAATGATATCAACACCCTTCATCTTGGTTTTGAGGTCTGCGATAATTTTTTTCTTATCTTTAGGCACAACATAAAGTGGCTCAAAGTTTTCATCTACGTTGACGCCTAATTTGGCCCAATCTTCTTTCTTTAGTGCAGCAGGAATATCTGAAGCTGACTGAGGTAAATCACGAATGTGACCCATACTTGCTTCAATAATATAATTGCTTGGAAGAAACTTACGAATAGTTTTCGCTTTAGTGGGTGACTCCACAATCACTAGATACTTTTTGTCTGCCATTTTTTTCCTATTGGGAAATGTACTTTAATAGAGATAAGGGCCATCTGGAAAAGAGTCAAGAAAAACTTCAAAGCTTCGGGACTAAATTATTTTAATAGAGTCAGTCTTGAATTTCTAAAATCTTTAATTTTCCCGCTTCGAATTTAAAAAATGCAGAGCCTCGCTCACTCCCTTTAGGTTGCTTGAGCGCAAAGCAAAGTTGCAAATCATAAGATTCTACGTAGCGAAAAAATCTATCATCAGGTTGATCACACAAACCGATGGAAGAAATTTCAACTGGCGTTAAAATCCAAGCGTCATATCTATTTTTTACAAATTTTGCTAAATCAGAGCTTAAGAATTGTTTACTGCAATCTTGCAATTTTTTTACGCCGGCCTCATCTTTTGGTTTTCCATGACCGCAAGCAAGAAAAGAATTTAAAACTTTCTTCCCACCAGTCACCAATTCAACATCATAATTGGCCACTTTACGCTTAATACCCTTGGCCTGGGAAAAAGTAATGGAAAAAAGCGAGATCAGTATGATTAATATTTTCATTTTCTTAATTCCCTTATTTCATCTAATTCTGTTTTAATTTTTTCAACATCTTTTAAATAGCTCTCAGGAAGAGGCTCTTTACTCGACTCACAGGCCTTTTCAATCGTAGCATCCCATGAACATGTTTGGTTAAGATTATCAGCAGCAATCTCAATGCATTTTGGAGAAATAAATTTTTGCGCACAATCCATTTGAACCATTTTTTTGCATTTTTCTTCCTCAACCGGACATTTGAGACCCAATCTTGCCAAGTTTGATCCCACTGCCTTGGTCATTGCTTCTGAAAATTCTGAACAATTAATACCTTCGTCCCAAGAATCATTTACATAATCGGCCCAATTAAAATTTCTGACTCGCACGTATTTATTCTTTTCGCATTTCACATAGGGAGAGCTGCCTTCGAAAAATTGAGTCCAAAATTTAAAACCAGAAAAATTGGCCCCTAAATCACCATAGGATTTTACCCCTGTGGTCAATAAACCAAACCATCCTTTCTCAAGGTTTTCACCATACTCAAAAAAATTATCAGTATCCATTCTTCCAAAATAAGCATGTCCTTGGTCAAAAAAATGTCCCAGCTTATCTACACCTATAAAGACACCATTTAATTTTATAGAGGGCTCAATACCAACTAGACTTAAAATAATTCCACTGGCGGCACTTTTACCTGAGTAAATCATATTCTCAGCGGGTTCAATTCTACTGATAGACTTCTCCTCACTCGCCCAACTTTCAATCTTACTAACGACACCACCGGCAACTCTTCTTTCAAAATACCTAGAAACGGAAGGAGCTCCATTAGCATCTTTAGTGCACTCTCCTTCAAGATTGGCCTCTTTAATCGCTTTATCTAATTCGCTATTCACTTTCGCATTTAAGACTTCTAAGGAATCCGGTAGATCGTTGAGCTTATCCCGTGAAGTAAAATTATCGACCTCATAGGCCTTTGAATTCAGCGATATTAAAAAAATTAAAGAAGTAAGAAGTTTCCTCATAAGGCCCTTATCGTCCTTACGTAGTTAAAACTTATGAATTATTAATTGATAAAAAGAGATAAGTATAGGCCCGGTTAAGACACCGGGCCGGATTTATTTAGCGAATAAAGAGCATGTCGTAGAATTTTGGAACAGGCCATAGTTCATCAGGAACGATTTCTTCAATTTGATTACAAATATCCGCAATCTTCACCGATTGAGGCATAAGTTCAGTTGCAATCTTTTTAGAAAACGTTTCTTCGTCAAACTTATGATGAAATTCATTTAAGTTATTACTTAAATTAACTGTCTGCTCATAAAGTGATTTTGAAAGGGCCGAAAGATCTTTAAGCACTTCAAGCTCAAGGGAGCTATCAACACCAGCATCTTTTTGCTTTTTAATACTATCAGCAAGCTTGCCCTTATAATCAACAGCGACTGGAATAATTTGATTTAAGATCATGCCAGCAAGTGTCTTAAGTTCAATTTGACGACACTTCACATAGCGCTCAAGCATAACATTATGACGAGTGCTGATTTCATTTTCTGTGAAAACACCTGTGCTCATAAGAACTTTTGTTTTCTTAAGATCTTTAAGTACAGAGATCGCCTCAGGAGTTGTTCTCATATTACCAAGACCACGTCTTTCAGCTTCTTTCACCCACTCTTGAGAGTAACCATCACCATTAAAGACAACTTTCTGAGCATTGCCATACCACTTAAGAATGACAGCTTGAAGAGCTTCGTCTTGCGACTTACCTTTAGCAATTTCTTCTTCAAGAATTTTATTAGTTTCAGTAAAGACATCAGCAATCGCCGCATTCAAAATAGAAAGCGGATAGCCAATTGAAGCTGAAGATCCACAAGCACGGAATTCAAACTTGTTACCAGTAAAAGCAAATGGCGAAGTACGGTTACGGTCTGTATTATCTTTAAAAAGATCCGCTAACTGACGAGCACCAAGATCCAGAATAGTTTTTCCAGAGGCCACATACTTGCCACCTGAAACCATCGAATCAAGAATCTGAGTTAAAGTTGTTCCAAGGAAAACTGACATAATGCTTGGAGGAGCTTCATTAGCACCAAGACGGTGATCATTTCCATGAGAAGCAATACCCATTCTGATAATATCAGCATGGCGATAAACTGCTTCTACCACTGTCGCAACCACAGCAAGAAAGCGGTAATTTTCATGAGGATTATGTCCAGGCTCAAGAAGATTCACATTAGTATCAGTCGACATTGACCAGTTCAAATGTTTTCCAGAACCGTTCACACCCGCAAATGGCTTCTCGTGAAGAAGACAAACGAAATCATGCTTAAGAGCGACTGTTCTAAGAACAGTCATGACCATTTGGTTATTATCAGCAGCAACGTTAGCATCTTTGAAAATTGGAGCAAGCTCAAACTGTCCTGGAGCAACTTCGTTGTGACGAGTTTTGGCCGGAATTCCCATTTTATAAAGTTCAATCTCTACTTCTTGCATATAAGCAAGAACGCGATCTTCAATCAAACCAAAATAGTGATCTTCAAGTTGCTGGTTTCGAGATGTAAGTGAGCCAAAGAGAGCTCGACCAGTCATCACTAAATCCTGACGATTAAAATAGAAGGCCTTATCAATTAAGAAATACTCTTGTTCTGCTCCACAAGTTGTATAGACTTTGTTGACATCATTCATACCAATCAAATGACAAAACTTTGTCATCACTTCATTGATCTTAAGATCAGAACGAAGAAGTGGAGTTTTAGTATCGAGAGCATCACCATGATAAGAAACAAAAGCTGTAGGAATAACAAGAGTTTTACCGTTAGCACTTTCTTGAATAAAAATCGGAGAAGTTAAATCCCAAGTGGTATAACCACGAGCTTCGAAAGTGGCACGAGATCCACCGTTTGGAAATGAAGAAGCATCAGGCTCACCTTGCATTAACTGAGTAGCAGATAATGATTCAATTGGACGATCATTATCAAAATTAATAAATGAATCGTGCTTTTCTGCTGTTGATCCTGTCAGAGGTTGAAACCAGTGACAAAAGTGAGTCGCACCTTTGGTGATGGCCCAATCAAGAACAGAATTCGCAACCTTTGTTGCGAGTGCCTTATCAATACTTCTCTTCCCGTCGATAACTTGCTTTAAAGCATCTTTATCTTCAAGAGAAAGAGATTTTGAAAGGTGGTAATTGTAAACATTCTCACCGTAATACTGACTAACTTTAAGGTACTTTCCTTGTTCATTTACAGGAACAGCACACTTTCTACTTCTGCGGCCAAAAACAGTGTTTCGGGCATCATTTCTTAACTGACTTGCCATAAATTCTTCTCCTGAAGTTATATCGATCAAGTATAAATGCGTACAAAATTAACAACAATAGGTAAAATGTGAGGGACACTACGGGGATGATTTTATATATTAGGTCCATATTGCTTTCAAGACAAAGTCGCTCAACTATGATGGCCTGGAAAATTATACAAACCTTAAGTGCCGATTTGGCCCCAGTGTGGGAGGGAGTCACTAACGAATCCCTTGGTGAGTCAACCCATCCGCGAAGAAAAACTAGTTACGCCCTATCACGGGAAGCAATCCGACAACTCCTACTCGAGCAAGGGCATCAAGTATCCCCTGGCGATATTAAATTGATCGGTTTTAATAAAATTATAAACTTCCCGCAATATTCTCTTTCTTTAACTCATTCGATTGATGTTGGAGCTGCTGTGCTGGCCTCACAGGCCAATTACCTAGCGGTAGGCATCGACTTAGAGAATAAAGATCGTAAAGTGTCTTCGGCCATCAGAGAGCGAATCGTAAATAAAGAAGATGCAAGCTTAACAAATATTGAGCTTTGGTGTGCGAAAGAAGCTGTCTTTAAATGCTTAATGAATTCTGGACAATTTGAGCAAACCATAGATTTCATGGATATTGTCATTAAAGAAGATGAGTGGCTTCATCCTGAATCAGGCCTTCGAGGTCGCCATGAATTCCACCTCGAAGACCCTTACATTATTAACTTAGCTTACTTGGAAAATACAAACTCTTCTCGGCCAATTGGCGATCAATAATCGCAAGTTCTTTAAGCTGCCTTGGAGCACGTGCCGGAATGATTTCCACCCTTTCAAGCTTATTTAATCTTGAAACAATCAACTCATATGGTTGATCAATCATTAAAAGAGATCCAAGCTTATCCATATCTTCTCGATTGATTCGAAGACCATTTATAAAGATCAACTCATCTCCGGCATTGAGACCGGCCTTAAAAGCTGGAGAATCTAAATTAACCGCCTTAACTAAGACTCTCTCCGCAGAATATTCAAAATCAACTCCCAGCCAAGGGGTCGATCCCTCTTGCCACTTAAATTCAATGCCCATGGATTTGTAGGCCGCTTCAAAGTTAATCTCTTGAGTTGTTTCCACCATCATTGAAAAAAGATTAAGGACTTCATCTCCACCCAGAGACTGAACCATTTGATAAACTTCTTCTCGAGTAACTCCCCTCTCTGGACGCGCTTTAAAGCTCTTCCATAATAGTTTTAAAAATTCATCTATTGAGCTTCCCTTTTTAAGAAGTTCAGCATGAAGAACACTGAAAACTAGGCCACCTTTTAAGTAGTAGCTCACTGATGAATTTTTGCTATTTTCATCAGGGCGATAGAGCTTAATCCAAGCATTAAATGAGCTTTGTTCAAGAGAGTGATAAAGCCTCCCCGGAGTATTGAAATAAGTCTCGAAATTTCCCTTCACAATATCTAAATATTCTTCCAGCTTAGAAATCCCCGCTCGGTAAATAAAAAGATCATCCATAAAACTTGTCAGCCCTTCGGCCAGCCAAAGCATACTGGTGTAATTTTCATTTAAATAATCAAATGGTCCTAATTCAGAAGGTCTTATTCTTTTCACATTCCATAAATGGAAGTACTCATGGCCCACAAGAGAGAGATAATTTAAATAATCTTTACGGCTTCCCAATTTTCTTCCATCAAATTGAAGGGCGGTAGAATTTAAATGCTCCAATCCCCCATAAAGTTTTGGAACAAAGTGAGTTAAAAATAAATAAGTATCGTAAGGTAAATCATTATCAAAATGTCTTGCGACAGTTGCGACAACCTGTTTGATATCTTCTTTAAGATTTTGCTTATGAGGATATTGCACACCATAGTATGCCAAGTGGTGAGGCCGGCCCAACAATTCAAAACCATCAGTTTCATGGCAGCCAATTTCAACAGGGGTATCAATCAATTCATCGTAGTTTTCTGCTTGATAAAGAAAAACATCCCGCTTCGTAGAAATATCTTTTAAGGATGTACTCAGCTTGGACCAACTAGAGGGAAATCGAAATTCAATAGTTGGTTGATCTTGCTTCTGATTTAAAACTCCCATCAGATAACTTGGCCCATGCAAAAAGGCATGCGAGGCATCCACATGAGAAGTTCTTACAGTTAACTCTTTACAATAAATTTCATAAGAAATTTGAAACTCATCCTGGTCTTTTTTTAGATTGGATGCTGTCCAATCGATCTCCCAAATCCCTTTGGCCTTTTGTCGGTAAAATAAAATTTCACCATTTTCTTGAGAAGCCTCAAACCAACGAACATGTCTTGCATACTCACGCATCAAGTATGAACCGGGACTCCAACTTGGTAAAAAGACTGGTAGATTCTTTGACCCTTTTGGCCGAGAGAGCTTAACAGTTACTTTAACTAAATGATTTTGGGGATTTTGGATTTCAACAATATAGTGGGATTTCATATTTAACCTCGATATTATTCAGAATAAGTGGCTTGCTCTCTAAAGACAATATTCAAAACATCTGATATAGTGGCCCATATGGATATAAATTTACTTATTACAGATAGCGCAATTCGCCAGATAAAGTTGATGCAAGATAACGACTATACCTTGGAAGGACTTTTTTTTCGTATAAAAATTGGCGGAAAAGGTTGTGGAGGTTTTACTTACGAAACGGGCTTTTCCGAAAAACATCCTGATGATCTCATCATTGAAAAATTCTATCCCAGTATTGGTTATAAGCTTCATGTTTTAATTGATCCCTTTACCGCCTTCTACACTCAAGATGCCACTCTAGATTATCTGCTTGATACAGGTAATAACGACGAAGGGTTTGTGATTACTAATGCCCATGAGGGTGAACATAAAGGGAAATTTTTCAAGGACACATCTAAGCTTCCACCCTGGGCCCAGAAATGAAAGAAATTTCTATCGATTACCGTTATCTTAGGGCCTTTATTTTAACTGCAAAGTATTTGAATTTTTCTAAGGCGGCAGCAGAATTAAACATAGCCCAATCGGCCGTCAGTCGACAGGTTAAACTGCTTGAAGACTCAGTTGGAGAACAACTCATTATTCGCTCTTCAAAAAAAGTCATCTTAACTGATAAAGGTGAGGCCTTACTAAGAGAACTGGGACATTTTGAAGATAAGGTCCAAGACATCTTTTTTTCAGATCGAAATAAGCAAATCAAAGTTGGCATTCTTCATGGGCTACTGGAAACCTGGTTTAGTGATATCATTGTCGAATTTACTCAGAAGAATAAGCATCAACTCTCTGTAGAAGTTAATAATTTGGAAATGCTTAAATCCCATCTTCATGCTGGCAAGTACGATATTATTTTTACTACCGAAAATATTCAAAGTGATGTGGTGACTTCTCTGAAACTGTTTGATGAAAAAATGGTTTTAGTCAGTAAGCATGAAATCAATCCTAAACAGGCCCATGAGTACACTTGGATTGTCTACTCCGAGAAAGATCATCTTTTTCATTTATTTAAAAAGCGTCCAGAAAAAATATTGGTGATTAACTCTATTACTTCAATTCTCAATCTCGTCAAAAAAAATGTAGGCATTGCCATTATTCCTGAACATATGATCAGTGATGATATGAAACTTAAAACATATGATTTGAAATTACCGAAAGAAACAATTCACCTTTCGAGTCTGAATTTTAAAAACCTTCCGGCCCATATTAAATCCTTAGTGGAATTGGTCAAATAAACTACAAGTGACAAGAAGCCTTTCCCATAAAAAGTCTTCCATCTTCACAAGCAGTCACTTCCATATAAGATTTCTTTTCAAATCCAACCAGAGAATAAAGTTTCTCCACCGCCTGGCCAGCTTGAATGCCGCTTTTTTTAGCAAGAGGCCATCGAACCTTTATACCAACTATTTCAAAGTCCTCACCCACTCCGAAATGAACACCATCTTCATTTTGAGAAGATAGACCCCCTTGAGTCAGCTCATTCCATCGTCTTTGAACAACTTTCTGCTTACCTTTTTGAGTGTATAACATAACCATGGCCCCAATCCCCTGAGTGTTGGCCTTCATCCCACTTAAGTAAACTCTCACCGCTCGACGTTTAGGATATTTTAACTGGTTTTCTAAAACATACAGACGAGGAGGAATGTCTGCTCTACGAATATTATTTTGAGAAGTAATAATATCTGGATAACCATCTTTATTTAAATCGAGACTAATCGTTCCAACCGGGTTCACCACATCTATTCCCGCTTGAGAGGCCACATTCATAAAAGCATGACTTTCATCTTGCTCAAAAAGTACTAAACGTGAGTATGGAGGAAATCCTGAATTATCCACAAGAAGGTCCACTCTACCATCAAGATTGTAATCTACCCATACAGCTCTACGATCACCTTGGTTCCAAGACTCGGAACTTGCATCACTCACATACTCAGTTCTTATGAAATAAGGCGGATATGTTTCTTTTGAACCAGTTAAAATACTAGATCTATCGACGGATTCATTATCATAGGCATGAGAAAGTTCACCAAGAAATATGTCCATCAGTCCATCATCATTATAATCTGTGCAGGCACTAAAAAATGATCGCCCACCTCCAGTCTCAATCAGACTTCCTTCTGGATCAGCTGCATAACTACTCACCAAAGCAGCATCATCAAAATATCTCTCAGCTGAAACGATATCTTTTAAATTCATCCAAAGCTTATTTTTATATCCTGATGAGGAAACCGTCAGAATATCAGGATAACCATTCTGATCAATATCACAGGTCGATGAACCATAGGTTGGTCTCGCCAAAGGCGGATATATTTGATCCGCAGTTTTATTGGATTCATTTGTTAAAAGGGATGACATCTCCTGAAAATGACCACGCTGATTTTTAAAGAGACGATCCGCTGTCGGAGTGTACTGGCCACTTTTCATTTGAAACCAATTGCCAATAAATAAATCGAGAAGGCCATCCAAGTCATAATCAATCAAACTCATTGAACTGGTTGGTTCCACTGGTAAAACTAAGGCCTTGGGATCCTCAATGAAATGAAGCAGGCCTTTTCTTATTTCCCCTTTGAAATACTTTACTGGAACTTGAGTCATCTCAGTTCTTTGATTGAGGACGGCCGATAAAAGATCGGGAACTCGGTCATTATTTAAATCATAAATTAAAATAAAAGATGCCTTAAAATCTAAAGGCAATGGATCATGCTTCCAGGGACTAAATTTCTTTTTCTCTTTATTAAATTCAAAGAAAAGTGGTCTTGAATAATATGTAGGGAGAAGAACTAAATCATTAGCTCCATCAAAATTAAAATCGATGACATTAAAAGCGACAGCACTTAGATTTTCTAGGCCATACTCTTTGGTTTTATCAAGGAAGCTTCCGCCTTCTTTAAGAGTTGGGCCAAATTGAATTGTTTCAACTTTCTTTGAAATGGAATTGAGCTCTTCTGACAGCTCAATAGAAGCCTCATCGCTACTTTTCTTTGAGGGTGAAGAACAAGCAATAAAAAAAAACAGGCCCCAAAGAAGGGGCCTACAAATGATTTTAGTAATCAATGATGTCAAATCCGAAACCATCTCTTTCACTTACAGCTTTTGAAATTTTAGGAATAAGTTTATCGTAATTTGATTTTAATCTCTTATAGTTTCTGGTGAAGTTCTGACGACTATCACGACAGATAAGTTCAGTCATTGCTCTAATATATTCTTTCTCACCTTCTGGAATATCAGAGCGATTAAGAATCGAAGTTGTTCGAGAAAGCACACATAACTGAACATAAAGTTCGATCGCCATGTTTGCGATTCTCATTTGTGGCAACTCATTACCAATAATATTTTTTCCATACTTCATGATGGTATTTTCAATGGCGATACCAAAATCATTAAGCATTGATGCAAAATTATTACCTTGAGTTGCTAAACTTGGATGAACTTTTGTTAAAGTCTTTGAACCAACATACTTACTAATACGTTTCTTAGCAAAATCAGTTAAGATACCCACTGATTTTATTGGATCATGGATGGCCTTTGAAACATCAGCTATTTTCCCAAGCTCTCTTAAATCATCAGAAGGACCTTTGATTCCTGAAAGAGCAGTAAAAATTCTTAAAATTTCATTCGTTCCTTCGAAGATAAGATTAATACGACAATCGCGCATAATTCTCTCATAAGGATATTCTCTCATATAAGCATTACCGGCCGCAATTTGAGTCGCCTTATCAATTGTATCCCAAAGTTTTTCAGAGCAATAAACTTTACAAATAGCAGACTCATGAGAGAACTCACTCATTCCCTGAGTGATCTTCCCAGTGGTCATGTAGACAATTGATTCAGCTGCGTAAATATTAGCGGCCATTGTGGCCAATTTTTCTTGAATCAAACCGAAATTATCAATGGTAGAGCCAAATTGCTTTCTCGTTTTTGCTTGGGCCGTCGCAAGTTTAAGAATGGACTTCATCCCACCCACACAACCAGAGCCTAGTGAAAGTCTTCCTGTATTGAGAACATTCATGGCAATTTTAAAACCTTTTCCTGGCCCTCCAATAATGTTTGAAGCTGGGACTTTTACATTATCAAAATAAACAGCGCGAGTTTCAGAGGCACGGATTCCCATTTTATCTTCTTTCTCACCAAATGAGATTCCTTCGCGCTCTTTCTCTACGATGAAGCAAGTAATCTTCTCCGTCACCTTTCCATCTTCTTCATGTTCTGTTTTAGCAAAGACAGAATAAAATCCTGCAAGACCACCATTGGTAATCCATAATTTCTGGCCATTGATGGTGTATGTGCCATCGCTATTTTTTGTGGCCTTGGTCTTAATTGAATAAGCATCAGAGCCTGAACCTGGTTCAGTTAAACAAAAAGCGGCAAAAATTTCCCCTGAGGCAAGCTTTGGAAGCCAAAACTTTTTCTGTTCTTCATTTCCGTCATTAACCAAGGCCTTGTAACCAATGGACTGGTGGGCCCCAAGTGTGGTGGCCACAGCGCCATCATAACCAGCAATCTCAGAAAAAACTCTGGCATAAAGAGTTGTATCAAGTCCAAGTCCGCCGTGCTCTTCCCCAACACCAAGACCACAAAGGCCAAGAGCTGCTAGGCCTTGCAAAATCTCAGTTGGAATTTTGGCATCTCTATCTAACTTCACGGAATCAATATTATCTTGAGCAAACTTATCAACTGCATCGACCATCGCTTTCGCCATTTCGATCTGTGCATCAGTAAGATGAGGAAAAGGAAAAACAAGGTCTTCCATAACTTCCCCATAAAACATGGTTTTAACAATTGAAGGAATTTCTTTTTGATTTTCTGTTGCTGCCATAAACGCCTCTTGAATAAGGATTAAAAGTAAATCAATTATAATTTTTTTTATAGATCAAAGTACAGTAAAACTGCTCAACTTTTGTCAGCTAAATTATCTGACAAACAGAGTCCAATTTAAAACATATCTGATATGCTTGCACATCACATTATTTTTGATGACAATAAATTGATGATAAATAAAATCAAAGACTTCCTAAAAACGAAATTCAGTCGAAAAAAATCGCTTGATGTCGACCAATCTGATGAAACTCCTTCAACCCAAGAGCAAACTCCAATTGCTGATCGCACCAGGCAAATTGAGTTGTCGCCTGAAGTTAAAGAAAAACTAAGTCAGAGCTCTTTTAAAGAGAAACTGACTAATATCAATTTTAAATTTTGGAAAAAAGATCAAGATAAAAAACCTGAAGAAAGCACTAGTGGGGTCAATTTAATTTCTCCAAGTTTAAGTAAGGGCATTGAAAAGCTCCTTAATCGCTCTTCTCGTGAATCAATTCATCAGCTCGCTCTGATATTACTCATTTCGGCCTCTACTTACACTGCAGGGAAAATTACTGCATTGGTCTTAAGTGGAACACCGACTGTCCAGACTCCTAAGCAATATACCGTGAACGTTGCTTTGGACAAAGATTTTAATGTTGCAGAACTTTCTCGAGTGAGAAGTATTAATATTTTCAAAACTAATGTCGCTAGTTCTGGAAAGAAGAAAATTGCTGACACTAAATGTGAAGAAGCACAGCAAGATAGCACACTTCCAATTAAACTTATCAATACCGTTGTCCTGCAAGATACTGTGAAATCCCTGGCCTCTGTTCAAATTCGAGGGGATCGCGATACTTCGGAAGTAAGAGTTGGAGATCAAATTTCAAACCTGGCCAAGATTTTCAAAATCACAAGATTAGAACTCTTAGTTAAAAATCTAGAGACTGGTGTTTGTGAATCTATAAGCTCTGAGAAAATGCGTGAGGCCCGCTCACCTATTTCTGTCATGAGTCCAGCAGCTAGTCGGGCCTTTAAATTAAATAAAAAATTACCAGGAATTGAGAATGTTGGAAACAAGTTCAATATCTCGAAAAATCTTTTGGATGAAAAACTTAAGGATATCGCCTCGGTGTTAACTCAAGTTAAAGCACTTAAAATTCAAAATCCAGATGGAACGCTAGCTTTCAAGTTAACAGAGATGGATCCTGAAGGTATTTTTCCGTATCTTGGACTTCAAGATCAAGACATCATTACTTCAATCAATGGGAAGCCCATCTATGATTTCAATGAAGTGATGACGTTGTTTGCCAGAATTAAAAACTTAGATAGTCTTCAGCTCGGAGTTAAGCGAGAAGGCTCAGACTCTTTACAAGAGTATTCCATTAAAAAATAAGGAACGAAGTCATGAAGACAAGATGTCAAAGAAAGCGTTTCATTGGCCCAGTGGTCCTCACCACAATGCTAATGGCCAACCAGGCCGATGCTCAATTTAATAAATACCGATCTCAAACTCGCTTTAATACAGATACAAAACCAGAAAGCAGTGATGCTGCTACGACAGTGACACCTATCCCTCTCCCTAATCCAACTCCTTCAGGTGCTATTAGTGCAGAGGATGCTGCCGCTCAATTAAAAGCAGCAGAAAAAGTTGAAAGCTCTGAAGATATTACTGGTGACAATGATGAAGAGTCTGATGATTCTCCATTTGCCGAAGATAATGATGATAGTGCCAATATCGATACTTTTGGTAATCGACCGGCCGAAAAGTCTGCTCCTAAAAATGATAAGTATGTTAATTTAAATTTTGAAACCGCCTTTGGCCCTGAGATTGTAGAGAGTTTTGATTTTCCTGATACCGACATTATGGAAATCACAAAGCATATGCAAAAGCTCACTGGTATCAATCTCATTCTAGATAAAGATGTAAAAGGTAAAGTTTCAATCATTGCACCTACTCCCATCACTGTTGGAGATGCATGGAAGGCCTATCTTGCGGCCCTTAATATGGCCGGTTATTCTTTAATTAAAACGGGTGCCTTCTATAAAGTTATTAATGCTCGAGATATTCGTTACACTCCAACCAAAATTTATACAGGAAATTACACTCCAGACACTGAAAACTATGTGATGAGAGTGATCTCCCTTAAGAGTGTTTCTGCAGCTGAAATTGCTAGAAACTTCCGTCCTTTCATGAGCCGCTATGGCCGAATCATTGATATCAAGCAAACAAATACTATTATCATCGCCGATACAGGATCTAATATTAATCGTCTGGCAAAGATGGTTAAATTTCTCGATATCCCAGGGCATGAAGAATCACTTCAAATTGTGAAAGTAAAAAACTCTTCTGCGCAAGAAATTGCAAAACTTCTCGATAACATTCTTAAAGGAGGAGGCAGCGCTGGTGGTGTTCGTCCAGGCTCGGCCACTCCACGATTCTCTCCAGGCGGTGGGGGAAACGAATCCACTAGTATAATTTCAAGAATTATTGCTGAACCAAGAACAAACTCAATTATTGCCATGGCCAATGCTGAAGGGGCCAAACAGCTTAAAGATCTTATTAATAAGCTGGATGTTAAATTAGTTTCGAGTAGCTCAAACCGAGTTCATGTTTATTACCTTAACTATGGTGACTCTGAAGAACTTTCGAAAACACTTTCAAGCATTGTATCAGGTGCTGCCGCTAAAGACAGTCAAGGTGGAGCAACTCGTTTTACAGCTTTTGGTGGGCCATCGGAAAATCCAATTTTCTCTGCGGAAGTTAAAATCACTTCCGATAAAAATAACAACGCACTTGTTGTAACAGCTTCACCTACTGACTGGTTAACCCTAAAAGATGTTATTGGACGGCTAGATATTCCTCGCGACCAAGTTTATGTTGAAGGGATGATTCTTGAGGCCAACGTGACGAA
Organism: Bacteriovoracaceae bacterium; assembly: GCA_050247975.1. Classification (GTDB taxonomy): domain Bacteria; phylum Bdellovibrionota; class Bacteriovoracia; order Bacteriovoracales; family Bacteriovoracaceae; genus Peredibacter. The sequence continues at coordinate 63,583 of JBFWTE010000015.1, forward strand.
ACTTAGAAGCTTTGGTGTTGAGTACGTGGGTGCTTATGGACAAGGAGCTGTTCAACGCTCAGGCTTTACTGGAAAACAATCTAATATTTTAAGCCTACTCACGACTGGAGCTCCGGCGACACTTGGTGGATTATTCGCAGGATTTGGCCTTGGACCTTCTCGAAATGTACCAGTCACATCTGGCTCTGGAACTTCTGCTTCATCAAAAGATATCCGAGTTAATGCTGTTTCGGCCTTTATTCGCGCCGTGGCCTCACTTGATAGCACGAATATTTTGGCGACTCCTCAAATTCTCGCTCTCGATAATACAGAAGCAACCTTTGAAGTTGGGGATACAGTACCTATACAAAACCAAACCATTGCTCAAGGTGGTGTTTCTAACTTTAGTACTACTAACCAAGAAGCTAAGTTATCTTTAAAAATTACTCCGCAGATTAACAAAGTAACTCGCTTTGTGAAATTAAAGATCAATCAAAAAATTGATGCCTTTAAGGCCAGTAGTGATGCCGTGGCCGGCCGAGGTCTTCCAACCACTACTCGCTCTGCCATTACTGAAGTAATGGTTAGAGATAGAGATACAATTGCCATGGGTGGATTACTCAGAGATGTCGAAGCTGTGGCAAATACTAAGGTACCTATTCTAGGAGATATTCCAGTTTTGGGCTGGCTTTTTAAGAACAAATCGCGCAGTATAGAAAAAGTTAACTTACTCCTTTTCATGACCCCAAAAATTCTTTCTCCTTATGCAAAAACAGCTTCTCTTAATACTAAAGAAGTTTTGGAGAAACGTACTCGTGGCATGAAGGGCATGTTTGTTGATGATGACGTTGATCCAAACAAGAAAGTTTCTGAGGATCTGAATGCTAAGTTAGATAAACAAATTGAAGGACCTCTTTATGATCTCAACGATGCTAGTCATTATAAAAATTTAAATAATGAATCTATTGGGCCGGATGAAAATCTTCCGCCTCAAGCTCCGAGCGAAGCAGCTCCGGAGGAAATGGAGACACCTGATTATCAAGAGATTAGAAAATCAGTGCAATAAATTATGATGAATAATGAAGTATTAGAAAATGTAGAGCAATCCAAAGAGAAAATCGGTGAATTACTGATTAAGCATACTGCTTTAACTCGTGCCCAACTCGATGATGCTCTTGAAACTCAGCGCCTAGAAGGTGGCATGTTAGGAGATATTCTTCTTCGAAAGAATTATATCCACTCCCATGATCTGATTAAGATTGTTTGCTTACAAATCGGTATCCCTTACCAAGTTGATATTAAAGTGGATGAGATTGATGCCAATGTGGTGAAAGATCTATCCATCAACTATGCTAAACATCACGAAGTTCTTCCATGTTTTGAAACGGAATACTCTGTTACTGTTTTAATGGGAAACCCTTTTAACTTTAACGTCGTAAATGATCTTCACATGATCTATAAAAAAGAGATCAAAATCATTTGCACCACTCCACTTCGTATTCAAGATGCCATTAACCGAGTGTATGAAAAGGCAAATAGAAACTTAGTTGACTCAATCGAAGATGAGGAGTTTGAAGAAAACTTAGATCTCGATGGCCCAATTGATATCTTAGATGCAACCGCCGATGAAGCTCCGGTAATTCGCTTTGTGAACTCAATTATTTTCCGAGCAGTAAAAGAGCGCGCTTCAGATATTCATATAGAGCCTTATGAACGTGATGTCGTTTACCGCTTTCGTATCAATGGTGTGATGACCGAAATTCTAAGACAGCCAAAGAAAACTCACGCCGCCGTATCAAGCCGTATTAAAGTTATGGCCCGATTGGATATTGCGGAAAAGCGCTTACCTCAAGATGGCCGTATTAAAATTAAAATTGCCGGTAAAGATATTGATATTCGTCTCTCCACTGTTCCTATTCAAAGTGGTGAGCGTATCGTTATGCGGGTACTTGAAAAAAATAACACCGCTCTTAATTTAGAAACTCTCGGTTTCCGTGGAAAAGTTCTAGAAGGCCTGCATGAGCTTGGTGGAAGAAAACACGGAGTTCTCTATGTTACAGGTCCAACTGGTCACGGTAAAACGACGACTTTATTTGCTATCTTAGATCGAATTAAAACTCCTGATAAAATGATTATCACTGTGGAAGATCCGGTAGAGTATGAAATCCCTGGTATCTCTCAGATTCAGGTCAATCATAAGATTGATCTCTCATTTGCTGTGGCCCTGAGATCAATTCTTCGTCAAAACCCAGATGTGGTGATGATCGGAGAGACCCGGGACCGTGAAACAGCAGAAATTGCGATTAACGCTTCTTTAACCGGTCACTTCGTCTTAAGTACACTGCATACTAATGATGCATCCTCCGCTCCAACTCGATTGATCGATATGGGAGTGCAGCCATTTTTAATTTCATCATCTCTTGCAGGAGTTCTTGCTCAACGATTAATTAGAACTCTATGTTCGGCCTGTAAGCAGCGAACCACTTTATCTGATTTTGAAAAAGTTGTTCTTGATGTGGATGAAATTCCAAGTAGCGCCACTATTTTTAAACCTGTTGGATGTGCCCGTTGCTCTAACACTGGTTACTCAGGACGAACGGTTGTGTCTGAGCTCTTACTTATGAATGATGAGATTCGAGCTCTCATTATCCAAAAAACAGATGCTGCCACTATTAAGAAGGCCGCTATTCGCTCTGGTATGAGAACTCTCCGCGGAGATGCCCTGGATAAAATATTTGAAGGTATCACATCAGTTGAAGAAATCATGCGGGCGATTAACGCTGAAGAAGAGGCCGGATAACATATGCCTATTTACGCTTATAAAGGTTTAGACAAAACTGGAAAAGAAGTAAAAAGCACTATCAATGTTGAAAGTATCATTGCGGCCAAGCAAAGAGTGAAAGCTCTTGGTATAATGCTCATTGATATTCATGAACAAAGGGCCCAAGGTACTGGTGGGTCAACTTCACTTCTTCGAGCACGTGGAAGTGTTCCTGTCGATGATCTTGCCATGATGACCAGACAGCTCGCTACACTGATTAAGGCCAAAATACAAATTGTTGAGGCACTTGGTGCTCTTGTGGATCAGGTAGAACATCCTACCCTCAGACTTATTCTTTCTGACCTTAAACAAAAAGTGAATGAAGGGGCCAGCTTGGCCAAGGCCCTGCAAGATCACCCCAAAGTTTTTAACTCAGTTTACGTTAACATGGTCGAGGCCGGTGAAGCCTCGGGTACGTTGGAAATTGTTCTACTAAGACTGGCAGATTTCACTGAAGCTCAAGTGAAACTTAAAAATAAAATTCGTGGGGCCATGACTTATCCCCTCATTATGGCCATTTTTGGTTTTGTCATGATGAATGTCATTTTTATTTTTGTTATTCCTAAGATTGCTAAAATTTTCATCTCAATGAAAAAAGAGCTCCCATTCATCACTCAGGTTTGTATCTGGATTTCTAATTTCTTAGTGAACTATTGGTGGTTAGTCATTGTGAGTATTGTGAGTGCCGTTTATTTTACCAATAAATACATTCATACAAAAAAGGGCGAGGCCCAGTGGCATGCACTGCAATTAAGACTCCCTATTCTTGGCATCCTGGTCAAAATGATTAATGTGAGTCGATTCTGCTCCACATTAGGAACTCTACTAAACTCTGGTGTCCCTATTTTAACGGCCATGACCATTGTGAAAAATCTTATTCCCAATGTTCACATGAAAGACGCCGTAGAAAAGGCCCGAATCTCAGTCTCGGAAGGTGCCTCTATTACTGGCCCCCTTGTCCAAAGTGGCTATTTTCCTCCCCTGGTTACCCATATGATTCGTCTGGGAGAAAAGTCAGGAGAACTTGAGCCGATGTTAAAAATCATTTCAGAAAACTATGAAGATCAAGTACAATCTAGGATCAGCGGACTGACCTCGGTACTTGAACCTATAATGATGATATGCCTAGGTACCGCTATTGGTTTCATTGTGTTCGCAGTTGTGATACCAATGATGAATATGAATTCGATACGGTAAGGAGAACATATGCTAAGTCATTTTCAAAAAATTTTAAAATCTCAAGCTGGAATGAGCTTAATCGAAATTTTAATTGCCCTCACTCTCTTGGCGCTGGCCGGGACATTTGTGGGTGGTAAGGTTTTTGATCAACTTCAAGAAGGTAAAGTTCAATCAGCAAGAATCCAGATCAAATCTATTTCTGATCGTTTAAAAGAATTTCGTCGCGATTGTAATTTTCTTCCAGACTCATCTCAAGGTCTTGATGCTCTTATTGAAAAGCCAACTGGCGGGCGTGAATGTAAGCGATATGCTCCAGGCGGGTACATTGAGGGTGGAAAAGTTCCTCTAGATCCTTGGGATCATGAATTTATTTACGAATCTGATGGCAAAACTTTCACGATCATCTCCCTTGGTGCTGATAATGCCGAAGGTGGTGAAGGATCGGATGCAGATATCAACTCAAAAGACCTCTAATTTAATTTCCAACCACCATGGTTTCTCTTTAATAGAAATCATGGTGGCCCTAGTTCTGGCCGCTTTAATTTTCATTGCGGTTCCTCGAAGTGATAGCACTCAAAAACATCGTGATCTCCAAACTAGTCTCAACGATATTGACCGAGCAGTTCGCTTTGCTAGCAACGAAGCCGTCCTCAGAAATACCGTGGTTCGCCTTCGTATCAATTTAGATGAGCAGCCCATAGCTTACGTGGTGGAGTATGGCCCCCAAGGAAATCTTCCCCTCCCTGATCTTCCAGATAAGGCCAGCATGTCCTTAGATGAAGAAAAAGCTCTCTTAGATAAGAAGGCGGCCCTGAATCGCCAATTTACTAAAGTCGCTGAGTTTGAAGACATCAAACATAGTATTCCTGAAACGATTACGATTTTAGGAGTCGCCTCTACCTCTCAGAAAAAATTAATTAAAGAGGGAGAAGCGAATATCTACTTTTTTCCAACCGGTGAAAAAGATGGAGGACTACTGTTTTTTACCTCTGGAGAAGAAATCGCTTATCTTGTTATTGAACCATTTCTCTCAGAGACTGAACTAGTTTTTGAGCCTTTAAAATCCTCGAGCGTTGCGAAAGTGGGAGATTTACTTCAAACTAGAATGGACGAGGTATACAGAGAGTGGACAACAAAATAAACCAACTAAAACAAGCTGGCTTTTCATTACTAGAAGTAATGATCGCCATTACCTTGTTTGCATTTTTCATTACCGCATTTCTCACTTCAAGTGGATATAACGTCTCTGATTCTCAGTTGAGTGAAGAGCAAATTACTCTGCAAATGCTCTGTGAGAGAAAAATTAATGAACTCTATCTTGATCCACCTAAGTTCACCAATGTGACAAATAATTTAAAAGAAACCAAAACGTTTGAAGATAAAAACTTTAGTAACTACGAATATACTCTAGAGTTAAAAAAACTCACCATTCCTGATTTTGCTGAACTCTTTGGCCAGAAAGATGCTGCTAGCGACGAAGCAAAGAAAGGTTACGAGGGTGATTACTATAATGAGAATACTAAAGGCCAAAGAAACGCCAACCTAGAGAAAATGGTTTTTGAAGAATTGAAAAAAAATATTGAGCGCATTATTTGGCAGGCAAGAGTCACAGTGACTAACAAAGAAACAAAATATAATTATTCATTGTCGACCTATTTAACAAACTATAATGAAAAAATTCAACTCAACATCGGTTTTTAGTAACCGAGGTTTTACATTAATTGAAATCTTAATCGCCATTACTCTTTTGGCGTTTATTACTATTGCCGTGGTTAGTATTACTGACAATGCCATTCACACCAAAGATAGAACGACTGAGATAAATAAGAATAATCTCCAAATTGAAACGGCCATGAGTCGCTTCGAATGGGACTTTTCACAAATCTACTCTCCTCTTTATTTTTCAACTGTCCTTAATATGAATAATCAGGGGCTAGATCAAAATGGAATGCCTCAAGGTGGAGGGGCCGCTAACCCTAACGCCCAAACAAACCCCATGCTTCAACAGTACTATGAAAATCTGGCCATGCGCTTTCAACAAAATGAAAATTTCATGGCTGTCAGTAAAGAAGGTATTCCCGTTCCTCGACTTTACTCCCCAGATAAAACTGTTTTTCAATTTTTCACTTCTTCAAATCGAAGAAAAATTGAGAATACCAAGCAATCTCATTTTGCCTGGGTCAGATACACTCTAGGAGATCAACCCGCTAAAGAGGATCTACCAGAGGGTGTCCCAAAAAGTTTGAAGAGTTTTGTTCGCTATTTTACTGCCGATGATCCTTATTCAGATAAAAGAATGAATGTTGAAGACATGAAGGCCGCTGTTTTACTAGAAGATGTTGAATCTTTAGAGTTTCAATTTTGGGATATGAACAAAAGAAAATGGGAAACATCGCTGACTAATATTCAAGACGGACAAAGTATTGTGAAAGGGGTCAAAATTTTAATTACCTGGTATGACTCACTCGGTGTGAAAAGATCAGCGGAGCGTATTTTTAGACCTCACTGGCCAATGGCCCTAATTCAAGATCAGACTCAAGGGGCCCCTCCTGGTGGAACTGGTGCTCCGGGCATGAATGGCAACCCAAATGGCACAAATCCTGGAACAGGGACTGGCACAGGAGTGAATCCTAATCCTGGAACAACAAACGGCTTACCTTATGGTTTTTAAAATCAAAAATGATTTCATTAAAATTTTAAAATCTCAGCGCGGAGTCGCGTTGATGATGATTTTAACTGCCATTATGCTTTTGATGGCCATTTATGGTGAATTTACTTTTGATTCTAAAATTAGTCGTCTTAAGGCCACTAATATTCTGGATCGCTCTCAGGCCAAATTACTGGCCGAATCGGGCCTGCAGCTCGCCATGGCAAGACTTCGCCTGTACAAAGAAGCCGCGAATTATTTAAGTAAAAACGAAAATGCAAAGCAAGCAGTTCCTCCTCAACTCATCAACCAACTTTGGGAAGTCCCTTTTATCTACCCTATTCCTGCAACAAAAGAGGCCAGTCGAAGCTTTAAAGATACGGTTGAAAAATTTCAAACAGAGTCTTTAATTGATGGAGAATTCAGAGTTAATATTCAAAACATTTCCAATCGCATGAATCTCAATCTTCTGCGTATGGACATGACTAAAATGGATCCTAATCAACCCCAGGATTATTCTGTGATCAATCCCGGGGATACTTCAATGTCAAATGATGTATCAGTTCATCAAACTCTTTACGCTTTACTTCGACGATTGGTGGAAGAGAAAAAAGAAAAAGATGAAAGCTTTGAAGATCGAAACGCCGGACTTAACTATCAAGAGCTGATCACCAATATTAAATATTATATTTCCGATAAAGATAGTCTCATGCAAGATCCCCTGGCCGGTGAAGCTGAACAAACATTTCAGCAGATTCCACTGACACCAAAGTATGGCCCAATGGGTTCAACTAGTGAGCTCTACTCAATTCCAGGATGGAATGATGAGTTGATTGAATTGATTCAAAATGAATTCAGTGTTTATCCTTCGGCCCAAATTGACTTCAATAAAATCACCGCCAATATGTTCAGGATCTTAGTCCCAAATGCGACTGAAGATGACGTGAAAGATTTTTTCCTTTATCGTGATGATCCTCAAAACCCAAAATTCTTTAACACTCTGGCAGATTTTAAAAAGTATATCGTTGAATTTGCCCGCTTAATGAATGATGCCACTTTTGATGAGCGGATGAAAAAGTTTACAGATAAAGGTATCACATTTGGCTCTACTCCAAATCTATTCAAAGTAATTTCAGAAGGAATCTATAATCGATCCACTTATACTTTGGTTGCTTATGTTCTTATCCCTAGAACTGAAACACCAAAGCCAACTCAACCGAATCAGCCAAATAATCCAAATCAGCCATTGAATCCTAATCAGCCCAATAATCCAAACAATCCTAATAACCCGAACAATCCTAACCAAAGTCCTCAATTATTAGAACCAAAGATTATTGAAATTCAAATCAACTAATTTACTTTGCCAGAATCATGGCCTCTGTTAAAATAACTACATGCATATTTTAGCGATTGATGTTGGATCCTATAGTGTAAAGTATCTTTCCTCTTTTGTAGATAAAAGGAAGGTCAGTCATGTTGAGATGAGTGAAATCATTTTACGTGATTATCTCAATGACCACACTGATCTCACTCCTACTCAAGGCCAGATTAAAATTATTCAGGAAGTGATTGATTCGGTTGCTCGTCCTGATACAAAAATTATTTTTCAAACTGATAATGAAATGATCACGACTCGCTTTCTGACTCTTCCAGTGAAGAGCAAAAAGAAGGCCGAGTTGATGCTCCCATTTCAGCTTGAAGAAGATATTCCTTATGCTCTTTCTGAAATTCATTATGCTTATCGAATTGAAGCGCAAAAAACTCAACATACGGCCCTTGTGGAGCTTGCTAGAGTTAATACCTTCGAAGAGTATTTTAATCTTTTAAAAGAAAATCAATCTGTCCCTAATGTTCTAACAACGGAAGCTTCGGCGATAGAGAATTATTTTAATCAAAACCCAATTGCTGGGCCATTTTGTGTTTTAGATATTGGCCATAAAACCACGAAGGCCTATTTCTTTTATAACTCAAAACTACTGGTCACTAACGTTAGTTATGTTGGTGGACAAGTTATCAATGAAATGATCGCTCAGACTTATAAAATTTCTGAAGATGAGGCCATCATTTATAAACACCAAAATGCTTTCCTTCTGACTTCTTCTCAATTGAGTGAAGTGGATCAAACCCAGCGAGAATTTGCTTTGGGAATGGATAAAGTTTTTGCTCCTCTGGTCTCAGATTTTCTACGTTGGAAAATCGGTTTTAAAGTTAATTTTGGACTTAATCTTGGGCATATCTTTGTTTGCGGTGGCAGCGCCAACATTAAAAATATTAGTAATTATTTATCTGAAAAATGGGACACAAAGGTCTCTCTCTTAGAGAGCTTTGATAAAGTTGAGACTGAAAAAGTTGATCTAAGTCCAAAAAATAAATCCAAATTTGCTTTAGTTAACATGATGACTATCGGTTTCAGAAAGAAAAACCGATTTATTAATCTTTTAACTGGTAAATTTGCTCAGGCCTCCACTTCTGAAATACCTCTACATTCATTCACTTTCATTGGAGTGCGAGTCTTAGCGGCATCTTTGGTAATTGCAGTTTCGTTAATGGCCGAAAGATTTTTTACTGAAAAGAATATTAAAGAAATTAATTCAAAAATTAGCAGCATCATGAAAAATGATGAGCTTAGAATTAATGGAAGATTAAGAAGATCCGTTGCAACAAATCCAAAACCTGTTTTGGATGGCCTTATTAAAAGACAAAGAGGTGTGAGACAGGAAATTTCAATGCTCCAATCGGCGATTGAAATCCAGGCCCTCTCTCCATTAGTTACAGTAAGCCAAATTGCCGCATCATCCGCCGCGACACTTACAGAATTCAAATCAAATGACATCGGCGAAATCACTGCAATTTTTACTAGTGAGAATCTAGAAGATTTAAATAAACTTAAGGCAAGTTTTGAAAAATCAACTCTTCATGATGTGAATGCTCAGGTTGATGAGGCGAAGCTGACTCTAACCATGACTGCGACAGGGATGTAAAATGGAAGAAACAACTTCGAGTGCACCTATATTTAAAAAGATCGATCGCGCACTTTTTGAGAAAATAGATAAATTTAAACTCACTCCTAATTATAATAATCTTCAAGATTTTTATAATACTCTAGATGAAGAACAGCAGAAGGTTTTTAAGGCCTTTATTATTTTTCTTTTGTTTTTTATTCCAGCTATTTTTCTTGGAACTCTTTGGTATCAGAATAATAAACTGAAAGAAGATCTCAATTTAAGAATCTCGATTGTAAATAAAGCAAGCGAAATCATTGGCCAGAATATTGGCTTAAGAGAAGTTGGGCCAAGTGTGGTTTCTATGAATCCCATTGATAGCTCTTCAATGATGACTTCTCGCCTCTCCAATATGCTCTCTTCAATGTCGATTGATTTATCAAAAATTCAAGTGACGAATTTTAATAGTGAAATGAATACGGAAACTTTTCTAAAATCAGAAGCAGATATCTCTTTTAATAATCTTTCTACAGATGAATTAATGAATATCTTCACCGCTATGATTCAAAGAGAAAAGTTTCGCATCCAATCTGTGGATATTAAACGCAATCCTGACTCTGGACTTCTACAAGGACAATTCCACACCATTCATTTCAGCTCAGTTTCGAGCTCTACCGAGGAGGAGTAATGGCCTCCAGTGTTGAAGTTCATTCTTTAGAAGAAATCAATTACCGTCCAAAAATAAAAATATTTCTTATTCCGTTTCTCGTTTTATTCGTCTTCGTTTCTGGATTTATTAATTTTTATCCTATTGGTGATAAAATTAAGACTATTCTAACGACTCAACTAGGAAAAAGTGGATGTAACCTGAACTTTGATCAATTAAGAATTGAATGGCTTCTTCCAAAAGTTATTGTTACTGATGTCACCATACCTGCAACTTGTTTTGAATCTCAAGGTGAGGCGATAAAACTTAACCACCTCACTCTTAATTTTCATCTTATTAATTTTTCACCTCTTGGATTACCTTTTCGAATTGATACGGATCTTGCGGGCCAGCCTATTAGCATTTACTTTGTTCAAGGATTTGGACAGCAAATGATCAGAATGAAAGATCAATCCATCTCTCTTTCTAAACTTGAACCATTAATGGGTGCAAACTTTAAGTTCTCCGGAACTCTTAAAATGGATCTTAATCTTCAGCTCGAGAGTAAATTAATCAAATCTCTGGATCTTAAGGCCGCTTCCCAAGACTTCCAGATTCCCAGTCAAAGCGTCCAAGGCTTCACTTTACCTAGCCTAAGAATCAATAAGTTTCTTTTGAACGCAAGCTCAGAGGGCCACCCTCGAGTTAATATAAATCAATTATTTTTAGGCGATCCGGACTCTCCAATCCGGGCCAATTTCAAAGGCCGCGTTAATATTCAAGAAAAGGCCATAGGAATGTCAGCACTGGATCTCGCTGGAGAAGTGGCATTTTCAGAAAGCCTCATAGAAAGTTTTCCTTTGATCGACATGCTCTTTCAAAGTTTTCCTAGCAAAGATGGATTTTACCAGATACGTTTAGGTGGAACATTAAATTCACCAAAACCATCTGCACCGTAATGCTGACACAGTTAATAAAAAAAGAACTTCATCATTCTACGTATCATCCAGGTCTCAAACAGATCATGGATTATGCTGTTTTCCCTGCTGGAAAATTGTTTCGTCCAAGACTAGTTGAGGCCATTGCGCTTGATCTGTCTCATTCATTTAAGCAGGATCATATCCACCTTGGGGCGGCGATAGAAATTCACCATGCCTACACTCTTGTGCACGATGATCTTCCGGCCATGGATAATGATCTCATCCGTAGGGGAAAACCCTCAACTCATGCTGCATTTGGAGAATGGAAAGCGATTCTGGCCGGTGATGCTTTACTCATATATTCCTTTGAAGAATTAATGAAAATTAAACACTCATCCATAAGAGAGATTCATCATCTTTTCACTTGGGGAACGGGGGCCAGAGGCCTAATCCAGGGCCAGTATCTTGATTTAGAATCTCAAGGAAAATTAAACCTTGGTGAGATTATTCGCGTTCACGAACTCAAAACTGCCCGGCTCATTCAAATTGCGACACTAGGAACCTACCTACTCTCAACTGATAAAGTAAAACTCAAAGAAAAAGTTGAATTTCTTCGACTCGGCAGAGAGATAGGCGTGAGCTTTCAGCTTCTCGATGATCTTAATGAGCTAACCGCCAGCGAAGTCTCCCATCATGAAAAAGAAATCAATCCTTTTATCATGAATACTGATTTAGCGCTTAAAGCACTTACAAAGTCACACCAATCATTAATTAATATCCTAGAAAATAAGAAACTCTCTCATACAACTAAGATGCTTAAAGACTACTTTAAAAAAAATCAGCAAGATCTTATCCAGGGCCTTCCTCACTTAGAAGAAAATTTAAATCGAGATCTCTCAGAATTAAAAAATTGGCTTACCAGTTTCGCTTAGCTTTTATGTCTCTAACGAAATTAAGAGCAGCATTGATACAGTTTTTGATTTCAGTATGATCAACTGAAGGGGACAAAACTGCTGGAGTAACTTCAGGTTCAACAACGCTTTTCAAGGCATGCTTAGCTTCAGGAATAGATAACTTATCTTCGAATAATAATTTTTTGATTTTTAAAATGGCCTCGACGTCACTTCTTCCATAGAGCTTTTGTCCTGAATCACTTGTAACAGGACAGATATCATCAAACTCTGTTTCCCAAAATCGAATCACATATGGCTTCACCCCAGTGATTGGGGTGAGCTCTTGAAATTTAAAATTTGATTTATTTGGAATCATGAAAAAATTAACTAGATTCTATTCGTCATCATGATCATCATCATCGCCGTCATCATAAACAGTGTCGTCGATGTTGTTGAGGAAAGAACTTAAGGCACGTGGCTTGGCCTCTTTGACCGGCACTGACTTATTCTCATTTCCATTCTCATCTAAGCGGTGAGCGTATCTTTCAGTAATATCTTCTTTTAAGATTTGTGATGGCTTAAAAGTAAGTACCCGTCTTGCACTGATATTCATTGCTGTACCAGTTTGAGGATTGCGTCCTACTCGAGTGGCCTTATCGCGAATTGAAAAATTTCCGAATCCAGAAATTTTCACTTTCTCGCCTTTCGCCAAAGTATCTTTGATTACTTTAAAGACGAGGTCCACTAATTCAGCAGCTTCCTTCTTAGAAAAACCTGCTTCCTTGTAGATGCGCTCAACAATATCGGCCTTAGTCATGCTCATTGAAATCCTCCATGAAGTTTCAAAAGCTTATCGCTATAATTTACAAATTATTAATAGGTTAGCAGTAAAAAGGATTTGTTCAAAGGAAAAAAAAGCTCCTGTTTCAGAGAATATCTGTCACAGGAGCTTTTTTAAATAAAAGATATTTACTTTGTAGCGTCAAAAATAGCTTTGAAAGCATTGAAATCATGGATTGCAAGCTCAGAAAGCATTTTACGGTTAATTTGGATGTCTTTTTTCTTAAGGCCAGAAATAAATTGGCTATAAGACGTGCCAAGCATACGAGCACCAGCATTAATACGAGTAATCCAAAGTTTACGGATATCTCTCTTTAGAAGACGACGGCCAATGAAAGCGTAGTGAAGCGCGCGACGAACTGTTTCAGAAGCGTGCTTGTACTTCGTTCTACGGTCGAAGTGATAGCCTTTAGCTAATTTTAGGACTTTGTTTCTTCTTTGGCGGGCCTTAAAACCGCGCTTTACACGTGACATACATCTCTCCTTCTTCGTTCATAGGGGGCATAAAATGCGCTTAACCCTAACTCACTACTCTCGATAGTTATTAAAACGCTCTATTAACGAGCGTATGGGATACAAGAAATTGCGTTATGATAATCAGCAGGATTTACATATCCTGGAGTATTCTTATCTTTCTTAGCTTTCTTCGACTTATTGATTAACAAGTGACGAAGGTGGGCCTTCTTATACTTAATTTTGCCTGTAGCAGTTACTTTAAAGCGTTTTGCAGCAGCACGCTTTGTCTTCATTTTTGACATATATCGCTCCTAAAACTAAAAAAATGCACCCTAAAAGAGTGCATGAAGTTATCACGAGATAACTATAAGATAAAGACTTTTTTACTTCTTTTTACCAGGGGCAACCATGGCAATAACTCTATTCCCCATAAATTTTGATGGAGATTCGATAACTGCACCTGCCTCAAGCACGGCCTTAACAATCTCATCAAACTTGGCAAGTCCAATTTCTTTATGGGCCATTTCACGACCTCTAAATTGCATGAGCAGCTTCACTTTATCGCCTTGCTCTAGGAATTTAGTGATGTGATTAATCTTAACTTCCAAGTCATGTTTCTCAATGTTAGGACGAAACTTCATCTCTTTTACATCGATAACCACTTGCTTTTTCTTGGCCTCTGCAAGTTTTTTCTGAATTTGGTACTTGTACTTACCGTAATCCATCATTTTCACTACGGGAGGAACAGCATTCGGAGAAATCTCGATTAGGTCCAAACCCTCACTGTCGGCCATGATTCTTGCCTGGGCCAAAGTAACAACCCCATAGGCCTTACCATCATCACCAATCAATCTAATTTCGTGTGCGCGTATTCTCTCGTTTACACGTGGTTCTTGAACTTTCTCGCTTATAACCCACCTCCGTAAGTGTTTTTAGGGCCTTATAAATAATTCAAAAATTATAACGCTTTTCATCGCCTGACAAGATCTCATTGAAAATTGATGATTTCTATCTCAATTTTGAGATCAGGTTTGAGTCTGCGTTTAATAGAAACAAGAGTGAGCTCTGAATTTTTAAACTGCTCAATCTCTTTAAAGAGTATATCCCAAGTATCTGAATTCGGCCTCTGGGACTTTACTGGCCTAGATTCCAAATCAATAAGCTTAAATGGAGCATCTGGGTCTTTTTTAGGTCCAATAATTGGCCTACCCACATAACAGTGCTGATCAAAAATGATAAAAACTGTTTCCGATTCAAGTTCTAAATCAAGATCTTGAATTTTCAGATCAATTCTTTGAACTAGCTCCAACCAATCTTCTCCTGAATGAGTTGAAGGAAGGGCCAGAAGCCTTAAATTAGGAATTTGAGATAAGGTACTCATGAGCGATTAAATTTCAAATTAATGGCCACTTGATCGTTCAAATCTTTAATAAATTTTTCAATCAGCTCATCCAGCTTTTGACTATCCATAACTTTGAAAGTTCGATCTTCATTTCTCTCAATCACTTTTTGATTAAGAGCATAGTCCAATGTCTCTTTAATAATCGGTACGGCAAATGATTCAGGATACTTCACAACTCTACCATGCTGAAGTTCTAATTCAAAAAGCTCTTTGGCCACTTGAACAAAACGGTCCTGAGTAAAATTATTTTCTCCAAAATATTTAATAGTTAACGTTGAAATATAATAGGCCTCATAAAGATAAGAGAGAGCGGTTGAAAAACGTCGAACCTTAGTTGCAATAATGTAAAGCTCTTGAGAAGAGAACTTCATACACTCTTCCATGGATTCTACTTTTCTTCCTAAGGCATAAGAGATGACTTGCAAAGCATCACTCAGCATATCTTTCACAGACGGCAAATAAAATTCATATTTAAGTTCTTTTCTCTTAATCATCAAGAAACGAGTGAGCTGCATCCCATCTTTGATCGATCCATTAAAGACATTAAACCAAGTGGCATTAATAATGGCCGGAACAAGAAAGTGATGAAGAATCATGTTTTTATGATAAAGAACTTCGGCCCGATGTTCAGACTTTATAGCGTAGTAAACTTGATTAAGCTTTTCAGGCTTAATCACTTCAATTTTCTTATTCCCAATAAACATATCCAGTGCAGATCGCAAAGAATCACGAAAATTGTTCTTCTTCAAAGATGGAGTCAACGGAATGTTCAAGGCCGAACAATAATCAATAACATCTTCTCCGCGCTCTTCAATTTGCTTCCAGGTCAGAGCACCTGATGGCTCATCTAGCATAATGAGTGCGAGCAATGATGAAGGTGTAATCGGCATGCCACGTCCAACAGCTTTAAAGCAGCTGAAGGCCAAATTCTGAGTCGCCTCTTTCAGATCACCTTTAAAACCATCTTGAACCACACCCTCTGAAAAATGGATGTGAATGGTTCCAAGTCGCTTATTGAAAAGTTTAAACAATTTTAAAAGTTGGGTCGCCTTCTCTGGAACTTTCTTCGCCCCAGCAAGCTCTCTCACATGGGCCCGCTCTTCAGGAATATGTTCATGCGCAAGAGAGACTGGAATAAACATGAGAGGCCTCGCCTGTTTAATTTGCGAGTGGGCCTCAAGCAGCATTTGAAAAAGACCATATTTGGGCTTTAAAAGTTTTCCTGTCCGGGTTCTTCCCCCTTCAAAGAAAAATTCCACCACTTGATTTGTTTCTAACAAATAATAGATATAGGCCTCAAAAGTCAGTTTATAAACTTGATCAGCACTAAATGATCGTCGAATAAAAAATGCTCCACACTTTCCAAAAAATTGCCCAAGTGGAAAGACATTTAAATTAATTCCTGCGGCCACTCGTAGTGGCAAATTGAAATTTTTAAAGATGACATAAGTCAGGGCCACGTAATCCGCATGTGACTGATGATTAGGCACTAAAACAATGTGATATTTTTTTCTGAGTTCCTCAAAATCCACATCGGGTGGAATTTCTAAATTCACTCCATCATAGAGTTTTAAAAAAGTCGCCTCAAGAAAGGTCATGGCCGATTTCACGATAGTGGGTGAAAACTCTCCATGAATTTCTTCAAATATTTTTTTTGCTTTAGGAGCGTCTTCGGGTTTTAAACGTAAACGCTCAGCAAGCTTTGGATAAGAGAAAACTATAGTTTGGGCATGATCAGAAAACATGACGTCCTATTGGTTAAGTCCGTGTGGTTTTGACTCCATCATACCAGATGCGGTCATTTCCATGAAACGAGCATTTTTATAAATATCAGCAATTGTGTTTGCGTTAAGGTATGTCATTCCAGAACGGATACCACCACATAATTCATCCACGATATTTTCAACTGATCCTTTACAAGCAACCCAGCGCGCTTCACCTTCGGCCGCCATTCCTTTCGGAAGATCCCCACGCCAAGAGACTTGAGCATCTTTTGAGGCCATTCCACGATAACGCTTACGTCCACCTTCAATTTCACCTGGAGTTTCAAGGCATCCAGATAGCATGGATCCAAGCATGACTGTCTGAGCGCCAGCAGCAAAAGCTTTTACAATATCACCAGAGGTTTTAATCCCTCCATCGGCAATCACTGGAACTTTATGTTTTTGGGCTTCAAGCACACACATCGCCACTGCGGTTAACTGAGGAACACCACACCCAGTGATAATACGAGTGGTACACATTGAACCAGGTCCAATTCCGACTTTAACCGCATCAGCTCCATGCTCAATTAATCCACGAACACCTTCAGGTGTTGCTGTATTTCCGGCAATCACATCAATCTTAGGAAAATTCTTTTTTACGAAATCTAAAGTCTCAAACATCATGACTGAATCGCCATGAGCAATATCAATAGTGAGAATATCGACTCCGGCATCCACTAGCATGCGCGCGCGATTCATGCCATCTTCTTTCACACCAATACTGGCAGCGACAGGAAGTCCAAGAGGTTTAATTTTTTCAACCATCATTTTAACTTGTCTTACCTGCTCTTCAGGAGACATAAAACGGTGAAGAATTCCAAGCCCACCAAGTTCGGCCATTTTGATTGCCATTTGAGCTTCAGTCACCGTGTCCATGTTGGCCGCAACGATTGGAGTTTTAAGCATCCAATTCTTTGTCACTTTTGACTCAAGATTAGGTGCACGACGTGAATTCATCTCTGAATGTCTTGGCATCAAAAGAACATCATCAAAAGTCAGCCCTCTTGAGCGTTCAAGAATATCGGAAGCAGAAAATATTAAACTCATAAATACCTCGAAGAATGAAACAATGGGATGATTCTGCCAAAACTAATAGGATCTGGAAATCAGGATTAAGAGGGGTAAATAACTTAATTAAGGATGGAGGCAGTGCTTCAGAAAAATAAGATCTTTGTGATCCTACATCCCATAGATTTTAAAATTCATTTATCATCTTATTTTATTTTGCAATTGCAAACTGTCTGGCAAATTTCTGGCCACATCTAAGATTAATTGCCCAATGTCATCCCTACAAACTTGTAAATTAGATCCACGAACTAATTCAAAATCTACGTTCGTTTCTGATCTTATAAAGCACTATCAAGCTCTTTTAAATTTTCTGGAGGAAGAGTCTGTCTTTGTAGAAAAAATCATTTGTCCAATTTACTTGCTGGAGTGAACGACCCTCTACAATGTGGGCTTCGTTCATGTCACAAGTGAATTATCTTTCTACATAGATAGGCTGGCCGCCAAACTTATATACTGTGAAAATTAATATAAGAAGAGAGAAGAGTAAATTAAATACCAAACGCAAGAAATCAAGAGATAATACTCGAGGACTTGGCCCTCGAGTATTTAAATTGTTTATCTAATTTTTTGTTGCAATTGTAAGCAATCAGGGAGGTTTGTTGCAGCGTCTACCGCCATTAAATCAAGAGGCACACTTCCTGGAAGTTGAGGAGCACTACTTACACCGTAACCTAACTGAGCCAAGTAATCACTATCAGCTATCCTAGGATCTGCCATGTACAAATAAACAACTCTGACCAGGTTCCATGTCTCAGGAATTTTGTCAAAGTCTCTATAATATTCAAAATCATCTTTGGATACTAGCTTATGATCCATATCTAAAGTAATGTTGTAATTAGACTCAACAATTTTATAACCTCGTGGCCTTAATACCCTTTTAAGCTCCTCTTTACTCTCATCGCTCATCTCAAAAAGGATCTTAACTTTGCAATCTACTGGTAGAGAAACATCTGAGATTAATCTTGCATGCGCTGTAAATGATAAAGATAACAATACTAAACCCAAGCACTGGAGCGGTAATTTCATTTGCTTTCCTTTGGTTAATTTAACATAGACAATCTCATTATTAGGTAGGTCCAAGTTGGATTCCTTACTATTAGTCACATCTACATAGTGGTGTCCAAAAACACGACATGCCCAATTCATTAAAAGTTGGTAGCTTGGTCTTTTTATTCAAGCACTTAGATTTTTTGAGAGGAAGGACTACAAAGAAT
>JBFWTE010000016.1:0-80692 GCA_050247975.1 Bacteriovoracaceae bacterium
AAATGAGTTCATCAAATGCCATGAAGAAATTTTGTCAGAAAAAGAACGATTGGCCAAATAAAATAAATGACATAGGGCCGTAGAGAAATTTTAGAAAAGAACTCCAACAATTTATTGAGCAGTTACGAAATGGAACCTTATCTAGTCTTAACCCATTGATATCAGGTACACCATAAAAAGTTCACAGACAACTTAGGTCATTGAAACGAAATAACCTGATAGCTTCTTAACTCTCTTGGAGTTTCCACTTCAAAGTCCTCACCGGCCTTAAGGCCCATCAGTGCATCACCAATAGGTGAAAAAACTGAAACCACCACGACAGGAGTGCCTTGAATATTAAGTAAAGTTCCACCAGCGGTAGGAATAAGAAAATAAAAACGCTTTTGCTCTTGGTGAAGTAATTCCACCAAAGCACCAATGCTAATTTCCCCTAATCTTTTAGATTGATTGAGGTCCACTTCTTCTAAAATTTGAATTTCAAGCTTTAACTCTTCTACTCGCTTGGCCTCGGCACTTGCAAGATAAGAGGCCTCAAGTGCACGGGTATCGTACTTACTTTCTGACTTAAACTCTTGATCAGTCGCATATTCTTTTTGAACTAAGGCCGCTTGCTCCAAGTCTGAGAGTTCGGCCTTGGCCTTATTAATAAGTTCTTTTAATAGAAGTTCTTTCACTTAAGCGCCACAACACTTTTTAAATTTCTTACCAGAACCACACGAGCATGGATCATTACGTCCAATTTTTGGCTCAAGTCTTTTCACTGGTTGGGCCCCAAGGATATGACCTTCTTTAAATTTCCACTCGCCGTCTTTTTTTTGAAACAAAGAATTCTCATGATGATGTAATTCAGTACCACTGGCCTTATCTTTATAGTGGGCCACAAACTCTACCGTACCAGTATTATCGTTTTCCTGACCTTTGGTCGTTTTACGAATCTCTAGTCCCTTCCACTCTGAACTATCGGCCCATTTTAAGGCCTCTTCTTTATCAAAGGTTTCATTTTCAACAACAATTTGAGTGCTATCTACGTAATCGATATTTTTTAGTACATAAGCAGAATAACGAGATCTCATTAAGGCTTCGGCCGTAGGAGCTGACTTTTTACCAGCTAAAAATGGGCCACAACACTGCTCTAAGCTTGGCCTAGACTCTTCTAAAACACGACAAGGACATTCTGACATATTGGACTCCTAGGAATTTCTCTATTATCAAGGTAAGATAGGAAAGTTTCAATGAAATGTTAAAGGCAATAATTTTCGCATGAAGCAAAAAATAACGCTTCCCATAGACTCTTATCTCGATGAGATTGTCAAAGCTGGCCAGATTCACTCTACTGTTTTACTGAAAGCATCACCAGGCTCAGGAAAAACCACCAGACTCCCTTGGAAAATTGCTCAACACTTCAATAAAAAAGTCTTAGTGCTGGAACCCAGACGTTTGGCCGCCAAACTTGCCGCTCAACGAATAGCCGATGAGGAAATTCTCACCCTGGGAAAGGAAGTTGGTTATCACTTCCGCTTGGATAAAAATTATTCTGAAACCACGAAACTTATTTTTTATACCGAGGGAACTTTTTTAAAAAAAATCTGCTCAGATCCTCAGCTAAATGAAGTCGATGTCGTCATCCTGGATGAATTTCATGAAAGACATCTTGAAACTGACTCTGCCCTCGCCTATTTAAGAAGCCTTCAAAAAACAAGAAAAGATCTGCGGCTTATTTTGATGTCTGCGACACTGGATGAAGAAATCCAAAAACATTTTGATGATTCAAAATTGATTGAGATCTACTCTCCTCCTTATCGAGTCGATATTGAATATTTACCTAATCAACCCAGCATTCTCAATCAGTCTCTGGAAGTAAAAATTAAAAATGCCCTTGATGCGAATAAAAACTTACCCGGCGATATTTTAGTTTTTGTACCTGGAATGCGAGAGATGCTTCGAATTCAGGAATACCTAGGAAGTCGCTGGGGACAGGTGCACATCCTTCACGGAGATCTCTCCAAGGAAGAACAAGCCCAGGTCTTAGAGGAAAGCAATTTAAAAAAAATTATCCTGGCCACCAATATTGCAGAAAGCTCAGTGACAATTCCTGGTATAAAATTAGTCATCGATAGTGGCATTCAAAGAACGGCCTTTTATTCCCACTGGAACGGACTTAAACTTATCAAAGACTTTCCCATCACAAAATCATCGGCCATCCAGCGAGCAGGAAGGGCCGGAAGAACTTCAGATGGAAAATGTCTAAGACTCTACAGTGAACAAGACTTCCAACAAAGAGAGACCGCCACTCTCCCAGAAATACTTAAATCAGATCTCACAGATACTTATTTATGGGGCCTGCAACTCTCACAAGAGCTTCAATGGTTAACTCCCCCTCCTCTTGATCGTTGGCAGAAGGCCCAAACTTTATGCTATCAATTGGGGGCCACTACTCAAGACGGACAAATTACACCTATCGGAGAACAGATTCTTAATTTCCCTCTTAATGCTCGCTTAGCAAGGGTACTGCTCGCAGGGGCCGACTTAGAGAAAAAATTAAAGTCAGAGTTGGCAAATTATGTCATCTACCAACTTGAAGAAGATCAAACCGGCAGCTTAAAAAGAAGACTTCAAACATTTCTCAACTCTTCTGGAAATCAACATTTCCCATGGGAAAGATGTGTCTTAACTGGATTTATTGATCAAGTCGCAAAATATAGAAAATCTCAACATGACTTTATTCATTACTCAGGAAAAACCATTAAGGCCCATCACTCTCTTAAAGATCTTGAGCAAGGGTTTTATCTCATCCTCAATGTAACTCAAAAAGAAGAGGCCATGAATGTCCTTCCTATTGAAGAAGAATGGTTATATGAAATGGATCCTTTCCCTTTCTCCGAAGAACATAAAATAACCATAAATGAGTCTATAAAGACTGAAACGATCACCAAAATAGGAAGCCTTGTTATTGATTCTGTGATTCAAGAGATCAATTGGAATGAATGTTCTAATAAAATTAAAAATGAAATTATTCTTGTTTCACAAAAAAAATTTGATGACTACTTAGTAGAATGGAAAAACTCTGACTTCTTTCTTAAGTATGATTTTTGGGCCCGCACTTTTGGAGGCCAATTAAATTTTGAGACTATTTTTTCAGTTAATGATTATTTTAGTCAATTTGGCCTAAACTGGAACGATATCAATTCCTACTTTGAAAATGAGCTTAAATCGCAACTTGATATTAATCTTGATAAAGAACTTCCATCAAAAATTAAGCTTGGAAAAAAAGAAGTGACTGTCCATTATCCCCAGGGACTGCCACCTTTTATTGAATCTTATATTCAAGATTTTTATGGAACCTCAGAGACCCCAAGCATTGCTTCTGGTAAAATTGCTTTAACACTTAAGTTATTAGGCCCTCATAAAAGGCCAATTCAAGTCACCAAAGATTTAAAAAATTTTTGGTGCAAAACCTATCATGAAATGCTTAAAGAGTGGCAAAGAGAATACCCAAAACACTACTGGCCATTAAATCCTGAGAAGGCAGCTGCCTTCTTACTAAAGCATCAAGCAGAAAAAAGTTAAAGCCTTTCTTTGCCCTTTTGATCACCAATATATCTAAAGCGAGGAACTCGTCTCCCCTGATCATCTACTTCTTCGAGGAACATTTTAAGTGGTCTCACCCAAATTTGTGATTCAGGATGATCATAAACGCATTCATATACCACCATCCACTCAAGAGATTCAGAATTTTTGGCAATAGATTTTACGATATAATTTTTACCTTTATAGTGTTGGTAGAGACCACCAATCTTAATCTCTACCATCTAATCTTTTCCAAAAAAAGATGTGGCAGTATTCCCACCATTAACATTGTTAGTAATGCCAATAAATAAGGAAACATTTGAGAAAGCTTCATATCTAAATTGGCCACATGCTGCTTATAAGGAGATTGGCCAAGAAAAAATCTCGTAAACGCCATAAAAAATAGAATTCCATTTAAACAGGTCGCTACAATATGCCCTAGTCCTAAATAAGGTTGTTGGGCCAGAAGACCATTGATCACTAAATCTTCCACCACAAATGAAGCACCCAGTGGCACCCCGATCATACAAAATCCAAATAGACAAAATAAGGTCGCAAGACGAGGGAAGTACTGGGCCAGCCCATAGAATTGGTATGAGCGCTTAAGATTAAAGTGGTTTTGTATGTAACTAAGAATAGACCATAACGAAGTTCCGCAAATTGAAATAACCATCATGTGCAAGTAAGAACCAATGGCCGCAGTTTTATCAGCTTGAAGGCCAGTAAGTAATAATGAGGCCTGGGCCACATAAAAATAAGTGATGGTTCGATTAGCATTTAATTCAAAAATTCCTCTAAAAGACCAATAGATGGAAGAAATAATTGATAAAGACAATAGAAGGATCTTGAACAAATCTGGGTCATAACTAAAACTTGGCAGAAGCATTTGGACAAAAAGTAAGACAGCTACGCGAGATAAAAAGATACAAGAGATTTCATACCATGCCAGCTTCCCAACAATATCATGGACCCAGGAATGGAACGGAAAAATACCATGAGATTGGTAAATAATAACAAAAGATAAAATTAAAACTGGCCATGTAAAAAAGCTCGCAGGAATTTCTGTTAAAGGAAGATAAAGGACATCAGCTTGGTAGGCCATAATCATTATAATGATAAAGCAAACAAAGGTAAGGAAGTGCTGAATAATATAAGTTCCTCCTCCTGTAGAGCCTTCTTTTCTAATGTCTTTAATAAAGCCAAAGCAAGGAATTGAGCGCTGGAAAGTCCAAAAGAGAAAAAAAGTTGGAAGATTGTTGGCGAGTATTAAACCAATTCCTCCGGCCACATAGAAAATAAAATTTGCTGTAAAGTTGATATCATTACGAATAGGAAAAAGCCCCACGAGTAAAGAGCCTGTGAAGAGCATTCCCACAAACAAAGTAATATCATTGAAACTGATATCAAAAAAGCCATGAGCAATATGGTCAACAGGTGCCAGAGGAAAAAAGAATAGGCCGGTAAAATAGATAAAAAGAAAGGCCAGAATCCCTAAGACAAATCTATCCCATTTTTTCCCAAGTTGGTAAAAAACAGAGAGGATGGCCGATCCAAAAGTTAACAGTAAGGGTGCCGTTTCGAGAATATGAGGGGCAACTTGCATAACTACCTTTTCACTAAAAATTTAACGATTTTATTATCCATATCCATCCACTTTTGCTCGACTTTAATGATGGCCTTGGCAGGCATACTTAAAAATGCAAGAGTGCGATTGGTAAAATAATCTAAATGAAAACCATGAAGAGCATGAATGTAGCCTCGCCTCTTAAATTCCTTGGAAAAATATTTTTCTATAGCAAGGCTTTTACGAATATAGACGTTTTGCTCTACAACTGGATTATCTGTGAAGTCCTGAATAAGAGAAGCTGATCTTAAAAATTGATAGGTACGTAAGCTCGCGTGGGCCACCATATGAAAAATGGCAAAATTTGTAAAACCAAGGGCAATCTCAATCAACATGATTCCGACCTGTGAAATTGTGGCATAGGCCAACATGGTCTTGGCATCAGATCTTGTTCTTCCAACGAGACTAGCATAAACCGCAGTTAGTCCTCCGATGATCCCAATAATCCACAGGAGCGCTGGAAAATGTGAAAAGAAATCATAAAATCTTAAAAGTAAAAAAGGCCCCAAGTGAACAGAGAGAGCTCCATAAAAAATAGCACTTGAAGGTGTTGGACCTTCCATCGCTGTCGGTAACCATGAGCTCATTGGCAACTGGCCACCTTTAGCTAGGGATCCCCAAATAATAAATAGACCGATAAAGAAGAGAGCGACCGTTCCATGGGCATGATGATGTAGAATTTGAGGCATAATCATAAAATCAGTTGAGTGCAAATAATGATGGGACCAAGCGGCCGCCGCTAAAATACCTGTATCACAAATCCGATAACTAATGATCGCCTTTAAAGCATGCTTTACTGGCTGAACTTGATAATAGAAATAACCAATTAATAGCACCGATGTCGTCCCCACTAATTCCCAACCAATAAATAAAATATCAAGAGCACGAGAGAAACAAATAACATTGAGTCCAAACAGAAGAATTGATAGTAAGAATATGAATCTAAAGTAGCCTTGCTCTCGATGAAGATAATTTTGAGAATATTTAAAGATAATACTGATTAAAGCTGCAGATAATAATGAATAGGTCGATCCTAATAAATCAACGATGAACCGGCTTTTAAAACTATATTCACCAACAGCAAACCAATCGGAATAATCTAAGAATAAAAAGGCAGGAGAATGAAGCCAAGTAACAACAAAAAGAATAAATGAAATGGCCGTCATATAGATTGAAAAATATTTTACTGAAAGAGATAAATATTTTTCAGGCAATGTTTTAAGAGAAAAATACTGCAAGGCCAAAAATATTAACCATACAAAATTAGAAACCATTAATAATATAAAAAGTTTTTCAATCATGGTTCAATCTCCGCAAAATCCTCTTCCGAATGAGTTTTTTGAATAAGGTCAATTGAATCTTTAAAATGTTTTAGTGAGCTTTTATCCAGTTTGATAGGCCTAAAATTATCCTTACCAAATAAGAACCAATCTTTCTGTTCAGGATCGTAGACACATAATCTCATCCAGTGATGATACAAAATCTTAGTCAATCGAGGATGGCCATCAAAAACGGCTTTCACGCGAGCAAGGGGTGCCTCAATAATAGTCATATTTCTAATGGGTTCATGAATTTCAACCATCTGTCTGGCGAGTCCTATTCGCAAATCACTTGACGATCCTGTCATTACACCCAAAAGAGAAGTTAAGTTTAAAGGTAATTTTGAACCACAACCAAAATTCTCGTTATCGACACAGGAAAAATAATAGTCCATGTTAATGTTCACACATACTGGAATAGATCCCAATACAACTTGAGTAAGGACCTTTCCATCTGGATCTAATTGCCAATCATAGGTAATTAAAAAAGAGCGTCGATTTAAGAATAATCCCTTGGTTAAATTTCGTTTTGCAACAATCGCCAGAGAGTTAGTCGAGTGTCCATACTCTGGTCTAGGCTGGGCCAAATCCTCTGCTCTCTCCCTGACATGTTGCAAGGCCTCGTCGGCAGATTTAGATTGATCAAAGGAAGCAAAACGCTGGCATCTTTCAAAAGCATTAAGTTTCGCAGCTTCATTTAAGCTCTTTCTTAATTTTGTAAAATCACCCATGTCTTTGGCCGGCAATTGCTCAAGATCAAAGAAATGAATTTCATCAGTGCAAGTGTCATGAAATCCAGAAACAAAATAAGTTTCATCTGGAATATTGAGGCCTAATTTTTTTAGTTCAACTCTCACTTCTGGATCATTGGCCATTTTAACAAAGGCCCTTGAATTCGGTACTCCAGCATTACCACCACAGGCCCCACAACCATAGGCCTGACGAAAAGGATTGTTATTACTTGAAGAACCATGGCCAATGAGAACAACTAAAGGAGAATAAGGTTCTTTAAAACCACACATCCGAAGAATCGTTTCAACAATATTTGCCATCTCAGTTTTACTATAACCATAACCTTCAGTGGTTTGCTCGATGGCCATTTCTGTTTCAGGTTCAGGCGTTACCAAGTTAAAAAGACCACGCTTAAGCATTTTACTGTGCTTAGGAAAAAACACTTGTAAAAACATTGGGGGGATACTAGCAACACCAAGAAATAGCGTTGATAAAAAACCTCTAAATAAAGTTCTGCTCATATAATACAAAGAGAGATCAGAGCCACCTCTCATCTGGTTATATTTCAAAAAGACACTTCCATCTTTTTGATTTTTGGGAATTTCCTTAATGACACGACTTGGGACAATAACCGGAGGGCATTGAGCAATTAATCGAGAACTTTTTAAACTCGAAAATTTCATATCAATACCAAAGAAGCCAACGACTCCATAAGTAATGAGCTCTCTATCGATCTCCTCTAGATGTCGACGTATGGATTCTTCTCGATCATCAATACAAAATAGAACCTGCGCATAAGGTGTTTGAGGTAGATCTGAAGCTGGACGATGGTTTACTATGGCCTGCAAAGCTTCACGGTAGAAGTGATGCTCATAAGCTTCATGCCATAATCTTATTCGATGAATATTCTCAGCAAAATCAATTTCGTTAATGATATTTAATATTTCTTCAGTCTTAAATTTCTTCATCCATCGATGATCTAGTTTTAGACCTAAAGTTATTTGATAGAGCGCTAGAGTTAATTGAAAACTGTGATACTCAATCTTTTCTTCTCTTCCATATATCATAGAGAGATCAATTGAATGTTCTCTGGCATGAAAAGTGTCTAAAGATGATTCGAGTAATAAAAGAGCAGCTATGTAGTCTAGCAGTTTTAACTGCGGAGACTTTACAGTTGCCTGCCATGGTTCAAGCTCTAGCTTGTTCACCATGCCTGACCAACCTTTTAAATCAAAAAGCATGTCCAAAAGAATTGTTTCCCATTTATCCTGAGGAATTCCCATATTCGTAAGTTCTTTTTGAATCACTTCTCTTGAAGATTGATTTCTATAAGAATTTACTTTTTCCACCAGTACTCTTTGCCATCCAAGAGCAAATCTTTCAGTTATTTCAATATCAAAACAAAAAAACTCCCAAAAGCCTTTATTGACAAATGGGTTTGTCCAAAAACTTTGTCCTTGGTCCAAATAACTTGATATCAATCTGATCATGAAAGGCTGAATCGTTAAGGACAAAGTCTCGTTGTGATATTTTTCCCAGTATTCTTTCGCTCGCCATTTTACACAAGAGCGTTTTAAAACAAGACTCTGACCAACAAGCTTTTCTTGGCAATTATCCCATAATTGAGTGTCTTGAATATCAGGTTGGGCATCATTATCAGAATTGAATGCGAAATTCCCAAGCATTAAGCGATAAAGAAATTCTTTCGAAGTTAAATCCATTTTTTCTAAAAAAGGAAAATCGTTATAATTTCCTAAATAATGCTCAATCGCATCAAAAATATCCTGCTCAATGATCTTACCTTCTTTATAACGCTCAATATACTTGACCTCAGGCCAGTAGGGGCGGGCACGATACAAGGCCCCGGCCTCAGCAACAGCTTCATGAAAATCCTTATTCTCAAACATCATCAAAATGTTATTATGGACAAAGCTGTGAAGAGGATTTTGAATTGGAAGTTTTGATCTAATACTTGCTATCATTTGATCAAAAAATTGTTCATTCTGAGTTGTCATAGGCACCCTGATAGTAAATTTTTAATTAATTCTACCTTCAGCTAGACTTAAAAAAAAGAACATGATTTTTTTTTAATTTTTCTTTTATAATGAAACATACTTGACGTTTTAAATAGATCACTAGGGATATTAATGTTAAAAAAATTAAATATTGTCTTCTTACATGCAGCACTTAGTACTTCGGATGAACTATTACCATTAATGGGGATGTTTAAGGAAAACTGCAACGTATTCACTTTTAACTTTACTGGACATGGGAAATCTAACGAGTTTCCGAATGATTTTCGCATCGATTTTTTTGCTAAGGAGCTTGATCAATTTCTATCCCAAAATGGCCTAAAAGATATCATCGTTTTTGGACACTCCATGGGGGGCTATGTTGCCCTTTATCATAAGGCCCACTTTGAAAACTCTCCCATCAAAATGATCTTTACCTATGGAACAAAGTTTAACTGGTCCATCAGTGCTCTTAGCAAAGAACTTCCAAGCCTTGATCCAGATTATGTACAACAAAAAATTCCCCAATTTGCTAAACTTCTTGCCGAAAGACATGGCGAAAGATGGAAGCTTCTGCTTCGTTCAACTGCCCATATGATGCAAAATCTACAAAGGATTGATGGTCTAACTAAGGAAGATTTAGAAGAAGTCGATATACCAGTATTTCTACTCCTAGGAGAGCAGGATCGCATGGTAACGCAAGAGGAAACAAACCTAACGTCGAGATGGCTCACCAAGGCCCAAGTAAAAATCATTTCTCATTCCAAACACGAAATGGATAAGGCCAATCTAAAAGAGATTTATGATATTATGCAAGAGGCATTCGTATATTTAGGAAAGCTTAGGTAGACCTAGTTGAATCATTCAGCTACTTAATTTTATTCTTCAAGATGGAGATGTTGTGTCCAAAACTATTGTTGTAATTGATGACGAAACAGAAATGGAATATCTCTATAAAATGATGATAGAGCCTCTATCAACGAATGCCGATATCAAGATTATTTTTTTTTCAAATCCTGAAGATTTTTTTGAGTGGAATAGTCAAAGCGAGCACTATGATTTACTCATTACTGACATCAATCTTCCTAAAATTAGTGGGATCGAGATTGCACATCGAATGAGGACCCATGGGCAAAAATTGCCTATCTATTTCATCAGTGGTTTCGATGAAAGAGACTATTTAAAAGAACTCAAAGAGCTGCACCCCTATCGATACTTACCTAAACCAATCAACTTTGAAGAAATCCTTTCATCACTAAAATTAGATCTAGGGATAAAAAACTAGCCGTCTGGTAGTTCATTTTTTTTTTAGTAGAATATTCTAGTAAAAGAAAAAGGTCATTAATGAAAGACTATACCTGGATAGCGGAGCTGGCCTCAGAATGTAAGGGCTACTCCTACTCGCTTGGGGCCTACTTTGCCAAGGCCATTGTAAAAGTTAATTTCGATCCTGTCTCAAATGAGGAAATGAAACGCGCTTGGGCAGTATTGGCCAGAGATATGGTTCACTTTGGCTTTGATGAAGAATTCCAATTTCCTCCGGATCCAGAGGCCACTCGCCTAGCATTAATTAATATTGGGATTGATAAACTTAATCAAGATGTCATCAATGAAGAAAAACTTTCTCACTCTATAGGTGTTTTTTTTGAGAAGCTTTGTGAAGAGCTCTCTAATAACCCTCAAATTTTGGAGATGCTGGACCAAGCTGACTTAATCGAAGATATCATCAGCACTATCGCAAAAAAATACCTACCTATCTTAAAATTATTTCCGGCCTTCTCAAATGAAGCCTTAAATATTCTTCCTTATTTAAAAGAACCTCTTTTTACTGCTCTCTATGAGTTACCTGAACTAGAACATCACAAGCTAACCATGCTAACTGATAAAATTCTTCGTCAGTACTATTCTCAATATGTTCGTCCAAATTTAGTTGAGACTCTCCAGCATAGTTTAAAAGGAAGAAACCTTCTTCTTCCACTGATTGACGAAGCCGTTAACCATCTTCCATCTGATCGCTGTATGACTTCTTTGATTGGTATTCTATGCACTCCTAGAAACCAATTATCACAAGGAAGAATCATCTCCATCGTTCTACAAGAACTGGGAGGGATGTATGTTAAATTGGCCCAAGTTTTAGCAGAGCTGGCCCCCCCTTCACTCGCAAAAGAATTAAGGCATCAACAAGACAAACTTGGCGGAATATTTGGTAGCCAAGAAAAATCTTGGAAATATGTTTTAGAGATTTTTGAGCGACCATCATGGGATAGACTTAAAAATTATATACATATTCCTAGAAATACCCAAAATGCATTCGCTGGAGCTTCAGTGGGTGCGATTTATGAATTTGAGCTTACTGAATTAGGTAAAAGGAAACTTCATTCTGAAAATTCTGTCCTTATAAAAGTTCAAAGGCCAGGACTTGCCCAATTATTTGAAAATCAAAAAGATACTCTTCTACGAATTTTAGACCATCTAGAAAAGACCTTGCCCCAAACTGAATTAAATGAGGGAGAACAAGAAGAAGTCGCAACTCTGATTACGGCCTTAAAAAGAACCATCATTAATTACGCCGCTCAAAGTATTGGCGAACTTGACTTTAGGATTGAAAAGAAAAATGCCGACCAAGTAAGAGATGCTCTCAAAGGAGTATTTGATCTTCAAATACCTCAGTACTACCATGTCGAACCAGATGTCTCTATGATGGAAAGAATTGAAGGTGAAAAAATCACCTCCGTGGTTCATTCAAAATACCTAGAAAGAATGAGTATCGCAGATCTTGTAAGTGATGCTTATTTGTATTTGATGTTTCAAAAGGGAATCATCTGGGCAGATCCACATGCTGGAAATATCCTGTATGATCCTGATAAGCTGCAAGTTAAACTCATTGACCTTAACCCATGCTTTAACTGGGATACCAAGACAATTAAACAATTTATTGGCTTCCTCTATCGATTAATTTTAGGAGACCAAAAGGGAATCTTTGATAGTTTAAAAGATTTAGTGGAAAACCCTGAGGATTTGAAAAATGAAAGAACTCAAAAGTTAATCAAAGATTTTGTTGGCAATGGAAATCAAGGTGCTTTTGTTAAATATCTCTCAGATTTTGTAAGACTCATGGCCGAAGCTAATATCAATCTTAGAATTGAAGTTCAGGCCGCTCTGAGAGGAATCACTCAAGTCTATTTAACTGCCACGGCCATTTCTTCTCGCCATAATTTTGGGCAAGTTTTCCAAAAACAATTTGGATGGAAAGTTCTCATTCGCCATATTCTTTCGATTGGACCTTTAAAGGTTGCCCGAGCGGCACTTCCACTGGCCTTTGATTTGATTAGAAATTCACCTGAGCAAGAAGTTGGCCCGACGTTGGATGAGAGGGATCTCTCTGCTATCGCCAAGGCCTTAGACCTTCTTGATTTTGAAAACGTCTGTAATATTGAACTTATTAGAACATCCCCAGAAGAAAACACTCATTTGACTTTAGCAAGTGACGGAAGTGGATTAATTAAAAGCTCTCATCTTAGGCTCGAAGTTCTGACTGAAACTAAACCGGCCTCAGTAAAATACATCGTCGAAATTCCAAGTAAGGAGTGGCTTAAAGAGAGACAAGAATATGTGAAACTCCAAGGGGTTGGTTATACCATGTGCCTGGTTGAATGCTTGGAGCAACTAAGAAGACACTCCCTAGAAGATTATTGGCATGTTGTTGAGAGTTGGAATGCCCATCCCACCAAGCGATCACTTAAAGAAAGTAGTCTCATTGGTGATGTGAAACTTGCGGCCCGTATTTTATTTTCAAGACGTTATCAAAATATTTGGGTTTCGGAATTTATGACGGTCTCTCGATGGAATCGCCTTCTCTGGAGCCTTATGATTCGTTTTGAAGAAAGATTTGAGAGAAGAGAGCAAGGCTACTTCTACCTTCTTAGTAAGAAAATTGGGAATGAGAAAGTTGGACAGTATACATTTGGAACTCTTCATAGAATCAAAGTTATTATTTATAGATTAATTATCAGTGGCCTTAAAAGCCTAATAAATCGATCCCGATTTGAAATGAATCTTCTTCCTCTATCAACTGATGATCTGATTCATCGAATGCTCCATGGCCTATTAAGACGAGGGGTTTACCTTAAAGAAGAGTAAATTTTATAATTCTCTTTGACTAAAATTTTACTCCAGGCCATCCTTAGGCATGCTTAAGTTTTTAACTCTTCTACTTCTGACTCAAGGCCTTGTCTTTGCTGGAAATCGCGAAGACGTGAGTGCGTATCTCAACAAATTATCTTCAGAAAATGATCTGATAACCCGTATGGACATGTTTTCGAAAGGTCTTGTTGGCCTTCCCTATGGAACCTTTGGGCCTTTAGGTGAAGGTGAAATCGGGCGCTATGATCAAGACCCTTTATACCGTTTAGATACATTTGATTGCACTACCTTTGTCGAAACTGTCATTTCATTATCACTCTCTCGTGAGATCAATGAATTTGAAGAGCATATGAATCAAATTCGCTATCAAAACGGTGAGATTGATTTTTTAAAGAGAAATCATTTTCCTAGTCTACAGTGGATCCCTTATAACGAAGAAAATGGATTATTGGTTGAAATTAATGATCTCATTGTTCCAGTACAGTCTCAAAAAGTAGCAGAGGCCGTCATTAATTTACCGGGTTGGCTGAAACACATTAAAATTGAAGAGATACGAGTTCCTGATGCAAGCTTGGAGGAAAGGCAAAATCTTTTAGAAGAGCTTCATCAACTTGCAAGCTCTTACTCCCCAGTCGTGGCAAAGCTTAAGTATATCCCTATATCCACTTTGCTTGAGACACCTTCTCTTCTTAATAAGATCCCATCTGGTAGCATTATTAATTTTGTTCGCCCAAATTGGGACCTAACAGAGACGGCCGGAACACATATGAATGTTTCTCACCAAGGTTTTATCTTTAGAAAAGGAAAAGAGATCATTCTAAGACATGCTAGCTCATCTAAAGATATGAAAGTCATTGAATCAAATCTCTTTGAATATTTAAAAAAATTCGAAAATCATCCTACACTTAAAGGGATTCATCTTATGCAGGTGAATGCGAACTAAACAACTTCAATAATCAAATGTTGAATATTGTATTCCTCTTGAATGAGATCTCTATAATCGGCCGAATTTTGAGACTTACTACTTTTAATAACAAGCTCACATCCAATTTGTCCGGGTGCCAGTCTCCATAAATGAAGATCCACGACAGAAGATCCATCCTCTTCTAATTTTTTAATTAAGTTCTCTCGATCGACAGAAGAGTCATGAGCATCCAAGAGATCCATGCCACTTTGATGGAGTAACCCTATGGCCCACTTGAGTACTACAACTCCCCCTACAATTCCGACCAGAGGATCTAACCAATTCCAGTTTTGCCACTTTCCAAATAAAAGTGCCAAAATGGCAAATACTGAGGTCAGAGCATCTGTTAAAATATGCATGTAAGCACCCGCATGATTGTGATCATGGTGATGATGGTGGTGATGATGATGCTGGTGCTGATTCTGCACAGGGCCCAATTTATTATGGGAACATTGAGAGTGATCATGATGGTGATGATGAGGTTCAGGAAGTTCATCTGCTTTGTGTTGTAAGATATAAGCACAAATCAAATTAACAATTAAACCAATCCCTGCAACCCAAAGGGCCTGATCGTAATGAATCACTGGTTTTTCATAAAACCTTAATGCAGATTCAACAATCATAGAGCCTGCAATAAATATTAAAAAAAGTGAACTAGTGTAACCACCCAAAGACAAAATCTTTCCTCCTCCAAAAGTGAAAGAAGATCGAAATTTAGGATTTCGATAGAGATAGTAGACAAAAAGAGATAAGGCCAAAGCAAGAGTATGTGAGGCCATATGCCAACCATCTGCCAAGAGGGCCATAGAACCCGACCAATAACCTGCAACGATTTCAACCACCATCGTAACTAGAGAAATCACGGTTACCCATTTAGTTTTATTTTCGTTACTCAAAAAAACGTGAGTATCTCTTTGCTCTATACTGCATTGCTTGTGCATAAACACTCCCGAATTCATTCTACCAAGATTATGGGAACTACTTCAAAGCCTTTGATGGTAAAAAGTCCAATAACCCAGAACTTGCCCCACCTATAATCAAAACCATGGCCACTCCCGTAGTAAAACTTAAAGGTTCACCAACAAAAAAGATTAACCCTAAAGATGAAAGAACAGGAGTCAAATAGGCCAAGGCGCCCAGAAGTTTCGTATCTCCCTTTTGAAGAGCAAGTTCCCAGCAATAAAAGGCGATTGCAAATGGGCCAAGTCCCATAACTAAAATCACAATCAAGTCATGAAATTGCAGAACCACTCTAGGCTCTAACAAAAGATGCGTAATAAAAGATAAAATACTAGACCCTAGACAAAATCCACCAACCGCCCACACTGAAGTTGTTGGTAGTTTTTTCTTAAATATCGTGAATAATGGCCAAGTCAGAGAGGCCCCAAAGGCCAGGAGATATCCAAAGAGATAGTCAGACTTTATCTCAAACCCTTTGGCAAAAACCATTAAAAAGCACCCACTGATAGCAAGAACACTTCCTAAAATATGGTACCATTGAAGTTTTCCATTCTTAAAAAAAAGAGGAGTCAGTAGAACTAAAAAAACTGGCCACATGTAATTAATTAAATTCGCCTCAATCGCCGGAGCAAATCTAAAAGCATAAAAAAGAAAAAAGTGATAACCAAAATATCCCAACACTCCACATAAAACGACTTTTAAATTAGGAAACATTTCTCTGGGTCTTAGAAAAGCAGGAACGGCCCCAATGAAAAAAGTAAGAGCTAAAACATAAAATGGAGGTATGTGAGATAAAATCTTACCGAAAGTAGCAAGGCTGCCCCAGCAAAAAATGGTGAGTAGTCCTAGTAAGAGTGATTGTGTCTTTTGGTTCATAAAAAAAATGTAGCTTGAATTTATCAAACAAGCTAGTCTTAAACAATGATCAAAACCCCTCGGCTAATTATCCGTCCGGCCGCACTTGAAGATGCTCCTTTTTTATTTCAACTGAATTCAGATCCCGAAGTTATTCGCTTTACCGGCGATGAAATATGTAAAAATATTGACGAGGCCCAAGAACTCATTACGAAAAAATTAGTCCCACAACTTCAGTTATATAAAACTTCTCGATTTCTTGTTTTCTTATTAGATGGAACCTTTATTGGAATGTGCGGACTTAAATTTTTTCCTGATCAAAAAGAAGTCGATCTTGGCTATCGCTTTTTAAAAAAATACTGGGGAAAAGGATATGCAACAGAGGCCTCTCAAGCTTGTCTCCAATGGGGATTTAAACATCTAAAATTAAATCGAATTATTGCCAAAGTTATGCCAGAAAACATTCAAAGTATAAAAGTACTTCAAAAATTGAATATGAAGTTCTATGGCATCAATAGAGATCCTTCAGATCCGGCGGGATTCCTGACTTATGAAATCAAATCTGAAGACATTGAATAAACTGAATATAATCTTTCCCGCTGAACTGGAAATACTTGAGAGAGCCATGGATGCTCAAGATCAATAATACTGCGAATTCCATGACCTCGAGCAATGACCTTAAACTTCTTGTTTAGTGCAAGATTTTCCAACTGATTTATTGTCATCCTCATTTGAAATAGGTTTCCATAATCATAAAGAAAATAATAATCAGCAATAGGAAGCTGAAATTTTGGTGAACCTAAGTCCTGCTCAATAAGGGTAGATTGTGAGCATTCGTAGAATTGAAAAATTCTGTTCCCTTCTTCTACTCTTTCAGGAACATATTCAAAACCAGTAAAACGAATTCCGGGATAATAGTATTTTAAAATCAACCCAAGCCTTCCATAACCAGCACCGAGATCAACTAAATGATCTCCCTGCTTCAAATTTAAAGAATGGCACATTTTTCTTAGTTCATTATATGGCGTTTGCAACGTTTGTAAGGATAGCCCTACCCACGTTTGGTTTCCTTGATGGATATGTTGCCCCCAGTTTTTTATATTTCCATCGGGGGAAGTTTCTTTCGCCTTTGTTAAGAGGCGGGCCTCTATCTCATCAACTTGGAATCCAAGTAAGTGATCGACAATTTCGGAATGCCCTCTTTCAGTTTCATAATCTTCATCAGGAGATTGAAATAAATTGGGAACTTTAAAGAGATTTTTTTTGTCGAGAGATCTAAGATTACGAAAATCTTCAAGACTATTTAAATTGTACATCTTATAACCTGTTCAAAGAAATTTTTACAATTCTACCAGAAAGCTTAATTCGATCGAGGTATCATTATAACATGACAAAATATATTTCTAAACAACCTAATGAGAAAGGCTTAATTGAATGGAGCTCAGATGAGAACCATACTTGGAATAAGCTAATAACACGTCAAACCGAAATTATTAAGAATCGTGCTTGCCCAGAATTTATTGAGGGTTTAGAAAAGATTCAATTTAGTACTGATCGCATTCCTCAACATAATGAAATAAATCAACGATTAAAGGAATTTACTGGATGGCAGGTTGAAGTCGTCCCGGCACTCATTCCGGCCAAGGAATTCTTTACTCTTCTAGCTAACAAGAAATTTCCAGCAGCAAGCTTCATTCGTATTCCAGAGGAACTTGATTATATTCAAGAACCTGATATTTTTCATGAATTTTACGGCCATGTCCCCTTACTGACAAACCAACCTTACGCTCAATTTATGGAGGAATTTGGAAAACTGGCACTCAGTATTCCATCAAAGGATCGCAGAAGGCTCTTTCGTCTTTTTTGGTTCACTATTGAATTTGGTTTAGTAAAAACTCAACTAGGAACAAGGGCCTATGGTGGAGGCATGCTTTCATCGATTCATGAGACTGTCTATTGTATTGACAGTGATACTCCAAAGAGAGAGCCGTTCGACGCCCTAACAGCTTTAAGAACACCTTATCGCATTGATATTCCTCAACCACTTTATTATGTATTAAATCATTTTGAAGATCTCTTTAAAATTTTAGATTTGAATGTAAAATCACTTCTTGAAGAGTCCAAAGAATTAGGCGATCTCGCACCTTTATTTGAGCCCTTAACTGAAGAGCTTTAGTTATAAGAGATGTCAAAAAAATAATCAGCAAGGTTAGTATTACAACTTCCTTTGTTGAAAGCACAGATCTCTTCTAGACTAAGTCCATGCATGAAATATTTAATTTCACATTCATTTCCCTTATTGCAATTGCTATCGTTAATTTATTAATTGCGTTAGTTGCACGCTATAGAACCCTTGATAAGGATTTTAATAACCTCATATATTTCTGGATATCGATATGTGTTACCTATACTGCGGCGATTTTGCTTAATAAAGACAACACACAAATCGCAGTGGCCTACTATTTTCAGATTCTTCCTGTATACATTAAAAGCAAGATTCTTTGTGATTCAAGAAAACTGAAAATGAATTACAGGCTCTTAATCCCTTTATATCTGGCCGGTATTTTAACTACAACTTTTCTGCTCTTTTTTTCAAAAACTAGTTTTCTCATTTCACTCTTACCCTTAGTCATCGCAACAATTTCATTTTATCTCTGCCCGATAACCAATACTCTTTTTGAAAGTAGGAAAGAATCAAACTGGGTAGAGAAATTTATGGCCTATTTATTCATTTTCTCAATCATTAACCATATCAATTATTTATTTTTTCAAATTGGACAATCTCCCAAATGGTGGGCATGGGCCATTACGTTTGCTCAGGCTCAGGCCCTCTCTATCTTGTTGCCCTTACTCATCAATTATAAGCAACAAGATAAAGAAAGACTTAACCTTGTCACCACATTAGAGCAGATGTCGGGAAGAGAGCATTCAAAATCAAGTGAAATTGATGATCTTTATAGACAATTACAGATGCAAATTAACCAAAAAGATGAATTCGCTCATGAGTTACAGAGCTCACACCAAAAGTTAGAAGAAGAAAGAGAAATAAATGAAATTCTAATTAGAACAGTTTCACATGACCTTGCAAATCCTTTTACAGTTATCAAGGCCTATTTAGAAATGCTTGAAGCAGATAAAATTCGCTCTGAAGATTACAAGAGAACTTTTAAGCAGATGAAACTTAATGCTATCTCTGCACTAGAAATGATTTCTCGAATACGTCATGCGATCTTAAATAGAACACAGGCCAATCTTATAGCACTCAAAAATATTCCCTTAAATCAGTCAATTGAAAAACTGAGGCTTAGTTTTGAAAGTAGACTTAATGAAAAGAAAATCAAACTCATTTTAAAAAATAAGATAAATGATGATTTACAAGTTTTGGCAGATCAAAATGCACTCATTGAGCATGTTTTTTCAAATATTTTATCAAATGCCATCAAGTTCTCCTTTGAAAACAGCGAAATCCATATCGAGACAAAGGATCTAGTAGATGAAGTCGAAATAAACTTTAGAGATTTTGGAATCGGAATTGAACAATATCGATTTAATCAAAAACACCTCTACTCTACAGAGGGAACTTTTGGTGAAAAAGGTAGCGGCTTCGGTCTTTTAGTTCTTGGCTATTTTATTCGAAAGTTTAAAGGGAATTATAGAATTGAATCTTGGGTTGAAGGAAACTTAAGAGGAACATTAATCCAAGTACGTCTTAAAAAGGCCAACGACAATCTTAAAGAAAGCCTGCCCGAAATTGATTCTCATTCAAACATTTATAGCTAAATATATTTTTTTTTGATAATTTCAATTCAAAAGGATCATATGAAAGGCTCATTTTTTAGTAAACCTCTTGAATGGAGTATCGAAACATCCAAAGAGGCCTGGGAACAGGGTTCTACCATCCAAGGCACAATTAAAATCAACAATACAAGCTCTCAAGTATTTGAATTTGGGCCAGGAGGGGTTGGACTTTGTTATGCTGAGATCAAAAAAGTTCATAGCAGAATTGAAAATATCTTTAAATTAGAAAAATCATTTTTTTTGCCAACGACAACAATAAATCCAAATGAAAAGATCGAATTCCCTTTTTCTATTCAATTAGAATCAAACTGTCCTGTAACTGATAAAAAAAGTAGCTATTTCATTACCTATGGAAAGGATTGCTTAGAAAACCACCTACAATTAAATATTGGCCCTAAAAATCTTTATCAAAAAATTATTGGCCTTTTGGATACTTTTCAACGCTTTAAAGTAAAAGAATATAAAAGCTCAAAGAAAGGCGTCGAATATAAATTATTGCCACCTGCCTCTCGTGATCTTGCAAATTTAGAATCACTCCTTCTTACTTTTTCTATGAAACAAGAAGACCTTATCCTTGAATTTCAATTCCAAGTTAAAAAACTCGACACTTCTTCTGTTACTACAAAAATAAATAAGGAAACCCTCAAAGTTGAAAGATCTTTAACTTCAAAAGAATATTCTCTAGGCAAAGACTTAATTAACCAAGATCAACTTATAAAAATGATTGAAGGTGTAATGTCTGAAGTTAAATTAAATAATATTTTCTAACCCCAAAACAAATTCAGAAACACAATTTTTCTTAATCATCAAACATGGGGAAAATTTTCTGGATAATAATCCAGGAACTAACTAAAATAAATTATATGTTAAAAAATTACTCCATCAGGTTATATAACTCGTTATTTGATTTTGTTGCGAAGGATGCATTAATTTCTAAGCAAATTGAAAGAGGTGACGTCCACGCAATTTTAATCACTGTCTTAACCACTAGCTGGATGATGTGGTTCTACACGATTCTTGCCTATTATGAAATGAGGCCTCCATATCCCTATTATTTAGGAGTCACTCTTTCAATCATCCATATGTTTTCCCCATTATTACTTCGGATAACAAAAAATACTTTTTTTATTGCCACTATTATTCTTGGGAGTGGTGTACTTCATCAATTTATATATACCTATTACTCTGGTGGTTTTTTTAGTGATGTTATTGTTTGGATTTCCATTCCCCCCCTTTTTGGAGGACTACTTCTTGGCCAAACAGGAGCGATCATTTGGTCTGGTATTAGCCTTCTATACATAGCTTATTTTTTTATTCAACATTTACAACAATTTCAATTTCCAAACTTACTAGCAGTTGAAGGACATATACTTGCTCATGGAGCAACAGCTTTTTGTTGGGTCTTTCTCAGTACAATTTTCATTATTTGTTTTGTTAAGATGAATGCACTAACGATAAGGCAACAGAAAGAACAAAATAAAAAAATTGATGATCTTTTTAGAGTCTTATTTCATGATTTAGCAAATCCACTTGGAAGAATTGGCATTGGGCTAAATATCTGCAAGAAACAAAACAATCCCATACAAACTCAGCGTGGCCTTGATATTGCTTCCCAGGCAGCAGATTCAATGATCGAAATCACCCAAAATGTTCGCAAAATATATGCAGTTAGTAAGGGCAAGGTTGAAATTCCCCTTTCATTCTATGATTTAAATGAAGCAATTGAGTATATTATTAAGATTTTTTCCGCCGAAACTGAAAATAAGCAAATTAAAATTAATTATGATTTTAACAAATGCGCTAATGTTAAACTATTAGTTGAACCTATTAGTTTTAAAAATCAAGTTCTCGCCAACATCATATCAAATTCAGTTAAATTTTCACCAAATGGTACCGCGATTGATATCCAAGTCATTCAACGAGATTCATCAAAAGTCGTGCTAGAAATAAAGGATCAAGGTATCGGTATGTCAGAGGCCTTGATTAGTAACCTTTTTGATATTACTAAAAAGACCACTCGAAAGGGTACTGACGGTGAAACAGGAACTGGCTTTGGGATGCATATTATGAAATCTTTTGTAGAAATGTATCAAGGTGAAATAGAAGTGTTCTCCAAAGATATTAAAGAACACAGCGACTCAGGTACAACTTTTAGGCTTATTCTTAGAGGATCAGTTTAAGATAGGACCGAAATCCTATCTCTCTGTTTATGGATCAATTGGTTGATATATCGAATTTAATCCTGCAAGTGGATATTTTCCATTAATAAAAGCTTTATTCTTTGCTTTCAACCATAGCATATCTGGTCTTGTCTCAGTGATCCATTCCCCACCAATTACTCTACCGTCCCTATCAAGCTCTAGAACGTATTCATATCGTTTGGTGGTAAAGGTTTGAGCTGGTGTTCCTGTAACAGGATCTTTTGAGACAAACCCCAGGGTACCTTTGGCCACTTCTTCAGCAGAATAAAAAACTAATTCTTCACCATAGCTCATCTGAGTCTCTATTTGCACTTTTCTAGAAACACCATTGCCATTAACATCCCATTCTCTAATTATTTTTGATTCATAAGAAGTCACTGGTTGATTCCAAACATCATTATATCGATCAACATCAGCAACGAATCCTTGAGAGTTAATACCAATCATATTTGTTAAAATTAAATGAAAAGAACCAGCGTTTACATCTTGGCACTCAGATTTATTGGCATCTCTTGAAGAAGGGCGGATCACAACACCATCCTCAGGCATTTCTTCACCAACAACTTTTCCTCGTACTTTGCAGCGATCTCCAACTCTCACATAGTATCCGGTTGAATTATAGGCCTCATGTAAAGAAAGAAGTCCTTTAATATCAGAAGATCCAAAAGGAACTTTTATTCCATCTTTATTAGTGACAATGACTTTTTTAGGTTCAGGGTACAAAGATGCGGCCAAAGACCAACCATGACAAATCCCTTCCCACCAAAGATCTTTAGGAGAATTGGAACTGAGTACTTTTTTAGTCAGAGTGTAATTGTAATCACCTTGAGAAATATCATAAAGCTCAGAAGGAGAAAGCTGTTCTAATTCTTTTTCCGACATTTTACTTAAATCTTGTTTGGAAAGTAACTTATACTTGAATGGTTGCGGATCATTGCTATTCCATCGGAATGCAACTCCACCTTTATTAGCAGGCCAGTAAGTTTCAGACCAACCTAATCTTTCATCTTGCACTTTAGCAGCGAGGGGGAGTTCATTTAATAGATAGTTCATTTTGATTTTCATGATTGGATCGAAAATACGA
This sequence comes from Bacteriovoracaceae bacterium, assembly GCA_050247975.1. Classification (GTDB taxonomy): domain Bacteria; phylum Bdellovibrionota; class Bacteriovoracia; order Bacteriovoracales; family Bacteriovoracaceae; genus Peredibacter. The sequence continues at coordinate 23,260 of JBFWTE010000016.1, forward strand.
GGATTGTTAGAGCGGTCCCATTTGCTGGCCATGGCAGTACTAGATAATAATAGCGATAGAAACAAGCTTTTATTCATAATTTCCCCTAAGTGAAACGACTAGCTTGCTTTTACTCAGCAAAATTAAGAAATGACTCTATCAATTCATTACATTGCATTAGGGTTGAATTTTTTACATCTATTATATGAAAAATTTATATTACTGTTCGAAACAGTTCTTTAAAGGAAAAGGCGGAAATAACTCCCAAACCAAGAGACATCGCAAGATTGCCATAAAAGGCCTGAGGCACATTATGATAAATTAATAGTCCAAATATTGAAGATAAGAAGAAACTTAAGCATAAAAACTCAAACCGAACCAGGCGACCAATTGGATTCGATAAATAGGTTAACATCCAACCAAAGAGGCTAATAAATGCGATGTAAATATAAAATTCTTGAAGTGTCTTGAACATAAAGTCTCCTCAAAAAGTTTAAGGAGAATAAAATTAGAGTCACTAAATAGCATCTTTTTTAAAACTTAATATTTTTGACATCTATCGCGGTATCTTCTATGTCCCTCATCACATTGCCATGTTTTTCCATCTTCAAGAAAGTGGGCATTTTTTGGTAAAGAGATCTTCACGCAGTGACCTCTCTTTTGAACATAAAAAGGTTTGCACAACCACCCTGGATTTTGATGACTAGGCAGTGCATTTTCAGGAATTTTTACGCATCGATTTTCGAAAAAATTAAAACCGTCCTTACATTTCTTAAGATTCACTGAAGGAATAAGATTAGGATAATCTGTAATAATACCGTCGACCTTCATATTTATTAAGGTCTCCATTTCTTGAACAGAGTTAACTGTCCAAGGAATCACTTTAACTCCTAGTTCATGAAAGGTCGTTATATCTTTAAAGTTCAGCAGTTTAAAATCTGGAGAAAAAACTTCTGGTAGAAATCCTAAATCTTTTATGACCTGATGAGGAGTGTAAGGTTCCTCTCTGAGTGCAACGAGTTTTATTTTAGGATGATTTAACTTTATATATTTTAGAACTCTCCAATCAAAACTTTGAATATAAAATCTATTAACTGGAATAGTACGCAAAATCTCTTTCACAACCAAGTCTGAAAACAATTTATAATCAGGTTGAAAATGCCTTTTCTCATCATCTTCTGTCGATTTTATTTCTATACTATAAGTAATTTCCCTATTTTTAGGAACCATCTTTTCCACATCTCTTAAGAGAGTGCTTAATAAAGGCTTACCTACAACTATCTTCTGTTGTTCAGGAAATCTTGAATAATTTTTTGAGCCACAATCAAACATTTGAATTTCACTATAGGGCATTTGATAAAGATTAAAATCTCGCTCTTTAAATTCTTTACCCGTTGGTGATTTACAAATATCAGGATTCATCCATGGCTCATGGGAAACGACAACTTGCTGATCTTTAGAAATAACGACATCAAGCTCCAAAGTTGTTACAGGATATTTCAGAGCAAGAATCATTGCTCCTATAGTATTCTCTGGATAAATCCCTCTTGCTCCTCTATGCCCTTGCCAATCAAAGGAGTATCCATTCATGCTAGACACAACGAAAAGAAGCAAAAATAAATTAATCATGGGTTATCACTTTGAGTAAGGTAACTTAATCAAGTCCAAGAAATTGATCATAAGTACACTCTTCATCCCTGATACCTTTTTCTTGTAAAGCGATCACTCGGTTAGCAATCGTTTGTATGAATTCATGGTCATGAGAAGTAAATAACAAAGTTCCTTTAAAATCAATCAGACCTTCGTTTAACGCAGTTATCGTTTCTAGATCTAAATGGTTCGTTGGATTATCAAAAATGAGAACATTAGAGCCAGACAGCATAATCTTTGAAAGCATGCATCGAACTTTCTCACCACCTGATAACACATTACATTTCTTTAGCGCTTCTTCACCTGAAAACAGCATTCTTCCTAAAAACCCTCTCAAAAAGGTTTCCGTTTGATCTTTAGAATATTGTCTAAGCCAGTTAATAAGATCTAAACGAGCATCTTGAAAGTATTCAGAGTTATCATTGGGAAGATAGGCCCTTGTCGTTGTAACACCCCATTCGAATTTTCCTGAGTCAGCTTGCTTTTCACCCATTAATACTTTAAACAAGGCCGTCGTGATAACTTCAGATTTTGCTAAAAAGACAACCTTCTGACCTTTTTTAATAGTAAATGAAAGATTATTGATGACTCTTTCACCTTCAACGCTAATGGATAAATTTTCAACTCTTAAAAGATTATCCCCTGCCTCTCGATCAGGCCTAAAACCGACATAGGGATAACGACGAGAAGAAGGTTGAATATCTTCTAGAGTTAGTCGATCTAAAAGTTTCTTTCTTGATGTTGCCTGTTTAGATTTTGAAGCATTAGCAGAGAATCTTTGAATGAACTCTTTAAGTTCTTTCATTTTATCTTCAGTTTTTTTATTTTGATCTGCGAGCATTCTTTGAGCAAGTTGACTTGATTTGTACCAAAAATCATAATTACCCACGTATAATTTAATTTTGGCAAAATCAATATCACAAATATGAGTGCACACTTTATTGAGAAAATGCCTATCATGGGACACAACTAATACGGTTGTATCTTCTTGCTCCATAATAAATTTTTCTAACCATTGAATGGCATGAAGATCCAAATCGTTGGTTGGCTCATCTAGTAAGAGAATTTCAGGTTTTCCAAATAATGCCTGTGCCAAAAGGACTTTAACTTTTTCTCCACCAGTGAGTTCTTTCATTTTTTTAGAATGAAATGATTCTGTGATACCTAATCCTGCGAGCAATGAAGCAGCACTGGCCTCAGCTTCCCATCCATTCATTTCAGAAAAAAGTGATTCAAGTTCTGCTGCTCGCTCTCCATCTTTTTCTGAAAAATCTTCCTTGGCATAAAGAAGGTCTTTCTCCTTCATAATACTTACAAGTCTCTCATGTCCAAGAATCACAGTTCTTAAAACTTCTTCCTCTTCATAAGCAAAGTGATTCTGCTTTAAAACCGCAAGACGCTCACCAGGAGTTATTTCAACAGATCCCTTCGTTGGAGAAATTTCTCCACTTAGAATTTTTAGAAAAGTCGATTTACCAGCACCATTGGCACCAATAATTCCATAGCAGTTTCCAGGAGTGAACTTAAGATTAACATCATCAAAAAGAGTCCTACCCCCAAATTGGAGCCTTAAATCATGAACTGCAAGCATGAAATATCCTTAGAAAAATTTTAGATGGAAATTAGCATAACTAGGGTGATTCTTCAATGGACTCAGGCAAATCAATAGATCGCTCTACATGATGATCATCGGTATTTTCCATAACCTCATCAAAATAAACACCTAAAATATCTCTCATTTTTTCGAGGTGTTTTTGATGCAATAAAGTTAGCAAGTTATCAAAATCATTTATGGCCTCTTTATTGGCCTTATAAAGTTTTTTGCTTAAACGGCCATCAGGTCTTGTATAAAGATTTTGCTTCTCCTTATTTAAGGCCTCACTCTCCATATCATAATTCTCTTTTTCGGCCAGATAACTATTGTAAATGGCCTCACCATCTTCTGGCTCCATCCTCATTAGATATTCTTTTAGGCCATCAACATCGGCATTGGACTCGAGTTCTTCAACCTGTTGAATGGAATCAGATTTCTCTAGATTTTGAGCGGGTTTGCTTGAAATGTTGCTGACAGATGTATTCACTTGCTCTTTTTTCAAGGCACTGGCCTTTAGTTTAACAAAATCAAACTCAACGACTTTCTGGTCTTTGGGCCAGAAGTAATAAAAGGAAGCCAAAAATAAGAGCATTAATACAACAAATCTCATCGATTAAATTATATCGAGAGATCGAGTAGCTAAAAAGTCAGGGAAAAAATGTCCAGCTTACTCTATAAATGATAACTATTATCAACTATTGATTTTTAATTCCAACTCGCCCCACTCATTAACTAGTTTTTCAAGGTCGGCTTCAAGCTTTAATAATTTTGATGCTTTAACTTCATCATAACTTTGAGTCAATTCTGCTTTAAATTCAGAAATACGCTGTTCGACCTTTTCAATTTCACCCTCAAGCTGCTGGTACCTATTTCTTTCTTTATTGGATACCTTCTCTACTGAAGAAACTTTAACATCCTGCTTTTGAGGTGATTTCTTTTTTAATTCTTCCTCAAGGTGAATGGCCTCTAAGAAAAGTTCTGCTTGAGAAAAGCCGGCCTCAAATTTTTCTAGCTGCCCTTCATGTAAAACCCAACATTTATCTGTTACGTTGTTAATAAATGTCCGATCATGTCCAACAACAATCAGAGCACCCTCATAATTTCTTAATTCTTCTTCTAGAATACCAATGGTCTCTAAATCAAGATCATTGGTAGGCTCATCAAAAATCCAAATATCACGAGCGTGTTTCATAAATTGCGCCAGCTGCAATCTGTTTTTCTCTCCACCAGAGAAAGTATGAATAGGTCTTTTAATTTCATCAGAACTAAAAAGGAAATTCTCTAAATAACTAGCAACATGTCTTTTATCTCCAGTATTGGATATGACGTAGTCAATTCCTTCTCCGATCATCTTCCAAGGAGTTTCATCATCTTTAAGGGCCTCTCTTTTCTGAGAAAAATAACCAACATCAAGATTTTGAGCGCGATTAACTATGCCAGAAGTTGGATTTAACTCATCTAATAAGATTTTTAGAAGAGAACTTTTTCCAACTCCATTTCTTCCCAATAACGCTATTTTATCACCTTTAGAAATTGAAAAATTAAGGCGATCAAAGAGTGTGCGATTTCCAAATTTTAAAGAAAGATCCTCAACGCTAATGAGAGTTTTGGTTTTTCGGCCAGATGCTTGAAGATTTAGACTTACCGATTTGTGGGCCTTATCTTTTAAATCCTGAATTGTTTTATTTAGAGTCCCATAATCCTCAATTCGCTTTTTGGATTTAGTTCTTCTCGCCTGAACACCTCTTCTTATCCAAGCTGTTTCACGACGTTGCATATTCGATAATTTATCTAATTCCTTCTCACGTCTTTTTTGATCTTCCTGAAGAAATTCAAGATACGCTTCATATGTTCCAGAAAAACTTCTTAGTTTGCCTTGTTGAATGTGGACAATTCTATCCACCACATTGTTAAGAAGACTTCGATCATGGGAAATAATCATGAACGTTTTTTTTGAATTTTGTAATTCGTCTTCAAAATCTTGGATGGTCTCTAAATCTAAATGGTTGGTAGGCTCATCCCATAAAATAAGCTCATAAGGAGTTGAGAGACCTAAACTCAGCGCAACCTTTCTTTGTTCCCCTCCAGATAAGGAACTCATCTTACGACTAAAATTCTCTACACCAAAAGATTTTAAATAACTTAAATACTGAGCATGAACTCTTTCTTCACCTAATTTAGTAAGCTCTTCATAAATCAGCGTTTGATCATTAATCAGTTTATCAAAGTTACCATCGCCAGAACTTAGCTCTTCTGAAATTTTATCTAAGCGGTTTTTAAGCTTTTTCATTTCTGGATAAAATTCATAAAAATAATTTTCAATATCCCAAGCTTCCAAATTAGGAAGCTCTTGGGGGACATAGAAAAAAGTAAAATCTCTAGCTCGATCATAAATAAAAGGTGGAACTGTTGTGTCTGGTGTTACAAGTCCAGCAATGACTTTAAAGAGCGATGATTTCCCATGTCCATTAAGACCGAGAACACCTATTTTATCACCCTGATTCAGAGTAAATGTGACGTTCTGAAAAATAATTTTATGAGGATAAGAAAGACTTAAATTTTGGAGTGTGCATAATGTAGTCATGAAGACTATCTTAACCGAAGAGGTCCTTCATGACATCAAACATTTTCATTTTAGAGAGGTGATTCTTAATGAAATTTTTATTTTCAGGCTTATACCAGAAAAAGAAAGTTCTCTGCTTAGTTTTCTCATCAAGAGAAATGGCCGTTTCCACCTTTTTAAGTGTGTAAGGATGATATCCAGAATAGTAGATTTCTGTGGCCACAGTCATAGGTGTAGGCGTGAAATCTTGAACTTGTTCGAGCTTATAGCCTAAGGCCTTGGTTTTAGCAGCTAGTTTGGCCATATCCTCAGGTTTACAACCAGGATGACTGGAGATGAAGTAAGGAATGATCTCCTGCTTAATTCCCTTCTTTTTCGAAATCTCCTCAAATTTTGTTTTAAACTGGTAAAAAAAATCAAAACTAGGTTTTCTCATTAATTTTAAAACCTCATCTTCGGTATGCTCTGGGGCCACCTTAAGCCTACCAGATACATGATGGGTTATAAGTTGCTCAACATACTTTTCATCTTCTTTTGGATGTGTTGAGCGCGGATCAAACATCAAATCATATCTAAGACCTGAACTTACAAAGGCCTTTCTCACTTGAGGATGTTTATTAACTTCTTGGTAAAGTTCTGTCATTTTTTGGGGATTAGTATCTAAATTTTTACAAATGAGAGGAAAAACGCAGGATGGTGCTGCACATTTATCACAAAGATCCTGATCAATCCCTTTCATCTGATACATATTGGCCGAAGGGCCACCGATATCAGAAATGTAGCCCTTATAATCAGGCATTCTAGCGATATGATCTAGTTCCTGCATGATTGATTTTTTAGATCGGCTTGCAATCATCTTTCCTTGATGAGCTGATATGGTACAGAAACTGCATCCACCAAAACATCCTCGATGAGTATTAAGCGAGAACTTAATCATTTCAAATGCAGCTATTTGCCCACGATCTTTATACTTAGGATGCGGAAGCCTTGTATAAGGAAGATCAAAAGAAGCATCAATCTCTTTCTCAGTCATCGTTTGATAGGGAGGATTAATAACTAAAGTCTTATCTTCAACTTTTTGAATTAATCTATTAGCAAACTGCTTATTGGATTCAACCTCTACATGCATAAAGTTTTTGGCATAGGCCTTTTTATCGGCAAGACAATCTTCATGTGAAGTTAGCTCAAAGGTTTCCCATTGCTTATTCTTTGGAAGTTCATCATCAGGCCCAAGTAAAAAAGCAGTTTGAGGGATAGTTTTTAAAGAAGTAAAAGGTATACCCTTAATCAGATACTTCACTATGTCTCTAATCGGCTGCTCACCCATTCCATAAACTAAAAGATCTGCACCTGAACTTGTAAGAATGTTTGGCATAAGGCGGTCTTGCCAAAAATCATAGTGAGTGACTCTTCTAAGAGAAGCTTCTATTCCACCAATAATGACGGGAGTTTCTGGATAAAGTTGTTTTAGTATTTGAGTATAGACAGTCGTTGCATAATCAGGACGAAAATCTGGAGATCCTCCCGGAGTATAAGCATCATTAGATCGAAGTCGTTTTCCAGCGGTGTATTTATTCACCATTGAATCCATATTCCCCGATGTGACTCCAAAAAAATACTTCGGCCTTCCAAATTTTTTAAAATCTCTAAGATCATCTCGCCAATTAGGTTGAGGAATAATAGCGACCTTAAGCCCAAGAGATTCAAAAATACGGCCCATAACGGCCGCACCAAAGGCCGGATGATCAACATAAGCATCCCCAGTGATGAGAATCACATCGAGTTCATCCCACCCTCTTTTCTTGGCCTCCTTAGCAGTCGTTGGAAGCCAGGCCGTGATAGGCAATTCATTTGGATCAATCTTTTCCATAGAATAGCTTTGTACCTTTAACATGAGAAAATGACAAATTTAGCAGAAGGAATTACAGGGTAAAATGCGTAGGATTTTAGGCAAAATCAGAATCTAACTTAAAATTTTCAGGAATTTTACCTTGGATGTTTCTATAAAAATCCATAATGATTTTCATGTCTTGATTAAAATCATTAGGATAGATAACTTTATCTACCACTAGCTCTTTTAGACGATAATCTGCTGAGGCAAGAACAAGAGGTACCTTCGCTTTTTGAGCGATATAATAAAAACCAGTTTTCCAGTGTTCGACTGGTTTACGTGTTCCTTCAGGAGAGATCATTAAGACGAGTTCTGAGTACTGATTAAAAAGATTGGCCATTGAATCAGTTGTACTCATATGTTGTTTTTTAATTTTTTCACGATCCAGGCCAATAGCACCTGCTGGCCCTAAAATGAGATTCAAAGGGAATTTAGTCCATTCGTTTTTGATGACAAACTTGGTATTTCTTTTTAAAAGATATGATAGTGCCATTGCTGGTACAAAATCATAATTGGAAGTATGTGGGGCTCCGATTAATACAAATGATCGCAAATTATCAGGAATGCGATTTATCATTTTCCAGCCGGAGAGTTTAATAATTAAAGTGCATATTTGTCGTATCATTCAAAATTCTTTGTTTGTATTAAAAATATTTTTTCTTTCCTCGTGAGCTTTTTAATCATCGCTTCAAACTTAGAGGCGAGAGATCTATTGGGAAATTCCTTTGTATAAAGAATCTTCACTGGCAATCCTGTCCGAAAAAATTTTGCGCCTTTTTTTGAAACTGTATGCTCCATAAATCTTCGATCAATATCAGTTGTGATGCCCGTGTATAGGTATCCTTTCTCATTTTCTATAATATAAACAGTCCATTGGGCAGAGTTCATGATATAATGATAGCGCTTATGATTAAAATAAAAATACCTTTTTCAGAATTTTCCTTCAGCTTCTCTAAAAGTTCTGGAGCAGGAGGCCAAAATGTTAATAAAGTGAACACCAAAGTTATTCTCACTTGGAATATGAAAGAGAGCCCAAGTTGCTCCGAAGAAATTAAAGCACGATTCAAAGAAAAATTTCCAAACTACATCATTGATAACGATCAAGTCCAAATAGCCAGTCAACAATTCCGATCCCAAAAATCAAATCTAGATGACTGTATTGAAAGACTTAACAAGATGTTGGAAATTGCGGCCCTCAAACCAAAAATACGCAAACCTACCAAACCCAAAAAAAGTTCAATTCTTAAACGTCTCAATTCTAAAAGAAAAGAATCTGAAAAAAAGCAATTAAGAAAAAAAGATTATTAGTAAACTAGACCACAATCAGGGCATTCAGTACTTGTTGGTTTAAATTTTGCCCCACATGCCTGACAAATAACCTCTTCAGCACTAGGATCAAATACAGCAGAGAGGTGTTCAAAATCTGGTTCATGCCCTTTAACATGTTTTAAAAAGTCAGTCGAAAAATACTGCTGAAGTTTATCGCGATCAATATCCTGGCCCCAAACCTCAACAGTTACTTTGCAGCCTGTAGTACAAGTTTCCTGATGAGTTTTTAAAATGATATCAATCCCCTGTTGCTTCAATTTTAGTTGGTGATTCTTTGCTTCTTGAAGGCCCATGATCCCTAAAAAAACCTCTTCCATCTTAAACCTCAAACTTTTCTTTTAAATAAGTAAGATAATCATTCACTTTAATCTCCCCAACAATCTCTTTGATATTTATTGAGCGACCTTTTGAATGTATATGATCTTTAAGATAACCATTAATCTCTTTAAAATCTCCCTTTTGAACATTCTTATGAAAACGAGGCATAGATTTCTTCATTTTCTGGTAGAGACTTCCACTAATTAAATTACCAATGGTATAAGTTGGAAAATAACCAAAAGCCGCTCCGGCCCAATGAGAATCTTGCAGAATCCCTTCAGAAAAATTCTTTGGAGCTAAACCTAAGTAATGCTTGTATTTTTCATTCCAAATCGCAGGGATATCTTTTGCCTGTAGCTTGTGATTAAAAATCATCTCCTCAATCTCAAAACGAATGATAACATGCATATTGTAATAAAGCTCACACGACTCTACCCGAATAAGGCCAGGTGTAGAGTAATTAAAAAATCTATAAAGGTCTTCTACAGATACACCTGACATGGATTTTACAAATTTCTTTTTAAGCACTGGATGAATAAAATGAGAAAATTCTTTTGATCGACCTATGATATTTTCCCAAAATCTGGATTGAGACTCATGAACCGAAAGTGAAATTGACTCCTGAAAAGGTGTCCCTTCCCAATCTGCTGGTAAATTGTGCTCATATATGGCATGCCCTACTTCATGCATCGTTGAAAATAGTGAATCAAGATTATCCTTAGAATATCGAGTGGTAATTCTTTGATCATTAGGTGAAATGTTTATACTAAAGGGATGTGTAGAAACATCTAATCTTGAAAAATCTTTCGAAAGTCCAAAAAGCTCTGCAATTTGCAAATTGATTTCTTCCTGAGCGGTCAAATCAAAGGGACCCTTTATTTTTTTTATCTTAGTAAAAGTCGCATCTTTTTTTACATCATTAATAATATCCAATAAACCCGCTCTTAGATCGGAAAAAAGGATTTGAATTTTTTTTGAATCGAATTCTTTATCATGTAATTTAATTAAAGAATCGTAAGGAAGTTTCTCATCATAATATTTTGTTTCGGCACGCTTTAAATCAATAAGTTTCTGCAAGTGAGGCTGAAAACTTTTCCAATCATTATTCTTCTTTGCTTGAGACCAATGATGATTTGCTATGGTCGCAGCATGAGACAAAGCTAAAACATGTTTTTTAGGGAGTGCAGTTGCGATCTTTAAATCCCACTCTAATTCTTGAGCGAGCTTTTTTTCTAAATTGGATAATTTTTGCTTAGAGAACTTCTTAACTTCTTTGATATAAATCTTTGAGTTAAGGTGCTCATGAATTTTCCCTTGAATATAGCTTAGTCTCTCGGCCCTGTCCTCAATCGCTCCTGCCGGCATCATTGTTTCCATATCCCAATGCATGAGACTCTGAAGACTTTTTAAAATGGCATATTCTTTTAAATGGGACTTAATTTGTTGGAGATGATTCATTTAATAAAACCTTTTTATAAGAATCTACATTAAAACCAATAAACAATACTGTCTTGTCATTGGTAAGAATGGGCCTTTTGAGCATAGAACTATTCTTACATAAAAATTTTATTTTATCTGCTTCATTTAAACTTAAATAAACATCCTTTAGTTTTTTGTAGGTTGTCCCTTTGGAATTAATAGGAATTTCTCCTAAGAAAGTTTCCCACTGAAGGATGAGATCTGATGTTGGAGGTTGCTTTTTAAAGTCGATAAATAAATATGGTATTGAGTGTACATCTAAAAAACTTCTAGCTTTTTTTACAGTGTCGCAGTTTGGAATTCCATAGAGTGTATGCATACTTAAGCGAACCGGGAAACTGTCTTTAAGATAGTTTCAAGTTCAACAGGTTTACTTAAAAACGCAGTGACGTGAAACGGCTTCATTTTTTCTTTAGCATTGGCCTCTGCTGACATAACAATTGTTGGAATTTTAGACCATCGAGGATTTTTAAGTTGCTCGGTTCTGAACGCATAGCCGTCCATTACAGGCATCATGAGATCGATTAAAATTAAATCAGGATCACTACTACTTTCGAGTGTTTTAATTCCTTCAAGACCATTATTGGCAGAGGCAACATTGTAGCCTTCACTTTCGAGTAATTCTACAAGCAATTCCCGAATATAGGTGTCATCTTCTATGACTAAGATTCTTTTATTTATCATTCTTAAGTTGGTAACTCCAAGCTTAAAATAAGTCAAATAGTTATGCAGTCAATCAATAAAAGATATACTAACAAATCTCTTAAGTTTGGCCTAAGTTTTCACTCTTAAAATGTAAACTTCTTTTTATAATCTTCAAGAATGAAGTCATAAATATTTTTATTCTTATGTTTCAATTTCCACCTCTTATATTTTTTTTGACCCCCAATTGATCTACCCGTTTGGGCCGATGGCGAAATAAGATTTACTTTTTCGATTTCATTTAAATTAGGAAATAGCTTCTCAAACCATTTTCTCACTCCAATTGAAGTAAAATAAAGTTTTTTAATTTTATGTTTTTGAATGACATCCTCTAATTCGGTATTCCATTCAATATCAAACAGGGATGAATCCGATGATCTGCCTTCCTTTCTTCTAGCTGAAATAATGAGATCACCAATAGCAATTCCATATTTATTTAAAAACATTTTAATGTTTTTTTTACTTGAGAGATTTTCATCAAAACAATCACCTAAAAGTCTCCAAAGAAGATTCGTTTCTCCTCCAAAGAAAAAATCAATTTCATTTTTTTTTATTTCTGATTTTCTTAAGGGATTAGTAAATTTAGCAATGGGGAAACTGCCTATAATCATCATTTTTGGCCTATTAGGTAAAAATAGGCCATAAGGATGGGTCTCTCTCAAATGATTATCGACAGGTGCCTTCAACATCTAATTTGTTAATTGCAAAATTTGCAGAAAATACATTTTTTCCAACATTCGTCACTGTAAGAGTCGAGCTCGTAGCTTTAAAGACTAAAGGATTTGATCCTTCCTCAACTTCAAGATGGAAAGCAGAATGGACAGGAAATTCATTTAAAAAGTATTTTCCATCCTTACACTTTAGGGATACTAGGCGTTTAGGGAATTTACATTCAAGGTTTTGGGGGCCATCGGATATACCATAAACAGCACATCTCTTCTCTGCCCTGGCAAAATTCAAATGAAAGAAAATTATAAGTGAAAATAATATTTTGAACATAGCAACTCCTGCACGCCTATAATGGATCAAAATCTTTGAGATTTCAATAGCCTAGGAGTTTTTGTTTTAAACTTTTGGCCCATCTCAGGCCAAAAGTTAAATTATGAGAATTTTATTTACCCATGCCAATTAAACTTAAAAACTCTGCACGAAGTTTTGAATCTTCTTTAAACTTTCCATCTAATGCTGATGTGATCATAGTTGCATTGGCCTTGCGAGCACTTCTACAACTCAAGCACCCATGGTTCCCTTCAATCACAACCATGACACCTGCTGGCCTCAATTCATTCTTGATAGAACTCATGATATTAAAGCACATTCTTTCTTGTAATTGGGGTCGTTGAGCATGACAGTCTACGATGTGTGCTAATTTTGAAAGTCCAACAACGCGTGAATCATTTCCCTTTGAGGTATCTGGCAAATAGCCAACGTGGGCCTTACCTGTAAAAGGAAAAAAATGATGACTACACAAAGATGTATAATCAATATCCTTTAATATGATTACTTCATTATAATTATCCGCTGGGAATGTCGTAGAAAAAATTTCCTTTTCTTCTGTACCCAAACCTGAACAAACCTCAATAAGTGCGCGGGCCATGCGATTCGGAGTTCCGATGAGGTTTTTATCTTCGAGATCTAAATTTGGAAAAGCAAGTTTGAGTCCTTCTAAGACCTGTTGAAACCCGGCCGACATTATTTCACGACCTTTATTAAGCTCTAAAGCTCTTTGTTTTAATTTTAAAAGCTCTTGGTCAAGACCTTCCTCAGGGTTTTCCATTTTTATTAATTTACGTGCTAAATCTCTATTGTATGAATTTTCAAATGCCATAAGTTATCCTCAGTTAATCAAATGAGCGGAGGATACACTAGGTGTTAATTAAATTCTAATGAAAAAAGTTAGACAAATAATGAAAGAGTTTCCTCTTTAAAAACAAATATTTGCAGGTCAAGATAGAAAAAAAGAGGGACATAAACCTGTTATGTCCCTCTCTATTATTCGAGTTAAAGTTACTTTATCCATAACTACCATAAACCCACCTAGGGTTTACTCGCTCGAACATGAATATTCTAAAAAAAGATTCATCTTTAATGAATTTAATTTTTTATCAAGAAAATGGACCTATAAAGTTTTGAATAAGAGAATCATTTCATAATGAGAATTTCATCCTACTATTTCTTCATGATTAAAATTGGAATATCAGGATGGAAGTATAAAGGATGGAAAAAAACATTTTATCCTGAAAAGTTGTCTGCAAAAAATGAACTAGATTTCGCAAGCAGAATTTTTTCATCAATTGAAATTGATGGATCATTTTATCGATTATTGACCCCCTCTGACTATCTCCAATGGTACAATGTCACACCAGAAAACTTCATCTTTAGCATTAAGGGCAGCAGATTTATTACTCATGTAAAACAATTAAGTCATATCGAAGGGCCATTGATAAATTTCTTTTCTTCCGGGCCTTTGGCCTTAAAAGAAAAACTTGGCCCCATTTTATGGCAACTTCCACCTCAAATGATTTTTAAACCTGAAAAAATTGAATCCTTTTTAAATCTTCTCCCCAAAACGTTTAAAAGTGCTTCTGATTTAATTGGTAAAAAAATTCAGTACAATGAAAAGATCAATCAAAACACCCCAATTAAACATGCTATTGAAGTAAGAAATTTATCTTTTTTAAATCCATGGTTTATTGAAATTCTCAGGAAATACCATATCGCACTTGTGTTTGCGGACACTGCTGGAAAATGGCCATATATGGAAGATGTCACTAGTGACTTTGTTTATATCAGACTTCATGGAGATAGTATTTTATATGTAAGTGGATATTGTGATGAAATTTTAAACTTCTGGAGCAAAAGGATAAAACAATGGGAACAAGGAAATGAACCAGATAATAAGTTAACATTAACTAATGAAAGGATTAGACATATAAAAAGAGATGTTTATGTATATTTTGATAATGATTCAAAAGTGAGAGCACCATTTGATGCCATCAACTTAATTAAAAAGCTTCATTTATAGCTATATTTTTTTTAAACCTTTAACCAAAAGATATCCAAATGCAGAGATAATGACCCCTTTTGCAAAACTAGGTTTTAAATAATTTATGGCCTTTAAATTATCAGAATACCTTTGGCCTTGATTTACCGTTGCACATTCTAAAATATCACTCCCAGAGAAATCTTCTTGAGGTATGACCAATAAAATATTGATGGGTAGTTTAAGTTTTTTAATTTTTCTTTTTAAATTGTTTGTATATCTGGCCACGGCCTTCAAAAACGATTTTTGTCCTGGAGGAACAATATTGATAATACTTCCAGCATAAGCAGTGTTTTTAATTGATTGGGCCGCAATTTTGCACGAATTAATAAATGAAATAAAATTCTCATCTATATCCATTTTGCCAATCAGCGCTTTGGGATTATTAATCCAGGTGTCAATCCTACCAAATTTTTTTAGACAAGCATCTGTAACATACTTGGCCTGATCCTTTTCTGTCAGATCGGCAACAGCAAAGGCACTATCATGACCTTTTTGACGGAGTTCATCTTGAAGTTTTTGTAAAGGGACCTCATCTTTATCAACCATAAAGATTTTAGCATGATGATTTCCAGCAATTCGAATCAAGGATGGAGCAATTCCAGAAGTCGCACCAGTGATAAGTATTACTTGATCAGACAAGGCCCTATTTGGTAAATTCATAATTCCTCCTGAACCTAGAATTTATTAATTATCTCTAAGAGTAAATGAGTTCAGCATCAACTTGTTGCTTCTTAACTGTAGACCTCGGATATATTCATAGTTGTGATGCGATTTGATATATGTCATAGTATTTTTCAAAAAACCAGGATGGTTTAAATGCTAAAATTAAAATCAAGGATGATTTTATTTCTTCTATTTATAAATTCTCATCATGCTTACTCATCCGTTTTTAAAGCAAGTGCAAATTTACTTAATTTTAATTCAGAACAAGAACAAAAGATTTTCAAAGCGTTAAATTTAATTCAACAAATTATTCCTTCAGCTGAATTTAGAGATCGAGTAATCAACAAAAAATTTAGAGGTAAAAAAATATTTGTCGACAATCAAGGTTTAACCAATGAGCAAATTTATCAAAAGATAATCACTTCTGCTCCGATGAGACTGGAACTCAAATTGTATAATGAAGAATCTAATACCATCGGATATACTTACCCAAACATTATCAGAATATATATTAACGAAAAATATTTTAACAAATTTTCCATTCATGAGATTGCGGATAATCTCATTCATGAATGGCTTCATAAAATTGGGTTTAATCATGAATTTAAATATTCAGAGAGTAGAGATCATTCAGTTCCATATTCTGTCGGTCATATAGTAAAAGAGCTTGGAAACAAACATTTATCTCAATCACCAGCAAATTTTTCCGAGTTTATACCGAATTAGAGATATGACAAAATGACCTGGAGTAACCGGGGGCAATGTCTTGAACAACCTAAGAGTCATCTTCATTCTCGCTTTTATCACATCCTGTAATTCCCAAAATACTACCAATTGTACTGAACAAAAAACTCAAGTTGGAACGACTAGCTGCTCAGAATTTGATGTAACAGCAATAGAGGAAATTGATCCCGTGGATGATATTACTGGTGTTCCCAATGAGGCACTTACTTGGGACACTGATATTTACATGTCCAATTTCTCGGTTGAACAACAAGAAAAAGTTGAGAAAGCAGCGGAATTACTAAAAAAAGTAATCTCCTCAAAAGAATTCAGAGATCGCGTCATTAATTATAACTATAATGGCCAGAACTCATTTGTAGATAACCAAGGGTTATCTAATGTTCAGATCTATCAAAAAATACTCAATGGGGCCGAAAAATTATTGCCAACTAAAAACAATATGCTGGATGTGGAGCTAGAATTGTACACTGATACCAGTAGCACCATTGGATATACCTACCCAAATACTGTTAGAATCTGGATGAATACCAAGTACTTTAATTACTATACTCCCTATGATGTCACTGATAATTTAATGCACGAATGGATGCACAAGCTTGGATTTGACCATGCTGCATCTTGGTCTGCAGCGAGAGATCACTCGGTTCCCTACGCCATTGGATACTTAGTTAAAGAATTATCGAAAAAGAATTTTCCAAATATATAGCAGTTTACGCAACCTCTAATTATTCCTTTAGATATATTAAATTCATTACCCAACAAAAAGATGTAAACATTCACTTCTGAATGGAGGTGAAATATGCAAGTTTCAGAAATCATGCATCACGGAGTAAGTATGGCCCAAATTAATGATTCAATTAAGAAGGTTGCTAATCTCATGAAAAAAGAGGACGTTGGTGCTCTTCCCATCTTTAAAAACGAAAGACCCGTAGGCTTTGTCACGGACAGGGACATTGTTATTTCATGTGTGGCACAAGGAGCATCTTGTGATGAGCCAATTTCAAAGGCCATGCAATCTGACATTATTTTCGTTTATGAATCAGATGATATTAACCAAGCTACAAAGTTAATGAAAGATAATCAGATTTCAAGACTACTTGTTGTGGATAAAGGCGACAGGCCAGTAGGTATGATTAGTATCCATGATATCGCTAGGAACTTAAGTGATGAGCATTTAACTGCAGATTTAGTTGCGGAAATTAAAAGGTAGATAAATACTTATGAAAGTCATTTATTTACTCATTACAATCTTGAGTATTTCAGCTCTCTATGCGACTTCAAGGGTTCACTTCCCTGTGACCAGAGGAAAGATAACCACTCTTCAGAGATTTGAATTAACAAAAAAGTTCAAAGAAAAAGGTAACTGGAAAACGTCATTTAAACATCATTAGGGCAGCAGGGCCTATTCTTTAGGCCCTAAATTAATTACTCTACTATTCTTTAAATTTAATTTAAAAATCAATAAAAAAATAAATGTCATAATGCTAAATGACCTAGGAGGTTTAAATGAATAAGTTCATTTTCTTAGCATTACTAGTTCAATCCTACTTTGCCTTTGCCAATGGAGGCCCTTATAGTTCAGGAACGGTTTTAAATGATGAAAGAAATCTTAAAACATTTAAGCACAAACATAGAACACCAAGCTCAGAGAGCTACAGAAGAAAAGCAGAAAATAATCCTCGCAACCAAGGCTTTCCTGGAAGTTTTGAACAATTGGGAGGAGAAGACCGTGCTATCCAGAGAATGGAGGAAAGAAAAAGAATTATAAACAAAAAATAAAGCAATTAAAATGCTTCGTTGTAGGCCCAATTAAGCTCAGATGTTATAAATTCTTTTTTCTCAATCCCTGTTTGTTCAAAGTATTCAATGTCTCGAGGTTGCCAAAAATACATGGAAACGGGCAGTAAAAAACAATCCTCTTCCGTTTGGTGATCCGAATAGTCGGAATATTTTTTAACAAGAGGACATTCACGCTTGCTATAAATGAAATTATCTGACCAATCCTTCACTAAAAGCGGTTTCTTTGTGAATCTCCTATCTAGAGTAATCATCTGTTTATTAGAATTTTTTAGATAGGCCATAGGAGTTACATGAAACCACCATTGATATCTATAGCGATAAATATATTTTGAAGTAAAAAACATAAAGAGCTTCATTGATTTTAGTCCCGATCGTTGAAATTCTTCATAACTCCAAACATGGGCCCGATTGTAACATTCGCTGTGATACTGAAAATCAATTCTCATCCTATTAAATATAGCACTTGCTTCATCTTCAGAGATTTCCGAAGGATCAAATGGCATTGAATCTTCATTATTAATATAAGAAGTAAATTGATTATGATGATCTAAACTTTTTTTAATTGAAATTAAGGTATTTTTTTCGTCTAAAAATATCTCTAATTGCTTTTTGCTAGTTAATAGTGATTTATCCCGCAAACTGTTTTCCTGCTCCAAAAATCCAACTCTCCCATTCACAAATTTGACAAGATGGGGAATTCCAGGTGTTGTTGAATATTCAATACTGTGAATTTTTGTTATAAAGCTTTCAGCATGAACAGATTGGAATATTAGGTTTAAAATTAAAATAAAAAGAATTTTCAATTTCACTCCTTATTAAAAAAATAAAAGAGCATTGAGAACCAATGCTCTTTTGATTTTTATTTCCCGAACGAAACTTTAATTGGCATCATTGAAGTACGCTTCGTTGCCAATTTTTGAACATCCTTCATCACTCTTTTTAACTTATTTTCTACTTGCCTTCGTGATGGAGTATTTTTTGCTAATTTCTTGAATACATTTTTGGTGGATGTCTTCTTAAACATAGGTACTCCTTTTTAATATGAGAGGGCCGATGAAAGCTTATCATCCGATTTGAAAGTGTGAAGAAAAAAAATGGGGAAAGATTCCCCATGATTATTTTCTTTTAATTGAATTGATAAGAACAGTATCCATTGGCACATCAGAATGAGGACCAATTCTTCCTACTTTTACCATCTTAATTCTATTTACAACATGCATTCCATTAAGCACTCTGCCAAACACTGCATATCCCCAACCGGTCGGAGTACTACTTTTATAATCAAGTGCACTATTATTGGCCACATTGATAAAGAATTGGGCCGTTGCAGAATGTGGATCATTTGTTCTTGCCATGGCGATTGTTCCAACTTCATTGAGCAATCCATTAGAGGCCTCATTTTGAATTGGTTTTCTTGTTGCTTTTTCCTTCATTCCTTCGACAAAGCCACCACCTTGAATCATAAAACCATCTATCACTCGATGAAAAATTGTACCATCATAAAATTTAGCATCCACATATCCTAAAAAATTTTTTACTGTTTCAGGAGCTTTTTCGGCATTTAATTCGACTTCAATTTTTCCCATATTAGTATCGATGATGACGACTGGTTTAGTTTGAGCAAAAAGATTCATACTAAAAATTGAGATCAAAAAAAGTAAAATGTGCATATATATCCTTTTAGAAGAGCGTTGCAAGATATGGTACCTATGAATTTTACTTTTCGCAATATTGGAACAATCATTGGCCTTTACTCTAAGGCTCGTTTTATCTCACCACAGGCCACTGGTAAGGCCTCATATGGTGAAAGATCCCCAATTGAGGCGACTGTCGAAGGTAATTCTATCCCATTATTTATTCCATAAATAACAACAACAGCACCTTGAAGCTTCAAGTTTTCTTTTCCTGCAAGCTTTTGAAACTCATCACGAACATCTAAATCCTGTTGATGAAGATCACTTAGTAATCGAATGAGAGACGCTGATTCTTTGTAATAAAAGTTTCCAAGTTGATTTGCGATAGGCCCAAAGTCACTACCATCTTCTTGATCAGATAAGTCACTATCAAGTGGAATAAGAACCTTACCGTATGTGGCCATACCTTCTTGCGCATCTATCACCCCATCGCCATTGGTATCTGTGGAACTGTCGGGACATTTAGTTCCAACATGAATTGACTGCAAGTGCTTAATCCCAGGGTGAGATCCAAAAACTTTAGATTGAACAATAAAATCGTCTCCACTAACGACAATAGATAAATTTCCTTTAACTTCTCCAGCAATAGACTGATTCAAGGGTAATATTTTTGCTACATAACGACCATGAATGTCTTGATTCAACTCTTGCTTGGAGGTGTTTGCCATTTCATGAGCTTCCTTTTTTTTCCCACATGAGATTAATAAAACAATGATGCTTAAAGTTAATAGCTGATTAGTTAAAGATGAATTCATATGGACTCCTTGCATGATATTAGCGTTGGCCCAAGAAGCAAAAAGTGGGCCAGCATAAAACTTGCTTGTCATCCAATTTATTTTTAGTATTCAGAGAAAATATTCCCCATTCTGGGGTATTTTGATCATTACCAATTGAGAAATTTTCCTAAGTAATCTCTAAATTTTCCACTATCTTCAATTTTTGAACTGTCTATTACCTTCCAAATCTTTTCGGCCGACTCTTCAGGTGTCATAGGAGCGGATGCCCCTCCCATTCTAGTTCTGACCCAACCAGGATGAATTAAAATAAAATTTAACCAACTCTGTTCAAATGAAAGGCTTTTAATAAGCATATTTAGAGCTGCCTTAGAGGATCGATAAGTTAAATATCCACCAGAAGAATCAGAGATAGAGCCCATTTGACTCGTTATCTCTACAGACTTAGGATGACTGGCCTCTTTAAGCTTGTTTTTAATTGCTTGAACAATTTCGAAAGGAACGACTGTATTCACAAGAAAACTATTAAGAAAATCATCTCTTGTCTCACTTTCTAAAAAAATTCCTGCGTTATTTATTAAAATATCTACTCTAGGCCATTTCTCTAGGGCACTTGATATGATATTGGCAGCATTCTTTTGAGTTAAATCCACGGCCACAATTTCAAGTGAAGGATAACCTCTCTTTAAATTTAAAAGTTCTTTAGAATGTTCTAGGGAACGAACTACTGCTAAAACAGAATCACTTTTATTCAGAGATGCTTTCGTAAGGGCAAAACCAATTCCTTGAGATGCTCCAGTAATAACAACATACCTCATACTTAAACCTTTCATTAGATAGAGGAATGGTCCTCTCCAAATTTTCTTAATCCATTAGTCAAACGGGGTGGCAACATATTAACTAATATATCCATCGTATTTTTAACAGCACCTTCTTCTGCAATCTTATTTTTTAATTTCTCAAATGCTTCGCCTATTGATAATGCTTCATCCTGCGAAAAAGCAAGTTTCGCCTCTTCAAAGATTTCATTTTCTTCAGAGTCTATATGATGATCTAATACTTGTTTTAATTTTTTTGCCGTTGATTTCCAATTTAAATTTACTCTTTCCATCAACTGCAAAGTCCTTAACAACGTTTCGGCTTCCAAATGTTCTCTAAAACCATGCATAATGATGCCGGTATCTGTATCTATTGCTCTTAAAGTATTATAAAAAACTGATTCCTCTGCACGAGAATGAGGAATTAATAAATTTTTAATTTCTTCAATTAAAATATACCGATATTCATCATCATCTCTTAAGCTAATTAGTTCATTAAGAATTTGCTGAATTTCAAGATGGTCTTCTTTTAATAAGTGATAAATATCCATAACTATTTCCTTTGGCAGAGTTTTCTACATAGGTGGTATCTGCAAAAAAGCGACCATATGAATATATTTGAATTCATTTCAAGTTAAGATGCAATCTCGAAGTTTTCAATGATCTAATAAGAGTACAGGAGGCGAGTATGGGAAAAAGAATATTAACTCTTGTTGGCGGAATTAGTATTAATTCTATCAATAAAAAATTATATAAGAATATTTTGCAACTAGATCACCAAGATATGAATTTAGAAAGTTTCGATATTTCAAAACTTCCCTATTTTTCACAAGACATCGAAAATGAACCTCCGGATATCGTTGAAGAATTTAAAGATGAAATTCGAAATTGTGATGCCACTCTTTTTATTACTCCAGAATATAATCGCTCATTTCCTGGCGTATTAAAAAATGCTATCGATTGGGGGTCAAGACCTTATGGAAAAAATCTTTGGGATAAAAAAATTGCTGCCATTATGGGAGCATCCATTGGGAATATTGGAACTTTCGGGGCCCAACATCACCTTAGACAAGTATTTGCCTATTTGAATATGTATGTCATGCCACAGCCTGAATTCTATTTTAACTACACACAGGCACTAGATAGTGTCGGAAACTTCACGAAAGAAGCGAATGAGATCATTCAGAATTTTTTAAATTCATTTCAAGATTGGATTGACTATCATTATTCATATGAAACAAGTATCACTCCTCGTGCAACAGAGGATTTACATATTACAAATGAGTGACTAACAATCACATCAAAGGAGTTTGCCAAGCTACCGAGAGTAATTAAAGAAGTTTAACTACTGCGCGTAAAATAAACTACACTACTATCCGTAAGAAATTTAGATAAAATTGTCCTCTGTTCAGTGCGAACAATTAAAATGTTAATAGATTTTGTACATCTATAAGACCTGAAATGTTTTCAATCTCCGCCTCCACCATTTTTTTTATTGTTCGGTTTTGGACTTTCCCTTTTAAATAGGCACAACTCCCCTTCACTTCAACCTCAATTTGACTAGCATCAATGCTTGAGTTCAAGGCCAGTGCTTCACATATATCTTGGTATAAATTCTCATCAGATCTTTTATATCCCTTTGGACCTTTCCCATAATTTCCTTTGTCATGACCGATTTGTGCCCCTCCATGATTTCTCATTCTTGAATTATTTCTATGATCAAATATTGAATCCCAACCAACTCTATGATTCCAATTTTTTAATTTCCCATTCTCATAGGGATTTTCCTTTCTTGAATCGGGACTTGTGCCTCGGTGTCCTCTGTTTTCTGAGGTTTTTCCTCCTCCCAATGTATTTATATTACGAGTCGAAACTCCAGATAAATTATTTTCATTCCGAGGAGTTTCAAACTCAAATCTAGAATGGTGATATTTATCGGCCTTCATACCTGTAATATTTCCATCATTTTGATGCTTAATCATAAGTAAGCTCCATTATTTATAGTCATTGAAATTTTCAATCCCTAAATCTTTTTTTGTGGCAACGTCAGGACCTTTCACGCTTTTTTCAATTCTGAGTTCATTACATAGGCCCTTAACTCCCGGTAAATCTTTCACACAAATTTCAGCTTGTTTTTTTTCTTTTTTAGACTGAACCTTACCTTGAAGATAAACAACTCCATGATCAACAAAAATACCAATATCTTCAGTATCATTTATTGATGATGCCTTTAAAGCGAGTGAAACTTCTTGATAAATTCGATCATCAGATCTGGTATTGAAGTTTTTTGATTTATCACCAATAAACTCTTTTTGCATTTCATAGACAGGCCCATTAATCCATATTCCTTCTTCTCCATTTTTTCCACTCACTCCGGGATGATCTGGATTTAAATGATAGTCATTAAATATTTCTTTTTCTTTTTGATTTAGGACTCTTTTACTTGCTCCTTGCAAAGAGGATTTTTTCTTCTTTTTTTCAGGAAGTTTTTTTCGAATATGTTCCGGATATTTACGGGCCATACTCTTCCTCCTTGGATAATATTTTTATAATTTTCTTTTTTATGCTTTGATCTTTTGAGTCTGATTCTTTTATTTGTCCATAATGATATTCTTTCATATTCCACCCCAAAATTATTGTTGCAAGATTTCTGCCGGGAACAAAATTTGCAGCTAAATATTTGTTGATGGAGGAGGTTACAATGGAAAAATGTGAACAATGTGGTAATGCTTACGGTAGGACTTTTCATATTAATATTAATGGTCAGGAATTTGCTTTTGATTCATTTGAATGTGCTATAGAAAAATTGGCGCCCCGCTGTGCCTCTTGTGGTACGAGGGTTATTGGCCATGGACTTGAGCAAGGCCTTGACATCTACTGTTGTGCTCAATGTGCCCGAATGCATGGGATAACAGATCTAAAAGATCATCTGGAAAATGCCTAATTGCCACAAAAAATTCTCAAATTCGGCCAAACTAGACAGAATTTGATTAAAGGCCATAAACCAAAGTATTGAATTTTGGTAACGCTCTACCCTGGCTTAATATTCCTTTACCGGAAAATTAATAACGGTAGGAGGTACGTTAGCTGATGAAAAACTTAATTGAATTAACTAAGATTTTAAATATTATGACAGATAGACAAAACTTCAGTCCAGGCCATTAAAACATTTTTTAAACATTGAAGATTTCGCCCCTTCTGAATGGAAGGGGCTTTTTTTATGCGGCGATATTCTTAACATTAATATCAAAGTAATTCTCAATGATATCGTTAAAGACACCTTTACCACCGACACCTAATAATATGTTCCGAACTAAAATGAGTTCCTTATCATGAAGTTTAATTGGATTACCATCTTTAAAGGCCTTCATCATATCCAAAATACCTTCATTTTTTAATGTATGTCTTAATTCAAGTCGACAATATTCCCAAAAGCGCTTTTTATTTTTAAAGACCATATCCAAGTTTGTATTATGAAAAAAATTAGGAGAATCCATTAGCATTTTTATTTGCTGCAATTCTATTGGGCCATTAAGATCTATCAACCTTAAAAGATTCTTTTTCTCACGATCTAATGGTGAGCGTATCAATCTCACTGGAAATTCTTTTGATACATAAAGCCTATGCCCTTCTTCTCTCTTTATCTGACGCATAAAAGTTTCATTAAGCAATAATTCAAGACAATTTAAATATTTTTGAACTGCTAGCTCTAATTTCTCTCTATTTCTCATACTATTTGCAGTTGCAGTTACTAGTAATAATTCGGCTTCAATTATTTGTGATCTTACAACCTCTGGAAGTTTTTTAAAGTTTTCTTCTGGAATAACATAAGATTGTATTATGGTATTGAGCCTTTTATTTTCTGAAGGATCTTCAATTAAGCTATTTTTTGAATTAATTCTTAAATGACTTGGATCTTCAAAATAGTAGAAATATTTTTCATCAGAATGGTCCTGTACTATAACCGGAAAACGTAGGCCGCTAGAGACTGGACTAAGTTCTTTTAATTTAAAATTGTAAAACTCATTATCAACATAAAGCTGATTAAGTACTTCCGCTGTTGACATTGGCTCATTGGCAACTAAATCAAAATCTACAATTTTAAACCAAACTTCGACATCTTTATTTTGATAAAAATCCAAAGTCTCATGATTTGATGGTCTACGGTCTGTAACTTCAATAACTTTTCCAACCCATATATGTTGAAAGTCAGTTATATACAAATGAGTATCGCTTTGTTGTTCCCTATTTTTTTCCATCACTTTTTGTAGCTGTTCAAAATTTAGTGGTTCTGAATATTCTGTCACATGTAACTTTCCCCAATATAAAAAGCTCTCAGATTTATTCTGAATTTTTTCTTTCAGATTAAAATAAAACTCGTGGGCCTGAGATTTAAAATTACTTTGTTGGTTAAATAATGGATTGATCGCTAAATAAAAGTGGCACGGCTTCATAAGTCTCCTCAATTATTTAACTTATCGTCAAAGTCGTAAGATTATTAATAGTTTACTAACTTTAGGCCAAGCTTAAGCTGACAAGGAAACTTTGAGGAAAGTAATAATTCTGGACAAGATTGGTAAGGCAAGGGACTTATGCTTCGCAATTTATTTATTTTTCTATTGTGGCTATCATTTTCAGCAAGTGCGAGCACAATTGATACACAAATACACTCGATCCAATTTGGGGATTTCGTACCAGATATTCCCCTCATCTACCTATCCGGCGGCCAAATTCTTAAACTTTCAAAACCTGACTTAAATCTACTATCAAAACTGCAAGAATCACTTATAAGTAAACAATGGTTGAGGATTACCTTAAATAAGAAAAAAGAAATAATTAATATCGAAAAAATAAAAGCACCATTTAGTAACCATTTAAAAATTCAAAAAAGTTTTTCGATTTTTGTACCATCTGTAATAGATAATTTTAAAATCGCGCAATCATATTTTAATGAATCAAAAAGGCCCCTCAAAGAATCTCAATGCTATAACAGGGCCCATGTTTGGACACATGATTGGTTAATTCAACATAATCTCCTCTCCTCTAAAATATTTTTATTTTTCACTCAAAAGTACATTCGAGAATTTAACTTTGAATGGTGGTTTCATGTGTCACCATTAGTACATGTTAAAAATGAACAAGGAGAGATCAAACAAAGAGTTATGGATATAAAATACGCCAAAGGGCCAATTAAAACCAAACAATGGACCGACATCTTTATGAAGAATGATAGCTCTTGTCCATTAGTATCGAGCTATTCAGATCAGGCCAATAATCCTGAAAGTTCTTATTGCTATATCATGATTACAAATATGTATTACTACCAGCCACAGGATTTAGAATTTTTTGAACTTTCTGGAGTTGATAAATCTTATTGGATAGAAGATGAACTAAAAAATGCATATTTAGAGGCCTTTAATATTAATCTATAGGTTTGTTATGAAATCTTTAATTCTTTTAATATTTATTATCATCTCGTGCCAAAAAAAATCTTCCACCAATAATAAAGTGAGGCCGCCCCTGGAAAATCCTATTCTTACTCAAAGCTCCCTCACTAAGGATTGGATCCTGAGTGGAACTTTACACAACATTAACATTAATATTACTGGTCTTATTCGAGGATCTATCACAGTTGCTAAATCTAATAATGACTTCATCGTTGATGTTCTCTTTAAATCAAGCTCAGCAAAGACACTTCATATTCAAAACATTCATTTAGGAGATGAATGTCCTACTAAAGATAATGATATAAACCAAGATGGGATTATAGATATTTTAGAATCTCTGCCCGTCACCAAAAACGTTATCATTCCAATTGATGGTAATCTCAAAACTCAAGATGATGGAAAATTTATTTCACCAATCTCAGATGATTTTGGAAATTACCAATATTCAAGTTTTACTCAATTTAATGATATCCTCAGCGATCTTCTCGAATTAGATAACGACCCCTTTGATGAAATTGCAAAACTTGAATCCAAGGCAGAGTTCAATCTAGAAAATAAAGTTTTTGTTATTTATGGAGTGCCGGAATCCACAGTACTACCAACCTCGGTAGCTGTACTCGGGAAACATCCGAGCTTCCAGATTTTGCCAATTGCCTGCGCCAAACTCAAATTAAACCAATCTAGACCTGGAAAAATTATCGATGATGATCCAACCATTGAAATAGCGCCAAACAACGATGAAGAATACCGCTAACGCGGTACGCTGCACCAACATTCCTTAAAGTAAAAATACGGTTATTTCTTACAGCTCGGCACAGCACTGCAAGATAAATACCTAATATTTAAACACAATCTTGTGTAAAATAAATGATTGCGTAGATCATTTTTTTTTTGTAAACCATGATCATGAAATACATACTAATACTTTTGTTAAGTTTTACTAATTTTTCATTTGCATCAATTCAAGAATTTCCAACTTCTCCTGATCCAAGATTAACCCCTGGATCACTTTGCACTCATCCTGATACCTATCGATATCCAGAGAGAATTCCTTACTGCAAGCGTGATGTCGATACACCTCAAAAGCAGGCCGTATTTGAACTTTATAGAAAAAAATTAGGTTACACACTTAATCCAAATGATCGTGAAAGTTACAAAATAGATCATTACTTCCCACTTTGTGCAGGTGGAAGTAATGATATGAATAATCTTTGGCCTCAACATAAATCCGTCTATAGAAAAACAGACCAAGTTGAAAACTATGGATGTGATAAACTCTCTAAAGGGCGAATCTCACAAAAAGATTTAATTACCCTGATTATTAAAATGAAGGCCGATCCTTCAATTGCACCAGGTGTGTTGGAATATCTTAAAAAACTATGATGAACACACTCGCAGTGGCAAGTATTGTCATTCAATTTATTGGCCCTTGTGATAGCAACCCAATTCTAAATACAAATCTATCAAGACGCTTCATCAATGTTGGAGTAGCGAGTGTATCTACACTCACAGAGCATAAAATTCCATTCGAGGGTTCAGAAAAAGGAATCAATAGTGTTTTTGGAACACCTACTGGACTTAGCGCTCTGGAAGTTATTTCTGATAATGAAATGAGAAGCTATGGCTGGTGTTACTCGGTTAATAATGAAATACCTCAAATTTTTCCCAATCAATATTCACTCTCATCGAGTGTTTCTGAGATAAAATGGTTTTATGGCTACGCTCACTATTTAAATGGTGAATGGATAAGTCAATGTGAGCCGGCCTATAAATTGAAACCAACCTTTTTATGTAAATGAAGAATTGGCCTTATCTAAAACCCAACGATACTGTGGATATCATTGCTCCGGCCTCAAGCTGCCCCACAGATAAACTACAAGCAGGTCTTGAATGGCTTGAGTCTGTAGGACTTATTCCTAGAGTACCCAAGGGAATAGTTAATACTGATGTCTTTTTTTCTGCTCCACTTGAAGATCAACTGGATCATTTGGTTAAGGCCATATATTCAGACTCAAAGGCCATCTGGTGCCTTCGAGGTGGTTATGGAAGTATGAGGCTGATTCCCTATTTACAAAAATTAAAACCACCCAAACATCCTAAACTCTTTATTGGTTTCAGTGACATCACCGCACTTCATTTATTTTTTAATCAGACCTGGAATTGGCCAACTCTCCACGGAAAAACAGTAAGTGGACTAAACATAAATAAAAAAACTCATGATATTAGAGAACTAAAAAAAATTATTTTTGGAGAATTAACTCATGAGAAGACCTTTAAAAAATTAAGGCCATTAAATGAATCGGCCTACCTAGAGAAAGAGATTTCTGGAAAAATAGTAGGTGGGAATTTACGAATTCTTCAATCTTCCCTTGGGACTTCCTGGGAAGTGAATCCTCGAGGGAAAATACTTTTCATTGAAGACGTCTCAGAGCGAGGCTACAGCATCGATCGGATGCTCGAGCAGATGCATCAAGCGAAAATTATTCGTCATGGAATTAAAGCACTTCTCATTGGAGACTTTACGGAGGGTCAAGAAAAATCGGGTAAAGATTTAACCTCTATTGCAATTAAGCGTTTTGCCGAAAGAGTTTCCTATCCGGTTTTATCCGGGCTTCCTTGTGGCCACGGCCCAAAGTACAATTATACTCTGCCTTTTAATACCTTGTGCAAACTTACGACTGGGAAGAAACCAACCCTCACTTGCGACTTTGGTGGAATGTAAAAACCTCTTGACCACTCGTTCCCAATCGGGTTGAAATAGCTCCACTTTTGGACATTTATCTTTATCCAAAGGCCAGCCTCGGCCTGCCAGCCGAAATATTTAGAGAGTCAAACATGACAACAAAAGGTCCTATTTCTCAATTTATGAATCATCATTACCGCCACTTTAATGCGGCAGCAATGATGGATGCTGTGAAAGCTTATGAAGCTCACCTTGAAAAAGGTGGAAAGATGATGGTTACTCTTGCTGGTGCAATGAGTACTGCTGAACTTGGAATCTCTCTTGCCGAAATGATTAGAAACGACAAGGTTCATGCAATATCTTGTACAGGGGCCAACTTAGAAGAAGATATCTATAACTTAGTTGCTCATGAGCATTACGAGCGTATTCCAGATTGGAGAGCACTTACAAAAGATGCAGAACAAGATCTCTACGATCGTCATTTAAATCGCGTGACTGATACTTGTATCCCAGAAGAAGCGGCCATGAGAAAAATTTGGGCGATTATGGCCTCTGAATGGCAAGAAGCTGAAGCAAAGGGAGAACGCTGCTTCCCACACGAGTTCTTCTTTCGTGCCCTAAAAAAAGGAAAATTTAAAGAGCACTACCAAATCGATCCAAAAAACTCATGGATGCTAGCTGCTGCAGAAAAAAATATTCCAATGGTTGTTCCAGGTTGGGAAGATTCAACTCTAGGAAATATGTATGCCTCATTTTGTATGCGTGGTGAAGTGAAGAATGTTCATACAGTTAAAACTGGTATTGAATACATGACAAGTCTTGCTGACTGGTACATGAAAACTGCTGAGAATAGTTCGATTGGGTTTTTCCAAATCGGTGGTGGTATTGCTGGTGATTTCCCAATTTGTGTAGTTCCAATGATCCGTCAGGATCTTGAAAAAGATGATATCCGTCTATGGGGTTATTTCTGTCAAATCTCAGACTCAACAACTTCTTACGGTTCTTATTCAGGCGCTGTGCCTAATGAAAAAATCACTTGGGGTAAACTTTCAAAAGAAACTCCAAGCTATATCGTTGAATCGGATGCAACCATCGTTGCTCCACTTATGTTTGCTCACATCCTTGGATGGTAAAAATAAATATAGGTGGCCTTTAAGGCCACCTACATTATGCATGCACTTCTGATTTTCCAAAATATTCTACTCGAGTTAATGGTTTTCTAAAATTTGCAACCGATCCTAGCGCACCCCCCGCAACAGCGGCCAAAGCTCCCAAGACAACTAACAAGAACAATGTCCACCCAGAAGATTGCAGCGCCATCGATGTAGTATCTTTTGCTTGCGCAATCGCATTATCCACTCGACCTCTTAAGGCCACAATTCTTTGATCAGCTTCAGCAGGACTAATTCCAGCTTGTGCTGAAAGATAATTCTTAGCAGATTCAACATCTCCTCGAACAAGACGAGATCCTAAACCAGTAGCAACGGTTTGAGCGTCAGACTTTAAATTTAATCCAGTGAAACTATCCTCTATAATATTACTGATTGTATTGTTAATCATCGGATTTTGACCTGCTTTTTGAACTCCTGTTGAAACGACCGATGCTGTGTCTCCAACTATATTACCCGCAACTCCAATCATCATCGCCACTTGATAGATAATAAATCCAATAAATAAAGCTGCTATAACCAGTCCTTGAGCAGAACCAATTCGATTTGCTCTAAACTTGGATACTCGGGCCGCAAAATAACTTCCAACGAATAGTGAAATTAAAACTGAGCCCAAAAACCAAATGCCACTAAATAGTCCTACTCCTTTGGCCGTCACTTCTTGATTCATGCTAATGCCTCCAAGGGCAACTCCAAGGCCTGCGAGTCCAATAAATGTAAAAAAGGTTATAAGAAGGCCGGCCAAAACCGAACGCCAACTGATTAAGGGATGCATTGATGTTAATTCGTTCTGCAAAGGCAAGTCTTCACGATTTGAATATAATGTATTGGCCATAATAATCTCCTTTGTTGTTAATGCCTGATCTTGCGATGAAAAAAGGCAAAATAAGGTTTCCTCATTTTAATTTTTTTTGATGGTCGTTGGTTAAATTCTGGATCTGGCTCTGAATAGTGTCTCAAATGGCCAAGACGTATAATCTGATCTGTATTTTTATCCACATGACTTACAGAGATAAACATACCAATTGGAAATAATACCCATAGGGCCATACCTATGATAGCAAAGACAACAACGGCGGAATTTTGGACAGTTTCTATCATAAACCCCTCCTGACTTGACTAAAATTTTAACACTCATTAGGTCTTGAAAACCATTTCATTTCAAAAATTGAGATTGGATAAAGAAGAGCTTAATTGTTTCTTGATTAATCCGATAAACTTCAAGTGAAATTCCTTTATTCTATTTCTATTTTTTGTTCTTTATCAGCATGGTCTGCATGTGATTTTTTGAGTCATAAGGAACTTGGTAAAGAAATATTTGATGAGATCCAAAAAGAAAATCTCAACTGTAATAAACAACAAATACATTTAACATTTGACGATGGGCCATCTCCAACTGTCACGCCCCAAATTTTAGAAGAGTTAAATAAAAGAAAAATCAAAGCTACATTTTTTATTACGACCACTAACCTGAATAAAGGTCATCCACAGGCAATCACGAATCGACAGCTCGTAATGCAGGAGTATAAGGAAGGTCATTTGATTGGAAATCACGGCTTCGAGCATGCTGCTTATGATCTTAGGCTCAAAGATGGGATGGTGATAGAAAAAGGTTTCAATCAAGAAGAGAGAAATGATCAAATCAGAAAAAGCATCAATCTTCTCGATGTTGCAACCAATGGAAAGTTCTCATCTCAAGAGGTTAAATTGTTTCGATTTCCCTATGGACGAGGAGCTCTTCCATCGAGTCAGGAAATTAACTACATGATTGAAAATAAGTTCTATCTTTCTCATGCCAATGATTATACCGACAGACTTAGAGAATACCGTCAACAAAGCCCTGCGCTTAAGTCCATATTAGAAAATGGTCTAGGCCACCTGGGCTGGAACTTGGATTCAGGAGATTCGTCACTAGGAAAATTAAATTTAGATCAGGAAAGCACTAAAAAATATATTATTAAAAATTTAAAAGAAATGTGCCGCCCTTCTAACTCTCCCAAGATTGCTCTCTTTCATGATATTAAACCTATCAATGCGATTTCCATTCCCGTGATGATAGATGTCGGCCAATGCTTAGGAATGAAATTTATTTCACCTCAACAAATGCTGGCAGAAAAAAGCAAAATTATTCAAGACAGTGTTTTAATTGAGGCACCTGAAAAACAATTGCAAGAAATCTTATCAAAATTCAATCAAGATGAATTAATAGAAACGAAAGATTGTCATCCACCAGAAAAAGAAAAATGCTTTAGTGAACAATACCAAAAATATTATGAGGACTGCCAAGGAGGTGACTCAATTTGCTTTAACGGAAAATTTTATTCCAGATCCCATCCACAAATTTTACTTAATTGCAGTTTGGCCACCAAGTAATTTTCTGTCATTTTCTTACATTCAATCTTACAGCAAATACTGATATAAATTACACGATTTTACATTGATTTTAGGTAGTTTTTTCAGTAATAAACCACCTGAAAATAATGGTTTGTAAAATTTATCCTTACTCTCCCCTAATAATATTTTTACATCTAGGATGGCCTGGCCAAACCCAAAAAATTGGAGTTTCTGTGAAAAAAATAAAGTCCTCTGTTCTCACTGTTTGCGCTCTTTCGGCACTTGCTGCAGGTTGTATCAATCAGCCAGCATCAAAAAAAAGCAACTCTGTTAGTAATCAATCAAAATACGTTGATGAAAAAATTGGCGAAGGCCAAGTTGAATTGCAAGTCATCAGCAACGCGACTCTAAAAGAAAAAATATTAAAGAAACAAATTGTTCCTTTAAAACACGTTGATATGCAGAAACTTCTCGTTTCTAAAAAAATGCAGACAAAGGGTTTAGAGAAATCTCTAACGAGTGAAGCAAGTGCCCCGGCCACTCTTGATGAATCTGAAAATTCACTACTCGTTGGCTTTCCTATCGATTTATTAGGTCAGCAAAATATCTTCGGTGGAGTTATCACTAAAGTTTCTGATAAAGAAGATGAAAGTCTTGGAATGCTTAAATTGACGGATTTAAGTCCAATCCATGTAAGACCACAAGTCATCCAATCACCTTCTGGCCAGTATGTTATGTCTCTTATTGGTTGTACAAACGAATGTGAAGAATCGTCTGATCAAATACCTTTAATAAGCATCCCTATAGTTGGTGTAAACGTTGAAAGTCGTATGATTGTTCTTGATATCGATTCAATTGGAAATAAGTTAGATCTTGTTACTATGCTAGACCCAACAGGGGCCTACACAAAATTAAGAGCTGTTTCTTCTGCAACAACTAATGTTGAATACTCATTCGAAACTTTAGTTTTTGATGTGCTAACAAAATTCGTACCTGTGACTGCAGAATCAACAGATTCAACAGCACAAACAACAGAAATCTCTGTTCGTTGGTACTTAAAGCTTAACTCTGCATCGAATCCATCATTCATTGCACGTGATGCTACTCCAGGTGTTGGCTACTTCACGACTTCGAGAAGCTCAACTCCTAAAATTACTAGATTCTCAACAACAGATTATGGCCAGACTATTAAGTACTACATCAAAAACGTTCCTGCTGAGTGGCAAGATGTTTTCACAGGTGCAATAGATAACTGGAATAAAGAATTCAGAGGAATTGTTGGCCGCGATATGCTGAGCTACGAGATCATTAACTCAGACGATCCAAATGCAGATAAAATTGTAGCAGGTGATATTCGTCACAACGTCATCGAGTGGGATGTAAACAATAAAGCACCGTACGGAGGATTAGGTCCATCAATTGCCAACCAATTTACTGGCGAAACAATGGCCGCTCACGTTCTTATTCAAGGGCCAAAAATTATCGAACTTTACACTGAATGGTATAAAATTTCAGAAGAAGTTAGAAATTTGAAAGCAGTTGGAGAGACTAGAAAAGCTGACCTACTTGTTGCTAACTTCAATAGAAAGGCAAAAAGTTCAATTAATGAACTACAACAAACAAAGTTTTCAGTAAGCCTAGGTGAAAAACTTCAGTTCAATGTTCGCTCACAAATGGCAGCTTTAGAAGATCCAATAGTTAAAGGATCATTTGAAGTTGTTCCTGAAGGTATTTCTTATAAAGAATATATGACTGGTTACTTCACTGAAATGCTTGAACATGAGCTTGGCCACAACCTTGGTCTTCGCCATAACTTCAAAGGAAACCTAGGGGCCTATGAAGTTAAAGAAAAAGGTTCAGTTTCTCGCTCGATCATGGAATATCTTGGACGCGGATATAGATACCTAAACGCAATTGGCCAGTATGATAGAATGGCCATTTCTTATGGTTATAGAGGAATTACTCCAAAGCATTTAAATTGGTTCTGTACAGATGAAGATCAAGGTGATGATGCTGATTCAATTAAAGTCAAATCTCCAGAATGTACGAAATCTGATGCAACAAGTGATCCTTATTCTTTCTGGGAAGAAAGAATGAAGAGAAGCTTAAATCTTCTTATTGCTCCTTCATCAACTGAAGCACCAGCTTGGAAAGTTGAAGATATGCAAAGTGAGATTAATGATTATGTTTTAGGACTAACTGCTTATGCTTTAAGTGCTGAACAAACTGCTGATACTTGGACAAACTTCTTTGGTAAAGGAAATCGTCCAGATAACAAAGATGAAGTTAAAGATTTCGTAATTGCAACATTCCAAAAGCAATTATGTAATCCAAATCTATCTCAAGCTATTGCATCTAAGGTTTCAATCGATGCACAAAAAGTGGCATCAGATAATTTAACCGCCCTTAGACAGGCCGTATCTAAAAAAGCTTCTGAGTTAGGTCTCGAAGCAGCTGAAGCAATTGAATGTAAGTAAACAATCTTAGGCCCGAGCAAAGCTCGGGCCTTTTTTTTGCTGCGATTATTATCTAATCTAAATTAAAGTATAAATTCCCTATTTTAGTCCTCAGAACACTTCCCTAAATTGTACTGCAAGCTCTAGATTACCTCCCTTGTAATGGAGGTCAAATGAACATTATTAAAATCCTTTTTCTTGCATCTCTTGCTCAGTTGGCCCATGCAGAGGTAATAACTGGTCACATTCATTCGGTTGATCTTGGAAAGCAAGGCGAAGATCATCTTGTTAAATTAAGTAATGGCAGAGTGATTTTCTTACCTTATAAAGAGAAATCTTTGGCCATAGAGTTAAAAAATAAAATCAAAGACAATATTGAAATTAAGAGTGACCGGAATGGTAGACCCATTTCATTTAAATCACTCAATCAAAATGAAGAATTTGAACCAACAATTATCCAAGGTAGTTCTGAAGCTCAAAGAATATTTGAAAGACTTAACTCTAAGTACCAGCGCGATTCCCAGTGTTTTAATCGGGCCCATGTATGGGCATTTGAAGAATTTAAAAAAAATGGAATTAAATCTACTAAAACCTTTGTCTTCTTTACTGCATCTTATCTTCGAGATTATAGATTTAGTTGGTGGTTTCATGTTGCCCCAACTATTCACGTCAATGAGAATGGGAATATTATCGAGAGGGTTCTTGATCAAAGATTTTCTTTTGGTCCTTTAACTATAAAAGAATGGACTGATCTTTTTGTATATACAGGTAGACCTTGCCCTCTTATCACAAAGTTTTCTGAATATGATGTTAATCCTCAAACAGAGAATTGCTATTTGATGAAGGGATCGATGTATTATTGGCAGCCGGGAGATTTCGTAAACCAAGAAAAAACAGGCTATGTAAAAAATGAATTTAGGATGAGTGATGTTAATTCTTCATATGCGGCCGGTTTTAAATAAAAGGATTCATTTATGTTAAAAATATTTTTTTGTTTTCTAGCGTTAATCACTATTGGTTGTGGAAAAAAAGATAAAGACTCCAATTTAAAAAGTTCTCAAGAACTTCAATCATCATCCATAGTAGAGGGAGAATATTACTCACAGATCAGACCCATTAATACAAGAGTCAATGGAATCATAAATAGTGGAATTGCAGAAATTAAAATAATAGGTGAGCAATTCGAAATTAAGCTCTACATGGATGATCTCGGTAGTACCTCTCATAAGCAATTCATTTACTCAGGAAGTAAATGTCCTTCCCCCTCAGATGATTTAAATGGTGACAAAATAATTGATTTTGACGAAATAAGACAAGTTTCCGGAGAGCCCCTCATTCCACTTGATGGGGATCTAAATTCTCAAGAAGCCGGAAAAGAAGTGTTTCCTAATGGGCGATCATATGATTATACAAAAAAGGCAACAGTATCTTCATTATTAAATGACCTAAAAGTTACTGACAATAATCCTTCTGATTATTTAACTAAACTAAAGTCCAATGAAAAACTAAATTTTGATTCTAGAGTAATCATTATTTTTGGGGCCCCAAATGTAACCTCTGTACCTATTCCCAATAGTGTTTTCGCTTTGAATAATGGATCCATTAATCAAAATATTCCAGTCGCCTGTGGCATGATTAAAAAAGTGCTATAATATATATGAATGAAGACAAAAGTTCTTATGGTCTGTTTGGGCAATATTTGCAGATCTCCTCTTGCCGAGGGGATCTTCCAATCTCTATTAATCAAAAACAAACTTGAACACTCTATCGAAGTTGATTCTGCAGGGACAAGTTCATTTCATATTGGAAAAACTCCTGATCTAAGATCGATTACCATTGCTAAAGATAATGGCATTATACTTAATCATAGGGCCAGACAAATTCTGGATGAGGACTTTGTCCTTTTCGATCATATTTTAGTAATGGATAAGTCTAATTTAATTAACGCTTCTGAAATATGTTCTCAAAAAATCTATGAAACTAAAATTCAACTCATCACTAAATTTGACACTCGCCTAAATTCTCCCCTTGAAGTTATTGATCCCTATTGGGGATCCTCGAAAGATTTTGAACAAATTTTTGATCAACTCCACCACTGCTGTGATGGATGGATTAAAAAATATCTTGAAGCGCATTCAAATAAATAATCTCTAAATTACCGCATACCTTCCGCAATCTAAAGACTACGCTTTAGTAGACAGAAACAGAGGGTTTTCATCATGATATCCAGGCCAACTAGACGTAAAACAATGGAGGGTTCTATGCGTTTTTTAGGGCCATTATTTTTGCTCTTCTCATTTCAGCTTCTCGCAGATTCTGAAATAAAATCTCAAGTTCACGAAATTGATTATGGAGATCAGCTAGGAGATGAAATCTATATTCTCCTAAAAAGCGGGCATGTGGCCAAACTACAGAAATGGAATCAGAGTTTTTTAAAAACATTAACTGATTCAAAGGAACAAAAGACATGGTTAAAAATTACTTTAGATGATAATCGCTATATTAAAATAGTTAGCTTAATCCCTACACAAAAAATAAAAAGATCATCTTTCATCCTCTCAGAAAAAGAAGGTTATATCCCTACAACCATTGCAAACACCTCAACGGCCAAGCAATATTTCAGGGAATCGAGAAGAACGACCAAAGAAGAAACTCAATGTTTTAACCGTGCTATGGTTTGGACCTATGAATGGTGGAAAAAGCATAGTCTAAAATCGGGAAAACTACTTATCTTTTTCACTCGTAATTATATTAGAAAATATAATTTTGATTGGTGGTTTCACATTACTCCTTACGTCCACATTCTCGATGACAATGGCAAAGTTGTAGAACGAACAATGGATGTAAAATATTCGAGTGGGCCTCTTGAATTTAAAAAATGGACTGATATATTCATGAGAAATAATGCTGCTTGCCCTATTATCGATAGGTACTCTCAATACGCCGATTATCCCTACTCTGGTGATTGTTTTTTAATTAGAACACATATGTATACTTATCAACCCGCTGATCTTCAAATGTATGAAGCTTGGAACTATACAAAAGATAATTTCAACATGGATGAAGTCAAAGCGGCATACTTAGAAGCATTTGACATTAATTTATAAAGCAGGAGTTTTCATGAACAGATTAAAAAAAATATCTCTTCCTACAATTGCCTTATTGAGTTTGGCCATCTCTTGCAGTCCAAATAAAAACGATAATAAAAAATTTAAAGAACTTCAAAAAGAAGTCACCATCAATCCAAATGGTCTTAGTGCAGACAGCATGTTCATGGCAAGCTTTACAACTCTAAATCCCCACATCGTTGGCACAATACCTGGGTCCGCCACAGTGAAAAGAAATGATAACAAACTGTATGTCTATAGCAGAATATTTGCTGGGGCCCCCAAAGCATGGCATCAGCAAAATATTCATTCAGGCACTCGCTGCCCAACACCCCAAGATGACGCTAATGGAGATGGATATATCGATATTGAAGAAGCATTTAATGTTGTTGGGAAAATTCTGATTCCCCTTGATGCTGATATCAGTTCACAAAAATCTGGTAAAAACTTTTTTCCATTAGGTGACTTGTCCGGAAGTTATTCCTACGAGCGAGTAACAAGCTTTAATAGTGTTTTAAATGATCTAAGATCAACTGATCCCGATGCAAATGATGATTTTGCTAAAATCTCTCCAGATGAAAATTTGATCATTGAAGGCAAGGTCGTCATGATTCAAGGAGTAAATGATGATGTAGAATTCCCAGAAACGGTAGCAACTCATCAAAAGCATCAAACTTTTCAAACATTACCTATCGCATGTGGAATTTTTAAAGAAGTGACTGAAATCCCTGGTGAGACTTATGATAATGAAATACCTGGGCCAGTTGCCGAAGTCTCTGATGGCCAGGATCACCCTGCACCTGATGATTCAAGTCCTAATACAACAGGTATTCCAACTCCAGCGACAACAGGAAGCAATGAAACTCATCATGGAGAAACTCCAACTACTGACGAGAATGGACATGAAAGCTCCACTCCGGCAACAACCGGGGCAACTCCTCATAGTCCAAATGATTCCACTCCTTCAAATCCAAGAAGAGATGATGCAGGAACTATAAATCACCCACCAACTCCAACTGGAGACACACCGGATCCGACAACAGAGTCAACACCTGCTCCTACTCCTGCTCCTAATCCAAATCCGGAATCAACGACTGGCCATTAAATTCGTGAGAGGGGGACTTCCCCTCTCAACTTAAATTTTCTTTCTATTCTATATAGAGGAAAAGGAGGGCCTGTCTGACTTCTAAAAATACAAATTTCACTAATTGCAATTGGACCCACATTAGAAAAGGAAATCTCATTAAGATTTAATTTTTCACCCCTAATCTTGCCGATACTCAAATGTGG
Organism: Bacteriovoracaceae bacterium; assembly: GCA_050247975.1. GTDB lineage: Bacteria > Bdellovibrionota > Bacteriovoracia > Bacteriovoracales > Bacteriovoracaceae > Peredibacter. Next base: position 62,750 of record JBFWTE010000016.1, read on the forward strand.
TAAATAAGGTTTTTCATCAAGTGGAAAATTATTCGCTTTAAGAATTTCAAAAATATTATCTTGTAATTTCATTAAGACATCCACCTTGGAGACTCCAATCCATATAATATTATTAAAGCGACCTAACTGAGTTAATAAAATTTCAAAAGGTGAATAATTTAATACGATCATGCCTAGAAGATGCTCAAGAAGTTCAATCTCTTCTTCCTCTAACTGACCCAAAAATGAAAGAGTCACATGATAGTTGTCGTGTGGAAAGAAAATGATATTTTTATTTTCAGAATGAATATTTAAATTTAAATGTTTCAGATCAATCGCAATAAAAATTCTTTTACTCATTTAAGAACTAATAAATTCTTTATGACTCCAATACCATGAATGAGTTTGACCATTTTTTCGGCCATCTCTTTATTGTGTACAGAATTAACCTCGCCTAAAAGAGTGACGTTTGAATGATCCACTTTAAATGTAATCTTATTATGATGATTAAACGTTTGAAATAATTTATTTAAGATCATTTCTAATTCTTCGTCATTGTGTATATGGCCTGAATCAAAATAATTTTCAGATTGATCTATTTCTACATCCTCAAGAAACTCTGTACTCAAACGACCCTGAAGAGACTCTCTCTCTTCATTGCTATTAACCAATTCATCAAATTCAGAATTCTCAAAATCTCTTCTATCCCACTTACCTTGATCAGTATGAAAAATATGATTTTTTTGATCAGTCATAAACACTCTCCCTTAAAGACCAAAACCTAATCCCAGGGTTCAATACTTTTAGGCGACACAATTCCATCATCATCATTTTCAGGGATGGCCTGCTCATAAAAATCATTGATGGCATGCTCTAGCCCCTCAAGTACATCTGCCATGGTATCTAGAAGAACTTTGCTTTTTAAGCTGTACTCTGACTCACTTTTAAACCGGCATTCCATACGCAATTTTCTTAAAGACTCCGCAATCTCTTCAAGCATAGGAACCTCCTGGCCTAAAGATTAACAAATAATAATCATCCAAGTGGCCAAAATGATTCGTAAATTTTTTAAGGATCATTAATTAAAACTACTGGCGCATTGCATATTAAGTCTAAGTATTTTTTCTTCAAATAAATTTCGCTTGCTTTGACTTGTCAGGATAGAATAGCAGTGTCATATTCTTAAAAAATGGGAGAGCGAAATATGAAAAAATTTTCATTTTTAATCATGCTAGCTATTGCTTTTATCTCTGTATCTGTTAATTCAAATGCACACGATTTGGGCGACTGTCATTCAGTAGTTTGTCACTAATTAGTGCCATTTGCTTAAATCTGGTGAAATTTCTAGTTTCATCGCCTTCTTGGCACGCTTAGAGCTTTTTTCGATTCCGATGGAAGAAAGTCCAAAGGCATTGGCCGCGGCCACGACACTACCCTCACCACAAAATGGATTAACGATTCTCTTACTTTGTGTTTGAGTTGCAACAAATTTTGCAATCATTAAAGCGGCCTCTAATCCCATCCCTCTTTGCCATGTTTTTTCACCCAAATTTTCTATAACATCGGCCGATGATTGACTAACATCTAACTTTAAACTTTTTGAAAAACACAGGGCATGAGAATAAGCGGGCCGTCCAAATGTAGTCACTCCAACTGGTGCTCGACAAAATATTTTATGCCATAACAAATGGTGACCTTCCAACTCCGCTGCCTTCTGACAAAGGTACCCTTTATCAATCCACATCCCTTGAAATTTAATATCCGATTGAAAAAAAATTGAAACACCTAATTCAGGTGTAGAGCGAAGAATTAATCTTGCAACTTCGATGAACCAGCACTTCCACACTTCCAATGAGAATTGTGGAAATTCAGAAATATCAGGAAGTGATGCCACTAATGAGGCATCTTCAAGGACCCCAGCTGAAATTAACCACGCCAGGGCATCCTCAGAATATATTGTTCTAGATTTTATACGGAAGCTCTCCCAAGTAATCTTTTTTACCTACCTCTACTCCATTATGTCTCAAGATCGAATAGGCAGTGGTAATATGGAAATAAACATTAGGAATGGCATGTTGATGTAAATAGTCTTCTCCCGTTAACCATTTGCCTTCCCATCGAGGATGAGAAATTTTTCTTTCCTCAAAACCTTTGAAATCATTTTCATTAAAACTGTTCAAATAATTTTGAACATCTTCAATTCGCTTCTTTAGCTCTGGTAATGTTTTTTCTTTATCTTCATGAATAGGAGCCTCTTTGCCAGATAAGCGAGAGGCCGCAAGCTTAGCAGTATCGCACGCAATTTGAACTTGCCTAATTAAATTGAATTGATCCGGAGCAAGTCGTGAGTTAAGCAAAACTTCAACATCAATTTTTTTTGCTTCAGCAAACAAAGCAGCCTTATCTAAAATCTTACTTAAATTATGAAGCATTTTTGCAAACTGATTGAAAGTCGTTTGTTTAAGCATAGGTTTCCTTTTGAAATTATTTCTGCTTAAGTATACTTTTGTTAAAGTGATTTAGATATTAAGACTTTTTATTACTGGAGATCAATTTGAGTTTGATTAGCGCAATGGGTAATAGAGTTAAAATTGAACATAAAATTCTAGGTCAAGATTTCAAGGTTAATATTTCTAAATTTCAAAATACTCACACGACAGCTGACATTACAATTCTGATTATCCCTCCAACTGGAGGGACTAATTTTTTAGACATGTCCTACGCCAAGGCATTTAGTGAAAATGGTATGGATGCAATCGTTATCAACCGCTGGTCTGAAGATGATGAATACAATTTGGAACTTGAAATTCATCAAAGATTTTATTCGAGAGCACAAAAAGCGATAGAAACTGTTCTTTCCCATATCACCACACCTCAAATTGGCATACTCGGAACAAGTGTAGGGGCCATTCATGCCTCCGTGGCCACAAGTCTATTTACTAAAATTCAAAAATCATTTCTCATCACAGGTGGGGCCCCAATAGCTGAAATCATTGCTCATTCTGAACAGTCACTCATGTTGGAGGCAAAGGAAAAAAGATTTAAAATTCATCAATTCAAAAATGTAAAAGAATACATCGTTGCTCTAGATAAAGTCATTTCATATGATCCAATCAAACTTACTCCAAACTTCAAAGGCAAAAAGCTAGGTATGTCCATTGGCCTTAAAGATACTGTGGTTCCCTACTCTAACCAATTACAACTTCAGAAATTGTGGAATCCAGATATGGTCATTGAGTTCAATAACAATCATTTCATTAGTATTGTTAAAACTTGGTTTCTTAAAAGAAATGACATCATTAAGTTCTTCAAATCCTAAATATAACGGTTTTTGTTTGACACATATTTAATTTGTTTGATACACCAAACAGTAATCAATTTGAGGTATCATATGAATGGCTTTCGTTTTGGTTTAGAAGCAGAATTTCTCCTAGCAAACAATATAGACTGGAGACCCCTCTGGTACAAAGATGTCACTTTTAAACAATTAGACCAAATCTTTAAGTCCATTTCTCTTGAAGGGATACCAAGTCTCGATGGACTGGCCGCAGAGCCTCCCCATGATAAGTTAATGCCTTTTATCGTTGAGGGGTATGGAATCCCGGATGCAAATTTTAATATTACTGATGCCTACCCTAAAGGAATAGAAATACGAACTCCTGTCTGTCATTCCTTAGAAGAAGTGATGGCCGTATATGAAGAACTCTTTAAAAGAGTTAAAACCGCTCTTGCAACTCAAAACCTTGCTCCAATTGCTATCTCTCACCACCCAACAGAGTCAAAATTTAGTGGCCCTCAAAATAAGCGTCGCCATGATTTTTGGCAATGGGCAATGGAAGTCATGACGACCTTTGGGCCTGACATAAACGTTAGCTTTCCCTCTGACATAACTCAAAAACTCTTTCAAAACGTAGAGGATTTAGAGGCCAAGGTTAACTATTACGCCCCAGCGATGGCGGCCATCTCTCTCGCCTCTCCCTTTTATGAAGGTCAAGTTTGGCATACAAAAAATAAGGCCGGAAAGTCATATCGAACTTTCAAGAGAAGTGTCGTGGCCCCGGCCATCGAACTACATCCCGATGAAAATTTTAGAATTGAATTTAAAGTTTTTGAGATGACTAAAAACTCAGCTGACTTTAAAAATTACTTCCTCCTCGTACTCGCACTTTTCTTAGATGAAAGCTTGAATGGAAGAGCTTCAAAACAAGAGCGCGTTTATGATTTAGGGCAAGTTGCAATGTATGGGTTAGAGGCCCCTTTTATGAAAGAGCGATTGGTTGAATTGTATCAAAAATCTTTTTCCATCTTAAAAAAATTTGGATTTAATCCCTCCTCGTTAACTGAACTTGAAACGCGAATTGAAAAAAACTTAACGCCATCAGACAAGATGATTGAAATATTTAATCAACATCATTCCATCAATGAAGTGTTAAAAAATTATTCCGTTCTTAAAACTTTAAATGGTGATATCATTTAATGGGAGTCTTTCATATTCTTACGGCTTTTTCTCTTGTTCTCATTTGTACTTTCATCTCTTGGAAGCAAGATCATCATTTGGAAAAAGATTTTCTCATTGGAGCACTAAGAAATATCCTGCAGCTTCTCCTTCTTGGATTTATTCTCAATTGGATTTTCAAAAATTCATCCCTCAGCTTAAGTTTAGTGATTGCTTTTATCATGACCTTTAATTCTGCTATCCATTCAAGTCAAAGAATTAAATCCAAGTATCCAAAAATCATGCTTAATAATTTTGTGGCCACTTCGCTTGCCATTTGGCCAATTGCTTTTTTAAGTACCCAAATCTTAGGCGAAGGTGTGTGGTGGAGACCAGAGACGTTTCTGCCTATTTTAGGCATGCTTTTAGGCAGTACTCTTAATGGAATGTCTTTAGGGATTGAGCATTTCTGTCACGAAGTTCGCGAAAAAAAAGAAGATGTCCTGACATTACTTGCTCTGGGAGCAACAGCACAAGAGTCCACAAAAGAATTAATGAAGCGCTCACTTAAGATCGCCATGACCCCAAACTTAAATGCCATGCTCTCTATGGGATTGGTCTCTATTCCTGGAATGATGACCGGACAAATTCTCGGCGGCTCTGACCCTACTGAAGCTGCCATCTATCAAATTGTGATGATGCTATTAATTGTGGCCTCATGTTATTTATCCAGCTACCTGGGACTTTTATTTTCCCAAAGAAAACTTTTTAATTCATTGGGACAACCATGTTTTTAATTAAAAATTTAAAACTCCCAAATAATCGCTTAATTGAATTTGAACTCCATCCAGGAGAAAATATTTTTATCACTGGCCGCAATGGTTCTGGAAAGTCCCTTTTCCTTCGATCCCTGGCCGCTCTTTATCCACTTCAATATGAAATTTTTAAGTACCAGGGAAAAAAAATTTCTGATTGGGATATGGCAATTTATAGAAGTGAAGTGCTCTATTTACCTGCCTTTGTTTCAATTCAATATTTAGAAAATGTTGACGATTTTTTTAAACTACCTCTTCAATTCTCGGTTTATAAGAATTTTCATTCAACTTTTAATTATCAACATTATCTTAAAAACTGGGGACTGGAGGGAGCTAAGTTAAAGAATCTCTCGAGTGGACAAAGGCAAATGCTTGCGATTTTAAGGGCCCTGAGTTTAAGGCCTAAAGTTTTACTTCTAGACGAGCCTACCTCACATTTAGACTCAGAAAAAGTTCTCGAAGTGGAAAAACTATTACTCGATTGGCATAAAGAATCTTCTGGCCAAATAATTATGGTGGGCCATGATGATAATCAATTGAAAAGACTAGGTTTCCCAAGTTTCAAATTATAATTTTGCTAAGCGGATGAGCTGATTGCAAACAACATCCAAGGAAGCTTCATCTAAAGGTTTTTGAGGTGTGATATGAATTTGTCTGCCAATAACATTCATCCCTATATAGGCCAGCTGTAAACGCATAACTGTCAATACACTTAATCCCCCTCCTGCACTATGGGTAGCAATAGCAGCTGCTTTAGAGTTAAAAGTTTCTCTCCAATTTTTAGTAGAGCGACTCACCCACGCAAAGAAATTTGATAAACTTGGTGGTGTACTCCCATTGTATTCTGGCGCAATAAAGACATATCCATCGGCAATAAGCTTTTCTTTAATAGGCAGAAGTAATTCCTGGACATCAAAGCGCTTCTCATTCTTAGTAGTATAGAGAGGCAAATCCAAATCAACCAAATCAATAAGTGCTGTCTCTATTTCTTTGGCGCTTAAACACTCTATAAATTTTAAGGCCAAATCTAAGTTTTTTCCTTCACTTGCAGTTACTATACAAATTTTCATAAACTCTCCAGGCCCAGGCCTATCTAAATAATTTAAGCCTGAGTATTTTAGTGCTTATTTTAGATTGATTCAGTCCGAAAAGAAAGAAATGAAAAAAATAGTATTAATAGGATTCATCTTTCTTAATTCGGCCAGGGCCGAAATAATTCCTGTTTTGAAAAGTAATCCGAATAATTGCTTAGTTGAATTAACTGAAAACTACCAACTAAAAATAAAATGCCAAGGTTCCATAAAAACTTCTAAAAATTATGATTTAACTCCCGGGCCAAATTTTGAGCAAGAATTTAATTTTGCTTTGACCGATATTGATTATCTTTCGATTGATAAAGATAGCGATAAAAAATCTTTTAAAGATTCAATAAAGAGTATAATTGAAAAGCGTCTCACTATTAGCCTACCAACTAATGAAGAAATTATGAAAAGGGGCCTTAAAAATCTAGATTCGGCCCTACAAATCATTGCTCAAGATAAGATCAATTGTGAACCTAACAAAGAATTAGTTAAACCGATCATAGAACTTTCGCTAAATGAATCATCCCAGGAAGAAATTGTACAACTGATGGCCGATGAAAAAATGAAACAAGAAGGTTTTATTAACTTAGGAAAATTTAAATCATTTAGCATTAAACTCAACACTGAAAATGATAATTTCCTTCATGGTGGTGGCCAGGTTATTTTTCAAAAAAAATGGAAAGATCATCATTTGCCTTCCTGGGAAGGAGATGACAGAGGGTATACTTTTGGAGAGGATCTGAATCTTGATTTGAATTTTACAGATGGCTCGATTAACTTTAAACAGTATTCAAAAGGTTACAGTGTACTGGCCCCACAGAAAGGGAGTATCTCCATTTGTATAGAAGATATATGTGATAATTATGACTATGACATTTACTTTGATGAAAAGGGAAAACTTTATCAACATTTTTTAAGTGTTGATGGTCTGCTCATTGAAGTGAAAAAAAACTTAGTTAATAATCAGTATTATATTAAAGTGGGTGGTTCAATTGAAAAACTCACTGATAAGAAAAATGGCATCTCTCATCTAATTCAAACTGAATGGCATAAGATGGGAACGGATTATAATCAAATAGAATACAATAGCATTCATCTTTTACCAGATGAGCGCCGTTACAATGCCTCTGTGGCAGTTGGGTTAGAAAGATCACAAACCCCACTTTCATGGTTTGGAATTAAAGAGATGATTGAAGGAAAAATTCAATTAAGTTCAGCAGAGAAGTCCAATAGTTATGTTGAATTCAATGCAAGTGTTGAATTAAACTCGGGAAGTTTACTTAGAAAATCTTCTAAAGAACCCCCTATTATTGAGGCAAAACTCTCAGCATCTAATCAAACCTATAAAACGAGAGAAAACTATTCTCAAATTGGTATAAGAATAAGAGGTAATATAATTACTAACAGATCTGGAAATATTATTGGGATTTATACTGGAGTACAAAAATATACTGACCCATTTGCTGAAAAATTTGGAGTTTATGAAAAAAGCACTAAGGGTAAGTATGACCTCAATTATATCTACGGCATTACATTTGAAACTCCATTATAGGAATTTCCATCTTGCTTACATAATTCATTGGCAATATCTTAGGCATGAAATTATGGGCCATTATCATCTCAATCCTACTTTATTCTTGTGACTCCCAAGATAAACAGAAAAAAAGTGAGAATGAAAATATCTCGCCTTGGTCAAATGAAATATTAGTCACTCCAATATCTCCAATAAGTGCAGGTGTTGATCAAATGATATTTCTTCCTCAGAATTTTGCGAACCTTATAGGCAGAACAAATTTAAAAGTAGACTCATATAAATGGTCCCAAATATCTGGTAGTAGCGCCATTATTATTTCTCCAAATTCCATGAATACCAAAATTAAAGGTCTAGGTCAGGGAAGAAATGTCTTTAGATTAACTATACAATGTGAGGGACAAGAATTTACTGATAACGTAACCATCATTGTTCAACCTGAATTGAGCGAATTTCAACCAAATGAATCGGCAGGTAAAATTTCAATTTGGAAAAGAGAAGATGAGACTAAATTGCATGCTTATAATGCTGCTGTTTTTTTACCATTTGATTATGGAACAATGCCATATAAGGACTATCATTTGATATTATCACTTCATGGTAAAGGCGAAAGTATTATTACTAAAAACTTAGAACTTGTTAACAATGGCGATAGTTTCATCAATCAATTATGGAACTCCGAAATCGCAGATCAATTTCCGGCGATTGTTATAGCTCCTAGTAATTATTCTGAAGATGATTGGGACCATATTGCACTTCGATTATTAGTGATTGAGGCGTTATCAAAATATTCAATTAATCCTGATCACATCATCATAGCTGCCAATGCAGAGGGGTCTATCGCAGCTCAAAAGCTTATTACCTATTCTAAGGACCTGATTGATGGGGCCATATTAGGGGCCTATTCCCCTAAAATTTTTGGCCCAAATCCATGCGAGGCGGCCGACATCCCTATCTGGGTTTTTGGTAATTCTAGTGATGGAGTGTTTGTAAGTCATGAATGGCAGAAATTGGAAAATGATATCAATAAATGTATCAACACAACTTATGAATTTAAATTAAGTGTCTATACCAATGATTGCGGTCATGGTTGTTGGAATGATCATTGGCAAAAATCAGATGTCATAGATTGGTTAACCGGCCAATAAACTAATCAAGTTTCAAATTTTTCTTAAGATCTTTTGTTCTTGCTACCTTGTATTTAAGCTTAAATCCTAGTTTGAAATATGGTTGTTTTACCATCGAACCATTACATAAATTTCCATTTGAATCAGCAGTTAAAAGCGCTTTATAGAATTCTGCCTTAGAAAAGACATCTGCTTCATCTTTTCTGGCAAACTTAGTGAAAAGTTTTTCAGATTTAATTCCCCCTCCAAATAATTTAATTTCCAGAATAGATTTTGCGATGAGATCAATATCATAGGCCGCAAAAGCAGAAAGTGTTGTCTCTGTCCCAACTGCTGTAATGGCCAAGAATCCTCCAATCATCGCTCCACCCACAGCATAGGCCAGTCCGGCCCATCCATCCATGCTTGCTGCTCCCTGGGCCTCTCCTAGTGCAACACCACTTAATCCACCAACAAGAACTCCTGCAGCTCCTATGGCCAAACCCGTTACTGGTGTTAAACCTAGTTTTATCAATAATTGTTTTCGTCTTTGCAGATATTCATCAAGACATGTCGAAGCAGAATCAACCGTTTTTAGATATTCTTTGATATCATGAATTGAGACTTGACCTGCCCCTTCTTGATGATCAACAAACTCTACCTGATGAAGCTCTTCCCCTTGTAACGTCTCTTGAGAAAAGGCTTGGGCCATATTAACCATTAACAATATCATCAAAAGAAGAGGCTTCATGAATGACTCCTTGATTGAGTCATTCATACCATTAAACGCAGTGATACTTTAAATGGCAGTAATTTTTTTATGTTGTCTAATTATTTTCCACCCTTACCTCCATCCCAGCGTCTTTGCACATGGGTATTTTCAGGCATAGGAATTTCATTTTCTGATGGGGAAGATGTAACTTTTTCAATTATTCCACATGCGATGGGAAGAGAGCTATGGACACTATCTTCATTTCCGCTACTTACTGAACTAGGTAATGTTTCCTCTTCAGAAACGCCAGTAATGAGTAGTACTTTTCCCTCTATTTGATTTGAATTTACTTTGACAGTACCTTGATAAACATAATTTCCGTTTGAATCGGCCATTGGAAATTCTTCAAGGGCCAAGACTTTTGAACCAACACTATTTTGCACCTCTGCTGCATCTATAAATCCATCACCATTAGCATCATCTAAATCAGAAGGACAAGTTGATCCAGAATATATGAATTGAGCATGTTGAGTAAGGGCGGGAGCGCCAGATATATTAATTTTGGAGATAAGGTTTTCGCCCATTAATTTAAAATCTCCACTCCCAGTCATCTCTTGAGAAACATTATTTAATGAACTGAGAGTCACTTGATAATGTTCTTCTTGAGTATCTTCAATTAATTTTTGGGCCGAAATATTATCAAGAGTAGGCACAATGCTATATTCATTACATGAGGCCAAAGTAAGCAGCGTGGCCGTTAATGCGACTGATGAAAGTTTTATTTTCATTAAAAACTCCTTTTATAAAATTCCATTACTCACTAAGCAACCTACTTGCCAAATCAATCGGAGTTAAAAGGTTATTTTTTTGTTCTAAGAAATTATTTTTTGTTAACGATATGAGGTAATTCGCCCAATCTCACTGTGCGAAGTGCTTATTAAAAATTAAATCTTTACTATGAGTCGATGGGAGGAATCATGAAGTACCTACTCTTGATTGGACGATGCCTCTATTCACTCATTTTTATTGTCTCAGGATTCAATCATTTCAACAGAGAAACCATCGCCTATGCATCTCAAAATAATGTACCTGCTCCAGATATCCTTGTTCCTCTTTCAGGACTATTGATTATCATTGGCGGGATGAGTATTACCCTTGGCCTTAAGGCCAAAATAGGCTCTCTTTTAATCATTCTCTTCCTAATACCTGTGACTCTCTATATGCATCATTTTTGGAATATTAATAGGCCAGAAGAACACACTCTCCAACTAGTGATGTTTATGAAAAATCTATCTATGCTTGGTAGTGCTTTTATAATCCTCTATTTTGGCTCCGGACCATTGAGTCTTGATAGTTTTTCAGAATATCGATCGAGTCCAAAAATTAAATAATATTAATCCTTTTGAATTGCATGTAATCTTGATTAAAATAAACTAATTGGCCACCTTATTTAAAAAAGAAACATCATGCAATTCAACATCAATTTCCCAGTTTGGTTTAGACTTACGTTCATTTTTTTTACAATCCAATTTTTAGTTCGCTTAGGTTTTGCTTTTGAAGAACTTAATCTATTGGGCCTGATGTACGGAGTATGTTGGGATCTATGGGTGTGGCTATTTCTTTCAATTCCTATTTTTATTATTTCTCCACTCATTAAAAACAAAATAGAAACTGCCTTAACTTATGTTTTTTCATTCAGCATCGTTTATATTGGGATTTGTGAAATTATCTTTTGGAATGAATTTCACTCGCGCTTTAATTTTATTGCAGTAGATTACTTAATTTATACCAGAGAAGTTGTTTCAAATCTAAAAGAATCCTACCCTGTCGGAACACTTATCACCGCTCTTCTTTCTTTATCTGCTGTTATGACCTGGATTTCAAGTAAAATAAAATTTGAAAAGTTTATAGTTAAACCAAAGACTTTAATAACGCTTCCCATACTTCATTTATTCTTTTGGTTTATTTTAATTCCTTGGTTAAATTCCCATGAAGATGATTTTCGGGCGGATCAAGTTGCCCGAAATGGTATCGTCGAGTTTATTAGAGCATTTAAAAATAATGAAATTGATTACAAGGCCTTTTACCCTAGCCTACCCGACGATGAAGCTGAAAAAATCATTCACAGAGAAGCTACACTTGAGAAAGCAAATATTATACCTGATGGAGTAAAACCCAATGTTGTAATGATTGTAGTAGAAAGCTTAGGAGCAAAATTTATTGGACCTTTAAAAGGAAATCCTGAAGCAACTCCTTTTCTAAATAAATTAACTGATCAATCTATCTTTTTTGAAAACTTATATGCAACAGGAACCAGAACTGTAAGAGGACTTGAAGCACTTAATTTATCTATCCCACCTACTCCTGGTTACGCCGTCGTAAAAAGGCCAGACCACAAATCGCTTTTTTCTCTAGGTAATACTTTTTTAAGTAATGGTTATAGGCCAACATTTCTTTATGGAGGAAATGGATTTTTTGATAATATGAACTCATTTTTTTCAGGTAATGGATTCGAGGTCGTAGATGAATTAGATTTTGAAAAAACTGAAAAGACCTTTTCAAATGCCTGGGGTGTTTGTGATGAGGATATGTTCAATAAAGCAAAACAGATTGCCAAAAAGCAATCCAAAGAAAAAAATCCATTTCTTCTTTTTATGCTGACGACCTCAAACCATAGACCATTCACTTATCCTGAGGGGAAAATTGATATTCCTAGTGGTACAAGTCGCTTAGGGGCAGTTAAATATACCGACTACGCTATTGGTAAATTTTTAGAAGATGTGAAGTCCGAAGATTGGTTTAAAAATACCGTTTTTGTTATTGTTGCCGATCATAGCACAGAGGGAAGGGGCCATTATGAACTTGAAATGTCCGATTTTCATATCCCACTTTGGATTTATTCCCCTCATTTAATCAGACCTCAGGTGGTGAAAAAATTGGGAAGCCAAATTGATCTTCTTCCAACACTTATTCACCTACTCAATTTAAAAGATAACTCTCCTTTTTTTGGGAAAAGCTTCTTTGATCCTAACTGGCAGGAAGAAAGGGCCTTTGTTGGAAACTATCAATATGTGGGGTATTACAAGGACCAAGTTCTTACAACTTTAGGGCCAAATAAGAAAATCCATAATTTTAGTTATGACCCAGAAACAAGAGAGCAAAAATCTTTTGATAAGGCCCCATTTATCAATGAGGCCATCAGCTTTTATCAAGTTGCCAGTGGGAAATTAAAAAATGGGAAATATAAAATTACTTCAAAATAACTTCTGATACAGAGACAAAAGGAGATGGTTGACGATATTTCGTTAACCATTTCTCCGTCAAACAAGAGTAGCCCCCTGCACCCCAACCTTTGCCCCAGCTATTAGCGATAATGATACAAAAAAGTCCTTCCTCTGCCTGAAGCTTTATTGGAAGCTCCATCAGGCCGACTGCAAGAAAAGCATGACCTAGAGAGTGAGAGTCCATAGTCACTTCTTGATTATTTTCCTTTAGAGTAACAAGACCTTGGTTCTTATAGAAATTTTTTGATAATTTTGCGGCCATCACAACAGGAATATTTTTTTTAAGTTTCTCAACCACATCGGCCAGAGTTAAGACCTCTTCATATTTGGAAATCTTCACACTCCCATTCTTGCATTCTAAATTGAGTGGAATTTGAGTTTCATTATTCGCTATGCTTTCGCTTTGGTATAAACAGCGCTCTTCAAATGGAATATCTGTCGTTGGTAATGATTGTGAAAACTTAAATCCAGGAGTTACCCAGGACCCTTTTTGGGAGCATGGTGAACTTTGGCAATTAGGTTTACTAGACCAATAAAAGTATTGCTCAGACAAATCTTTCAGTTGTTTATTTTGTGCGAGCAAAATTTCCATTGCCCTCACTCCTGCAAAAGAAGAACAGGTGGGTCTACTTTTTTGATCTCGAATCGGTACATCAAAAGCAGAATTTACAATATAGACCTCAGGAATACTTTCTTTAATGATTTTCTTTTCAACAATTTTTTCTTTTTTTACAGGAATTTCAAAAGTATTTTCTTGATAAACCTTTAATCTTCCAAGAAAAATTTCTTGCTCTTTTTGCCACATCTTTCTTGTTTCAATAACTTCTTTTTTCCAACTATTTAAAGTTTGTTCATTTTCTTTTTTTAAACGATCCATTTCCGATAAGTTTGAAAGAGATTCTTCTTTGGCCTTTTCGTCATTTCTCATTTGTGCAAGAATGGCCCGATTTTTTGCTTTTGCTTCCTCTACCATTTTTTCGCCGCGAGATAATTCTTTTTTTGCAGGGAGTATTTGTTCTTTTTCCTTGAGTGTAAAATCTCCATAAGATTTTAAAGTCGCAAGGATGACTTGATACTCAGGAAAATCCTGATACCTATAATCATTGGCCACAGGAATAAGGGTAGATGCAAATGCAGAATTAAATAAAACAAAAGGAATAATTATTTTTTTCATAGAGCAATATTTTAACTGAGTTTAAAACTTAAAAGCAACTTAACCTATACTTGACCGAAGCACTTTCGAAGCGCTCCCTTATGACTTCTGCCTTTTTCTTCCTTATTTTCTCTCATCACCAGGAGGAAATGATGAAAATAACAGAAATAAAAAGTGAATTAGAGAAAGTTTCGAAGATTATTCCTGAATTACGGCATGACCTTGATGAAATCTATGCCAGTGATGAAGGAGGAAAAAAAAGAAAAATGAAGGAACTATGGAGACAGTACGAGAATAAATATAACGAGGTTAAAAACTCTAAAATTTATAAAACTCTCCAGTAATCATTAGGCAGGTTTTGACCTGCCTAAATTTAAACTTTCTTGTAGTGATATTCTTCTAATCATTACCCCTGTGACCGTTACCACAATAATAAAGAGCGCCCCGGCGACTCCGATAATGACATATTCACCAACAAAATTTAATTGTCCTTTCTGAATTGCAGTTGTCGCCCCTTTGATCGCACCGGCCAGAATCAATTTAGTGGCCTGATTTATTAAAAAAAGTTTTTTCTCTTTGATTCGTTCTTCTAATTCATATGACTCAAAATCAGGATAATGATAATGATGAGAATGGATTAAATTAATGATCGTATTTAAATCTTCTTCATAGGCCTCACCATTGAAGTAAGAGTTGGCCTTTAATTTTAAATTTAAAATCGAACTTTTAAAAAAACTCATGCTCACCCCACTACCATTATAACAGCAATTTTTCTGCCAATAGAGGTTATTGATTTTCTGTATTCTAAATGATTATAACTGCAAAAAACTTCTTTAGTGTCGAAATTTTTGACAACTTTTCCTTACGGCCTATTTTCAATAAAAAATTCTTATTAGAATAAGACTTTGTAATTTTTCGGACTTTTCACTTGATCAAAAAGTTTTTTTTATAGTTTGCAGTCTTGATTTGAGCATAATTTGAATCCAATCGTACAAAGGAAGTGAGCATGAAGCTATTAATCATCATGATGATTCTCAATCTTTACAACTTGGCATTCGCCCAAACTTTTAAAACTGGTCTTAAACCGCTCACTGCAAGTGAATTAAGAAAGCAGCAAAAAGAACTTGGCCTTAGAAAGATAAAAAAAATTCTTCCCAATGCTATTGGGCTAAGAAGAATTAATGAGGAACGCTCTAAAAGGGGTCTAACTCCTCTACCACCATCAGAGGCCATTCCACTAGGAAAAGATACAGAAGTTGATTTAGAGGCCAATGAGGATTTTGAAAATTTGTCTGGTGGAGCTGATATCGCTTCAACATCAGGATTTGGCGGAGTTTTACCGGCCAGCGTAGATAATAGCACCCTAACTTCATTTCCTACCATTGGTGCGCAAGCATGGGCCTCTTGTTCGGCCTGGGCCATGGGGTATTATCAATTCTCTCACAACAATGGACTTGCTCTTGGTTGGGTAAACAATACCTCAAATAAGTCTACAACTTGTTCTCCGAAATTTATTTATAACATGATTAATAATGGCCAAGATAATGGAAGTTATTTTGCTGATGCTCTCAATATTCTACAAAAACATGGATGTGTGACATGGGATAAGTTTCCAGAAGATAGTAACTATCGAGCTTGGGATTTAGTCACATCTCATTGGAAAGATGCCATTCCCTATAGATCATCCCCTTTTCAGTATATCTACAATGTAGATACATCTACAGGACTTGATCAAGTTAAACAGCTCCTCAATAACGGCTATGTACTTACTTATGGTACTTATATAAATTCTTGGGTCTATACCACTATTAAGGCCAATCCAAATAACGCTAATAATCCCCTCGCTGGCCAGAAAGTGATGAAATATGTGAATGGCACCAGTGGATCTCACGCCATGACTATCGTTGGTTACGATGACAATGCTTGGGTTGATATTAACTCTAACAATGTCGTAGATGCTGGGGAACTGGGTGTCTTCAAAATTGCCAACTCCTGGGGAACAAGTTGGGGGCAAGCAGGTTTCATGTGGGTTGCTTATGATTCACTTAAAACGACTTCAGCAGTGGTGGGAGGACCAAATACAGGAAGAGTTCCGGCCTTTCAATCTCGTTTAGTCTATCATCAACCAGTCAGAGCGATGAATGGTGTTGCCTATAAACCAAAATATTTGGTGCAATTTAAAATCAAGCATCCATTAAGAAATCAGATGTCTTTAAAATTTGGATGGTCTTCAAGCTCTTATAATTCGCCAAGTACAACCTACACGCCTTACGCTATGATGAATCAAGGGGGCCCTTATGCTTTTAATGGATCGACAACTCCAGTGGAAGGGACTTTTGTGATGGATGTTAGTGATCTTCCTTTTTCCTCTACCTCTAGTAATAAATTTTATTTCAGCATGATTGATAATTCGACCGGAAGTGCTGGATCGATAAGCGATGTGCAGTTGATTGATGTTGCGAATGGAACTCAAACAGCTGCCGTGATACCCGTCCCTCTAACGGCCGATGCATCTACAGCAACAGTGGCGTTGAGCTATACCGCAAGCATGGCCAATCAATCCCCTGTTGCTAAATTTACTACATCACTTCAGAGTGGGAGTGCACCATTAGCTGTTAACTTTGATGGTTCTTTATCATCTGATCCTGATGGGACTATTAGTTCGTACTATTGGAATTTTGGCGATGGGAGTACTGCCACAGGGCCTTATGTAAGTCATACTTATACTACTAATGGTAGCTTTGTTGCGACATTAACAGTTACTGATGACGATGGGGCCGCTTCAAGTTCTACAACCACTATTACGACGGCCGATACTATCAGACCAAGTATTAATTTAACCGCTCCAATAAATGGAAGTCGATTCGCGGCCAGATCGTTAGTTACGGCCACTGCATCAGCCTCTGATAATGTAGGAATAAGTAAAGTTAAATTCTATGTGAATGGTTATTTAAAATGTACTGATTATTCAGCGACCTACAGTTGCAGTTTCACAATGCCAACAGGGTCAAATATTCCCGTGAAAGCTAGGGCCTATGATGCTGCTGGAAACTACACCACTTCATCAACTTCTTATATCTCAAACTAATTTGGGGAGGGTTCAAACCCTCCCATTTTTCAGTTACGTTTCTCTAAGACATCTAGGAAAACTTCTATGGGTTGTGCCCCTGAAAAGGCAATTTCTTTATCAAAAATAAAAAAAGGAACGCTATTTATTCCTATCACTCCGGCCAATTCTTCATCACGACGGACTTCTCTTTCAAAAAAATTATTTCTAAAAAATTCCTCTAATTCATTAAGATCTAAACCAACCTCATTTCCAATTTTTTTTAAGATCGTGGTGCTTCCAATATCTTGTCCTTCTGTAAATTTGGCAGAGAAGAGCTTAGTGTACATCTGCTCTTCAAGATTACGAGATTTTGCCAATTTAAGTAAACGGTGGGCATTAAAAGTATTGGCCGGAATAACTTTATCCATATGAAATTCAAGGCCTACTTTAGAGGCCATTTGAGTAAGTTTTTCATCCATCATCTTGACCCAAGCGAGATCTTTACCATATTTTTCGGCCAACATTTGTGTATGACTAATATTTATGTTTGGTTGCGTTTCCGGATCTAATTCAAAGCTTTTCCAAACAATTTGAACCTCATTTTTGTGAGGAAATTGTTCCAGTGCGAGCTCAAGATGTCTTTTGCCAATATAACAATAAGGACAGTTAATAGTCTCTCTAACAAATAAGTTTAACCCCTTAAAAATTCATATCGATGTATTTAGAGTTTAAAAATCCACAGGCCTGAAGGATTTTGAGCTTAAAATACGCCATATTTTTATACCCATAGGCCTTCT
>JBFWTE010000017.1:0-80042 GCA_050247975.1 Bacteriovoracaceae bacterium
TATGCAGCTCTCAAGATGTTTAATTATTTTACTTGCGGCCTTTACGACTTCGGTTTTTGCAGCTGATCCAGTTTGTAAAAAGATTGGAGAAACTCCTGATGATACAACTGATTGTTGTGATAGCTTAAGTTTAAACTCGACAACCAATAAATGTGAAGATTTCTCTTATTCGAATCCATCATTAATTTCATGCTCATTCACTGCTTCTTGTGCTTCCAGTTTAGGTTGTTATCCTCAACGTGGAGAAGATGTTGCTAAAGGATCAGACATTTCAGGGGAAGATCAGGCCTTGATTGAAACAAGTATGTTAAGTGCAGCGAATAGGGGAGAAGCATGTTATGGACACTTGGATTGTAAGTCTTTAAATTGCCAGGCCGGATTTTGCGCGGATAAATTTATTTGTCGAATGGCGGCCGAAGGTGAAGTGGCCATGCCAAGTGTTTCTTGTGAAGGCAATTTAGTTAAAGATCCAAGTGGTAAATGCACAAAATCTGCAGAAAATTCTCACCAAGTATTTGTGAGTGTGCTTAATGCCAATAATATTTTGAGATCCTTTGATCAACAAAAATGTACATTTGAGGTTAATCCAGAGGCCAGAGAACTAGCTCTAATGGGAATGAAAACCTTACGTGCAATGGAGTGGATGTTTTCAACCATTGGCCTGTCTGATGGAGAAGACTGTCTCAAAGTCCTACCATTTTACCGAACTCAAATTGCTGATGTATTAAAAGATCGAAAAATTGTACTTCTAGAATTCAGCCGTAAACTGGCCGAAATTGAAAAAGATTATGACACCATTTCAAAAGTGACAGATAAATCAGAGGGCCAGGTTGTTTTTGATGGTGTGCAAATTTCAGCTGCAGAATTATCTGCTCGTAAGGCCTCTGGAGTCGATGCTTTAAGATTAATGTGGAGAAAAAATATTTTATTTCAAGAGTATGAAGCTGTGATGTTGGATCTCATTCAAAGATTAGGAGATAACATTACTAAGTTTAATGATGGAATGAAAGAGTGGAAAGATGGAGATACCCAGTGGAGAGTGGGGGATGAAATTGTTCCAACATACAATTGTCGAGCCTTTTACAAGAAATGGTCATTACGTAGGGGGTGGAAGACAATTCAATATGATGCTATTGGAAAGCGTTGGGATCATCTCTATGTTGTTAATGGAAGAGCAGATAAAAATTCGAGTGTGTTTTCTCAAGAAAATATTTTGAATTACCTCTCTTTTGTTACAGGAAAAACTCCAGATGAAATAAAAACTCAACTCCTAAATGGCCACAGTCTAGTGGATCCCATTATGCCAGGGAAAACGGTGTACAGCTCCTATGGATTAGATATTCAAAATGGTGGACCGAGTAATTTAGGAAATTATGTTCGAGCAGCTGTGAGTATTGCGACCCTAGGGTTATTTGGTGGTATGACAAGAATTAAAGATAACTATCGTCCAGTGCGGGCCCTTACAGGTAATTCAGATGCTCAGTCTTATATTAATCTAAAAAAAGATTTTGGTTTAAGTATTAAAGAGTTTTATAAAAATATGAAAAGCACTGATCCGGCCATGGCCAATATTCCTTTTGTCTATGAGCCAGAGATTACAACTCCTCCAGCGAAGGATTGCTTCGATCAGGCCAATAATCCAGATTGTGAAGCCTTCAATAAATATTTAGAGGAATTAACAGATATTGGATTTGCTCAATTTCTTGCTTATTCAGCGCACTCCACAGGAAACTATTCAAATTATTTTCCGGTAGCTACTACCATGAGAAGAAAGCTCTTTGATCGATTGCAAGCGGATTTATCCAATTTATCAGTTTACTATCATAAAGTGATAGAGCTTCGAGAAATGCAAAATAATTGTATTATGAAAGTTCATAACCAAGTAGTTGACGAATTTATTGATACATCAACTGCGGGCATTAATAAAGATACAAAAAATTACTATGAGAGTAATGGTAGCGGTGGAGATTATACCGCCCCTAAATTGAAACTTTCTACAAAAAGTAAATTAACACCATCCTCTAAAAATAAGTACCTCTTTGATTTAGGTTCAACGAGTTTGAAATCAATTAAAAATCTTCTCTCTAAAAACTCTTCTTCAAGTTCAAACAGTGGACATAGTGGAAGTGGCTCTATTGGACAGGGAGATTCGGCTTCGGCCAACGCTGCCAGAATTCAATTAATGAATCAGGCCAACCAGAAAGCAAGTTCAAGTGGAGTTAATATTGCTGCTAAAGATTTAAATTCTTCTAAAGCTGCTTCATCATTGGGTAATTCATTTGGATCATCTTCAGGTGGTTCTTCTAGTGGAGCAAGTGGAAGTTCTAACGGTGCATCTTCGGCGGGTGCCGGTTTTAATTTTAATAAGAATGGATCGTCTTTAAGTGAATCAAGTGCTAATTCAAAATCTAAATCCGGATCATCTGCAAAAGGTGAAGCCGAGGCCATTAATGCGAATAAAGCAGCTTCTAGCGTGCAAGGTGGTGCCGGAAATGGTACTCACTCAGGAATGAATGGTGGATATCTCTCTGAAGGTGATGGATCTGAAGGATTGAACGGACATGGGACATCCGGATCTCATTCATCTGGCAAAGATGCAACAGGTCTATCAGATGAAGAAAAAGAGATTATGATGGCCAACTATGAAAGAAATAAAAGTGATTATAAATCTGAAGAAGATGATGGCCTTTTCAAAGTTGTCTCAAAGGCCTATGTGAGAAACCTAGATAAAGTTTTAAAGAAAAAGAAAAAAGAGATTGCCGAGTAATTATCGGCGTCTCTTAATTCTTCTATATCTGCGCTTGCCTTGACGTTTCTTTCTTACTTCATTCAGGTTATTTTGAAGATCTTTAATATAAACAGCAAGCTCTCGTCGATAAAAGACCTCGTTATTCTCACCAATACTTTCTACTTCTAAAAACCAATGGTCATTTTCTGCCATGTTATTAATTAAAGTAAAATTCATGTGATTTAATTCGGCCACAACTCGCCATGGATTTACTAAATCCGTTTCATATTTTAGCTGACTATGCATAGGACTTGAGGTGATTTCAAAACTAGGTCGTCCAAATAAGCTTCTTGGGAATTGCATAATTTCACTCATGTGGCGATCACCACTAAGAAAAATAAAAGGAGCTTCGGTATTTTTTAAATCCAAGACAAAGTCGGTAAATTCTCTAGGATGTTTGCCTTCATAAGAATCTTTAGTATGGTAACCACCAAAAAACTGATCACCCTTAATGATGAAACTTGGAGTTTTTTCTTCTTTGATGTTTGTTAGAAGCCACTGGTATTGATCGATACCTAACTGTGTTCCTGTTGTAAGAGAAGAGCGGAAAGTTCTTCCATCAAGAAAGTAAAAATTAAAATCACCAAGAGAAAGTAGTCCACCAACTCCTTTGCCATGGATAAATTCCTCACTGAGATCTTGGGCGTAGAAAGCATCAAAAATTTCTTTGGATTCTGCCTTATATTCATAATCGGCACCTCCATTATCAATGCCATAATCATGATCATCCCAAAGAGCATGAGTTGGTATAAGCTTTTGTTGATAGAATAATGGTAAACTGAGTCTCACATCTAGGTATCTTTTCCAGAGCTTTTCAGGGGTCACTGCTGTTTGTGAAGACTTCGATTTCTTATCTGCGTAAACATTATCACCAATAAGAAGAAGATATTCTGGATTTTTTTGAGAGAGTACATCCCAAATTTTAAAATGTTCTGAATAATAATCATTCATACAAGAGGCCACTGCAATTTTTAATTTATCTGGGTTTTGCTGGCCTCTACCCACTAAACGTTGATCAATAACTTGATCGCCTTCAAAAGCATAAAGATTATGGTCGTGCTCAGCCTTTTTTATGAATAAAATTTTATAGATAACATATTCTGAAGAAGGCCTTGAGATAGTTTTGATTTCTTCTGGATTTAGAATATCTCCATCTGCACTTCTGAGCTCAAACCTAAGATTTTTTTCTTTAGGGGCCACCACAGAAAATTCAACTTCCTTGGAGGTGGTAACTCCTTGGAGGATGGAGAGTTTATCGGTTCTTCTTTTTGGAAGTTGGCTACAGCTAAAAACAGTGAATAAGATAGTTAATATTAAAATCTTCAAAATAAAATCTCCACTAAGATAGGTGATAGCCCAATTCAATTAGGTTATTGGCCAATTCGATTAAAGGTAGGCCTATGATTGCTGTATGGTCAGTCATTTGAATTTTTTCAAACAATTTAATCCCTTGTTCTTCAAGTTTATAACTTCCTGCACAGTCAAAAGGTTTATCTGTTTCTAAATAAGAAATAATGTTATCTCGAGTCAGAGGCCGCATTTTTAGTTCAGTTCTATTTATAAAAGTTCTCTCCGCCTTTGGACAGATAATGGTTACGGCCGTTACTAAAACATGTGTTCTTCCTTGAAGCTCACTTAATTGTTCAATGGCTCGTTCAAGGGATTTAGGCTTGCTTAAAATTTTATTGTCAAGAGCACAAACTTGATCAGAGCCAATCACACATGAATCAGGATGCAAATTAAAAACAGCTCTCGCCTTAAGTTTTGATAATTCATGAGCAATCTCTGAAGGGGAGAGGTTAGTTTGTTTTAAAGAATCTTCATCTACCTCTGGGCCAACACATTTGAATTCCCAACCTAATTGTGAAAGGAGTTTTTTTCTGTAGATGGAGGTTGAGGCCAAAATTAGTGGATATGTCATTAGTGATTGATCTTTTCCCAAATTTTTAAACATTGGATTCTATTTAGATTAAGCTCTTTCCAAGGAAAATCTAGTATTATATCTCGAGTCGGTGACTTATTAATTCCTGCTTGAAGATGAGATTTTGAAAGCGTGAGAGTATAATATTTGCGGTAAAAAGAATGGACTGCAGAGTACTTTTCATCATCTGATTCAGCTATGTGAATGGCCTTCTCTAGTCGCCGGGCCTCGGCCGAAATCATTTCGCTAAGTTTTTTTGCATCTTTATTTTCATCTTCAAAATGCCATTCAGGAATCACAAAATCACCTCATTAAAGACCATGGCCGCTCCCCCAAATATCGCCCCTTGTTCGGCCGAAACCGAAGCAGGTAAAACTTGAATTTTTCCTTTAAGAGAGAAATGGATTTTTTCATTAAGCTTTTTTTCAATAAGTTTATCAAAATCTTTACCAAGCTTAGAAACACCCCCACCGATAATGAAGGCTTCTGGAGCAAATAGAACTGACATGCTCATTAGCCCGCTCACTAATTGATCAGTAATTTTATTCATAATGAGAAGTGCTTTGGGGTCATTATTTTTATAAAGTTGTCCCAGTTTTTCAATGCTCCATTCTTCATGAATGAGCTCAGTTATCGTCTTCTTTATTCCTTTGGCCGAAAGAAAGCTTTCCAAATGATTAATCCCTCCACATGAGCAAGGTCGCTCACTTTCACTAGGAATTAAAATATGCCCACCTTCACCACCAAGGCCATTGTGACCACGATAAAGTTTATTCTCTAAAATTAAACCCGAACCAACTCCTGTGCCCAAGGTGATAAGGATAAAATCAGACATTGATTTACCTGCGCCCCATTTTTTTTCTCCAAGAGCAGCAAGATTTGCATCATTTTCGATAAATGTTTTTACATTAAAGATTTCTTCAAAAATGTTTTTCAGGGCAACATTCTTCCATCCTAAATTTGGAGCACTCTCAATTCTTCCTGAAAAATAGTTGGCCATAGGTGCACCAACACCCAATCCAAGAATATTTTTAAAAGAAAGACTATTTGAATTTAAAATTTCAGAACATTCCCGATAGATTTGCTCAATAAATGGCGTCGGGTCTTCAGCATGCAACGAAGGGAGGGTTTTAAAATTTAAAAGTTCTCCCTTTGAATTTAACAAACCAATCTTTGTGTTTGTTCCACCAATATCAATACCAAAGGCCAATTGTTCATTCTTCATAGTTAAAACGCTATCATGAATCTTGGCCCTCGGCTATAATAGGAAGACGAACTTTTGTAGGCCCAGGGGGTCAAAATTCAGTGAAGCCTATTAGTCTCAACCAATTATTATTTCATCCAAAAACTTCGACATTAAGTTTTTTTATTTCTCCTCTTGAAGATGAAAAGAGTGAGAAGGTAGATCATTTTATAGAAGAGATAGTTACTCAATTAAATGATGAGCATAAAACTGAGATGTCAAAAATATTGAGTAAAAATAAAACTCAAATAAAAAAAATCTTGGCCAGTCATAGTGATAAATCTCATGGCTTTTTTATTTCGGATAAACTTCAAGGATACATCATTTTAGATGGAGAAGTTGAAAGTTATTTCATGATTGGGCAAAGCTTTCATGTCAGACCACTCTTAGAAGAACTTTTTATTAATCCAGAGTATATGGTGGTGAATATTTCTCTCTATGACATCAAGGTCTATCGAGGAGATTTTCAACATCTTGAGATTATCCAGCAGTATGAGTTTGATCAAATACCAGATCTTTTAAACGAGGGTGGAGTACGTTTGTACTCACAAAAAACATTGATCCCTTATAAGACCAGGCTTGCTTTAAAAACTATTGCTCTAAAGATCCAAGACCTAATGCTCTATCACTCTATGCCAGTCATAATTACTGGATTAATTGATATGAAATCAATCTTCATTAATTATTTTTATCAATCAAATGCTCTTATCTTATTAGAAGAAGATTTTTTTGAGAAAACTTGTGTAGAGATTTTAGAAGTGTGCAAAGATTATCGCTCTCAGGTTATGGACTACTATTCTGCACAATTGAAAGAGCGTTTACTTAAAATGTTAAAGTCCAAGAGATTTCTCACTGATTTAGAGCAAATCATTAAGGCAACGATGGAAGGAAAAGTAGTTCATTTGATTCTTCCAAGTGAGAAGAAATTGTGGGGGATGTTAAACATGGAGACAGGGGAATTTGAAATTCATAAAAAAATTCTCAAGAGCAGGCCATCAATTGATATCTTGAATGAATTAGCAGAAGAGGTTATAAAACAAGGTGGAAGGATACAAATTCTTGGACCTCATTTTTTCCCGGAAGAGGCCCATGTGCTTGCAATGTTAAAAGGAAAATGATGAAAATTTCTCGTTATCTTAGTTTCTACCCTCAATTTGGTGAAAGAGTTTTTATTGCGGATGGGGCCAAGGTTATAGGGCGTGCTGAACTCTCGGATCATGTGAATATTTGGTATAACTCAGTTATCCGGGCCGATGTGAATTTTATTAAAATTGGAAAGAACACCAATATCCAAGATTTGTGTATGCTCCATGTAACTGAACTTAATTCACTTACTATTGGTGAGAATACTTCATTAGGGCATAGCGTAGTTCTTCATGGATGTAAAATTGGCGACGGTTGTTTAATTGGAATGGGGGCGATCATTCTTGATGGTGCAGAAATTGGAGACAACTGTCTTGTTGCTGCTGGATCACTTGTGAGTCCAAATAAAAAGTTTCCTCCAGGTAGTTTAATCAAAGGCAGGCCGGCCGTTGTTGAGAGATCTCTTACTTCTGAAGAAGCTGAAAAAATTAAGAATCACTATCTTGCTTATATTGGTTATAAAGAACAGTATTTAAAGATGGAGCAAGAAGATGGAACTGGCCGATAAAAATTTTTTTGAGAAGATAAAATACTTAATTAATAAGATCTATGAGGATAATCTTTTTTTACTTTCATCATCTATATCCTACTACTCAGCGCTAGCACTTGCTCCCTTTATTTTAATTCTTCTGGCCGTGGCCTCACTACTTGGACAAAATATTCAGGAAGAAATTGCTTTTAGGGCCAACTTAACATCACCAGTTTTGGGATCGATGGTTAAGATTATTTTTAGTAATGTTAATGAAGGGTTAAATTTTGGTTCTATTTCTGGGATTATTGGGGTTGTCGTTTTACTTTGGACAGCTTCTTTAGTCTTTCTTCAATTTCGTTACTCATTTGATTTAATTTATGGCCATTTAACCCCTGATGAGAAGAAGAGTCTTCTGGAGATTGCAAAAGATAAAGTCTTTGCTATGCTGGTGGTTATTGCTTCTGGTGTCTTTGTGATCTTCTCTTTATCATTAACTCATTTGGCGGAATATCTTTACGGAGTTGGTACAAAGAAGTCTGAGCTTGTTAAATTTCTTTTTTTTAACTTCAATTTTATTATTTATTTTTTAATGTTTTATGCCATTCATTATTTTGTTCCTTCGAGACGGCCAAAATTTAAGAATGCGGGAATTATTTCTTTTATTTCCACATTGTTTTTTGTTATCGGAAATTCATTGTTAACATTTTATCTTAGAAAAATTGCTGTGACCTCTATCTATGGTGCGGCCGGATCTCTTTTTGTATTTTTAATTTGGTCTTATTATTCTTCATTTACTATGTTTTTAAGTATTGAAGTTTTTTTGTACATAAAACAATTAGGTAAGATGAGAAAGTAAGAGCAATTTTTTCTTCCACAATCTCTCCATAACAATGAAAGAAAATCTTTTTAGGTTCAAGGAGGGGAATATGAAAAAGTTTATTATTGCTATCTGTCTTTTAGGTATGAGTTCTATCGATTTTATTGGAATTTCTACACCACTAAACCTAGGTCAAGTCCAAAATCAAATGAATATTTTTCCGTCTTTAGAACTAAAATGGTTTGTATGAATATGGAGTTCTCAAATCATGGCAAAATTATTCTTTGATTTTGCCAGGGGCCTGTTTCGGGCCCCGCTTCTTATTCATCGCAGAATTTAGTAGAGAATACTGTGATAGATTTATTCGAACTTGATAAGAGAGTATAAATCACAAGAATTCTTTCCACTCTATCTACTGCAACCATTTCATAGATGCGAGAATCGATTCTCGCGCCATCAGTTATTTGTTTTGTAAAATAGACCGTTCCTGAAGAAATGGGAGATTTTAATTGAGAAAGAATAGGTTTCAAAAAAAAAGTAGTGATAACAGTCTTATCCTGAAGACTAAAATAAAGCCTATGGGCCCGGCTTCCGTCAAAGGTCTCAATTTCTAATGAATTTCTACCAGCAATGAGCTCAACTTCGTCACCATTGCGACTACAGTAAATATTTCTAGCGAAGGCCGAAGATGTTAAAAGCATCACCAAAGTTAAAATAAAGTGCATGAGTGGGCCTTATAAAAAATTAATTTAAAGCGTTATAGTGATTTTTTTATGAAAGAGAATACTCTATGTAAAAATCACTAGGCCTTAAGACCTAGTGATTCTTATAAAATTACTTTTTTAAATAGGTATAACTCTTCAAGCAAGCTTCATAAAAGTCTGTAAGAACCACACCCTCTCTTGGCCTGATCTTTCCACGTTTAACCTGAGTATCAATTGAGGCCTTCATGGTTTGGGCCATGGTCTCAGGGTTATATTGGAGTGTGGAGAGGACTTGGGAGGCCCTGTTTCCTGGTATGACTTCCTCAATATAAAAATCTGTCGGATCGTCATCATCACAGAAAATATGAACTTCATTAAGTCGGCCAAAACAGTTGTGATTATCACCCATGATGTCTTGATAGGCCCCAGTCATGAAAAGCCCGACAAAGTAATCTTCGCCTTCTTTGAGCTTGTGCATTGGAACAGTGTTGGTTGGCCCATCGGCCGAAAGGAAAGTGTCAAGCTTTCCATCTGAATCACAGGTAATGTCTACTAGTGTACAAAGCTCTGTGGGCTTCTCATTTAATTTATGGATAGGAAGCACTGGTAGAATTTGTCCAATGGCCCATGTATCAGGGGCTGATTGGAAAATAGAAAGATTGCACATGTACTGAGAGGCCATTTGGTTTTTAAGGAGCATAATCTCATCAGGGGCATATTCATCTTGAGAAGCGTACTCCACGATCTTTTTGCAAATTCTCCAGTAAAGAGTTTCAAGTTTTGCTCTCTCTTCAAGAGAGAGAATGCCAAATTTAAAGGCAGAAACTGATTCTTCTTTTAATTTTGTAGCATCGTTATAAACGTCTTGATAGTTCTTCTGGCCAAGATCTTGCCAGATATCTCGCATGTTTGTGACTAGGATATTTTCACTCACTACTTTGTCAGTATTAAAATTATCTGAACCAATTTCAAGTGCACCAAAAACATTGGTGACAACACAAGAGTGATGGGCCGTAATAGCGCGCCCAGATTCTGAAACAATATTTGGATGTGGTACATCTTCAAGGTCACAGACTTGTTTTAAAATATAAACAACGTCGGCCACATAATCACGGGTGGTATAGTTAATTGAAGAAGGTGAGTTTGAGCGAGTTCCATCATAGTCGACGCCAACACCACCACCTACATCAAAGAATTCTAATTTGGCGCCTTCTTTGTAAAGCTTGGCATAAATACGAGCACCTTCAGAGATTGAATCTTTGATCGTCTTAATATCCGGGATTTGAGATCCAATATGAAAATGGAATAGTTTTAAGCAATGAAGTTTATCAATTGATTTGAGATATTTTACTGCCTGAAGGATTTCAGTAATGGTTAGTCCAAACTTGGCATAATCTCCACCTGAACTGGCCCATTTTCCTGAAGATTTAGTCGCAATTTTGGCCCTTAATCCAATCATAGGCTCTACTCCAATTTCTTGGGAGAGTCTCATGAGGTCTGTGAGTTCTGAGTATTTTTCAACAACCACAATGATTTTACGGCCTAGTTGAATTCCTAAAAGGGCCAGACGTAAAAGATCTAGATCTTTATAACCATTTACAACAGTGAGTGAATTTTGATTGGTATTCATTGCAAGAGCAGCAATCAGTTCGGGTTTAGATCCGGCCTCAAGTCCATAGTTGTAAGGAGAGCCAGCATCTACAATTTCTTCAACCACTTCTCTCATTTGGTTAACTTTAATCGGATAAACACCACAATAGGTCCCATTAAATTTGGCCTCTTCAATAACGCTTCTAAAAGTTTTATTGAGTAGTGCAACCTGGGATCTCAAAATGTCATGGAATCTAATAACCGCTGGAAATGAAATATTTTTATTTTTCATTTCTTCGAGGACTTCCATCATGCTGATCACTGGGCCATTTTGAGTACGAGTTGGGTTAACACAAAGGTCACCTTTATCGTTCACTGAAAAATAACCCTCACCCCAACGACTAATTTGGTAAATGTCGTTGGCATCAGAAATAGTCCATTCTTTGATGCTGTCTAAATTGTGGAAACGAGTAACTTGGGGTTGTGTTGTCTTCAACTCACTTCTCCGGGAAAAACATGATTTTCTCGAACTATAAATTAAAAATTACGATGAAAAAACAAGTTTTCCCCAGAGAACGTAAAATTTTAGCGAAAACGGGAGGCAGGCCCATCAAAATAGGTAAATTGATCCTCCTGAGAGTTGTATTCCTTCTTTACATTTTCCCTTGAAGCGCATGCCCCCAGTGTTAGGGCCATTAAAAAAATCATCCAGCGGCTTCTCATGGTCAACCTCCTTGTTGTCCCAATCTTACTCTTGCGAAGATCTTGCCAGAGAAGTGAGGTCGAGAAATTATGCCAAATCACATATAAGGCCATCTATTGACTTGCTGCGTGTTAAAATGACCCCACCAGTGATAGCAAAAGTTTACCACCCTAGGGCCAAGCTGGCCAAATTACTAAAGTTTATTGATGCTTTATTGAGGGAGAGATTTTCAGAGTTTTAGAATTTGTTTAATGACTAACCCTAATTGTTCAGTGGCCTTCTCGTAGTAAAGATGTTGGGGATAGAGATCATCAAAGAAAGTAGGATTATCAGGCCATTCGGCTTCGAGCATTCGAGCGAAATCAAACAAAATAACTTGATTCTCGTTGGCCACTTTTCGAATAATACTATTGAAAACCTCTGTTGTTCTCCAGGTATCACAATCAAAAGCGCTGGCCGAGAGTAAACTGTTTCTGGCCTCATCCTCCAAACCTAGTGCTTTAGAAATTTGGCCATGCATATAGAAAAGCTGAGCATTTCCAGAATACTGCTTAATGAGTTTAGATGATTTTTGATAAGCGGTTTTTGGATTACTCTCTTTAAGCATAGATTTAAGATCATCTAAGTCTTTTTCGATTTCTAAAGTATTAGTGAAAGCGCAAACTTTCTTTGGGGATACATCCAGATTGATTGGGGTAGTGGTAAGAATCAGCAAACTATTTCTATCCTTGCTTAAATTAACCAACTGGATGAGGTGTTGCTCAAACAATTTAAGTTCCAAATCAAGGCCTTTAAGATAGTCATCTTCAAGAATTTCACCTCTTGGTTGAGGAGAATTTGGTAATAGGACGAGTTTAACTGGTTCGTAAACTAGTCGGGAGATCCAAGGATGCAAAACAAGAAGGGTTTCGATTTTTTCGTCATTATAACGTTTGAAGTTTTGATTGATGTTAGCAATTTCACTGAGCTCAAATTTTCTTTCATTAAATTCCTCACTGGCACCTTGATAAATAATAATTTGAGGCCATTTGGTCAGAGATTTGAGTTGATGAAGAGTGCGGTGGAGGGCCACACCTTCAGCGGCGAGAGACTCAATCGCGATTGGTTTTGAGAGTTTTTGCGAGATTGTTTCTGCAAGCTCGGCCTTAAATTTACTGAAGTAGAGGGCCATGCGATCACCCACAATCAAAATAGGAGCATTGGGAGTGATGAGCGGAGAGTCTTCGGTAAATCTGTAGGGGTATGGAACAATTTGCTCAGGATTTTGTTGGTAGCGTTTAAGAACAAGAATTCCAACAGTTATCAACCCTGAAAGAAAGGCCACTAAGATGAGAGAAAGAACTTTTTTCAATTCAGATGCCTTTTTAAAATCAAAATTAATATCAACAGTTTAACTTATGACCCAAATTTGGTAAACAGCATGTCTATGAAAGCGACATCATTTCCAGAAATTTTGGCCCCGGCCGGAAGTTTAGATAAACTCAAAGTGGCAGTCCTTTATGGGGCCAATGCAGTCTATGTCGGAGGCCAAAAGTTTGGACTTCGAACAGCAGCTGAGAATTTTACTCTGGATGAGCTGAGAGAGGGTGTTGCTTTTGCTCATGCTAGAGGCGCCCAAGTTTATGTGGTGCTAAATTCTTTCTTGCACGATAAAGATTTAGTTGAACTCCCTTCCTTTGTAGAGTTTTTAAGTGAAATAAAAGTTGATGCAGTTATTGTGTCTGATCTTGGAGTGGTAAAAACCGTTAGAGACCTTTCAATTATTCCTATTCATATTTCAACTCAGGCCTCAACTCTGAATGTAGAGTCGGCCAAACTCTGGAAAAAAATGGGTGCAACCCGGATTGTTCTTGGGCGAGAGGTAAGTATTAAAGAAGCCGGCAAAATTAAGCGTGAAGCAGAGATTGAAATTGAAATGTTCATTCATGGCTCCATGTGCATGGCGTATTCTGGCCATTGTGTCATTTCTAATTTTACTCAAGGAAGAGATTCCAATCGTGGCGGTTGTGCACACTCTTGTCGTTTTGAGTACTCACTAGATATGGGACTTTCTACAATGGAAAAGAAGAAGGTCTTCTTTATGAGCTCAAAAGATCTAGAGGGAATTAGGCTGCTACCAGAATTTATTAATGAAGGCATTGACTCATTAAAGATTGAAGGAAGAATGAAGAGCAATCTTTATGCAGGTACGATGTCAAAAGTATATTCGGAAGCGCTCAATTTTTATAAAGAGCATGGGCATTTTTATTCTGATTCTCTTCTTGAGTGGGAAGCAGAATTAAACAAAGTTTCCCATCGGGCCTATACTGAAGCTGCCTTAGTTGAGAAGGCCGGGGCCGATTCTATATTTAATGAAAGAGAAAATGTTGAAAGTGAATGGCAATTAGTTGGAACAGTCGTTGAGGCCTCTTTGAAAAGTGGAATCATCATTGAAGTTCGAAATGCTTTCAATCAAGGCGATAAATTAGAAATTGTCCCATTTAAGGGAAGTGCGAGAGAAGTTGTTGCCCATGAGATTATGGACCTGTCCATGAGACCCGTTCAGAGAACTAAACCCACAACCTTAGTTAGACTTCCTTATATTGAAGGTATTGAGGCCTTTAATCTTGTAAGACAGCAGGTGGTTTCAAAATGAAGATGACCACTTATGCTCAAAGTCTGCACGATTTATCAGTTCTTAAAGAAGCGGGCCTGGATGAGGTTATTCTTGCCCATGAATCTCTTTCTCGCTTCGGAAAGTTATCAACTCCAGAGATTTTAAAACTTGTGGCGAGAGCAAAAGAGCTTCATCTCCAAGTGTATTTGGAATGGGATATTTTAATGACTCAAAATGTTTTTGAGTCGGCCCTCCCAGTGGTTTTAGAGCTTTTACCTTCCATTGATGGTATTAGAGTTCAAGATCCTGGAGCACTTCATTGGGTGATTGAAAACCTTGATACGAAAATTCACTTTATTGCTGAAAATGGTAATCATAACATCACTGCTCTTGAGACGTGGATTTCTCTTTCAAAAGGTAAGCTTGAAAGAATAGTCCTTTCGCTTGAATTAAGTAAAAGTACGATAGAAGACTACGTAAAAAGATTATCAGTACCTTGTGAGCTTTTAGGATTCGGGAGAATTTTATTATTTTATACTCCAAGGGCCCTTCTGAGTCCCCTGGCCCCAGAAAAAATTGCTCAAAACTCAGAGTTAGTCGCTCTTGGGGAGAGTGAGGAATCTCCTCATAAAGGTTTTCCCATTGTTGAAAATCGTCATGGGACTTTTATGTTTCATATTAAAGAATTCTGCTTAATTGAATTTGCTCAAGAGTTGAAAGAATTTGGATTAAAATATTTGAGAGTTGATCTAAGGTGGACAGATTTTTCTTATCTATTGAGATTATCGCAACTCATTCAAGTTTTTAATTCAGAGGAATTTGATCATTTTAAACAAGAGTATCCTCAAGATTTAATGCGTGGATTTTATCTCGTCAATAAAACCGATGTTCTTTTCCCTAAACTTAAAAATGGCCGATTACAAAAAAGAGAAGGTAATTATTTAGGTGAAGTGATGGAGGCCGAGAAAGGCTCCCATCTGGCGATTATGGTTAAAAATTCTCGAGGAATAAAAAAATCTGATAAGCTTTCTATTCTTCATCCAGAGGGAAAAACTTTTGAAGTCTCCATTCATAGTCTGAAAAATTCTGCTCTCGAAGAAGTGGAAGAAATTCCTCAAAATAAACTCGCGGTCATCCAATTTGTAGGTGGAGTTTGGGTTAAATCCCAAGTCTTTCTTAGTTAATTTCTTTCCCAGATCCAAAAAGTGACAGCGAGTCCGCCATTTTTAAGATGGATTTTTTCACGAACATGATATTTTTCATGCTCCTTAAATAAATCATCCATATCACTTGGTAAAAGCCAACCTAAACGAAGAGGGCCGTCGGCGAGATATTTTTTCCAAGCATTTTGTAAAAACTGTCCTCTTTTACCTTGGATTTTAATCCTCTCCCCATAGGGTGGATTACAAATCATCACCATGTTTGATTCATCAATTTTTTGCTCTAGAGAGTTTTGAATTCTAAATTCAATTGGAAGATTGGTTTCAATTTTTTTAATCAGGTCTTCATTGATATCAAATCCAATACACTTATTTATTGGAAGAGAGGATTGCTCTTGAGGAACTTTAAGAATTTTTCCTTTATAAAAAGGGGCCGATTCAAAAGCAAATGTTCTTAGCTTGAGTGGTTTCATGAAGGTGAGTGCTTCTGTGAGTAATGTTCCTGAACCGCACATTGGATCAACTAAAGTGACAGAAGAATCTATCCCTTCAAAGATTTTAAAGATAAAGGCCGCGGCCAAGTTCTCTCTGAGAGGTGCTTCGCCTTTAATTGTTTGCAGTCCTCTTTTATAGAGAGGTTCACCGGTTAAATCTAAGCTCAGAGTTAATTGATCTTCAAAAAGGCGCACATAAAAAGTTTGAGGAGGAAAACTTTTTTTCTCCCAGTCTTTTGAAAGAGGTTGTCTGACTAAGGCCTCATTTAGCGCCTGGTTAAGAGTCTCTTCAATTCGGCCAGTATGGTTGAGTCGACTTTTGCTACAACTAATCTCCCAATTTGGTTTGGGGTGAGATAAAAATTTATTCCACTCGAATTTAGAAAGCTTTTGAAAAAGTTTTGGGAAATCTCGAACTTTGAAATCAGTCACTCGCATTAAGATACGGGTGGGGATTTTAAGTAAAAGGTGAGCGCTCTCAACCCATTCTAAATTTCCCTCAAATTCAATTCCCCCCTTGATTACAATAGGGTTTTGAATAGGACATTTTAACTCAATTTCTTTGAGTGCCAGAGGCTCTAATCCGGGTGTCACAATAACAAATAATCTCATGGGCCCAGTATGCCTCAAAGTTATGGGCAAGTCAGGATAAATTAGTTAAGCTTGATTTATGCAGGCCTATCTTAAAAAGCATGGTGATGTCTATGCTAAACATATTGTTAAAGTTTCTTGGGAGATGACGGGACGAAAAGTTCTTATGGATTTTACTGTCCAAAAACGAATTAAAGAAAATTGGACATGCGATTCATCTTTTTCTCAGGATTGGAGTAAAAACTGGGGACTTTGGAATCATGACGTCGTTGAAGCTTTTTTGCAGCTGCGCACACAAGAGGGGCAGTTAAATGCTCCTTATTTGGAAATTCAAGTATCCCCTTTGAATCAGCCATTTGCTTTAATCATTACAGAACCTCGAAAGACCTTCTTTGCTCCTTCGCAATTGGATTTTAAATCTTCTGTAACTTTGGATCATCTTCATTGGGAGTCTCATATTGAACTGACACTTCCAGATGATATTCAGGGTGAAAAACTATTTGGTGGTTTCTTTTCTTGTCTTGGTTCTGATCCAAGAGAGTACTTTGCCTTAATGCCTAATCCTGAAGCGAATCCGGATTTTCATCGTCCTGAACTCTTTCAGTCTTTGGATTTAGAATGAAAGATTTAATTCTTGTACCCACTCCTATTCAAGATGATCTTCCTCTTGAATCAATGGCAAGAGAGATGCTCCTAGAGGATTCATTAAAAGAAAATGTTCTCATTTTGGTTGAGGAACATAAAATTGGAAGACAGCGATGGCTTAAGTGGGGACTTCCTCGAGAAGCAATTGAGAAATTTATTCTCTTCAATGAGCATACCTTTGAAAAAATCCAGAGTGAGATTATTCAAAAATTAAAGTCTGGATCACGGGCCTATTTACTAAGTGATTGTGGGCTTCCTGCATTTTGTGATCCTGGCCAGAAGTTAGTCGATGCTTGTCATAGAAATAGTCTTAGAGTCACTTCTACACCTTTTCCTAATTCAATTGCTCTTAGTCTGGCCTTATCTGGTTTTAGTCACGAGAGATTTATTTTTTGTGGTTTCATTCCTGTTAAAGTGCCCGAAAGATCAGATTGGATCAAGAGAGAGTTAAAGAATTCTCAAACTCAAATTTGGATGGAAACACCTTATCGTTTAAAGAAACTGATTGAAGAATTGGTGGCCCTTGCTCCGAATCGAGAAGTTTTTCTTGCTATGAATCTTAATGGCCCGGACGAAAAATTGCTAAGAGGAAGGCCTAAAGATATCCAAACTCAGTTAGGTGATCTGGATAAGCAGGAATTTGTCTTGGTTTTGTCACCCATTTAAAGCATTAATCATCAGTAATTTCAGTTATTTATAGGCCTGGGTTTTTGTATAAGAAGACCATGACTTTTGGAGTCGGCCCTGGTAAATGAAACGCTATGAATCCAAAAGAAAATCTTCCTCTTTCTGATGAGTTAGCTACTCGGAAAGGAGCTCATATCGAGCTTGCGGCCCAGGCGCAAACCTCAATTCATGAAATAGATGAGCGCTTTAATTATGAGCCTCTTTTTTTTACCCATCCAAATGTTGATGAGAAGTGGGAAGTAAAATTTCTTAATACTCTTTTTGATTATCCACTTTGGATTTCTAGCATGACTGGGGGAACACTTCATGCGGCCAACATCAATCAAAATTTAGCAAAGCTTGTTGGTAAGTATAATTTGGGCATGGGCCTTGGGTCTTGTCGCTCACTTCTTTCTGGGAATGAAAGAGTGCAAGACTTTGCCGTTAGAAAATATTTAGGTGATCGGCCACTTTATGCGAATCTAGGAATTGCTCAACTTGAAGAGATTGTTTTCAATGACAAAATAGATGATGTTCATCAAATGGTGAAATCTCTAGAGGCAACCGGAATCATTATTCATCTTAATCCTCTCCAAGAGTGGTTCCAGCCGGAAGGTGATCGATACAAAGTATCTCCAATTTTGACTCTAACTCGTTTTTTAGAAAAAACTTCTTACCCAGTTATTGTGAAGGAAGTGGGGCAAGGAATGGGGCCAAAGAGTTTGAAAGCGCTCTTGGATCTACCGATTGTGGCCATCGAGCTCGCTGGTTTTGGTGGAACGAATTTCTCTTTACTGGAAAGTTTACGTGGGCATGAAAATCAAGGGAAGAAACCTTTTATTCAAGTGGGACATTCGACACGTGAAATGATTACGTTTCTCAATGCTCTTCCAACGAATAACAAAGAATTTATTATCTCCGGTGGAATTAAAAATATTCTTGATGGATATGAGCTGAAAACAAAAATGAAGGCCAACTCTGTCATTGGGATGGCCCAAAGTTATCTTATCCCTGCGATGCAAAGTTTCGAATCGTTAGAACAACATTTTTTAAGTATGCGAGAAGGACTCCTGGTGGCAAAAGCGCTGCTGGAAGTTAAGGGGGCCAATTGAAAACGGTAAGTGGTTTTTCTAAGATGAGCAAATTGCAAAAGATAGAATGGCTGTCTGAGCAATTAAGTGAAGAATCAAGTCAGCTAGTTGAGAATCTTAAAATATATTGGCATCCAGACTCTAACTTGCAAAAACGTTTTGATGAGTTTTCTGAGAATACTCTGACTAATTATGATCTTCCTTTTGGTATCGCTCCGAATTTTTTAATTAATGGAAAAATATATTCAGTACCAATGGTGATTGAAGAATCATCTGTTGTTGCTGCTGCATCTCTTGGGGCCAAGTTTTGGCTTGAAAGAGGTGGGTTTAAATCGAGAGTTATTTCTACCAAAAAAGTTGGCCAAGTACACTTTAAGTGGCAAGGCACAAAGGCAAAACTCGATCAATTTTTTAGTGATTCTAAATCGGACTTACTAAAAGCCGTAGAGTTTATCACTTTCAATATGGAAAAGCGCGGAGGCGGAATCGTTGGCCTTGAGCTTGTGGATATGACTGATAAAATCGAAAATTATTATCAGTTAAAAATTGAGTGTGAAACCTGTGATGCGATGGGGGCGAATTTCATTAATTCTATTTTAGAAGAGATGGCCCAGGTGTTTAAGAGAAAAGTCAGTCTTGATTCACGTTTTGAAAATTCTGAGAAAGAAGTCCAAATTATTATGTGTATTCTTTCAAATTACACTCCTGATTGTGTCGTTGAATGTTCAGTGGAGTGTCCAATTGATGAGCTTGGTACATTTGCTGGTAATATGAGCTCTCGTGAATTTGCAGAAAAATTTGCTACGGCCGTACGTATCGCCGAAGTTGATCCTAATCGAGCAGTGACTCACAATAAAGGAATTATGAACGGGGTTGATGCTGTTGTGATTGCAACCGGAAATGATTTTCGTGCCATCGAGGCCTGTGCTCATGCTTATGCTTCCCGTGATGGACAGTATCGCTCACTCTCGACTGTTTCCCTGGAAAACGATCACTTTAAATTCTCAATAAGAATACCACTGGCCGTGGGGACAGTTGGAGGATTAACTTCATTACATCCTCTCGCAAAAACCTCTCTTGCTATTTTGGAAAATCCTAGTGCTCCAGAATTAATGCAAGTGATGGCCGCTGTTGGTCTCGCCCAAAATTTTGGTGCAGTAAAGTCTCTAGTGACGACAGGAATTCAAAAGGGGCATATGAAACTTCACCTTTTAAATATCCTTAATCAATTAGATGCGAACTCTATTGAAATAGAGAAGGCGAAAGAGTTTTTTTTAGACAAAGTTGTTTCCTTTACTGCAGTTAGAAATTTTTTAAATTCTGAAAGGACAATGCAATGAGAGACCAACATTTCTATGGACATGGTAAGCTTCTTCTTTCTGGAGAATATTTTGTCATCGATGGAGCAGAAGCTCTAGCTCTGCCTACGACTGTGGGACAATCGATGAAAGTGAAGTACCGACACTCTTATCAGCCCACTCTTAATTGGAAGAGTTTTGATCATATGGGAAATGTTTGGTTTGAATCGGATTATGAGTTTTGGCATTTTGATCCCATAAAAAAACAATCAGAAAAAAAGCAGGACTTTGTTCAAAGTGTTCTCAAGGCTGTGAGACTGCAAAACCCTCACTTTTTAAGAGATGAGATGGATGTTTTTGTTGAATCTAAGATTGAATTTCCACTCGAATGGGGACTTGGATCAAGCTCAACTTTTATTTACAACATCGCTCAATGGGCCTATGTGGGTCCATTTGAACTTTTGAAAAAAACCATTGGTGGTTCTGGATATGATATTGCTTGTGCTCAGGCAATTGGGCCAATTAAATTTCAGAATAAAGATTCTAAACCACAATGGGAAAGTGTTCCTTTTAACCCAGCATTTAAGGATCAGCTCTTTTTCCTTTATTTAGGTCAAAAGCAATCCTCAGAAAAAGAAGTCATCAAATATCAAGAAATGAAGATTGAGGGTAAGGGGCAAATTATCAATGAGATCTCACAATTGACGAAAGAGATGATTGTGGCCTCAGATGTTAAGATGTTTGATAAAATCATAAAGTCTCATGAAGAAATCATAAGCCAGGCCCTTAAGTATGAGAAAGTGAAAGACAAATATTTTTCTGATTATTGGGGTGAGGTCAAGTCTTTAGGAGCGTGGGGAGGAGATTTTGCTTTAGTCACATCCGAGCGAGATTTTCATACCACTAAAAAATACTTCGAAGAGAAAGGATTTAACACTTTCATTCCTTATTCTGAAATTGTGAGAAGTTAATGATAAGTTTGGGCCAGTTTAAAGAAATTCGTCCCATTGCATTTGAGAGTCATTGGCGCTCTCCGGCCAATATTGCGTTCGTTAAATATTGGGGAAAAAAAGGTCATCAGATTCCGGCCAATCCCTCTTTAAGTTTAACTTTAAGTGAGTGTTATACAGAAACTTCGTTAACATTTACTCCTGGGAATTTTTCAGTGGAAGTTATCTTTGATGGAAAAAAAGAAGATAAGTTTGCGGAGAAAATTCAGAAGTATATTTCAACTTTGGTGACTGAAGTTCCGGCCCTTGGCCAATTACAGTACAAAGTAAAAACCATGAACACATTTCCTCATGGTGCAGGGATTGCTTCGTCGGCATCGGGTCTTTCGGCCTTGGCCCTTTGTTTAACTGATTATTTATATTTTCAATTAGATCAAAAAAATAACAGTACCTTTTATCAAATGGCGAGTAACCTTTCTCGACTGGCCAGTGGCAGTGCTTGCCGCTCAATTTATGGATCAATGGTAAGTTGGGGAGAAAGTGAACTTGCGGGTTCAAGTGATGAGTTTGCGACTCCTTTTGACGTTCATCCAGAATTTCAAAATTTACAGGATACCATACTGGTCATTAGTGCGGCCGAAAAAAATGTTTCCAGTCGTGCTGGACATGATCGAATGAAGGAGCATCCATTTGCCGAGGCCCGCTTTATTCAGGCGAAGAATAATTATTCTACCATGCTTAAGGCCTTAGCAGTTGGTGATCTTGAAGTGGTTGGAAATTTACTTGAGGTAGAGGCCCTTACTTTACATGCGATGATGATGACTTCGCCAGATTCTTATACATTACTAAAACCAAATTCATTAGTGGCGATTGATCTTGTTCGTGATTTTAGAAAACAAACTGGAATCCCTGTTTATTTTACTTTCGATGCTGGTCCTAATTTACATCTAATTTATCCAGCTCAATATAAAGAGAAAATTACTGTCTTTGCTTCCCATGAGCTGGCACCTATTTGTTCAAAAATTATTTATGACGAATGCGGAAAAGGGCCAGTGAGATGCTAAAAACTTTTCCTGCCAAGGTTTTACTTTTTGGTGAATACACAATTCTCAATGGCTCCCGAGCTCTGGCCCTGCCATATTCCGCTTTTTTTGGTCGTTGGTCTTTTGATAACACACCTTCCGAGGCCAGGGATCTTTCTCGTAAAAGCATTGCTGGTTTTATTAAAGAAAGTTCGGATAAGAATCTTGATCTTCTTCAAATGACTTCAGATATGGAGAAAGGACTTTGGTTTGATTCTTCTATCCCGCATGGTTTTGGACTTGGTAGTTCAGGTGCCTTAATTGCAGCGATTTATCAGCAGTATGGAAAAGTCTCAAATAATCTGATTGAAGATA
Organism: Bacteriovoracaceae bacterium; assembly: GCA_050247975.1. Taxonomy (GTDB): domain Bacteria; phylum Bdellovibrionota; class Bacteriovoracia; order Bacteriovoracales; family Bacteriovoracaceae; genus Peredibacter. The sequence goes on from JBFWTE010000017.1 coordinate 22,270, forward strand.
AAGAGTCCCTGGCCCGCTTAGAGGATTATTTTCATGGTTCAAGTTCAGGACTCGATCCATTAGTAAGTCATATTCAAAGGCCACTGCTGATTCATAGTTTTAGCAAAGTTGATATTTTGGATCGACCGCTAAATTTAAAAGGTTTTTTTCTTCTCAATACCGGCCGTCCTCGCCAAACTGGGCCACTGGTGAGTATTTATGAAGAGAAAATGAAGGATCCGCAATTTAAGCAAGGTTGTGCTGAAATCTTGGCAAAAGATGTTAATTTTGCGATTGAATCACTTTTAAATAATGATCAGGCCCATCTTGCTCATCATTTATGGCATATCTCAAAGTTTCAATGGGATTTTTTCCCTGAGATGATTCCTACTCAAATGAGAGGGCTCTGGAGTAGAGGTCTCGAGACAAATGACTTTATTCTCAAGCTTTGTGGTGCTGGAGGTGGTGGTTTTTTACTTGGATATAGTCAAAAATTCTCAATTAATGAATTAAGACAAATTATTGATACCCACGAAATTTTTGAACTTTAGTGTTCAAGTTTTGAGCTTGAGTTTTCCTCAGTTTTAATCAAAGACAATTTTACAGCATAGGCCATGGACTTAGCGGGCATAAACTGTTCATCTTTAGACTCTGGTTTTTTTGATCGCCAGTCTTCAGAGACCATTGAAGCCTTGGCAATTTTTTTATCCATCACTATTCCAGATTCAATTTGTGATCTTAGTGATTCAAAAAGGCCAAGCTTAGATTGAATTCTCTGAACGGGAGCAAGTTTGGCAATTTGTTGAAGATACTTATTTATAACCGCAAATCGCTGATCATTTTCATAGAGTTCAGTTATAAATCCAGAATGAATCAATTGTTCATAAGAAATGTTATTACCAGATAATACCCATGAGCGAGCATAGCTAGGTGAAACCAAACTAGATAATGTGCTCATTCCACCGGCCGATGGAATTAAACCGTAGAGACAATGATTAAAACTTATTTGTGCATTTTTAGAACAAAGGCGAATGTCAGCACCTAGAGCAAACTCTGAGGCGAGTGTTTGAGAGCCATCCCCTAAATCAACAATGATCGTCTGTGGGAGTTGCATCATGGAAAATATAATTTTCTGAAGTTTGCTGTTTATTTTATCAAGTTGTTTGGCCGAAAGAGAGGGAAGTTGCTCAAGATCTAAACCACTTGAGAATTCATTAGTGGTTGAATCTATAATGATTGAATTAATTTCAACTCTTGAAGTACACCACGCAAAAATAGATTCAAGTTCAAAAAGCATTTCAAGGTGAAAAGCATTCTTCCAGTCAGGTCGGTTAAGGGTGACAAAAAGGGTGCGAGTGGTTTTTTCCAACCGAGTTGAGAGAGTGGTGTAGTTGAAAAGATTTTGCATTTCACCGTCCTTGGTTTCTTGCGAAAGTTTTAATGAGAATTTTTTTGGCCAATCCTTTGGCAAAATTCTTCTCTAGATTATTTTTTCAAATTTTATATAGGGGTGTCAAAGGGGAAAATGGACTGGCCAAAATTGCTTAGAGCTTTCTAGCAGTTTCAAATAGTTAACTCTTAGTATGACTCGGTCTCATAAAGTCGCTCTGTCTGAAGAGGGGCGTTTTTGATCTCTACCTTGGTCCGCCCAACTTCTCGTCCATCTGAAGTTTCAACAATTATCTTCCATAATCCTGGCCGATAAAATTGCTTTGAACCAAATCCTCTAAAGCCATCCTTTCTTCCACCTAAAATGACTAAAGGAATAGTGTCTTGAAGTTGGCCCTCTAAATACCATTTAAGATAAATTTTATCTTTGAATTGTGCAGGCGAGTAAATAGAAAGTAGAACAGTAACCTTATCACCAGGAAAAACCAATAGATCTTGATGACCTTTCAACTTTTCACCAAAGTACTTTCCTTCACTCTTGGTGACTTTTGTATAAACCCCAATTTTTTTAACCGCCATCGGCACGGGAGGAATCAGGGAAGTGTAGTAACTAATTAGAAACATCAAGTGCACTAAGACAGAGGGGATAACCACATGACGTTTGAGAATAAAGCGATGTTCCGTTTTAGAGAAATTTATTTTCCACAAAAAAAGCATAACCAAAACAGAACTACAAAAGGCCAGCCAGAAGGGAATTTGACCTACAAAACCAAGTAAGATAGGAAAGAAAATAGAAAAAAACGAGAGGGCACAAATATTATATAAGATTATTCGGATAGGTAGACCCAATCTTTGAAACTTCGGAATTTCATTGGCCAGCATAAAGATGGCAATTAAGAGAATGAAAACAAAACTAGAAAAGTGAGAAGCAGAAGAATAATAGAAAATCGTATAGGCCCTCAGAAGAGAGCCAAATAAAAAATGAACAACTAGATTATGATAGCGCCAAAATTTTTTACCTTGATCTGAAAGCTTAAACGTTCCAATTCGAATCCTAATTTCTACCAACAGTAGAGTTCCAAGCAGTGTTAAATAAACGGCCTGTTGAATGAGGTAGAGGATGTCATCAATTTGTCTAATTCTTTGAATGTCAAAAAGAAAACCAAGAGTGAAGACTAAAATAGATACCAGCACCTCATGGCGCTGGTAAAATTTAAAAAATAGATTTTTGAAATGAAGAAGTTTTTGAACCACTTTTAATGGCCTTCAAGGAATCTCTCTGCTTTGATGGCCGCTTGGCAACCAGATCCCGCTGCTGTAATGGCCTGACGGTAGTAAGAGTCTTGAACATCACCACAAGCAAACACACCAGGGACATTTGTCTCAGGGCCATTCTTAGTCTGGATGAAGCCATGGTCATCTAGAGTTAGCTGGCCTTTAAGAAAAGATGTATTTGGGGTATGTCCAATGGCATAGAATAATCCATCAGTCTGACGCTGATGTTTATCCCCGGTCTTTAAATTCTCAACAACAATTCCTGTTACACCAGATTCATTACTTTGAATTTCAGTGACTACTGAGTCCCAAAGGAATTCAATTTTTGGATTATTAAATGCTCTCTCTTGCATTGGTTTAGAAGCACGAAGAGTATCTTTGCGATGAATGATATAAACTTTTTTAGCAAATTTAGTAATGAAAGTAGCGTCTTCCATGGCCGTATCACCACCGCCAACAATATGAACTATTTTATCGCGGTAAAAGAATCCATCACAAGTAGCGCATGTGGAGACTCCACGACCAGTGAGTTCTTTTTCATTTGGAAGGCCTAGCCATTTGGCCGAAGCTCCAGTTGAGATAATCAGTGTTTCTGCAAGGAATGTTTCGCCGTTAGATGTTTTAACTGTAAATGGACGTTTAGAAAGATCCACGTCTGTACACATAACAGGCATAAACTCTGCATTGAAGCGAGCGGCCTGTTTTTTCATTGTTCCCATTAACTCTGGGCCCATGACTCCATGTTCGAAGCCGGGAAAGTTTTCTACTTCTGTAGTAAGAGTTAATTGTCCACCTGGCTCATGGCCTTCAAGTACAAGAGGTTTAAGATCTGCACGGGCAGTATAAATGGCAGCAGTTAGTCCTGCAGGTCCAGTACCGACAATGATGACTTTACGAGTTTGCACGGGAAGCTCCGATTAATGTTTTTCTTCGTTAGAAGTAGGAATGCCTAATTTCTTTTTGATAACGGCCGGACGGTCATCCAATTCAGGATTCATTTCATAGTAGCCTTTAATAGATAAAAGCTCTTTTGGATGTGGTGCTTTTTCGGTCGTTACGAATTGTTCTCCAGTGAGAGAGCACTCGTAGTTATAAGTAATTTTCTCGCGTCTGCGTTTCATAAAATTCCTTTTAATTTGGATTCTTTCTTTATAAGGATTTTGCAACGCTTTATCAAGGACTTAAAGGTTACAAATTCTCCACCGATTCACTCTTAAATCAGTGTTTTCATAATGTTAAATAGATGTCACAATATTTCTTAAGTGTTATTTCTCAAGGAAGATTGAAAAACATGATGAAACTAGTCATAACGCTATTATTGCTCATTGTCATAAAAAGTGCTTTTGCCCTAACAGAGGCAAGACTTCTTAGTCAATCTTCAAGTGGAAATACAGCTTTATTTAATGTTGGACCTCAAGATGGAATTCGTGAGGGCGACTATGGCGTGATTTTAAAAGAAATACGTCCTCAAGACTCTCGAGATCTTCGCGTTGTTCCAGTGGCCCGGGCCAGGAACATTAAAGTCACTCAAGATTCTTCTATTTGGATATTATTCAAAATAGATGACCCTGAATTGTTAGTGAAAGGGGATAAGTATCTTGTTTTATCTGAAAGCACCCTTTTAAGTGGAAGGCGAGATCCCAGAATTGGAAAAGTAACAGTGATTACACCTCAAGATAAACAGGTGGAAAATACCCTTAATGCTTTAAGTGATGATAAGGATCGCCTTTCAAAACTAAAAAATAATTATCAAGTGATAGATCCTGTGCATAAAAAAGAAGAACGAAGTGACTCTGATGCAACTTTAGTGGATGTTGAAGGCTGGGAAAAACTTCATTCTTCTCGCCATCGAACAGCGCTCTATAAAGGGCCAAATCAAGAGGAATTTAGACGATCACTAAGACTTTCAACTTTTGAAAAATTGGTTACGGCCTATGTAAAAAAAGTAAATGATCCAAACTTTAACTATGATAATTTTTATCAAAATCAAATGCGATCAGAGTTCTCCAACGAATTTAGGAAAAAAACAAATTTTGAAACTGAATACGAAAGTTTTTTACATAAACAGGCGCTTAAAACTTCAGCAGACGCAAAACTCTATCGCTCACTTTTAGAAAAGGGTGAAGGTTGGTCAGAAGATTTTTCAGATGAAGAGTTAGGAGTCGTACTAAAAGAAGTTTCAGTCCTGCAAGAAAAAGATCGACGAGAGTTGGTCATGGCAAGGCCCAAGCGTTATTCCCTTATTGGTGAGTATGGGATGGCCCTCACTGATTCTCAAAATTCAAGGGATACCAAAAGAGATTCATTGTATTCAGTCAATTTAGATTTTGAGGCGATTCCTTTTTTAGGTCATGAGACTTTAGAGCGCTTTACTTTAAACACAGCTCTTCGTTCTAATAAGTCTGCTTTTCAAGCTTCAGATAAAAATATCTCTTTCGATGAATATTCTGCAGCTCTTGGTGTGAATTGGTATCCGTTGATGATGCCTTCAACTTATGATGCTCCCATTATTTTTTTAGGAACCTATGTTCGAACCGGTACGGGCAGCGCTAAAAATACTTCTGGGCAAAAAGCAAATTACACTGTCTTAGCAGTACCAGGATTTAGATTGGGATTGAAATATTTTTTACGAAACAACTTCGGTTTACGAATTGTCGCTAGCATGGAAACATTACAGTTAGAAAGATATGAATCAAGCACGACTGATAATACTATGCCTCAGCGAACGACATTAGTTGAAGGTAAGGTTGGATTTGGTCTTGGGTATTCTTTTTAGGGGATAAAATGAAGTTTTTTGTTTTTTTATTTTTACTACCAACTTTTGCTTTAGCAATTGGGGTTGATGAAAAATTAACTGTCAGAGTTATAAAAACCACTGAGTCTAAGAAAACTCTACTTGTGAATAGAGGAATTGAAGATGGCATTGCTGAGGGTGATCACGCTAAGTTTATTGTCACAGCGGGAGTGGTTGCTAGGGCGGTTTGTGTTCAAGTTTCACCTACAAGATCTATTTGGTCTGTCTATCGTCTAGTGAATGCTGATTTGATTGTTAATGATACCGTAATGACATTGAAAGGTGTGCCTGCGGTTAAGATTACTAAAGATGAATCAAAGGCAATTGTTCAAGAAGATACACCAGATAGGACCTCTGGATCTCCAGAGGAGTTAGGCATACCTCTTGCTGAAGGGGCCATGGATCAAGGAACTACTTCTGAAGCATCAAGTGCTGATCTTAAGGCATTAGAAGATCATGAACCTGCAACCAATGTTGAGAAAAATATCGAGTTATTTTCTTTTTTAAATCTCTCGATGCTTTCATCAAATACAAAAAATGATTCTGGAGCAAAATCTTATAATAGCTCGCAACAAAATTCACACTTAGGTTTGGGTGGTGAGTACTATTTTAGAAAAGAAAGAGAGTGGTATTCATCACTGAGCTTACTTGGAAGTGTTGCCCAGCTTCAACAGAATAATCAAACTTATAATGGTTCAACTTCTAAAAATTCTTTGACGGAATTTTCTTTAGGTCTAAATTGGCACCCAACTAAATTACCAAGTGCTGTTTATAGCTTTATACCTTTTATCAATCTAAGCACCTACTTGGGAACAATTAGCTCAACTTACACTCCAGGATCTGAAAATAATGGAGGGACGAGCTATTCAGGTAAGGGAAGTACCAATGCTTATTCAGTTGGTTTTGGTTACAAGTTTTATACCGACAAAGGTTTTGGGGTTCGCGCGATCCTGGACTATTATGTTCGGGCCGAAAAATATAAGGCCGATACTATTGCCCAAGATACTTTTTCTAAAAAAGTAGCTGGCCCACGTTTTATGATGGGTATTTCTTATCGATTTTGAAAATAGTTTTTAACTTCATTAATTGGCATCCCTAATACTGATTGAAGATCATTAGGATTTTCAATCATAGAGACTCTTCTTTTCAGAAGATCTTCGAGAGTTGTCACCTGCTCTGTAAGAAGAATTTTCTTCAAAAGCTCGGGGTTTAATTCTCTTTTCTGGCCAAAAGTAGGTACTATCGAGTGCTGCCTCAGTGGATTGAGAGTTAGATTAGGTCGGTATCTTAACCCAAGTCTTGGCACAATTTCAGCAGCAAGCTCTTGAGTCATCCTTCTAAACGTCGTGTACTTGCCACCAAGAAGAACATAAGTGTAGGCATCTGGCCGGAAAATTTTATGGAAGCGACTTGTTTTATGAGCATTTAGCCCATCTTCCTTTACGAGTGGTCTTACACCAGCAAAAGTTGAAATAATTGAGGACTCTGATATTTCAGCATTAGGGAAATATTGCTTAAGAACATTAAGGAGATAATGAATTTCATTATCAGTTGCTTGAATATTAAACATATCCTGGTCAACTGGAGTTTCAGTTGTTCCAACTAAAATAGCATCTCTCTCTGGAATAACAAAAACCACTCGATTATCTCGAGTTGTAAGTACCACAGAACCAGAGGTCTTTATTGAACCTTCTTTCAACCAGAGGTGAATTCCTTTTGAAGGAAGAAGTTGAGACTTCCAAGGTATTTTTAATTGTGGAAGAAGTTTATCGGTAAATGGCCCGGTGGTGAAAACGAGAAACTTTGATCGAACAGTCATTTTCTGAGGATTAAATACAGACTGATAAGTGATTTCGTAGCCGTCATCTTTTTTTTCAGTACTAACGACCTCATGATAACTTAGCGCCTTAGCATGCTCTTCTATCAATCCATCATACAAGCATTCAAGGGCAAGCTTGGCATCATCTACGATGCCATCATAATATTTTCCAGAGGCCCGCAGATCTTTGGCATCAAGAGAAGGAATCTTTTTTAAAGTTTCTTCTTTAGAAAGCATGGCGTGGGGACGATTTTGAAAATGAGAAAGAAAATCATAAATGAATAGTCCGCTTCTAAGCATCCATGGACTATATTTGGAATATCTATAAAGAGGCAGATAAAAATCTCTCTCAAAACAAAGATGAGGGGTGAGCTTAAGCCATAAGTTTTTTTCTTCTAGGGCCTCTTGAACCAGACCGAAGTCAAAATTTTCTAAATAGCGAATGCCACCATGGAGCATTTTTGATGAGCCTTGAGAGGTCTGAGAAGCAAAATCACCTTTCTCAATTAATAATGTTTTTGCCCCATTGAGAGCGAGATCTCGAAGAAGGCCACATCCATTTATGCCTCCACCTACAATAACAACATCATATTCTTTCATATCTTATTGACCCAAACCAAATTGCCGGTACATGTTAAACGATATTTTAAGGATGATCCAAAATCTGCAGGAAGTGGAGTTAATTGATAATTAAGCCCAATCACTGCATTGGCCTTGCGAGAAAGAGCATGGGCCTTTAATCGGTCAGCAAGCTCTTGATACAGTGGGAGAATTTCGTTTGAATGTTCATCTTCAACCAGACCCTGATCTATTATTTTATTTTCAGATACAACACCAAGGTATTTAACGATGTGGTAACCATCTAAATTGGAGGTGGTTGAGATGACTATTTGTGAGAAATCTAATTTTGAATGATCAAATTCAAAATGATGAGATTGGTTTTGAAAAAGCCCATATTTTGAAACGACACCTAGTTCAGGTGCTTCTTGATGTTTTGGAGGATGAATTTCATCTGAAAGCCCCATTTGAATATCAAGATCAAAGCGGCGAAGTTTATGAGAGAGGAAAATGGCCGCATATTCTGAAATACGTGGAATAAATAAACGACCTCTTTGCAGCCTTGATTTAACCACTTCTTCAGAGTCATTAAGCAGTTTATATTCTTTAATAATGGAGAGAATATCTTCTACGTCTTCAGAGTATTTGATATTTTTTAATAGAAGTCCAAAAGATGGGTTGGCCTCAACTTGAGATGGGGTGAAGCTTGTGCTTTCTGCAAATTTTCGAACATCTTCGAAATTCTCTGGAGGGGAGTAGGCCTCTACTTCCTTTTCTTCTTCTAAAATCTCTTCAGTTATTTGTGAATTCTCAGTTTCTTCGATTGGAGTTTCAAAAGAATCTAGATCATTTGTTTCTAAATTTTCTTCACTAAAAGAGGAGGTTTCAAATTGATCTTCAGATCCTTCATTTGAATTAAATGAAGCAAAGTCCTCCTCAGGAGGACTCTCTTCTGATGAATTAAATTCTAATGTCTCGGTGTTTTCAAAGGAAGGAATCTCTTCAGTGGCGTCACTGAAATCTGGGATCTCTTCTTCATTTTGAATTTCATGAAGATATTCCCCAAGATCTTCTATCCGTGTAAGATCCTTCTTATTTGAACTCATTCCTTTTAAGCTCCATGACAGGATTTATATTTTTTTCCAGAACCACATGGACAAGGATCATTTCTTCCGGCCTTAACAGTCGCTCGAATAATTTTCTTTTCTTCAGCGATAGTTTTAGCTTTTTCAGCTTCTTGATGGGCCTTTAATTGGGCCTCGAGCATGGCCTCTTGTTGACGATGAATTGCCTCAATCTCTTCTTGAGTCATAAGTTTAACATGAGAAATTCTCTCAACGACCGCTCGCTTAATAGCAAATTTCATATTCTCGTAGATGGTAAAGGCTTCCCGTTTATATTCTACCAGAGGGTCTTTCTGGCCATAAGAGCGAAGGTTAATACCTTCTTTAAGATGATCCATGGCAAGTAGGTGGTCTTTCCAAAATTGATCAAAAGTGGCGAGTAGAACTTCACGATAAGTGAGTTTTACTTGTTCTGGATCAAAGTCAGCAAATTTTTTCTCTATCGCCTTAATACCAATCTCTTTCAGATATTCAGCAAGGTTGCTGTTGTAACTTTGAGAGCATTCTTCGGCCGAAAAGGTATACTCATGATTTAAGAGGGCCTTCATCGTTTGGTTGATTTCATCCCATGGATAGTCTCTTAAAGAGGCCTTCTTTTCTGGTTTGAAACCTTCGGCCATATCAAAAGTGATTTCTTCTACAAAATCTTTTAAAAGGGCCTCATTTTCTTCATCATTAAGAATGTCACGACGAATTTTATAAATAACTTTACGCTGCTCATTCATGACGTTATCGAAATCAAGAAGATGCTTACGAATATCAAAGTTATGGGTCTCAACTTTTTTCTGGGCCTTAGCAATACCATTAGTAATCATTGAGTGCTCGATAGGCTCATCTTCTTTCATTCCAAGCTTAATCATGATGCCCTTGATTCTATCCGAACCAAAAATTCTCATCAGATCATCTTCTAGAGATAAGAAGAATTTTGATTTTCCTGGATCACCTTGACGTCCTGATCGACCACGAAGTTGGTTATCAATACGACGAGACTCATGTCTCTCTGTACCAATAATAAATAATCCGCCAAGTTTTTTAGTTTCTTCAGTCAGTTTAATATCTGTTCCACGACCGGCCATATTGGTGGCAATGGTCACTGCACCTTTTTGTCCCGCCAAAGCAACGATTTCAGCTTCACGAGCATGGTTCTTTGCGTTTAAGACTTCATGCTTGATGCCTTTTTGACTAAGAACATTTGAAATAATTTCGGAAGATTCAATTGAGATAGTTCCCACGAGAACTGGCTGGCCAATCTTATTACATTCTTCGATGAGTTTTGCTACAGCTTCGTATTTGGCCTTGCGACTGGCATATACCACATCGGACTGATCATCTCGAATCATTGGGAGGTTAGTAGGTATAACAACAACTTCCAAATTATAAATTTTCATAAACTCATCGGCCTCAGTATCGGCCGTACCGGTCATCCCAGAGAGTTTTGCATAGAGACGGAAATAGTTTTGGAACGTAATTGAAGCTAAGGTTTGGTTTTCTGATCGAACGGTGACACCTTCTTTGGCCTCAACCGCCTGGTGAAGTCCATCAGACCAGCGAGAGCCTTCTTTAAGTCGTCCAGTAAATTCATCAACGATAATTACTTTCCCATCACGAACAACATAATCCACATCGACTTGGAATAAAGTATGAGCACGAAGAGATTGGTTTACATGGTGAAGGATTTCAATGTTTCGTACATCATAAAGATTTCCAATATTGAGAAGTTCTTGGATTCTAATAATTCCATCTTCAGTGAGAACAGAGGATTTTGCTTTTTCATCTACTGTGTAGTGCTTATCTTTTTGGAGTTGAGGAATAACTCGATCAACCACTTGATACAGACGAGTATCGCCTTCAGAAGGGCCAGAAATTAAAAGAGGAGTTCTGGCCTCATCGATAAGAATTGAATCCACTTCATCCACGATACAAAAGTGATGCTCTCTCTGAACATAGTCGTTCAGATCAAATTTCATATTGTCTCGAAGATAATCAAAAGCGAATTCATTGTTAGTTCCATAGGTGATGTCTGCTTGATAAGCAGCTTTTCTTTCTTCATCATCCATATTCGAAACAATACAGCCGACAGTAAGTCCTAACCAATTATAAAGTTTTCCCATTTCATGCGAGTCACGTTGAGCAAGATAATCGTTCACTGTGACAAGGTGGGCACCTTTACCGGTAAGAGCATTGAGATAAAGGGGAAGTGTTGCTGTTAAAGTTTTACCTTCACCGGTTTTCATCTCAGAAATTTTTCCTTGGTGAAGGACAATTCCCCCTAGAATTTGGACATCAAAATGTCTCATATTCATGACACGCTTTCCGGCCTCACGAACAACAGCAAAAGCTTCTGGAAGAATGTCATTGACTGTGGCCTTACCTTCATTTAAACGCGATTTGAAAATGGCCGTTTGAGATTTTAGCTCATCATCACTCATCGCTTTAAATTTTGGTTCTAAAGAGTTGATTTGATCTAAAATAGGTTTAAGGGCCTTAATATCACGGTCTTGTTTAGTGCCAAAAATTTTTCTCATCATCGAATCTAACATAGATAACCTTTTTATTATTCTAAGATAAAATAGAGTGGGTCTACAGCAATTCCATTTACGCGAACTTCATAGTGAAGATGTGGGCCAGTGGAATGTCCAGTATTTCCAACGGCGGCCAGTAAGGCCCCACGTTTTACTTTTTGTCCTGGGTGAACATGTAATGATTGGTTATGAGCATAAATAGTTTCAATTCCATAACCATGATCGACTTGAACAAATTTTCCAAAACCGGCCTTCTCACCAGAGAAGGTGACAATTCCATCTGCAGGTGCTTTTACCGGAGTTCCGTAAGCTGCACCAACATCAAGACCTTCATGCATTTTTAACTTCCCTAGATAAGGGGAAATTCTTTGTCCAAAATAACTAGTAATCCAACCATCGGCAGGTAAAATGGTAGGAGTTGAATTCAAAAAAGAGTCTTTATCTAGAAGAAATTGATCTAAAGCATGGATACGAGACTCAACTGATGAAACAGCATCTTTAATCTCACCATACTTATAATCAAATCTGGCATAATCATTGGAGAGTGCAAAACTTCTTCGCGCAAGATCAGACCACTGTTTAGTCAGTAAATAACTTCTTTCAAGACCTAGGCCTGAAGCAATCTTTTTATCATAGAGGGCCTTAAGTTCTTTAAACTTAACTTGATCCTCAATATCGGTATCAAATTTGAATTGAAGGGAGCTGTTAAGATCTTTAAGAGAAAAAGATTCTTTAGATTCTTCTTTTTCTGGACGATAGAGGGCCCCCTGACTGGCCACATCCTCAAGTCCAGTGATCACTCGTAGCTTTTTTTCAAAGGTGTTAATTCGATTGAGGTCATCGGCCAGAGAGTTCATTTTCATCTGGAATAATTGAATTTGCTCTTTGAGCTGACGGTTTTCAATCGAGAGGTGCTTATTTTCGTAAACTTGTTGGAGAATTTTCCAATAGTCGTACGCGAGCACACCAATCAGCACGCCGAGCATAACGACGAAAAAAGCGATTGATTTAAAAAGAACTGTAGGTATGCGATAGGTTTTGACCCCTTTTTGTTTTTCAGGGACTACCATCACAGTATAGTACTTATCCATATTCGATATTTTATGTCACTCCGGGCATAAATGGAAATATAAAAGCTTGAAAAGAAGACTCGCTTAGGCCTGGGCCACGACAAGAACTACCGAAATATTGTCCTGTCCTCCATTTTGATTCGCCTGATCGATGAGTTCTTTCACTGCAGATTCAATTTCTGTCAAATTACAAACGGCAGGGTCAATAATATTCTTTTGAACGATGTGCAAAATATCTGCATCGCTGACTTTGCCATGCAGGCCGTCGGAGCAGACTAAAAAGATATCATTTTTATTTATTCTGTAATGGAAGATATCAGGATTGACATCTGCCTCAAAACCCACTGATCTGACCAAGACGTTTTTTTGAGGATCATGAACGGCATCTGCACGGGAGTAAATCCCCAGATTAAGTTTTTCCTGAACAAAGGAATGATCTCTGGTGAGTTGATAAATATTTCGATTATTGATCATGTAAACTCGAGAATCCCCGACATTACCTATCAGTAATTCCGGCCCAGCAAAATAAATAACACTAACAGTTGTCCCCATCCCTTGGAGCTCAGGATCTTGTTGCGCCTTATTTAAAATCTGTTTATTGATCTCAAAGATCAAATTCTTTAAAAGATTCTCGGGTGAGTTTTGAGAGTTTTCATCTATATATTTACTCATAATGCTGACGGATAACTGTGAAGCTATGTCACCACCATTGTGTCCTCCCATACCATCGGCCACAGCATAGAGATGGTTTTGACGATCAATACAGATGGAGTCTTGATTGGTTTTTCTTTTCAGTCCAATATCAGTAGCTCCAGCACTCAGAATACCCATAGAAGCCTTTAAATAGTTTTTTCTTTTAATGATAGATTGAACATCTTTTAAGTCAAATAGTTAAATAGTTGATTGATTTTGTTTGAAGGTAATGATTTTACCTCTCTTGTTCTATTCACTTTGAGAAGCTAACTTTAATGGGTACAATAGAGTTAAGTACTTAATGCCTTGGGAGGGAGTCTATGGCAACATTTGATATTCAACAGTTTATTTCACAACATTTTAATCCAAAAGACTTCTCACATCTTCATTGGCAGGGAAGTTATCAAGAATACATTGATTTAGTAATGAAAGATCCTCGATTAGCAAGGAATTCATTTCAACGTATCTACGATATGATTATGAGTTACGGAACTTCTCAATATACAGAATATAAAAAAGATGTTGTTCGTTATCACTTCTTTGATGATCCTTTCGAGAATGGAAAAGATGCTATTTTTGGTATTGATGTCCATTTAATGAAACTAGTAAATTTTTTTCAATCGGCCGCACTTGGGTATGGAACAGAGAAGCGGGTACTTTTACTTCACGGCCCGGTGGGTTCAGCTAAATCTTCGATTGCTCGTCTTCTTAAAAAAGGACTTGAGCACTACTCTCGCACAGACGAAGGTGCTCTTTATACTTATGAGTGGATTGATGAAGATGGTTCTCCCATTTTAGGAGGTCAAAAAGTTTTTGGCAGTCCAATGCATGAAGAGCCTCTTAAGCTTTTACCTCCTGAGGTACGTGAAAAGTTTTTAGGTGAGTTAAGTAAAGTCAATAAGACTCCGTACAAAGTGAAAATAAAAGGTGAAGTGAATCCTGCCTGTCGTTTTATTTTGAACGAGTACATGCTTCAGTATAATGGAGATTGGAATAAGGTGATGAAGCATCTGCGTGTTAAGCGTCTTATTCTTTCTGAAAAAGATCGTCGAGGAATTGGTACATTCCAGCCAAAAGATGAGAAGAACCAAGACTCAACTGAATTAACAGGGGATATTAACTATCGTAAGATTGCTATCTATGGATCTGATTCTGATCCTAGAGCATTTAACTTTGATGGTGAGTTCAATATTGCCAACCGTGGTATCGTGGAATTTATCGAGATGTTAAAACTTGATGTGGCCTTCTTGTATGATCTTCTTGGTGCTTCACAAGAACAATCGATTAAGCCAAAAAAATTCGCTCAAACAAATATTGATCTTGTGATCCTTGGTCATACCAATGAGCCTGAGTACAGAAAGCTTCAATCGAATGAATTTATGGAAGCTCTTCGCGATCGTACAGTAAAAATTGATGTTCCCTATATCACTCGTCTAGATCAAGAAGTTCGTATTTATCGCAAAGATTATAATAAGGACACAATTCCTAATATTCACATTGCTCCTCATACTCTTGAAATGGCCTCGACTTGGGCGATTTTAACTCGTCTTGAAGAGCCAAAAAAATCCGATCTAACGAAGCTTCAAAAGCTAAAGCTTTATAATGGCAAAACCCTCCCAGGTTATAATGAAGATAATGTGAAAGAACTTCGTAAAGAGGCCGTTCGTGAAGGTCTTGAGGGTATTTCTCCTCGTTACATTCAGGATAAAATTTCAAATGCTCTAGTGAAAAATGGCCATGTGGGATGTTTAAATCCATTCATGGTTTTCAATGAACTTGAAAGTGGTCTTAAACACCATGCTCTTGTGAATTCTCCAGATCAAATGGATACCTTCCGTGAGATGTTAGCGATTTGTCGTCAAGAGTATGAAGACATCGTGAAAAATGATGTGCAAAAAGCTATTTCGGTGGATGAATCGGCCATTCAGACACTTTGTGCTAACTATGTAGACAACGTGAAGGCCTATACACAGAAAGAAAAAATTCGAAATAAGTATTCCAATAAATTAGAAGAAGCTGATGAAAGATTTATGAGATCGATTGAAGAAAAAATTGATATTCCTGAATCTCGTAAGGATGATTTCCGACGTGAGCTCATGAATTACATCGGTGCTCTTGCTATTGAAGGCAAGCAATTCGATTATAAAATGAATGAAAGACTTCACCGTGCTCTTGAATTGAAGCTGTTTGAAGATCAACGTGACACAATTAAATTAACAACGATCATCTCCAATGTTGTCGATAAGCAAACTCAAGAGAAGATTGAAGTGGTGAAGAGCCGATTGATGAAAAATTTTGGATATTGCGATATTTGTGCAACAGATGCACTTAATTTTGTCGCAAGTATTTTCGCTAAAGGTGATTCTATTAAGTCTTAGGCTTAATAGTTTAAAGGAGCATCAGTGGATCATCCGATTAAGCGTGATCATGCCCGTTTTCGTAAGATTGTTAAGGGAAGAATTCGAGACAATCTTAGAAAGTATGTATCCCACGGGAACCAAATTATTCCCAAAGGGACTGATAAGTTTACAGTTCCTATGCCATCAATTGATATTCCTAGATTCCGCTTTGGAGATAAATCTCAAGGCGGAATGGGACAAGGTCAGGGCCAGTCAGGGGACCCGGTAGATGGACAGCAAGATCCTAATGGTCAACCTGGACAAGGTGAGGCCGGTGAAGGTGAAGGGAATAAAGAGCTTGATGTAGAACTTTCTTTGGATGAGTTGGCGAGAATTCTTGGTGATGAGCTGGAGCTTCCAAATATTGAGCCAAAAGGTAAAAAATCTCTTCAGTCGGTGGTTGATCGCTACACTAATATTGGAACCACTGGGCCAGATTCATTAAGGCATCTTCGTCGAACTTATAAGCAGGCCCTTAAGAGACAAATTGCCATGGATTCTTATGATCCAGAGAATCCCGCAGTTATTCCAATACGTCGGGATTTCCGTTACCGCTCGGCCGATACAAAGGTAGAGATGCAGAATGCGGCCGTGGTGATCTATATGATGGACGTATCTGGCTCTATGGGTGATGAGCAAAAAGAAATTGTTCGCACAGAATCTTTTTGGATCAATCTTTGGTTAAAGTCTCAGTATAAAGATATTGAAA
The DNA here is from genome assembly GCA_050247975.1 of Bacteriovoracaceae bacterium. Lineage (GTDB taxonomy): Bacteria > Bdellovibrionota > Bacteriovoracia > Bacteriovoracales > Bacteriovoracaceae > Peredibacter. The sequence goes on from JBFWTE010000017.1 coordinate 38,601, forward strand.
TTCGCTACATCATTCACGATGCTACAGCTAAAGAAGTGGATGAGCATACATTTTTTAGAACTCGTGAGAGTGGGGGAACATTGATTTCTTCTGCTTATAATCTCTGTAAAGAAATTATTGAAAAAGATTACAATCCAAATGAATGGAATATCTATCCTTTTCATTTCTCTGATGGAGATAACTGGTCGGCAGATGATACCAAGCTTTGTCTTGATCTTTTAGATAAAGTCATTTTGCCAGTTTCAAATGTATTTTGTTATGGGCAGGTTGAAAGTCGATATGGCTCTGGACAATTTTATAAAGATTTAACCGCCAAGTATGGTGCGGCCAACGAAAAACTCATCATGAGTAAGATTAAAAATAAAGAAGGCATTTTGGATTCCATCAAAGAATTCTTGGGGAAGGGGAAATAAATGAATCGAACCAGACCAATTTCCGGGGAACTTCTTGCTCTTAAAAATGAAATCGAAGGTTATGCCATAGAAGCGGGCCTTGATTTTTTTCCACAAATTTTTGAAGTCTGTGATTACGACACGATAAATATTCTGGCCGCTCAAGGTGGTTTCCCTTCACGTTATCCTCATTGGAAATTTGGAATGGATTATGATCAGCTTTCCAAGGGGTATGCCTATGGACTGCAAAAAATTTATGAGATGGTGATTAACACTGATCCTTGTTACGCTTACCTTCTTCAGGCGAATAATTGGGTTGATCAGAAGATTGTGATGGCCCATGTTTATGGCCATAATGATTTCTTCAAAAACAATGCTTGGTTTAGTGGCACCAATCGTAAAATGATGGATGTGATGGCCAATCATGGAACAAAAATTCGTCGTTATATTGAAAAGTATGGGAATGACACTGTTGAAACGTTTATCGACAAGGTTCTCTCGCTAGAAAACCTTCTGGATATCAATGAATTGTTTGAATCCCCTGAATTAAAACGCCGTCGGGCAGAGCAATTTCAAAAACAGAGAGAAGAGGCCTCTGATGATGGTTATTTAATAGATGATCGATCTCAGGCCCTAAAATCTTTTATGCGCTCTAAGGCCCGCTCAAATAAAAAAGAAGATCCAAAGAAAGAAGAAGTTGAAATTACTGCCGAAAAAACTCAGCTAAAAACACGAGATATTTTGGGCTATTTAATTCAACATGCACCTATTGAAGAGTGGCAGGCCGATATCATCGGTATTTTAAGAGAAGAGGCCTATTACTTTTTACCTCAACGCCTGACAAAAATTATGAATGAAGGTTGGGCAAGTTATTGGCACTCTAATATTATGACCACGAGGGCCCTCGATTCCTCTGAAATCATCGAATTTGCGGATAAGCATGCTGGTGTTATGGCCATGAGTAAGAAGCAAATAAATCCTTATAAAGTTGGCATTGAGCTCATGCGAGATATTGAATATCGCTGGGATCGAGGTATGTTTGGTAAGGAATATAATGAATGTACGGATATGACAGAAAAACTGCGCTGGGATACAAAGCTTGGCCAGGGCCGGAAGAAAATTTTCGAAGTTAGAAAGTCTCATAATGATATTTCATTTATTGATGAGTTTTTAACTCCTGAATTCTGCGAAAGACAGCAGCTTTTTACTTATAAATACAATCCTCGCACTGGAAGATTTGAGATTGATTCGAAAGATTTTCAAGCGATTAAGCAAAAGCTCTTGTCTCAGTTAACAAATTTTGGCCAGCCCATTATCGAAGTTGAAGATGGAAACTATATGAATAGAAAAGAGCTTCTGCTCTCTCATGTTCATTACGGTGTAGATCTTGATGTTAATTTTGCGAATGAAACCCTTAGAAATCTTTATGCTATTTGGCGTCGTCCAGTTAATCTAAGGACTAAGTATGAAGATAAAGAAGTGGTTTTTCATTTTGATGGAAAAGAATTCAAACCTCTCCATTAATTAAAGCTGCCACTGTGTTCTTGAAAAAAGTTATTTATCTCTGAGATAAATCTTATCCATTCGTCTGCTTCAAAATAGTCTGGATGAAAGAGCACATGATGAGATCCAAACCACTTATTCAGTTTGGGTCTTTTAATTGAAATTGTTTTTAAATGAGAATATTTAAATTCAAGCATCTCTTTTGCATTTAATAATTCATCCTTTGGATCGATCATTAGAAGTGAAGGGATGGGAAAAGGTGATTTGTTATTTTTGAATTCAAAAATCCCGTCAAGTAGTATTTGATAATCAAGAATGGAGAGTTTTGATTTGAGTCTTAATTCAACTGGTGTCTGACCTTTGATTTTAAAATCATTCGGAAGTATTCGGACTAAATTTTTTGCAAGATTAGGGTATTTAAGAGAGAGTGCTGGAGCAAGAAGGACCTGGGCCTTTGGTTTTGGAAAAAGATTTCTTTCTAACCAAACTTGAGTGTAAAGGGATCCTTGAGAAAAGCTAATAATGAAATAGGGGCCATCAATTTTATTTTTTATTTCTTGGCCAAATATCTCCAAAGCTATTTGTAGATTTTTGACGGGACGATGTTTTTCATCATGTCCAGGTAGTGGAATGAGTTCGCATTCAAACCCCAAACGAAGAAATTCTTCTTGGAGAGGGATAAAGCAACTTAAATTATTATTCATTCCATGAATAATGAGAATTTTAGGGTGTTTTTGGAATGATTTGAATGAGCTTGTCATCTAGTTCTTCTATGTCATTCTGATTAACATAAACGGTCTCACTTAAGGGTTGACTTAAATCATTTTTAGCTAGGTTTTCCCATTCTTTTTTTTCATAAATTTTTTCTTTTCTTTGAAGAGTAAGAGGGAAAATATCCCATTGAATCATTTGATATTGCACCCAACAGTTTATCAGATCATTTTGTTCACAAGCACGAGCTGAGAATTTGATGACGTCTTTTGGCCTATTTTGCATCAGGGCCTCAAAGCTTTGAAGCTGCTTTACCTCAAGCTCAGAACCCTTGTCTGAAAGATCGGCAATGTTGGCCAATACCTTTTTGGCCTTATCATATTCGCCGGCCTGAATTTGAAAAGCGGTCAGGAGTGTTAACTTATTAATTTGTGATTGCGGTGAAGCAATCACCTGCTCTGCAAAATTCACTCCTGCTTTCCAGTCTCGTAGTATCCAGGCGAGAGGAAGAAGTCTTTCCATCGCATTTTGAGAATTTTGTTTTTGTTCCAGTGCTAATTTAAACTGTGCATAGGCAAGTTCATATTTTTCTCTTAATAGATAGAGATTACCTTTTATATTCTCAGAGTTTGGAGATGTGGCATCTTCTATATATTTGTTGGCCAGAACAAAAGATCCTAAACGAAAATAAATGTGTCCAACCAATTCTCGGACTTCAGGATCTTCAAGTTGTTCAATACTTAAATCTTTGAGTTGATTTTCAATGAGCTTTTCTTGATTAAGATAGATGGCGAGTTTTAAAAAAACTTTGAGCTCATCTTTGTCAAGTACCACAGCAGTTTTTGATTTAAATGGAGCTTTCGTAATTCCTTTTCGAGGGGAAAGTTTTAAATCGATTAATGTTTCAAGCCACACCAGACGGTTATCATTAAAGCTAGATGGATTTTCAATTTGGCATTTCGCCCATTCTTTATCGAGCTCAGTGGTAAGATTAAGTACTATCTGGTTAAGAATTTTTAAAGTACAAATTTTTGAATAATGAGGAATGTCTTGAAGTTCTTTAAGGGAAAGGAGTCGAAGAGATTCTTTAAAATTTCCTTCAATAAAAGCAATCAATCCCATGTAACGATAAATCACTGGACGCATGGGACTTCTTGAATATGAAAGTTTAGAGAGAAAAACTTTGGCCAGACGAAATTCACCATTAATGAGGTAATATTTAACTTTCTTTAACTCTTCATCATCAATTTTTGTTTCACTAAAGAGAACTCGATTGAGTTCATCTTCGGCCACTAAATCTGGTGGAGGGCGAAGATTCCCTCGCTCCAAGTAATCACTGGCATGGGCAAGACCAAATAAAAGAAGAATTAGCAATTTCATAATAAACCTATCGAAAAATATTCCGATAAAGTTAATAAATAGGAACTTATCGAATGGGATTGGTCGGGTATTTGGTTTTAATCTTATCTTTTCATGCTCATGGGCTGGTACCGGTCGAGGGCATTGTCATGGGCGAGGCAGACAGTGAGCTTCAAACTGACCCTCTCGCGACAATTTTTAGTGATATTTATGATACCTCTAAGCAAGGTGAAAATAAAAAAATCAAACTTTATGCTCGTCATTTTAAAGACGGCATATATCTGAATGAAAGTTGTACTGAATTTACCGCTGCTCCAAAATATGCGACTTCTTGGCAAGAAAATCAGGCCAAAAGAAGTGTCGCCGCAACTCTTCAATACATTGGACTTGATAGCAGTGTAAAGGCCATTGGGGCCTATGCCAAAGAGCTAAAACTATCTGATGAAGAATTTGAAAAACTGTCTGCAAATCTAGTTAAAAATTATTGTTCAAAAAATTTATCTGTATTTTCGTTGAAGCAAATTCAAAAATCCCTTTCTCTATACTTTAAAAAACCAGTCACAATTATACCTTCAGTGAACTCTTCTCCATTTGCGACCGTTGCATTAAAAGATTTATCCGAAAAGGAAGAATCTCGATCTAAAGAATTTGATTTTGCCATTAAAAATTTTCGCGCTTTTTGTTCTTGGGGAGGGGAAACTCAAGATTATAGAATGCTGCCCCCTTATTTAAGCAATCGATTCATTATGTCTTTTGTTATCAACAATATGTTGGGAGTTCAAAATCATTTTGATGAGTCCAAACAAACAGTCATCAAGTCTGTTAATAAGAATACTGCCCAGGTTCTTTGCACTGATCTTATTTGCCGTAAAACAGACCCTATAACTTTTAAAAATTCATTTCCAAAAAGCATCGGCTCTACTGGACTTGATACTGATCTGATAAAACTTTACTGTCATCATTTTCGTTACCAAGACTACGATGCTAAGAAGACTATTCCAGAAGTGTCAGAGTGGATAAAGCAAAATGAACTTGAAACCTCCATCCTAGAGACGAACTATTTTATTTCAATGATGACAGGTGTGCCGGATTTATTTTTTTCGGCCATCCATTATCAAGAAGTGCCCATGCTGGTAAAAAGCAGTATCGATGAGAGATGGGATATATGGGCCCAGAGAGTTCTGAGCACCTTTTCAAAAGATCTTTATTACGAAGAGTCTCTTAAGATTAAAGCAAGACCAAGAAGAGATAATATTGCTCTAAGAACCGAGGGGTTTGGGTTAGATTTTTTTGTGACTTTGGGGGAAATGGATAGAGTTTTGGATGAGACAGATAAATTATCGGCCGTCTTTCATCTTAAAATCCCTAAAAATTATTTGCGTCATATTGGCCAGCGATGGAAATTCTTAGTGAATGAAATTGATCTTGAGGGACAAAAGCAATTTAAAAAAGAAATGGCCAGCTTTATAGATTTGCAAATTAAGGACAAAGAAATCCTTTTTAGACAAAAAATGTGGAACAAGGATTTTTCTCGTTTAATTGCTGAAGAATTATTAGGGCAGACCTTGGCCTACCAAGGCCCTCTTTTTGATTCCTTCAAAGATGAAGTTTTAACGGTACCTGTTAAATTTTCTTATGGGCCTTTTGCTCTCGGCTATCTTCGCTACCGTGCAGATGTTTCTGCAGGCCGGCTTAAATTAAATCTATAGATCACTTTAAAAACAGTCATCTCTAAGGTACTCTTGACTTCAATCTAATGGTGACCATTATTTAGTTATGCCAAAAAAAGAAATCAAAAAAACATCTCTTGAAGTTGTGGCCGATACTAAGGTTTTAAAGGCCAAGGATAAAAGAGAAGACGTGATAGAAGTACACCTAAACGGAGAGCAAGACATTCCTTTACAGATGAATGAGGTTCTCCCTGTTATTAAATCTTCCACAGATCTTAAAGTACAAGATCCGCTTTCAGTTTATCTAAAAGAAATTTCTCGCTATAAACTTCTTTCTCCTGATGAGGAGAAGGAGTTAACTGCTGAGCTCTTGCGTACAGGTGACATTGAGGTTGCAAAAAAATTAGTTCTCGCTAACCTTCGTTTAGTGGTGAAGATTGCTCTAGAGTATAAAAGTGCTTATAAAAATATTATGGATCTCATTCAAGAAGGTAATATTGGTCTCATGAAGGCCGTTTCAAAATATGATCCTTCTAAAGGTGCCAAGCTTTCCTATTATGCTAGCTGGTGGATCAGGTCCTATATCTTAAAATTTATTTTAGATAATTTTCGATTGGTTAAAATTGGGACCACTCAAGAGCAAAAGAAGCTTTTCTATAACCTTATGAGAGAAAAGCAACGTTTAATGAGTATGGGGATTGTTCCCGACGTTAAACAATTATCTGAAGCTCTTGGGGTTTCTGAGAAGTCGGTTATCGAAATGGATAATCGTCTAAGTAGTAGTGGCCAGGAAGTAAGCCTGGATAAACCAATCGACGAAGATTCAGGGCGTCAAACCATCGGGGACCTCATTAAAGACAGTGAAGACTCCCCGGAAGTGAAGTTTTCAGAACTCCAAAATCTTGAAATCCTAAAAGAGCACTTAGGGGCGTTTATCAAGGATCTCAAACCCCGTGATCAGGAAATCTTTAAAAAACGACTACTTAGTGAGATCCCTGAAAGCCTTCAAAGTATTGCTGATGAGTATGGGGTTTCTCGTGAGAGAATCCGGCAAATTGAAGAGCGGCTCATTGAGCAATTAAAGATTTACATGTCTGAATTTATTAGATAAAACTCAAAGTACATATTAACAACGAGGCGATAGGTAAATCTATCTAGACCTTGTACTAGGTTTCAAACAAAGATTTGATACTTGGGCAAAGGAGACAAAAATGGTTACAAAGCAATCAAAAGCTGAACTAGTTAAAAAGTTTGGTGGTTCAGAGAAGAACACTGGTTCTGTAGAAGTGCAAGTTGCTCTTCTCACTGAAAGAATTAAGACTCTTACTCCACACTTTGAAAAAAACAAAAAAGATCACTCTGGTATGCGTGGTCTTATGAAGTTGATTGGTCAACGTCGTTCTCTTCTTAAGCATTTAAGTCTTACAGATGAGGCCCGTTATACAAAACTAATTAGCGAACTTGGTATTCGTAAGTAATAATTGAAAAAGGGGTCTTCGTGACCCCTTTTGTTTTTATAAGGGTTATTAAAGAGGTCTGAGTATTTTAAGAGATAAAAAGTTTTTTGAAGATTTCAAGGCACTCTTTATCTCTCAAACTCCCTATCTTTAAATCCCTTCAAAAATTAAAAATAATAACTCCAACGGTTGAATCGTTGCGATTGATATTTAGGAGACTCTATGTTGAATAACAAAAAAGAATTCAAGATGAATTATGGCGGTAAGGAAATTACGCTTGAAACTGGTCGATTGGCCAAACAAGCAGACTCCGCTATCTTAGCAAGCTGTGAAGGAACACAAGTTTTAGTAACTTTAACTTGCGCCAAAGAAGTTAATGATGGACAAGATTTCTTTCCACTTCTTGTTGATTATAAAGAAAAATTTTATGCCGCTGGTAAATTCCTTGGTGGATTTTTAAAGCGTGAAGGTCGTCCATCTAACGCAGAAATTTTAATCATGCGTTTGATCGATCGTCCTCTTCGTCCACTTTTTCCTGAAGGTTTCATGAATGAAACTATCATCATGGCCCAGGTTCTTTCAGTTGGCTCTGGTGATGCAGAAGTTCTTGCAGGTCTTGGTGCTGCAGCATCTTTGGCCATCTCAGATGTTCCATTTAATGGGCCAATGGGATATGCAAAAGTTGGTAAAGTCGATGGTAAACTCATTCTTAATCCAACTCGTGAAGAATGGGATAATGGATCCCTTTCACTTCTAGTTGCAGGCTCTAACGATGCTGTACTCATGGTTGAAGGTGAAGCAAATGAAGTTTCTGAAGCAGAAATGCTTGAAGGAATTGTTTTCGCTCACAATAACATTAAAGAGTTCTGTAAACTTCTGGATAAAATGACCAAAGAGGTTGGTAAGAAGAAGCGTGAGTTCACACCTGTAACTCCAAATGCAACTCTTATGACTGAGGCCATGAAAGAATTTTCTACAGAAGCTCGTAAAGTTCTTTCAACTAATGTTAAGCAAGATCGCTCAAATGCGACGAATGAACTTCGTAAGCACATTAAAGAGGCCCTAAAAGCGAATCCAGTAAAATTTGGTCTTACAGAAGATTCTGATTTTGGAAAAGAAGCTGCTAAAGTAACAGATGAAGTCCTCTACAAAATGATGAGAGCAGATATTCTTAATGAAAATAAGCGTATTGCTGGCCGTGGCCTTGCAGTTGTTCGTCCAATTGAAACAGAAACATCTGTTTTAAGTGCTGTTCATGGATCTTCTCTTTTTACTCGCGGTGAAACTCAAGTTCTTGCGGCCGTTACCATCGGTGGTAAAGAAGGTGAGCAGATGGCCGATTCTATTCATGGTGTGACTTTTGATAAGTTCTATCTTCACTATGCTATGCCGCCATTTTCTGTTGGTGAAGCTAAAGGTTATAGAGGTGTAGGTCGTCGTGAAATTGGACACGGAAACCTTGCCGAGCGTGCTCTTAAAAAGGCCATGCCTTCTCAAGCTGATTTCCCTTATACAGTTCGCGTTGCCTGTGAAGTTTTAGAATCAAACGGTTCTTCTTCTATGGGTTCAGTATGTTCTGGTTCAATGGCATTAATGGATGCAGGTGTTCCTCTTAAAGGACCTGTTGCTGGTGTGGCCATGGGATTAATCAAAGAAGGAGAAAAGTATAAAATCTTAACAGATATTCTTGGTGATGAAGATCATCTTGGAGATATGGACTTTAAACTTGCTGGAACAAAAGATGGTATTACGGCCATTCAAATGGATATGAAAATTGCTGGTATTTCTGAGCAAATTTTCCGTGAAGCTCTTGCTCAAGCTAAAGAAGGTCGTCTTCATATTCTTGGAGAAATGGCAAAAACTATTTCTACTCATAGAGAAGCTTTCAAAGCAGGTGTTCCACAAATTAAGACTTTCAAAATTGCTCCAGATAAAATTGGCGCATTGATTGGGCCTGGTGGGAAAAATATTAAATCACTTCAAGAAACTTACAAAGTTACAATGGAAGTTCAAGAAGATGGAACTGTTAAAGTTCTTGGTGTTGATGTTGCAAAAATTGATGAAGTTATTGCACTTGCAGATATGCAACTTAACGGCCCCAAAATTGGAGCTGTTTATAAAGGAACTGTTGTTACTATTAAAGAGTACGGCGCCTTCGTTGATATCGTTCCAGGACTTGCTGGTCTCGTTCACGTTTCAGAAATTGCTGATGAGCGCGTGAATGATCCAAATGAATATCTTACTGAAGGACAACTTTTAGATGTAAAAGTTCTTGAAGTTGATCGCTTTGGAAAAATTAAGCTTTCTGCTAAAGCGGTGGCACCAGTGCCAAAAAAGGCCAAGTAATGAGCATAGAAGTTAAAGTTAAAACCCTTTCTCATTATGATGAGAGCTTTGAACTTCCTTTTTATGCCACTGAAGGTGCTGCTGGTGCTGATATAAGAGCAAGTATTCCTGAAAAAAAATCTATTGTAGTAAAACCAGGGGAGCGAGTTCTCGTTCCCACTGGCCTATCAATGGAAATACCTCTTGGATATGAAGTTCAAGTTAGACCTCGTTCTGGGCTTTCTTTAAAATCCCCATTGATGATCGTTAACTCACCAGGAACGATTGATTGTGATTATCGTGGTGAGGTCAATATTATCATTGGAAATTTTGGTAAAGAAGATTATGTGATTGAGCATGGATTAAGAATTGCTCAGTTAGTCCTAGCACCTGTGGTGCAAGCTAAATATTCTTTAACGAATAATTTGAATGAAACCAAGCGTGGCGCCGGTGGATTTGGTTCAACCGGAACTAGATAACTCTTACAAAGGATAAATCAATGGAATTGAAAGTTCCTTATTCTCAAATTACAGATAAAAAGCAAGGCTATGATGCTGCTAAAAAATTAATTCCTGAAGTTATTGCCAAGTTTGGTGTGAGTGCAGATGTTAAGACAGATGATGGCACTTCAACGCTAAATGCTAAAGGAAACGGTTTTTCGGCCTCTATTGAATTTAAAGATAAAGAAGCTGTGGTCAATGTTGATCTTGGGCTTTTGTTAAAACCATTTAAAGGAATGATTCTCGAAACTATCGAGAAGCAAATTAAGAAAGTTGTATGAGTTTTAAATGTACCTTATGGCCATCGGGTGAAGTTCTTGAACTAAACGGTGAAGAGACGTTACTGGGCCAATTAAAAAAATCTGGTAAGAAAATTAAATCTAGCTGTGGAGGTTGTGCCACATGTGGAGATTGTGTCATTGTGGTCAAATCTGGAGAGATGAACTTATCTCCCCAAAGCTTTGAGGAATTAAGACTTCTTGGAAATGTTTTTCACATTACAAAAGAGCGTTTATCTTGTCAGACCAAAGTTACTGGCGATGTGACGATTGATATCTCAGGGCATGAGAAAAACACTTTTACCGGCAAAGGTGAAAAGCCTTCAGTGTCAAAAAGCACCACAACTCGTCTAAAAAAGCGCGAAGATATCGAAAAAGCGGTCAGAGAAAATGAGGAAAAAACTCCAGAAAAACCTGGTGATACTTGGTATCGTCACTGGGAAAAAGAAGGGGAAGATTCAGGTAAACCCAAAAAACTGGGTGGTAATAAAAGACCGAGGGCCTTTAACTTCACCGATTCTGATAACGAAGATAATAAAAAGAATTAAGGAGCAGTCATGTCACAAACAGTCACAGCTGGAGCAGTAGCAGCGGATAATAAATTTCCTCCGCAAATTAAATACATCGTCGGTAATGAGGCCTGTGAGCGTTACAGTTATTATGGCATGAAATCGATTCTTACGATTTTCATGATTCAGGTTCTCCTATTTCAAGAATCTGATGCAACATACGTTTATCACATGTTTGCTTCTGCTTGTTATTTATTTCCAGTTCTTGGGGCCTATCTTGCTGATAGAGTTTGGGGAAAGTATAAGACAATTTTTTATCTTTCTCTTGTGTACTGTGCAGGTCATGCTGTACTTGCCATGTTTGAAAATAGAACAGGCCTTTATCTTGGCCTAGGATTAATCGCTCTTGGCTCTGGTGGGATTAAGCCATGTGTTTCTGCTTATGTAGGGGATCAATTCCATGCGAATCAATCTCACTTACTTAAAAAGATTTATGAAATTTTTTATTTCATGATTAACTTTGGATCTTTCTTTTCGACATTAATTACTCCATGGACATTAAAGCACTACGGTCCAAGTATTGCTTTTGGTATCCCTGGTATTCTTATGTTTATTGCTACTTTCATCTTCTGGTTAGGTCGACATGAATATGTACATGTTCAGCCGACTAAAGGTGATGGTAACGGTTTTGCCCACGTTGTTTGGACTGCTCTTACAAATCAAAAAAATAGAAAAGCAGGGGAAAGCTTCTTGGATGTTGCTATCGCAAAACATGGTAAAGAGAATGTAGATGCTTCTAAGGCCGTGCTAGATATTGCAAAACTTTTTGCTGCTATCTCAGTTTTCTGGGCCCTTTTCGATCAACACGGATCTTCTTGGGTTATTCAAGCTACAAAAATGAATTTAAATTTTATGGGTATAGAATTTGATCCTTCTCAAATTTCTGCTTGGAACCCGATTATGGTTATGGGGTTAATTCCGGCCTTTTCGATGTTTGTTTATCCTGCTATTGAAAAATTAGGAGTTAAGACAACTCCAATTCGTCGTATGACATGGGGTATGTTTGTTGGAGCTGCTTCATTTGCCCTTGTTGGTTTCTTGCAAATTTTGATTGAAGGTGGATCAATGCTCAACGTAATGTGGCAGTTTTTCCCTTACCTCGTTATCACAATTGCTGAAATCATGGTTTCAATTACAGGTCTTGAGTTTGCTTATACTCAAGCACCTCGTTCGATGAAATCAACAATCATGTCTATTTGGCTACTCACTGTTTTCTTTGGAAACCTTTTAACGGCCTATGTTTCTAAAATTGATTTCTTCCCAGTCGCTTCATCTGGCTACTTTATGTTCTTTGCTGGGTTAATGGCCGTGTTTGCCATTATTTTCTGGTGGATGGGGAAGAATTATAAAATCAAAAATTATATGGAAAATTAATAGAAGGGCCCTCGGGCCCTTTTTTTGGTCTAATTAATAATCAGTTTTTTAGAGTGAACCATTGGTAAAATAATCAGGATTAAAAAATCCATCAGTATAAGTTCCTGTTGGTAGTGGTTGCCATAAGGTTGTAGCAGAGTTGTACGGCCCAACAGTTCTCTTCATCGGGATAAAGTCATCCCAATCATCTTTATCGTTAAAGTTATTAATTGTATCTTGCTCATCTGTCACTTCAGGATATTCAGGTATATCTTGTCTGGCACTAGTGTCCATAAAAATATCTGAAAGGTATTCCATATCGCTCGTGTCTGGAAAAACTCTATCCCAGTCTCTTACAACCATGCGAATTCTTGCCTTAATATCGTAGGCACGATCAAGGCAATAAAATGTATAGAATGGGCTTGTCTTATATCCCGATAAACCTATAAAAGGTTCGGCCGCATAAGGGAGTGCTCGGTAAGCATTGTTAACAATATTCCAAGAACTAGCATCTGCAGCGGCCGTTGTTGCATCCATCATGAGATTATTTGAGTAGCGATCCATAACTGAAGGGTTAAATGTTTTGTAGTTTGAAAAGCTAAGTTTGTATGGGTTGGTGATAGGAGAGCTTTCATCAAAATCGATATCTGTATTAGCGAGATGGCGACGGTAATTAACATAAGTCCTATTAGTTGTTTTATTTGATGTCATTAAGCTAGGTAACTCCCACTGTTTACTAAAAGTACTATTTAGAGTGGTCTGAGTAAGTTCAAGAAGGCGAGTGTACTTACTTCCATCGGTTAAGAGACTGATTGGCCCTTTAACACAATTAGAGGGTTTCCCTCCACAACGTACTGTTCGAACACTGCTGGAGCTAGATGTTGTTCTTACCCCTGTTGTTGGATCAACTTGTACAGACACTCTGACGTCTGTCACATTGATTACACCAACATCACATTTTTCTTGGTCTCCATCTTTATAATTAAAACGACAAAGATCTTCGTCAGATTCAACACTAAATGTATTTCTAACACCGGCCGCGATATCAGTATCAACCCATTCATTACAAGTGGTATTCCCACCACTATAAGCTGGGCCATAGTCATCTGCCTCAGTTGAAAGAACACCATCGTCACAGCTTTTTTTGGTAACATTCGCAGTTGAATTTCCAGGCATTCGATCAAAGAATGAAAATGGCATATAGCCAATATATTCACAGGTGTTTTGGCTTGCTTCAACTTGAAAGTTTAACCCCGAATAAAATAAAGAAAGCTCTTCAGCTTCAAAAAAACAGGTGATGTCATTTGTTGTTGGATCTGTTCGATAATTAGTATTTGAGAGTGCTGATGTACTCGTTATTTTGCAATCTACTTGATAGTTTCCTGATCCAGACTTGTGTAAATTGTAATTCAAAATTGAAGCTGAAGTATTACTCAACTTAAAATAGTACTCAGAAGGAGTGGAACTTGTCGGAGGAACTGTTGTGGATGAAGCAGCATTTTGCAGCTGTGGTGAAACCTTTTCATTACAACTGGCCAGTAGCAAGATGGCCGCAATAAGATGGAGTTTCATTAATTTGTTCATAAACATTCCCTTAACAGATTCTTAAATCTCTTTAGCCTCATCGGAGAGTTAAAAAGAAATTTAATAGGGCATGTTTTTTACTCCTCTTTTTTTTAGAGGCGAGTTAAAATTGAAATATGGTGAAAGCAATTTGTTTTCCGAGCGTGGGTGTCGGTCTTTATGAATAAGTTTTTGAAATTTCTTCTTTTTATATTTCTATTTGTTTTAATCACAGAAGTTTGTCTTGCTGCTCAAGATGCAATTGTCATAGTAAAAAAGGCGGTTATTTATTCTGATTTAGAAATGACCGGGCCCATTGGTTATGTTTCAAGAGGAAAAAAAATAAAGATTGGTGAAGTTCCTAGAAATAATGCCCAACTTTATCCAATCATAGTTTCTGGAAAAGTGGCCTATATAAAAGTTCAGGACGTTTCAACAGAAAAAGAAGATCTCGATACCGATCGATTAAGTGTTGAGCGTTTTACCAAGGCCACCAAAGAGAAGTATAAAGAAAGAGTTACCCTCAATTATTATAAGTTTGCCTCTCAAATTAGCCTGGGCACTCAGAACGGAGATATCAAAGATAAGGATGCAGTTAATTGGGACGGAGTTTCTCTCAAGGGTGAAGTTGGAATTAAGAAAAAATGGGATCTTTCAATTTTATTAAATTATATGTGGGCCTCTGTTGGCGAAGAGAAATTTACGGCCGTGGAGCTTGGTGCTGGTGGACATTATCGTTTGATAGAGACGGAAAAATTTCTATTCCGCTTGGGGGCCGAATTTCTTGCGATCCCTTTTAGTAACTATTCTATTGGACAAGATTTTCGAGTTAATGGATATGGTTATTCCGCCGGGGCCGGTTTCAATTTATCCTATCTAGTAGGGGAGAATGTTGGATTAGAGGGATTTGGAGGGATGTACTACACTAAGATTACCAGTCTAGATCCTCCTAAACCCTATGGCGCTATTTCTCCAGTTTTTACTGGTTCAAGACTTGGTGTAGGCCTTTATTACCAGTATTAAACTTTCATTTCGAGCAATATTTTTAGTTTATCGAGATCAGCTTTTCTGGAGTGACGATCAAGCAGAATTTTTTTTCCATTCTGGGTCTTAAGCCATAAGACAAAATAGCCTTTGTTTTGGAATCCAGCAGAATCCTCTCCACCTCGCATCCGCGCAACATTTGGTGTTGTTAAAAATGGCCCTACTGAAAGCTCGCTTTGTTCATTAAATTCAAATTTCTCAGAAAAAACTTTTAAACCAAAGACACGATATTCCATAGAAATTTCATTCTTATTTCTAAGAATTCGTTTTTCATAAAAAAAGAACCCCAAAATAAAAATTGGCAGAAGCCCAACAAAGGTAAGTAAGGAGTATCCCAAGGTAGCGTCAGTTTCATCTCCAAGTTCAATTAGTTTTAAGACAGGATTTTTGATGGCAAGGAACATGAATAGCACTACAGTAATTGAGCAAAGAGCGTAGAACCAAAAGATATATGGTAGCCCATAAGTCTTTAGAGTCAGGCCATTTTCGTTAATTTTAACAAAATCTGTTTCCTCTGTAGAAACAGGAAATACATACATTAGTCCCATTTGAATCCTCTACCTATCATGCGGAGATAATACATCTAAAATTTCTATTCTTGGATATAACAATTTCATCCAGGCCGTAAAGACAGGTTTTGAGGCCAAGGTTTCTTGGTCAAACAATTTTTGGTGGTGAGGAGATAAGTCTGAGCTTTTAACGGTATAAGCAAGACCTAATCGTTTTTCAAACCTCATACAAAGAAGCAACCATTGATCCTTTATAGAAGGAGGAACATTGAGTTTCTTTAATCCTTTGTAAACTAGGGCCAGTTCTTTATTGTTAGAGAGAAATTTATAATCCCAAACACATAAGTAGAAACTGAAGATTTCTCTCCATGCTTTATTCGGCATTAAAATAATGGCCATTTGAAGTTCATGATAGGCCAAATCAAGTTCATTTTGATCAAAGGCACTTTGTGCCAGAGATGCTCTTTTCCACGCCTTCTCAAACTGAGTTTGTTCTACTCCTTTTTTTAAAACTTTACTTTGATGGATATGAGATAACGAAAATTGAACAATAGGATCAGAACAGACCAGGGCCCCGTCTCCTTCTTTTATATCAATTAATCCCTTACTTAAATTGATGTGTAAGGCGCCTGTTGTTGAAAGTGTGCCAGTGGGATGAGGCCCAGCTTTGGTCTTTTGTTGGCCGACATCAGTCATTAGATCTAGTGGATGTTGATTTTGGGGTTTACTTAATTTTTCTTTCAGCCAAATTTGTCTATCAAGTGAAAACTGTAAATAGGATTCAAATCCCGCTGAATCTTTTTGAATAGGGATATTGGTAAAAATAAGAGGAGATGTTTCATTTAGGTTGAATGATTCTGTTTGAATCGCGGGCCCATCTATATCGACACTTAAGGCCTGACCTTCCTTATCTAAAAGCAGGTATGACCATTTAGTCATTGATATATTTTTCTTTAATTCTTTTTTAAACTCATTCAGGTTTTGAATATCAAATAATAAGTCGAATGTTATCTGAAAAATGCTTTGGCCTTCTTCATGAATTGATTTACTTGGCTTGTGATGAAGAGCGATACTCATGCCATTTTCATGAACAGATTGAAAAAAAAGGGGAGCGAGTCCTTCACAGCTAAAATTTAGAATCTTTTGCTTCCCTTCAAATTGCCAGAAATATAATCTTGGGGTTGCATCAAAAATCCCAATTAGAGGGAAATCAATGAGTCTAGAGTGAGTCAGTCCATTCTCAGTTTTTTGAAAGAGCGATGTGCAACCAGGAAGCAAACCTTTTAATTCTGGAAAAATTTGTCCCGAGTGAGCGGCCATTTCAAAAAGGGAAATAAAACTTTTATAACGGGCCACTTCTATTCCAAGACCCGCGCAATAGGCCTTAAGGCAAATGTCAAAAAAGCTCGTTGATCTGGCCTTATTAATTTTTGACTTTGCTCTAGAGAAAATATCTTTGCTCTGTCTAAGGATGAGGTTAGTAGATAACAGATTTGTAACTCTATTTTCTAATTTTCTAAAAGAGTCTTTTTCTTTGAGACCTAAATGATAAAGGGTTTCAGAAGGGTCACCAACGAGTGGAACAATCACAGTTTTCATTTTATCCTACGTAATATTTAACTAAATGTTTTAATTGATTAGCAAAGTCCAACTTGAAAGTCTTCTTTTCAAGGGATTCTACCATGCCTGCTTTGCAGCGAATGTATATTTTAAAATTCGGTTTTGGATGAGCATCACTCATGTTTTTTAATTGATAAAATTTTGATAAGAATCTGAAGTGTTGCTGATTAGTTAATTTAAAAGATTCTTCTCGTTTGATTTGATTCCAAATTGTCCATGGATCATAACGCCCTACCATGACTGCAGCAAGAGTAAGATAGATGATATTATCTGATTCAAAGCCATCGCCAACTAATACGAGTTCATCAGGAATACCTGTCATCAGCAGGATATTCACCAGGTTATTTAATTTATAAAAGCCTTGGGATTTTAAATCTTTGGTGGCAAGGTCTCCCTCAAAAAATGAAAAGATGCTTCGATAATCTTTTAAAAAAATATTACTGGTAAAAATTTGATGCTGATAGAGCCAATCCCTAATAGCATTTTCATAAAAGTGAGGGGACGCTGAAACGACGAACGGTTGATGGCCATCTTGAACATACTTATTGACAAGTTCTATTGAGGTTTTTACCGGTGGAAAATATTGAATTGGATTTCTCAGAGAAAGATACATCTCCTTCATTGTTGAATATCTTGTATCAACTAGAGTCTTATCAAAATCTGTAATGATAATTTTCTTAGGATGATTAATTTTTGTTGGTATAAAGTTACCAATTAAAAGCTCAAGGCCGGGATGAGAGTAAGTCTCATAAAGTTTGAGTTTAACCACTTTAACGCTTTCGGGTTGGGCCAATTTAAAATTGAAATTACCAAAGGTATCGGATTCAAAATTCCTGATGATGGCCTCTTCATCATTTCCTGTCAGTCCTATAACTTTCAATCGAAAAATGTTGGACGATAACAGGCCTAAGCTTTGGATTGGCCTGGTTGGGACGATATCTTTTAAATTTTGATTAATCTCTTCTAAGATTTCAAAGCGTCCGTGCCTTGAATAAGTCATTGAGGCGCGAATATGAATATACTCGTCAGATTCAATTCCAGTAAAGTGAACAAGTTTAGGGCGTCTCATATTTTAATTGTAACCTGAAGGATCAAACTTCTGAAGGAGAAATAAACTTGCTTTCTTATTCAATTTTTTTAAAAATAGGGCAATGCTGCAGATGATTTTAATTATTAAGGGAAAAGTACAAAAAGTCGGCTTCCGCTATAGCGTAGTTGATTATGTGCTTTCTAAGAATCTACCTATCGTTGGTAATGTGCGAAATTTGCCAGATGGGTCAGTGAAGGTCATTGCTCAAGGTGATATTGAGTCTTTAAAGGAATTACATCGTTTTTGCACTAAGGGCCCACCGAGAGCAGAAGTGAGAGAGGTTACTCAAGATTTAGGGCCGGTTGCCAGATTAGAATTCTCGGAATTTTATATTTCAGGAGATTAGGCCTTTTTTATTTCATAAGTCATAGTTCCGTTTTCAAAATGAGATTTAACGGACTTTGGTTCTAAAAAAACACCTGTATCCAATCTAGAGACAAAAGATTCAACTTTATTAATCTTATTTACCACCCCTTTTATAGGTGAGTTGGTGTCTTGATATTTCCTGTTGAAGGTAAGCACGGCCTCTTTATTATGAAATGTTAACTGCAAGTCTTGCTTAGCATGCTCAGGAATATCTACAGCAATTTCAATGCGATCTTCAAAATGCTTTAATCTTGGACGCAGTTGAGTGAATGAATAGAAAGAATCATCAGCTTTATTTGCCGATGTAATAAGCTCCTGAGATAAGTCATTTTTCATCTTCGTGATAACTTTCTTATGAAGATCTTCCAGTCTTTGAAAGTCTTCCTGCTTATTCTTTAAGGTATCAACATATTTTTTTTCATGAAAGACATCTTGTTCTTTTAGGCCTTTTTGAAACTCAACATCTCTTTTCTCTATAATTTGATTATGAGTATTGGTCATTTTTGAGAGCTCAACTTGTTGACGCTGATTCGTGCTTAAGCGCTCTTTTTTAAATTGATGATCCTGATCTTTTTTCATTCGATCATAATTATTAGCATCGGCCTTAAACCTGTCTGTGAATTGATTGGTTTGATTCATCAGTTGAGAGGTATGTTGGGCCTCTGTTTGAGATATTTCTCTGGCCTGATTCTCTTTTTGAGAATGTATTCTTTCCTTACCTTGGTGATTGAGTCTTTTAAATTCAGTATTAAATTTATGCTCCATTTCCTCTAGATAAATATCGTTTTCTTCTCTTGCCTGTTCTCGGTTATGGGCCTCAAGCTGTCTTACTTTTTCTGTTTCTTTTTGAGAATGTGATTTTAAACTCTCAAGCTCTTTATTGGTTAATCTTTTTGTATTATCTAAATGTGTCTGCAGCTCTGTAAGGACTTTTTCCTTCTTTTCGGCCTCATTCATCACTTGAATGTTATTTTGGTGCTGCAGATCGATGATTTCGGCTTCATGCCCTTTTTTCATCTCGGCCTTGTGATTAGAGTGGGCCTCTTCCATTACTTTCATAGTCCTATCTTGTCGTCTTTTTAATGACTCGATTTGGCCAATTTGAAGTTTTTCAAGTTCTTTGATTTGACCACTCATTGGATGGGCAACTCCTTATCATAAGGATGATCGCAAATTTTTTTTCTTGCTGTATGGCCTGGACAAATCCAGGTGCGAAGAAGCTCAACACTAATAAAACTTCCTCCATGATAACTTTTATACATTTGAGGATTGAGGTTTGAAGTAATGTATTGAGGAGCAGCATTGGTCGTCATGGCATAGGGGTCACGAGATTTCACAAGATATTGATAGGCCCTATATTCTGCTAAAGCAGAAGAAGCAGAACCTAAAAGGATAAAGACCCCTAAAAGCTTCATTAATGCAACTCTCTTAATTTATCCATGGCCCTATATTCAACCATTTTAATAAATGACAAAATAAAATCTTTTCTTTCATCATTCTTGAGGGCCTGAATAGCAATTTTCTTTCTTTCAATTGAATGATGGCACTCAATTTGTTTATAAACTCGGTGAACAGTTTCTGCCGCTCGCGAGAAAGAAATTTTTCTTGCTTCTAAATGATCAGCAAATGACTCATGAATCCAGTCTTTGTAAAATAATGGATAAAAACCTGCGCTTCCTGCTTCGATTAATTGATCCAAACCTTGTGCATCCTGCAACTTTCGCATAGAACTCCTTTTTCACCTCTTTAGTTTACAAGGAGAGTGATATGATGATGGAGAGGGTAGGCTTTGCCGCTAATAAGTAAGTAGGGGAAATATGGAAAAGCGTGATGATTTTTATCTTCCAGAAGAAATTTTAGAGTGGATAGGACTTAAAAAATCGGAATACTTGTCTCGGTTAATCAGTTTTGTCGATCCAAGTGATTATGGATTTGAAGTTTATCACCAATTTGATTCGTATATTTCTCAAACGATAGAAGAAGCTGATAAGCTGATCGAATTTAAAGAAGATAATTACGATTTAAGAACCTACATAAAGACTTATTCAAGTGATCTATTCTTTCATCAAATCGTCATTGGTGCTGTCATCCCAGATTTAGAATCGGAACAAGAGGTCTTCGTACCCATTCTTATGTTTGTGACTAAGAAAGAAGAGTTGGTTAAAATTTTTAGCGCTCACCACTCGAAAGTGGGCCCGATTCTAAATTAGTCTTTTAACTTAACAGAGACATAGGATTGATTTTGATAAGTTGTCACAAAATTATTACAAGTTGTGGCCTGATACTGCTGGGCCGCTTGCTGGCAATTAAGTGGTGGATTGTTAGGGCAATTTGACTGAATAAAGTTAGTGTATCCGTTGATACAGGCATAGTAATTTGGCAGAAGTGTTTCTCTAATAACAAGAACACTATTGATACCTATATTTTGATAATTTGTACTTTTATAAAGTTTTCCTAACATTTCTTGGTCTTTTTTTGGATAGGTACATTGAGGCATTCCAATTGGCATAGAACTCCCACTACCATTTCTAAATAATGGAATTAAGCAAACACGTGAATCAGTCAGTGTAGTATTTGGCCTAAATTTAACCATGGTCTCATCTTGAGAGCTTTGACATAAACCAAAATTTCCAAAAGTGGCCGCATAATATTTCTGAGTTAAATCACATGATTCAAACCCTGTAGTGGTGGTAGATGAGCTCCCACTTCCATTTGAGGTTGTACCATTTGGTAGAGTACCGGTATTACCAATATTTGTAGGATTTGGAATTGTATATGTTGATGAATCACTATTGCCACTTACTGGTAGTCTTGTACGCTGGCCATTATCACAACCAATTAGGAAAATTACAGATAAGAAAATAAGGTTCTTCATAAATCATCCTTTAAGCTGACCATTTCAACCTACTATTCGGCAGATAAGAATTATTTCATGAGTTTTTTCTAAAATCCGATATAAATAGCAGAGATCCTATTGTTTTTGTTAAAGGTTTCAATGCGACTATTGATTGGAATAGCTTTTGTTGTCCTAATTTTCTCCGCCGGACTTGGGTACAAGTTCATGAACTCTTATCCCACCGACCAGTATTCCAATTGGCTCAATGGCAAGGGGTGGAATAAGTATTATGCAATTGAAAACTATAAACAGCTCCTACTGGTTCCTCAATCTTCAGAGGAAGTGATTGAATACCAGGAAGATTACGGGCAGTTATGGAAAACATTCCCGATCAGAAATAGCTTAGTTCCACTACCAACCAGGCATCCACTGTATAAAACAGTTCCCATTGTTGAGTTTGTTCAGAAGAATCATCCTCCTCAATTTGGTATGGTTTTTTTTGCATCTAATGATCGAGAGCTTTTGCGAATCTATACTCTAGATGTGAATCACTCAAAAGATTATTCTCATGGGCAGGAATTATTTAAGCTTCCTGTGGTGAGAAATCGCATCAAAAAGATTGATCAGCAGAAATTATGGAAAGATATATTTACTTATAAAATTGAGGATAAGAAAAAAACACTTGAGGAGATGATATATGATCTCTATATCTTGCATATTCGCTCTAAGTTTTTTCCGGAGGAAACACTTCGCTATGGACTAAATCAAGATAAAAAGCTGGCCCTGATTGAATTAAAGTCGAAAGATAAAGATTATAAAATCGAAATTGTTATGAACGAAGGAAATGGCAGTATTTATTCCTACATAATAAAAACTGAGAAGAATAACCCTGAGTCTCAAAAATTAAGGGCAAAGTTCTTATCAAGCATTGGCTTTTCTCCAATCGATCCAGGGATTGGTAAATTACTATATACTGAGTTCAAGCAATTAAACTTTGCAAGACAAGTTGATCAAGAGGGAATGCTTTATTTATTCTCTGCTTGGTCGCAAGATTTTGAAAATACTGAGTTACTCAAGGCCATCATATTTTATTTAGAAAGAGGAAGAAATAATTCATCTCAGTTAAAGGCATTCTATCAATATGCATTTAAGGCCTATGGAAAAACATTTACAGGAAATAAAAATGCTCAAAGCACTGCCGAAGATGAACAAGAGTTAAGTTTGCAAAGGAAAATTGATCTAGAAGAGGCCAAAAGAAAAAGTGCTGCAGAAAAATCCAATCCCGAACCTGTTGCACCGGAATTAGGCCCTGATGAAAAGATGAATCTCTATCTTAAAAAGGCCAAAGAAAATTCGAAGGTGAGTGAAGAGGATATGACCGTTCACTAGCTATCAAATTTTTCAAATCCATTAATTAAAATATTTGTTAGAGCTGGCCTTAAACTAGCTACTTTTTCAGGAACCAGGATTTTGAGTTTTTCATCCATATATATTGAACGGTTTATTTCAATTTGGATGTTGTTGGTTCTAAAACGGTCCACATATTCAGTGACGTATCCACCAATATAGGGATCATTGATACTTGCATCAAAACCGTTGGATGCAAAAAGTTTTTGAAAATAATCAATGAATTCAGGAGCGCAAGTTTTTCCTCTACGATCGCTTAAACAGAAGTCAGGTCTCGTTTGCTTCTGATTAGGATTTTGCTTCATATGATACTCAGTAGGCCTCGAAGGCATACTATGAAGATCAATCATGGACACTAGATTTTTTTTCTTTCTTTCTAGATCCTTCAATGCAGATTTTAAAACCTCAAAATAAGGTCGATGGTAAGTTTCAATGAAAGTTTGAATTTCTTCTGGATTTGGATTTCTAATTACTAATGGTTCACCCTGAGTATTTTCCTTCCAAAAAAGAACGCAATTTTCTTCTGATCGGTTAAGATCAACACAAATACGGTGCACGTGGGCCACTAAAACAGCTATTCCGGCCTTTTGCAACTCTTCAATATTAACCAGCTCGTTCACTTTGAAATCGACATCTGACTTATAGGCAAATTCATTACCTGATAAAAATTTTTCAAATACTTCAGGGATATCTTCACCAGAATGAGGAATAGAGATTAATCCACGATAAATGTCAGATTTTGGTGTATGGAGTTCAAATAAGGGTGTTTTTAGAGGATGGTCAAGACTAAACATGTGAAAATTTTACCATAAATTTTGCATCCTCGTCCATCTGTCTCTTCTAAAGAAGGTCTCTTTGGTTTATAACAATCTCAAATTGATATGAGGTTTTTATGAAGTTTCCTGGCCGGCGCAACACCAAGCACTATTTCCCTGTTGAAGAGAAAGCAAGAAGTTCTTTTGATGATGAAATTAACCGTCCGGGGAATGTCTATGTTGTTGGGATTGATCAGTTGCTAGTTGATATTGAAATTCCCGTCGACGATGAGTTTTTATCGGCCCATAATTTTAAAAAAGGCGAATCTTTTGTTATTGATGATTCCCTGGCCGAAACCATTTACTGGCAACATAAAAATCGGGGAGTCATTACTGGCGAGTTTCCAGGTGGTGCCGTTGGAAATACCTTGCATAACTTTTCCATTCTCTCAGATTGCCCCTCAGTTGCTCTAGGAACTATTAATAAAAATATTGAACTTGGTGACTATGCTTTTAAGTATATTTGCAATACGAGCTCGAAAGTTAATTTAACTTATCTTCAGCCTTGTCCACGTCCGATGGGGCGTGCTCTTTGTTTTGTTAGCCCAGATTCAGAAAGAACATTTGCTATCAGTAAAGGTTGCATGAATGATCTTTCGCCTGAATTTATTCCTCAAGAAGTCATTGAAAAAGCTGCCGCCTTATTAATCTCGGCCTATACACTCAGAGATGAGTCGGCACCAATGTATCTTTCAACTTTAAGAGCGATTGAAATTGCAAAAAATGCCAATGTTCCGGTAGTTTTATCACTGGGAACAAGTGGATTAGTCCAAGAAAAGAAGAATCTTCTTTTAGATATAATTTCTAAATACGTTTCAGTCGTTGCCATGAATGAAACAGAGGCCCTATCTCTAACCGGAATATCTGACCCTTTGCTTGCTGCTGAAAAAGTTTTAGATATGTGTGATATGGTTCTTCTAACTGTAGGTGCTCGTGGCCTTTACATCGGTGCTGTTACTGATAGAGACCAAGCTCGTTTAACTAAAGAACCCCTTCATACAAAATCCATCGTTGAATACAATATGTTTGAATATTCTCGAGCGATGAAGAAAAGTGAATGTAAGGATCCTGTTAAAGTTTACACTCACATTAATCCATTCAGAGGCGGCCCAATGATGATCAAGAATACCAATGGTGCCGGGGATGCTGCTTTGGCGGCCGTGCTTCATGATATAAGTGCTAACCTTTATCATCGAATTAAAGTTCCTAATTCTCCAAAGCATATTGCTAGCTTTTTAACTTACTCATCGATCTCTCAAATTAGTAAGTATGCAAACCGCGTTTCTTTTGAGGTTCTTAGCCAGAATTCTCCAAGACTTCTTCGTGGACTTCCTGAAAAAGAAGATGGACTGGAAGAGGCGTACTGGGCAAAATAAATCATGGCCCAGGATCAAACCAAAAAAGAAGCATTATTTAATGAAGTGAAGGGATCACTCTTTGAATATCTTGTATGTAAAGAGCTGGCCTTTAAAAATCAATCAGAACTCGAGTTTCATCAATCTCTTGATAAGAATTATTTGCATGTCTTAACTCAACAAGACCGAATGGTCAGGCAATTTTATCCTGAGATGATTTCTTTTTTAAATTCTGTGGCCAAAAAAACGGTTCAAGATTTAGTTCTCTATTTAGGAGAGCTGCCAAAAAGACCTAAGCTACTAGGTAAATTAAGTAATTCAACTGAAGAATTTAAAGAGGCCGATTTACTACTGGAAACTGAAAAAAAAAGTATCCCGCTTTCTTTAAAATTGAACAAGAAGAATGCTTTTGTGAATACAAAAAGTGGAGGAATAAAAAGTTTCTTCTTACAGTATTTTTCTTTTTTACCGGCCAGTTATCAAACGAGTTTTAATCAATCAGTGGACTTAGAATTTGAAAGGATGGCAATAGAACTTCATCAGTTTCATGGCCTTGATTACCCAGGGAATTTTTCTTTATGGATCAAGAATGGCCTTTCCGAACTCCCTGGTGAATTAGGCCATGAAGAAAGAAATATTCTAAAAAGCTATTATGCTAGACTAGCAAAGGAAGTCCACCGTATTCTTTCTGCCGCAAAAGATTTAGATCCCAAAGCTTTTTCTATGGCCTTAGCACCTTTGATGGGATTTTCTGATCCTGAAATTTTGCAGCTCATTTGCTTTCATGATTTTAAAACTGGCAATGAAGTTAAAATAGAGATTCATTCTTTTGAACAGATTGCTACTTCATTAATTGATAATAAGATTCTTCCATTTCATTCCATTTCTTCGGTAGAAATTGATACTGGCCAGTGTTCTCTTCAAATAAGAATTAAACCAATGAACAAATTCACTACCACGGCAATTAAAATGAATTGTTCAACGAGGTTTATGCGATCTTAACTTTTGAAGGAAGTTCATAAATAAATTCATGCCCATTCTTTTTAACGATAACATCTGTACAATCCATCCAGAGATGAGGTGATGCCGTAGCAACAAAGATATGTTTTTCTGGATTCATAATAAGAAAGATTCTTTTGATTTGGTAAATAATGAAAGGGGAGAGTTCCTCTTCATTTATATCGACAAGTAAATGTGAGCTTTGTCCCAGAATTCCTTTGAATATGGCCACCAAAAGTTTTTCCCAGTTTTCAGCATCCTTTGCTTTAAGTGCAGGATCTTTCAAAGATGATAGCAGAGTTTGGTACTCAAGATTTAATCCTTGCAAAAAATCATTCCAGCTTTTGCCACCAATTTCGATTTGAAGATTTTCCCAAAGGCTTAGCTGAGGAAGGAGTGAGGAGCTCATTTCAATAAAAGAAAAGCTCTGACTTTTTCCAGGTGTTTGCGACTTAAGTAACTGTAATAGATCCTTAAGAACAATTTGTTCTTTCTTTGCTTTTTGATATAAAAAAAATTGTTTCTGGCCAGTTCCCATTCGAATCAATTGTCGGTTTAAACTTCTTGGAACCTTAAAGGAAACTCATATACAATAAGTACAATGGAAATTAAGAATAATATGCCTGATGGATACTTGTCTGACAAAGATGCTCGGAAAGAGAGAGTTGTCGTTGCTCTTTCAGGAGGAATTGACTCCTTTGTTGCGGCCTATTTATTAAAAATTCAAAAATACGACCTTGTTGCTGTTACAGTGGGTATAAATTGGGAATCATTTAGTGGGGATCAGAGCAGCTATTTATCTTGCCACTTAAATCAGCAAAACTTAAATAGCATAAAAGATTTTTGTCAGCAGTTAAACATTCCCCATTTTTTTATTAAATCAACTTCTGAATTTCAAGAAAGTGTTGTTGAAGAATGGCTTGCAAGTAAATTGTCTGCTCGAACTTCTAATGCTTGCTGGAATTGTCATGATTTAAGGATGAAAATTCTTTTCCAAAAAATGAAGCAATTGGGGATTAATTCCCTGGCCACAGGACATTTTGCAAAAATCTTTTATCAAGAGTCACAGGATTCTATATTTGTTCATACTTCAAATGATGAACAATTTGATCAGTCGGCACTTTTATCTCGCCTTCCAAAAGAGATCTTAAAGTCACTCCATCTGCCTTTGTCTGATTTGCAAAAAAAAGAAGTATTAAAGTTGGCAGAAAATTTTGGATTAAATGGGCAAGATAAAAAGATTAGAATGCATGAGTGCTTTTCAACTTCCACTGAAACGACAAATTATTTGATTGAGAAAATTCCTCCAAAGCTTATCAAAAATGGAGAAATTATGAATTCAGATGGAACAATTTCTTATGGCAACCATAATGGGATTATAAATTACTTATATGCTGGGCCAATTGAAAAAAAGGACCATAAAAAAGATGAAATTTATGTTGTTAAATACATTGGAAATGAGAAAAAGATAATTGCAGAAAAAGAGAATTTTTTCCTTAGGAATGAGGCACTCCTTGTCGATTGTTTTATCTCTGAAGACACTTATTTGAGTGAACCGATTAAAGCTTACGCTAAAATTAATGATAATTTTGTTGATTGTTGGCTTCATCCGAAATCTCTTAATGCGGTCTATGTTCAATTGGAAGATTTACATTTCATCAAAGAAGGAGAGATTCTTTCTTTGCATAGAAAAAAAGGTAAGAACTCTAAAATATATTTAACAGGACGAGTTGTATTCTTACCAAAAGAGATTCAGCATGAGGGTGAAGATAATGTTAAAGTTGATTATTCTCGCGATTTTTAGTTTCCCAATTATCGTATTGGCCAAATCACCTTCGAGCTATGGGCAGGCCCATTTAGAAGTTTCTCAAAATTTATCTTCTAAAAATTTAGTGCAAATAATTAATGAATTTGTAAGAGTCAGTGCTCCCTCCCGCATGATTGGGAAAAGGGGGCATGATAAGGCAATTGAATATATTAAATCTACCATAGAGAAATTTGATTCTAAAAAATCAGGTAAAAGCACTCTTGCTTCATTCTCTCCAGATATCATTGAGGCACAAAATTTTTATCAAAATGACTTTAATCAAAAAGTAGAAGGTAAAATTGCTAAAACTCATCCTGATTACCAAAAATGGTTGAAGTTCACTCTTTACATGAAAGGTGTGGCCGAAAAATATAAAGATGTGAAAGGACAAAATATCATCTGGGAGAAAGCAGGCCTTAATCCCAATAAAGTTTTAATTTTATCTGCTCATTATGACACTGTCTCACATGATCCAAGAACTCTTGAAATAAGAGAGAATGATTCAATGCCTGGGGCAAATTATAATGCTTCAGGAGTATCTATCGCTCTTGGGGTGATTAAGCTTCTTGCTAAAATAGATTTAAACTACTCTGTACAAGTGGCCTTCTTAGATTGGCAGTCAATTGGATTTCTTGGGTCATATCAATATGCTAAGGAATTAAAAAACAGTGGAAAAGAAATTTTGGGCATCATTAACTTAGAGATGCTTGGCCAAGATACAAGCTATTTTGATCGAGCTAAAAAAATTGGAAACATGTGTGTTTATACTCGTCCAGACCGTGAGGAAGTAAGTTGGGTTAGAGGACTGCTTGCCCATGGAGCAAAATTTAATAACAAAGTCGATTTTGATTTAAGGCCCAATAGCTTTGAAAGTTCGGATAACTTTCGTTTTTGGGAACAGGGACTGAAGGCCGCCACCTTTACTCAAAACTGGGAAGATGATTTTAATCCCAAATTTTACCAAACCCCTCAAGATACTCCAGAGACCTTGAATCATGAGACGCTTTATTCAAGTTATCAATATTTGGCCGGCGCAACCCTGGGAACTCTTTTAGATTTAACTAAGTAAAAACCCCCTTAAGATCTTGGAAAAGCTCTGAAAAGCAGTTATAAATGGCCAATGAATTGGAATTATAACCCAGATCTTTTATCTCAGTATGGAGTTCAACTCTCGTTGAATGAGTATGAGCTTAATTCTCAAAAGACAGTTGTTGTTGGTATGTCTGGGGGAGTTGATTCTTCTGTTGCTGCCCTCATCATCAAACTCATGGGATATAAAACCGTGGGACTTTTTATGAAAAATTGGGATGAAACAAATCCTGATGGGACTTGCAGTGCCGACCAAGATTATCAAGATGTAATAAAAGTTTGTGAGAAATTAGAAATACCCTATTATTCAGTGAATTTTGTCAAAGAATATTGGGATGGGGTTTTTACGGAATTTTTGAATGATTATCGAAAAGGATTAACGCCTAATCCTGATATCCTTTGTAATCGAGAAATTAAATTTAAAGTCTTTTATCAAAGAGCAAGACTTTTAGGTGCTGATTACCTGGCCACTGGACATTACTGCCAAGTCAAGGATGGCCATCTTCTTAAGGCCGTGGATCAAAATAAAGATCAGACTTATTTTCTCTATGCTGTTCAAAAAGATGTTTTTAAAAATGTCCTCTTTCCTATTGGGCATCTTCCAAAACCTAAAGTCAGAGAGCTTGCCAGTTTATTTGATCTTGCTACCAGTACAAAAAAAGATTCAACAGGCATTTGTTTTATTGGAGAGAGAAATTTTAAAAATTTCCTCTCAAACTATATTGAGTCCCAAAAAGGAAAGTTTGTAGATATCCAGGGAAAAGTTCTTGGAACTCACGATGGTTCTTGTTTTTATACTCTAGGGCAGAGGAAGGGTCTTGGTATTGGTGGCCCCGGAGAGGCCTGGTTTGTCGTAGGGAAAAATCTTGAGAAAAATGAAGTCATCCTGGCCCAAGGTCAGGATCATCCAGCACTTTACTCTGATTCTCTCATTGCGACAGAAATAAACTGGTTAACTGAAAATAAGGAAACTGAATTTAGGGCCAGGGCCAAAATCAGATACCGTCAGCCTGAGCAGGACTGCCAAGTTAATATTCATTCTGATAGAATCGAGGTCATCTTTGATTCTCCTCAACGGGCCATGACTCCACGTCAGTCAGTAGTTTTATACAAGGACGATGTTTGTATTGGTGGGGGGATAATCAGTGAAATCTCGCCTAACTACTATCAATTAGGGAAGAGCTTACCAGTATTCCTTACGGTTTAAGTCAAGGCCCTTGGGTCTTTCTTCTGGTTTCTTTTTTTCTTCATAACCTTGACAATCCCCTAGGCCTGCAGAGGCTATAATTGTGGCCGGATTGTCTTTGCATTGAATACCAAAGCGGCGACAGCCATTAGGGGTCGTCTTATTCCAAGTGATATAAAAGTGCTTACATTTCTGACAGTTAGGTCGACTCATAGGCAAATTTTATAAGTAATTTTTATTTTGTTCTATCTAGGCAGATTTCTCCTCTTTAAGCTTTGGCCGATGTTAAGTTAGACAGGGTTATAAGCTTTACATGCACCAGCTTTTTTTAACATTCGATACAATTTTTAATGCTTTAATTCCGCTAGATAAAGGAAGTGGTGTCATTGTGAAACTAGAAACATGGCACAAACCCTGCAAATTACTTTTTTGGTTGGACGTAGCGAAAGGTTAAGAATGAAGTTTAGTGCGGATGAAAATGAAAATGTGATTCCTCTTTTTCATACAGAGATGGTGAATGATCCTTTGCAATCACTTATTGATGAAATGGAAAGAGTCGATGAAGTTGAGGCCTCTAATGAGGCTTTGGGCCAGAGACTTCTGGTTACTGAAAAGCAGTTTCCTGATCAATCCATGTACATTCTTGATAAACAACTTGAAATGATCTCCGAAAGAATTGATAGATTAAAATTTTATCTAAATGATCTTAATGATCTTCTCCCTAGCAGATACTAATTCTCTTTTATAAAAGATCTTGTAGAATTATCTTAAGAGGTAATCTTATGATCTTTCTTATTCCTGTCTTGTTTTCATATTTAGCGATGGCATGTCCCGAAATATCTGGTGAGTACATCTGTCAGGCCATGCACGGAAGCTATCCCTTAAAGGTGGAGCAGATCGAAAATGGTTATGAATTAACCATTGAATCAAGAAAAGAAATCTATCTGACAAATGGTGAGTCTTATCCATTGCCAGATGTGGATCAAACCATGAGAAAGCGCAGTATTAAGAGTTTTTGTGAAGATGATAAATTTCTGATTGAAACTCAGGCCAGTGTTTTTGATGAGGGTGAGGAATTGGGCCAGTTTATCACCCTATCAAGTTATCAAATGAAAGGAAATAAGCTTAAGATGGTGCTCAAGCTTAATTTTCAAGGGAAAGATATCGGATCATTAATTGATGTTTGTACAATTAAAAAATAATTACAGGAGTAAACATGACGTTTCCAAAAGAGCTTACGGATCATCAAAAAACAAACTTAGTTCAAAAATGTCACTACATGGTCAACCTTTTTAAATTTAGAGATCCGGCCAAATGGGAAGAATATAAAGAAAGGCTAGTTACTTTAAAACCCGAAGACTCTTGGAACTTTTTTCATGAAATGCTAGTTGTGTATCAAAATCTTTTAGATCAGGCCCAAGAATCAAAAGCTAAAAAAACAACTCCAGTTAAAAAAGCAGAAAAGAAAGTTGCTAAAAAAGTCGTGAAAAAAGCTGCTCCAAAAAAGAAAGTGGTTAAGAAGGCCGAGAAAAAACCAACAAAAAAAGTGGCAAAGAAATCAGTTAAAAAGACAGCGGCCAAAAAAACTGCCAAAAAGACGGCCAAGAAAACTTCTAAGAAAAGATATAATTAATCCACCTCAAAGGTGGATTAATTATACTTTAAAAATATTGAGGGATAGTTTTTCAGATAATTCTTTAAAGACTTTCATGCCTCTTATGGAGTGTCCTCTTTCATCAATCAGGGGAGAGTAGACTCCAATTCCCATTTTACCAGGAATGACACCGAGGATGGCCCCACTGACTCCACTCTTGGCCGGTATACCTACAGAATAGGCCCATTCGCCTGAGGAATCATACATACCACAAGTAAACATCAAGCTTAGAAGGTCAGGGACAAATTCACTTTTAAGGGCAATTTTATTTGTTTTAGGGTTTATTCCTCTATTGGCCAAGGCCGCTCCCATCATTGAAAGGTCTGTACAATCTGACAGAATAGAGCATTGTTTAAAGTAAAGATCGAGAGATTCATCAATATCTGTTTCAATGATATTAAAGTGGCGAAGCAAATGAGCGATAGCGCGATTTCTGTGAGCAGTTATTTTTTCAGATAAAAAAACATCGTGATCAATTTCTACTGGATGTCCAAAATAATTCTCAAAGAGTTTTAAAATTCGAGCTAATCTTTCTTGTTCTGTGGCCCCATTAATAAAACTGGTGATCGCAATGGCCCCTGAATTAATCATAGGGTTGTAAGGACGGTGAGTTTGCTTTTCAAGCTCAATGATTGAGTTGAAGGCCTCACCTGTGGGCTCGACACCAACTTTCGATAAAACAAAATCACGATGATATTCTTCTAAAACAAGTCCATAAGTAAAAGGCTTAGAAACAGATTGAAGGCTGAATTTAAAATCGACATCCCCAACTTTAAAAGTTTCGCCGTTTAGGGTTGTAATTGAGATCGCAAATTTTCGAGGATCTACTTTCGCTAGTTCAGGGATGTAATCCGCAAGCTTACCCTCCATACAGGGAAGGTACTTATGATACAGCTCTTCTAAAAGCATCTGAATGTTATTCATGGATTTAAGATAATGAATTCAAAACTTTTCGGCAAGTTACTCTTTTGGATTATACCAACAGAGAGGTCTTTGTTTGGGATTGCGATAGTTCTCATAGCGACATTGCATTTCTGGATAATACATATTGGTGGCCGAAATTTTTGCATTATACGGTAAGAAGCGAATTAAGGCCTGTTCAGATGTTTCTGAAGAAAATGGTTTTGCGGCCGCCAAAAATTCAAAACCGGCCTTTTCAATTTTAGAAGGAATTTCATTCTGTGGAATATTTAAAAAAGAGAAATATCGAGGAAGACAAACTGAGGCCGAAAAATAATCCGCCTGGCCTTCAACGGAGGCCCATTCAAAATCTGGGATGTCTTGAAAAGGAGCACCACCTAAAATATGGCCAAGCTCATGACAAACAATGGCAGCATAAGCATCCGGAGTCATTTCTTTGATTCTCGCCAATCCTCCGAGAATATTTAACTGATAGTGATTTCCATCAAAGTTTACACTCGCTCCAAAGTAAGGACTTTCCCAATGATCGCGAAAATCAATGACGACCTTTGCCGCTAAAAGTTCACTGTTAAAAAGAAAGGCCATGACCCTTGGGGTTTCTTGAAAATAGCTTTTGGTGACTAATGAATTTGGTGCCATTTCTGGAGAGATACAAAAATACTCAGTTTGATCTCGTGAGGGATCACACTCATCTAGGGATTGGGCCTGGGCCAGTTGAATAAGAAGGGAGAAGAAAATGATGAACCAAATTTTCAAAGTCATGACTTTTTATAGCGGTCATGCCCGTGGACTGTAATTTCTATAAATATCACTTTCTCTGACTTCAATTTTAGTAGGTACTTTTTACACAAAATGCTTTGCGTTAAAACGAGTTGTATTATGCTTTTTGGAAACATTTTAAGGAGCCAAAATGAAGAAGATGGCCTTTTTAACTTTGATCATTATTTCTACGACTACTTGGGCAAGTAATTTGCCTTTGGTTGCAGTCTGCAGTGGAAAGCATCCCGTAACTAAAAAAAGGTCAATGATTCAAATATTTGAAAAGTTTAAAAAAGGTGAGGGGGAGCTAAGAATTGGAAGTGCCTACGACCTAAAAGGAGAGCCTTACCCTGTTCACCTTGTTCACAAAGATGACTATGTTTTTTTTGAAACAAAAGATGGTGATAGATTTCAATTGAAAGGCGAGGTTAGCTTTAGAGGGGCCGACACGGTTAGAAATGTGAAATTTGAGAGTAATGAAGATTTGATTTCAGAATCTGTCTTTGAATGCGCTTATAAAATTTAAATTCATTGCAAGTCTTTGATTAATTTTCTATTAGGTTAGAAAAAAAGAAGGACTTGTAATGAAATTGCTAATTCTCTTATTTATATTTTTAACTTCAACTAGTTTTGCCCAAGATTGCACGGAAGTAATCTTTCGAAAAAGCGAATTAGAAAAATGCGATGGAGAGTGTGTCTTTAAAGAAGTTCAGGCCAGTGGCAAAGAACTTCTGACCCAGCTTTTTAATGAAAGACTTCAGTATAAATCGCTTCTTCCTTCTCCTGAAGGAAAAATTTGTGCCCTTCAAATAAAAGAGCTGATGGTCCTTTTAAGAGAGAAGGCCGATTTAGTGGGGGCCAATCTTTATAATCAAATAAAGATAAGTGATGTGGATTTTAAGAAAGTTGCTCCTCCTATTATGGATCACAGTCAATATCCTGAATATTTTCTTTCCTCTCCAAGTGAGAAATTTGAATTCCTTCCTGGTGATGTCATGATCACTAAAGGGGTAAGTTTAGTTTCTTCAAGTATTTCGGCCCTCTCAAGTTATCATTCAGGATTTAGTCACATTGTTTTTTTACAAATCGATCCTTCATCAAAAGAGATTTCGACCATTGAGTCTTATATTGGTAAAGGGGTAGGTGTTTACCCTATCGTTGAGGCCTTAAAAAATGAGAATGCCCGTATTCTTGTTTTAAGATCTAAAGACCAAGACTTGGCCGAGAAGGCGTCTTTATATATGGGTGAGCGAGTAAAAAAAGTGGCGGAAGCTGGTGCTTATATTCCTTATGATTTTGATTTTAACTTTGAGGATGATTCCAAACTTTCTTGTGAAGAAGTTGCGTATTCGGCCTTAAAATTTGCTTCAAATGGGCAAATGATTATTCCTGAATATCCGACAGAGCTTAATATCGCCAACCCGGATATCACAAGAAGATTTAATATCAAGACTGGAACCCTGATGATGCCAGCGGACATGGAGAGTGATTCTCGTTTTGAAGTGGTTCTTGATTGGACTGATTTTCGTCTTATTCGCGATTCTTGGAGAAAAGACGTAATTGCACAAGTCATGATTGAAGAGCTTAATAAGGGCAATTATAGAATTCCTGAAACCTTCGCTTCAAGAATAGCGAGAATTATTTGGAAAGGCAGAAAGATTAAGTGGCTTTGGCCTCTTCTTTCAAAAATCTCTGGCATTGATCGAAACATCACGCCTGATGTGCCCGTCAATAATATCGCAACCATTGCGAGTTTTAAGAAAGTGGAGCAGCTTTTTCTACCAGTGCTTCAGAAAGCTGACTTAGAGTTCTACCAAAAAAATAGGTACTGGGCGGAGAGAATGTATTTGTTTAAAAAAATGCAAGAACTGATGCCTATTAAACGAGATGAAGCACTTAAAGTTTTAGAGGGCTCATTATAAATCCTATCAAATTGAATAAGAATAAGTGTTCTTTCTGTTGTGAACAGTTTTTTTTCAAATAATATTTTAAAGTTATTAAAGTTTTAATAGATAAGTTTAACCTTAGGAGGTCATATGAAGACTGGTATACTTATTGTTTCGACTTTAATTTCTTTCTCAGTTCAGGCAAATCCTGGTGGTGGGTTGGCGATTTCTGCAATGCTTGGAACTAGGATTGCAAACGAATGTCCTGAAATGACTCAAGGGTGTCGGTTAGTTGCAAGTATGGCCGGATTGAGTGCAACCGCCGCGGTAGCCCTATTAAAAGAAATGAAGCAAGTTCAGCTTGATGCTCTTGCTTATGAATCTGGAGATGAATTATCTGTTGCTTTAGAGTCTGTGGTTGCTAAATTACAGGATACAGCTATTGAGAATGGAACTGAATTATCTTTTGAGGAAGCAATAGCTGCGATCAATAATTTAATGTGAAAAAACTTTAACTTATACATCAAAGATTTGTAGAGAAAATTATCGAAAGCAAGGCCATTTTATTTATGACCTTGCTTATTGATAGACTTTAAATTACTTACACAAACTTATTTCTAAATTTTCATCTTTGAGATTCAGTTTTAGATCATGCATCGTCATGGCAACAAAAGATGCTGAGGCATTGGCCGGAAGTTCACTTATGAATTGATTCCATTTTTTGCTTCTACTGATTGTTTCCAAAAGATCAGATCGGCTCCAGAACAGACCTGTATCAAAAAGTTCCTCTTCAGAAAATACCGTCTTCTTGTTTGAGAGATTAAAATATTGGGCATTATCATTGACGATATAAAGGGCCAGCTTTTTTGCACTACTTATGACATCGCAAGGTGCTTCCATCACAAGATCATAGTTATTAACTTTTGTCACAAATGGAGCAATCCTTTTTGAAATGGAATAGCCATCAATGAAGGAAGAGTTTTTGGGAGAGGTTTCTTCTACCCCTGCTAGTCCTAAAAATTCATGAAAAATAAGAACGAAAAGAACTGCTGGTTGATCCACCAGGGACTCTATACTGTCTAACCGGCACTCAATCAATTGCGAGTCAGGATAGTTTAAACAGGTCCTGCTAAGACCATTTTTATCAACAAGATCATTTGTTTCAACAATTCTAAGATCACTACTTTTAATGAGTTTTAATATTTTAGGGATATCGACCTCTGGAAAATAAACTTTAAGTAAAGTTTCATTTTTTAAAAAGAAGAGTCTTAACTTTGAAGCAACAGTTTCAACTTGGGCCTGGGCCGCAACTATTTTAGATTCGTCTCCACTTCCTCCATTGCCAGCAGTCCCTCCGGCCATGGCATTTTGTAAAAATAATAAAATGAATATAAAGATTAAACTTCTCATATGTTCTCCCTAGCTTTTGTCAAAGCAAAAAATTGAATTTGTAATTGATAGATTTGGGCCCCATTATTTTCTTCCATGAGTTCTTCAAACTTGTCTTTAAATTCACGAATAAGCTCTTTTGCTTTTGGCATATTTTCAGAATTAAATGCCAAACAACAGGCGATGAATTCTCTCATCATTAAGTCGTGCTCTCTTAATGAAATTTTAGCATTATCAAGATTTTTCTCATGATAGAGTTTCAGCCCTTCATTTTTTTGATCAAAGGTACTGGTGACTCTTCCATGCGCAATTTGTAGCTTTTCTGATTCGCGTTTAAGAAGTCCTAGGGAGAGCATGAGCTCTATGGCCTTCTTAATTTCTAAACTCGTCACCTTAAATTCAAATTGAGAGGCAAGCCATTCGTAATCTTCTCTAAACCAAGGAAGCCTCACCATTTCTCTTAA
Source organism: Bacteriovoracaceae bacterium (assembly GCA_050247975.1). Lineage (GTDB taxonomy): Bacteria > Bdellovibrionota > Bacteriovoracia > Bacteriovoracales > Bacteriovoracaceae > Peredibacter. The sequence goes on from JBFWTE010000017.1 coordinate 75,477, forward strand.
TGGGAGTGCGTACCACAGGGAGAAAAATTCAAATGAGCGAGTATCAATGATTGCAAGGTCTGAGTTTGGAAATTTTTTTCCCATTTTTTCTAGTAGAGCGACACATAACCTTGGGTTATTTTGATTTTTATAGAGAGTGACTAAATCATTAAAATAGAGACTGTCGCGATTATTAAATTTAAAAAAAGTGCAAAGTTTTTTGGTAATTTCGCGGCCAGGATGACGCTGACCATTAATTATTTTTGTTAATGAAGAGGTATCTTTTAATTGCAATTGATTTGCCCAGACGCCAAGAGTCCATTGCCCATTTCTTTTTTTTGCTTCATAGGCATAAGTCTTTAGAAAAGCACGGTAATCAGTAAATGTCTTAATATCTAAACTAGATGTTTTCATGAGAAGGCTTATAGCTTTCTCTAAGATTTGAATCAAACAATTTTTGGGCAAAATCGAGTATATCTGTGGGCAGAGCTGCCCAGGTGTAAAAACTTCAAACTGGGCAACAAGTATGTGTTTGGACTGCTGACTGGGCCTAAACCTATAAATTTTTCATTCATTGTCTACATTCTGACTATTTTTTTTGATGCGCTGTATTGTTCTGGCATCAAAATATGGAGGTCCTATGAAACAACTTTTTTCATCATGTCTGCTAGGTGTTTTATTTCTTTCGAACTTTGCTTCTCAATCAGCTCATGCGAACCCTGCCGCTGCCTTAGGCGTCTCAGCTGTGGTTGGTTCAGTAATAGCTATGGGTGACTACTGTAATGATAATACATCAATCAATTATGATCATAAAACACTTTGCGAGATCATAGGCATTTCCGCAGGCGCGAGTACAACAGTTGCAGGTGCTCTGTTAAAAGAAATGAAGCAAGTTCAGCTTGATGCTCTTGCATATGAAGCTGGAAATGATTCATCTATCGCTTTAGAATCAGTTATTGCTAAAATGCAGGCCTCTGCTCTTGAGAATGGATCTGAATTATCTTTTGAAGATGCCATCGATATGATTAATAATTTGATTTAAGCTTTTAGATTAGGTTTCGTTTGAAAGGCCATCCTTTAAGGATGGCCTTTTTTTTTGCAATTTTTAATGTTATTGAGCATTTTTTGAAGGCCAGCAGTAACCATAGTTCGCACCAACAGTTGGTTCAAGATCTAGTGAAAATACAATTAAATCTCCACTCTTTCTAAAAGATAGAACCGTATCTGCATGCCAAGATCTCGCATTGAGAGATAGATTATAATTTCCTTTTACAACTAAATCCCGAGCCGTTCTAAAGCTAGAATATGAAAATTTGGACGGACGATTATTACTGTAGCCATTAGCACTCTCTTTTCTAGGGATAGTAACAACTTCTAATTTATTCTCTGTTCCTAAAATAGGTCCTGTTGATTGGTCCTCAACAATTTCTGTATCAAACCAGAAATTTATAAGTTCCTCTCCATTTCCAAAATTTCTCTTACTACTTGTAAGAATACATTTGAAGTTAGGTTTCCTTAAGAGATCCCCAATTCTTAAGTCTGAAACCGTCGCAGGGCCTGGTGCACTCTCATAAAATAGTTTTAAAATATCCGAAGGGCCTGACTGAGGGTTAGATTTGATAATGGCATCAAGTCCTTGTTGGCCAAAAAAATCTCCTAACTTCTCTCGCTTAATAGCTTCTCCTATTTGATCGAGCTGATCATGAGTTAGAGGGACAGATGCCAAATGTCCTGCCTCGTGAATCGCCAAAATAACCGATTGAAGAAGAGAAATTTGATATTTCCCCCAATAGGGTTGGCTCAAATAAATACTGTTAATATTGGTATAGGCAACTGCTGCTCTAATGCCTTTTTTTTCATTGTTGTCGTAAAGGTAAGTGTCGGCCGGAATAAATTTGGCCGTCTTTAATGTCGTAATCCAGTTTTCGCGATGAGTGCGGTAGATAACTTTTAAATCTTCACTGACAGTTTTTAAATCGCTCATTTCCGTCATTGCTTTAACGGCCAAGTCTCTTGCCTCAAGCATTTGTGTCGTGTAGGTATCTCCACCTCCGCCTCCTTCAGTTCCTGAAAAAGATAGCTGGCAAGAAAGCACTAGTGCGCTAAAGATAAGTTTTTTTGTTTTCATGCTTGATCCTTGTTTATGTTTTTTGAAATTGGGTAAAGTTGAATACCTAGGTTATAAACACGTGTTTGCTCTCCATCCTCGAGAAACGCACACATATCTCTTCTAAATTGTGCAATTATTTTTCTGGCCTCAGGCAATTTGTCTACATCAATGGCCATAGTCATTGAGGTGATATCTTTATCAGGGCCATTTACAAGATCGATGGCCTCAAGGGCCTTCTTTAAAATTTGTCTTTGAAATTCTTTGTTAGCACTCGAGGTAAAACCCGGAGTGAAGTTTGTTATATGGGCACTTGTCTTTTTAAGCACTGAAGCTTCTTTTGAGAGAAGTCCCAATCTTAGTAATCGCTCGATTGCTATCTTGGCCTCAGTAACCGTAATTCCCAAGGCGCTGCTAATGTATTGTGGATCGTCTTTAATTTCATCGGTAAAGGTTAGTTCTAGAATGGCAGCATAGTACCAGTTTGAAATATAAACAAAAGTGTCCTCAGCAATAAGCTCAAAATTCTGATCTGTGTTTGAAGTATGAGTCTTTTTTTCTCGAGAGGTTTTTAAGAACTTATCTGTGAGAGTAGGTCCAACAGAAAGACGCTCACAGATTTTCGTGATGACTTTTGGCGTCGGTTTTCTTTTTCCGGCCAGTATTTTTGAAAGACTAGACGGCTCTATATCCAGCAATAAAGCAAAAGACCTTAGAGAGTATCGAGAATTTTTTCTACATCTATCAGTCAATTCTGATTGAAGCCATAAGCGGAAGTTCGATGTTGTTTGAATCTGCTTTTCCATAAAAGCTGTATAGCCAGATATTTATTTAAGGGTAAGCTGTATAGACACAAAGTGTGGCCACTACACGGGACACATATAAAATTTACATTTAAAGGTAATGGTCACTTTAAAAGGATCAGACTCTTACTGATCCTTTTAAAGTTTGGGAAGTTAAAAGTGTTAGTGCTAATTTTAGTATCTATCGAACTCTTCATCGGTCATAGGATTTTTTTCGAAGTTATGGCACTGCCTATCTCCGTCCATGCCTGCGGCAGCAGCATATTCCGTTTTATTTGTGCTTATAAGTATTCCAAAAGAATTCTCTGAACCAATCATTTCAATAACAGGATTCTCGCTAGTATAGGCCTCTCTATCATTGAAAGGGGATCCTACAAGTTCACCACTTTCAACTCTTTTAAGAGTAATTAATTTAGGTGAAGTCCTAGAGGATTTATAAATAATATTAACAGATTCAAGATTTCCATTTCTATCAAATGTCTTCTCCAAAATACGTATTGCACAAGTGCCGGCCCTAATATTATGACTTGCATCGTGGCCAACGTAGGCCTTTGCCATGTAGGCACCTAAATTAGGGTTGAGATTCAGGGATGAGGTAGCGTTAGCCGTTTGAGATAGTGTTAAAAAAGAGCTCAAAAGGGCAATCGAAATAAGTTGTAGTTTCACATTTTCTCCAATTGTTTGTGTTTTCTTGAGCATGATTATATAGTTTTTTTGCTAAGCACAATGTTCCTGGAAACATTTCGTTCTCAAGTGCGTACACTGTTAAATTTTTACCTTATTTGTGAGGAGTAAGATTATTGTATCTTTTCTCATTTTGGACTCTGACTATCTCGTGTGCATAAAAAGAGAAGGCTCCGATTAAATCGAAGCCTTCTCAAGAATTTAATTTTTTACAGATCTGTTTTCAGATATGGTAACTAATCAACTTATTCCGCAACAGGAGAACAACTAATATTTTTAATGTACTTGGCCTCCCCTCCAGTAGGTAGAGCTACAGGAGCTGCACCCGAAAGACCAACCTCATGTTCTTCTCCAAACCATTTGAATATGTCGCTTTCAAAGTAATCAAAACTAGTAATCTTATCTTGGTTCATCGAGATATAGAAATGACCTTTACCTACACCATGACCTTTGATTGCAATTTCAATTGATTGATCAGAATTTTTCACTTGAACTTTTTCTCGTGTTCCATATTGTTCATTGGAAATAGTTAAAATTCCCTTCGCCTGACCTAAGAGTTCACTTAAAGAGCGCTCTTTAGAGCTTTTGTTCATAAGATCCTTCATATGAATGGGGAATTGTTTGATTTCCGGATTCACCGAACACAGAAAATGAACATCGCCAAACTTATTGATAAGATCTTGTTTTAGAATCTCAATCTTCTGCTGCTGGGCGGCCGTGCTTATCCAAAAATCTTTTAGGCCAGCATAGGCCGATGAACACAGTAGTAATGTTGAAAATATAAATAACTTCATAGTCGAACTCCTTTCAAATGTTTAATAGCTGATAGATTGTTTTAACACATGGCAAAATGCCTGCAATATTAAATCTTACTATTAGTCACATCTACATAGTGGTGTCCAAAAACACGACATGCCCAATTCATTAAAAGTTGGTAGCTTGGTCTTTTTATTCAAGCACTTAGATTTTTTGAGAGGAAGGACTACAAAGAAT
>JBFWTE010000018.1:0-79893 GCA_050247975.1 Bacteriovoracaceae bacterium
GGAAGAAGATTTTATGAATAGGAATTATCCATTTTCGAGGCAAAAGATTGTCGCTTAAAAGAAAAAGTCCTGCCAAAAACAGGACTTTTTTTCAATTATGAATCCTCAGTTCGGTGCGAACAGTTTAAAGGTTTAATAAAGATTCGATCATAAATGTGTGTAATAAAATGGTTGCGGTTATCTCGAATTCTTTTTGTCATTAATACGAAATATCTTCAAGAAGCACTGCTATTATGCTTTCCGCATTGATCGCTTGCATTCTTAAATGTAAAGAGGCTTTTAATATGACTGCTTAACTCTATTAGTTAGGGATTTTAATGATTAAAAATATTTTGCTTTTATTCCTTCTACTAAGTTGCGGGAAACAGCATAAAGAAAAAAAGTTTCCCATTAAAGAGGCCCAGACTGTAGAAGGAAATTATGCTGGTGAATTTTTAAGTATTAATGAAAAAGTAGCAGACCAAATTGATGGAAAAATTTTAGTTAGTCGTGTAGGAGATTTATTTGAAGCGAAATTAAAAATAAGAAATTTGCCAAAAGGCGAGCATCGACAATATTTTTATTCTGGGATTAGTTGCCCAAGTATTATTGATGATAAAAATTTCGATGGATATGTAGATGCCATCGAAATGCAAAATAGTGCTGGAAATAGAATTTTACCATTAGATAATGATCTTACGAGAATTGGGACAACTACTGATTTTTTCCCTTCTGGTTCATTTTATAAGTACAGTCAATCAGCATCTTATTCACAAATGCTCTCTGATTTGAATGAGCGTGATGATCTTTTACTGGATGGAATTATCGTTATTATTTTCGGAGCCGCTGAAGAATTTCTACCTAATACTGTTTCACGAATCGATGATTTAAATTCTCAAAAAAGTTTACCTGTGGCCTGTGCTATACTGAGACAACAGCTTCAGGATTCCCCACATGATAATGAATCTGATGAATGGGAATCTAATGGCGTCCCTCATTCTACTCCTGGCCCATCGACTACGGTGAGGCGTCATCCAAGGCACCCAAGAACAGGTCCCTCTAATCCGCCCCCTTCATTTCCTCCACCATCGGATGAAGAAGTTAAACCAACGAATAGTGGAGGGCTATTACGAAGGATAGGACGATGGATAAGAGGTTGGTTTGGGCATGGCCCCAGAAGCGATGACTCCAAACCCAAGGAGTGATATTTCAATAGATGATGTTGCTAAAAATAGTGTATTCTTAAAGAAAAACTTTAGGAATATTTATGAATGCTGAGATTTTTGAAATAGCAAAACAGGTTATCGAAATTGAAGTCCAAGGTCTTAGAAAGCTGCAAGCAGGCCTAGATGAAAATTTTGAAAAGGCCATTTCAATTCTCAAAGATTGCTCTGGCCATGTCGTGGTTATTGGCATGGGTAAATCAGGCATTATTGGTAAAAAGATTGCAGCAACTTTGTCATCAACAGGTACTTCATCATTTTTTGTTCATCCCGGTGAAGCCTTTCATGGTGATCTAGGGATGATTAGGCCTCAAGATGTCGTTATTTTAATATCCTATAGTGGGGAAACAGAAGAATTAATTCGCTTATTTCCTTTTTTATTATGGCAAAAAAATAAAACAATTGCTCTTACTGGCAAGTTAGATTCAACTTTGGCGAATAATGCTGATGTGACAATAGATGTTTCTATTGATAAAGAAGCTTGTAATAATAATCTTGCACCTACAACGTCTACCACTGCGACCCTTGTAATGGGTGATGCGCTGGCGGTGGTTTTATCAACAATAAAAAATTTTCGTCCAGAAGACTTTGCTCGCTTTCATCCTGGTGGGAATTTAGGTCGACGCTTGTTGACGCGAGTTCAAGATGTGATGCACACCAAAAACTTACCTATCTGTAATGCAGATACAAGCTTCAAAGATATCGTGCATACAATGACAGCTGGACGATTAGGTATTGCCTTAGTTATGGATGGATTGAAGCTGGCGGGAATAATAACAGATGGAGATTTAAGAAGAGCACTTGAAAAAAATAGTTCTCCTTTTGAATTAATCGCTAAAGATTTTATGACCAGTACTCCTAAAACGACTCATGTCGATGAAATGTTTTCTGTGGCCGAAAAAAGAATGCGTGAATCAAAAATTAATTCACTTGTTGTTGTTGATTCCCAATCTTTTCCAGTCGGAGTCCTACAATTGTACGATCTTTAGAAGATATAAAATAAAGCATTTTAATTTTTTTATGATTGGAATAAATATTGCTGTGATTTTTTAATCAGCTCGGCAAAAAAATCCCTTTTTAAATTCTTGATATTTCAAAGAATCTCTAATTTTTTTAATTCATAACACTCCTTCCGGGTTGTGCAGAATTTATTTCTGAAGACAATGCCTTTTACCCTAAAGGAAACTTAAGTTTTGCCATGAAGGCAAGAATACCAAACAGAAGGAGTCTGAATGAAGAAGCTTATCTCTACAAGCCTTATGACAGTTGGAATTCTATTTTCACAAGTTGGAATGACTTCTGTTCCAACTCTAGCGCTAACTTTTGATACCAATGTGAATAAGATTAATATGTCTAGTTCTCAGGAAGCAAAAGTACAAAGCGCAGAAGAAAAAATGAGGTCGGTAATTGGGAGTAGTGAGTTTAAAAACCGAGTCATTAACTTTACCTACAACGGTAAAAAACAATTCTTAAATAATGGGGGTCTAACTAATACACAAATTTATTATAAAATTTTGAATGGGGCCGAAAAACTATATCCATCCTTAAATAATGCGATGGATATGGGGATGAAGTTATACTACGAAAACTCAAGTACTGTTGGATGGACTTCTCCAAGTCTTAGCTACATCAACGTAAATACTAAATACTTTAATACTTATACTTCCTCGAAAGTTGCAGGAAATATGATGCATGAATGGCTACATAAACTAGGTTTTACTCATACATCATACTATACCAGTGTAAGGAAGTATTCAGTTCCCTATGCCATCGGTTACATCATGGCAGAACTTGCGGCCAAATATTAATCTACAAAAAAATAAGGAATAAATTATGAAAAACTTATTATTACTCATTGTTTTAACTCTCTCGGCCCAGACATTTGCAGAACCAAAGACTCTCGAATTTGATGAAAACGAAGAAGTCAAATGTCATAAACAATTGAAAGATCTGGGGTGTGCAAGTGATGTCCATGAGGATTTGAATTGTGTTGAAAAACACAAAGCTAAAATAGAGAAAAGCTGTAAAAGAATTCATGAGACTAAGTGGAAGAATAAAAGCAACTAAATCAAGTTTAAAATTTTACTGTGACACCTTTCACCTTGGTAATTTAACTCTCTCCTCTGATGATTTGTTTAAGCAATCTCTCAGAGGAGATTTAATGGAAACGCGATATTACACTCCATCAATTTATCCTGATCTTAGTCGTGCCATTCATTGGAATGCTTTTGAAGGTGAGCTATGAGTGATCATGATTTAATTTATTTAATCTTTTACATTATATTTTGGTTGATAATTTTTATAGTAGGCCTTGTCCTTGCGTTGAACCAAAAGTGGCATAAGCGCCACTAAATCAAAGGAGATTTTATGAAGCATATTGATGAACTTATTAGAGGTGAAATGGCCGCAGTTAAAAGCATTGATGTTGTTCTTCACAAGTTAAAGGATACGAAAGAGAAAGATCAGCTTATGACTTTAAGAAATGATCATGAGAAAGCAGTGCAATCTTTAAAAAGGTATGTCTCAGCAGATTTTAAGGAGGATGTTCAATCCTCTGGTCCTTGGGGGAGTTTTACCAAGGCCTTTGTAGGTGGAGCTTCATTTTTTGGTGATAGGACAGCATTACAAGCTTTAAAGGTTGGTGAAGAGCATGGTGTTAATGAATACAAGCAGGCCCTGGCCGACAGCTCGATTCAACAAGATTTAAGAAATGTTATTCAAAATGAGCTTTTACCTAACCAGGAAAAGCATATTCAACTTATTGGCCGTTACTTACACTAAAATAAGGGGCGCAAAGCGCCTCTTTATGATCAAAATCATTTCTTCTGAAGATTTCCATCATTCAGGTTTAGACTGACCTCGATATATTTGAATAGAGGTATATATGAATCAGATTAATAAAATTTTTATAGCTGTTGATTTGAATGAAGAAAAGATCCATCCCTTTTATCCTCTAAGACAAATGGGTATACTTGAAAATAATGAAATTCATTTGGTCTATATCTTTAGAACAATCTCTCTTAATTTTGATGTGAATGAATACCCCGTTGCTTATCCGCTCATTGAAGATAAACAAGAAATTGAAAAAAAGGCCCTCGTATATCTAAGAAAGATAGCTGATGAATTATCACCAAACAATTCAAAGATGTTTTTACATTGTCTTTTCAGTGAGAGGCCTAAAAAGGCTTTTTGTGAGTTTGTTGAAAAAGAGAAGCCTCATTTGATTATTCTTGCCGCTCGAGAGAAAAAGGGCACTTTTGAAGGATCTTTTAGTCAATATGTAACTAAACATACTCATTCTCATGTGCTTATTTTAAAACCTAAAAACTCATAATAGCTTAGTTCTTATGAGACTTTATAAATAACTCATAGAGATGAGAATCTTTATTTTTAAGCTCATCTTTTAATTCTGATTTTCCTATGAGCAATACCTTTGTATCTTTTTTAATTCTACATCCATAAATTGCAGGCTCATGATGCATAAGATGATGAAGCCCGATGAGACAGTTTTCAGTAATCTTTTCGAAAGCTTTGGATTTCTTAGTGATTTCTACTTCTCCTTCAACAAGTGCCACGGCGGTATTGGGCACGTGATTTTCGTAGACAAGATCACAATCTTTTGTGAATGAGAACACTTTGTACTTCTTAAGAAGTTCTGTGATAATAGTCGGATTAAGTTTGTTGATTTTTGTTTTCATGTGTTGATCATAAGACCATATCGAAATATTGAATATGCTCTATATCACAATTTAAAATGATTTTTATAAATCAAGATTGGCAAATTCTAAAAGCTTATTCTCATTTTTGATAAAAATAGTTTTTCCTTCTTGCTCAATAATGTCTTCATCTTTGAACTCAGAAATAAAACGAATAACAGTCTCATTTGCTGTGCCAATCATTGAAGCAATTTCTTCTCTCGTTAATTTTATATCGAGTCTTGTTCTGCCATCTTTTTCAGTTTCACCATAACTCTTCATTAACATCAGAAAGAGTTCTGCTAATCTTTCTCTCACATTCTTGTGGGATAAGGCCGCACTTCTGGCCTCAGCTTTGCCCATTTCTTTACTTAATCTTTCAATTAAATTTAAAGCAATCGTTGGTTCGGCCTCTAAAGCTTTTAAAATATACTTTTTGTCCATGAAGCAAATCGCAGCATCTTCTAGAACAGTTGCTGTTGCAGCGTAGTTTTCATCACTAAATAGACTTCTGTGGCCAATCACATCTCCAGGGCCAGCGATTCTTACGATAGATTCTCTTCCATCAGCTCCAATCTTAGAAACTTTAACTTTTCCTTTATTAATGCAATAAAGACCAAAAGAAGGGTTCCCTTGGAAGAAGATGGTTTGGCCCTTTTTGTAGGAGTTCATGACTTTACTTTCACTTACTTCAGAAAGAGCTGCCTTCTCTAAATCACAGAAAATACCTTTGTCTCGGCATTCACAGTTTTCGCATCTTACGGATTTGAAGTCTTTCATAAGTGAAGTTCCTTTATCAATAATTGTGGATTGAAATTATCACAAAATAAGATAAAGGAACTGATTTAGATCATCTTTTAAAATTTTTGTTTAGGCATTTGCCCACATAAAATATTTTTTAAAAAATGCATTTGAAGAATGAAGGATCTCTTCTTTTGTAGGATGATCTTGCATATTTTCGACGGCCACAATGGCCTTATTGATAGTTGGATGATGTTCTTCACAGTGATGTTTGAATTCCATCTTGGCCATGCCTGGACCCATTACCAGAATGCGATTTGAATTGTTTAAAGTGTTGGCCAGATCATGGTAGAACTTTTTCAAATGCTCTTTACTAATTTTGTGCTCTTGATGGGGTTCCACAACTCTTTCATGAACTCCATCAGCGCTATAGTCAAAGATGTAAGCTTTATGATGATCGATCCAAATTGCTGAGTGTTGCATAATTTCTCCTTGTTAATTGAGATCAGTTTAATGGTCTCAATAGGAATGGTAACTGACGCAATCAAATTTATTTTCTGATAAGTATCAGTTTTTTTTAATGATGACTGAAATGATTGTGATTAACCCTTGAGGCTAAAAAAATCTAAATTAAGAACACAAAGCTCTTCTTCCTTAGAGGGGGGAACCACCCCTCTTACTTCCTGAATGTTTTGCAAAAGTTTCTCTTTAATAATCTCAAAATCTTTATGTGAAAGACTGTAAACAGAGGAAAAATGAATATTATTTTTATTTCCTGTTTGCATATTATTCATCGCCTTTAATCGCCAATTCTCATGGTGTTGAGTAACAAAAGGTGAGTCTCCCTTAAGGAAAATGCGGCTTTTCCCTGGTGAGTATTTCCCTTCCTCTTGATGAATTAAACCAGTTCTTACCAAGAATTCTAAAGCTTCTAGAGTCAAATTCATGGGAAGATTTAAGTAATGTGATATTGATTCTTTGGTTGTGAGTTCAGGAACTGTTACAGCAATATGAATGGCAGCATAGTACCATTTGGAATAATACTTGGCCTGATTGGATTCATCTAATTCTTCTTTGATGGTGACTCGATTCGAGAGCAGAGCTCTTCTTTCTCGAATGGCCTTAATTTTCTTTTTAGTAAGATCCTGCAATTTTTTTGTACCTGCCTTGGAGTATTGTATAAGAAGTAGAAAGAAATCTTCTTCTTCAGCTCCTAGATGAAAAAACTGAGAGGCCTCTACTGCTTGCTCTAAACTTAAATGGGCATCATGATTTAGGACTCGCGTGATATAGGCCGATTGGCAATTAAGGGCAGAGGCCAGCTCGAGTCGTGAACCATGACCCCTTAATTGAAGCTGCTCTTTTAGGAATTGTTTGTAGTCATTAAAAGCAAAAATATCCATAAAATTCCAATATGTTAGCCTTAAATTTTACTGATAGTTAAATATTAGCATGAATTTTAATTAAAATAATGCAGAAAGTTATTTTTACCTGATTTATAAACCTTCCATACTTAAACGGAGGTCGTATGAAGAAAAAAATTGATCAGAAAATAGACACTCATTGGAATGTATTTCAATTCCCGGGTTTAACAGTTGGGGCCAGTTTAAACTTAAGCCACCTAGGAGCACTTATGTTTTTAAAGTCATTTATCTTTATTGCCTGCATGGCAACTCTTCCCAGTTTTGCCGGCGGAGAATCCGGTGGAGGTGGAGATGCCACTGAAGTTCGTGTGAATGAAATTCGCGCGGATATTTTGAAGTGGATTAATGATGGTGGAGCAAAAGAGCTAAAGCTTCCTAAGCATCTATCTTATGGAGACTATGTTTCTCGCATGAGTGAAGTACTTGAGGCCAAAAAAGTCGTGATTGGTTTTACAGATGATGAAGTGAATGTTGGTGGTGTCACTAAAACTTGTCGTGGATATATTGATGAAAAACAAATCTCCAATATTCTTTGTAATATCGCTCGCTTTCAAAAAACCTCAGAGTCAGATCAGTATAAACTAATTCATCATGAGTATGCGGGATTGGTTAGAGTCGAAGAGAATGATGGCGCCGCTTCAGATTATGAAATCTCAACTCAGTTAACTGATTTTTTGACAAAGCAAATGACATTAAAGCTGGCCGTAAAAAAGAACCAATTAGTTGCAGGAGCAGACGAAATTTACAATAACTTTGACGGCTCAATTACATTGATTAGGCCTTACACATACTTTAACGGAAAAAAAGTTTTATTTAATGGAAGAACTGTAATAGATGCGGATGAGAACACTCCGAATGCTAGAAGAGTTAAGTTTGGCTTTAAAGATTCAGATATTTCTTATCAGTTTTTTACGAGTCATCAGAGTGTTATTTGTAGAGTTGCTTATAATATGGAAGTCGTGACTAGCGAAGAGTTAAAAGATAAAAAAGGATTTGTTAAGGTCGCTCCTATTGTTAGTTTAAATAAGAATGGCAAGATTTCTTCATATGATGAGAAAGGGTTTGCTATTGGAACATTAACTTGTAGATAAGAAGCATTTGTGTTTTTTAAAATAGGCATCCATTAAACTTAAGTTAAAAGTGAGATCAATATGTTTAAAAATATACTTGGAATTTTAATTTGTTTATCAATCAGTCTTGCCTATGCCGGCGGAGAATCCGGTGGAGGTGGAGATGCCACTGAAGTTCGTGTGAATGAAATTCGCGCGGATATTTTGAAGTGGATTAATGATGGTGGAGCAAAAGAGCTAAAACTCTCGAAGCAAGTTTCTTATGATGACTATGTTGCTCGAATGAGCGAGATACTTGCTCCTCAAAGGGTTATTATTTCATTTACGAGTGAAGAAGTTTTGGTTAATGGGACCCAGAAAACTTGCCGCAGTTATGTTGCAGACAAAGAATATATGCTTTGTAATATCAGTCGATTTAAAAATACCTCTGAATCTGAACAATACAAATTAATTCATCATGAATACGCGGGACTTGCTCTGATTGAGGAAAATATTGGTGCATCTTCTGATTATTCTATTTCCGGCCAGATTACTGAATATTTAAAAGAAGAAAGAGTTTTACGACTGGCCGTAAAAAATAATGAGAGGGCATACAAGTATACCTACGTAAGTAATCTTGCTAAGAATACTGTATTTGAGGTTATTCAGGATATTTTTGTCAAAGCTGAAACTGAAAATGTTTTAATCGATAACCCAGGTTCGGGCCTCACTTGTTCTTTAATTTTGGACTCTTCTACAGAGAACCGAATTATTAGAAAAGGGACTACTTTTACAGTAGATAATGTAGCGGTAAAAAATTATTTGAAAGGGTTTTTGGATGTGGCCATCGTTAGAATCTTTTTGACTGCGAATAATGGAAAAAAGGCTTCAATGATGTGTCTTGAACTTGAGCTCTATTTTGTTGAAGACTTGATCGATTCTATTAGTGATCATTTTTCTGTAAAAATTCCGAACCCAAACCCTGTTGATTTTTAAAAATCATTGAATTTTATTAGGCCCGAATCTCGGGCCTAAATTATTCTTCGCTTGATCCTTCCACTGCTGGGAAGTACTGCTGCTTCTCTCCAATCGTATGTCCTACAGGAATGCCCGTGCCCAATTCATCAATTGAGAAAACACTTTCTGGAAGATTTAAGCTCTGACGAACTCGGTCCATGGTTGCTGGAGCAAATGGATGAAGCATGATCATGAGATTTTTAAGCACGTAGAAGCAGCTATAAAGAGCGTCTTTGCGGCCTTCAAGTTCTGCGCGATCATCATGAGGTTTGTATTGAACAAAAAGCCCATTGATGATTCGAGCGTAGTTCTCAATTTGGCCAAGGAGAGTGAGGTATTCAGCTTTTTCCATGTTTTTTACATAGAGCTGAACTATCTTCATGGTTTCTTTTTCAACTTTTTCTAAAAGTTTTCCATCTGGGACTTTGCTATCAAAGCGCGAGTGAACTGCCGAAATTGGTTTTTCAATTGAAGCATTCATTGGCCCGGCCAAAAATTTATTTCGCTCTTTAAATGTTTCAAAATCAAAGTTGGATTGCTTCTCAGGAAGACCAAGTGTGGAGAGGAAGTATCTGACTTGATCTGGATCAAATCCCATCTCGCTTATTAATTGATCTCCAGTATAAAAATTGCCTCGTGATTTACTCATTTTCTCGCCATCAACCATCAAATGGAAAACACTATAGACATCAGTCAAAGTGAATTCACCGGCCACTGGTAGACGGTGAATATCGGCCTGAGTTCCAAGCCACATCGCTCCTTGCATCAGAACGTAGAAATAAACGTTATCTTGACCTAAGAATTGAAAAATTCTTGCTTCAGGATCTTTCCAAAATTTTTCATACTCATTGATATCGCGCCCCTTATTTTTAAGGGCGACTTTTGAAAATGAAATCGGCGCAATCAAGGAATCTGGCCACACATAAAGTGTTTTATCTTTCATTTCTGAATCAATATCAGCTGGAACTGGAATTCCCCAAGTCACATCACGAGTGATTGAGCGGTGGGCCCATCCATCAAGCAGCTGGCAAGAAATTCCAGCATCACTCATCATTTTTAGTCCTGATTCAAAATCAGCTTTATTTTCAAATTGCACCACGACTTTTTTTCCAGGAGCATAACGAGATTTATGCTTAGGAAGTGTCGGACGCATTTCTTTAAATTTTGGCTCATGGGTATTATCAAATTGAAAGGCCGGCTGAACGGTTTCAAAAACTTCGTTAAAGACACCTTTACGCCATTTGTTTTGCTTACCCTTAATCCACCCAAGAAGTTCATCACTGACTTTCCACATATTAAGCCATAAGTGGGCCGTGTCTTTTAAAACAGGAGTAGCATCACTTAGAGATGATTTTGGATTAATTAATTGTGATGGATCGTACTGAGTGCCACAAACTTCACATTCATCACTGTAGGCCGATTCATTGGTACAATGTGGATTAGGACATTTTCCTGTAACGTTTCGATCCTGCAGAAAGCGATTAAGTTTAGGATCAAACCACTGCTTAGTGACTTTTTTCTCCAGCATGCCATTTTTCCAAAGTTTTCGCATGAACTCTTGGGATGTTTCAGCATGGATTGGGTAACAGTCAGGTTGAGAAGTTCCAGAAAAAATATCGTACGAGATACCGTAGCGTTTTATGGTCGAAACTTGCTTCTCATGAATGCTATCTATAAATTCTCGAATGGGCATACCGGCCTTAAGGGCCGCCACTTCCGAAGTTGAGCCATGATCATCATTACCACTGACAAAAAGTACATTCTCCTGGCCAATGAGCATGCGCATATAGCGCGCCATAATATCCGGGGGAACCATCGCTCCGGCCAAATGACCCAAATGGAGAGGTCCATTGGCATAGGGCATCCCACCAGTGATAACAGCGGTTTTGGGCCTTTTAAGGTTAGTAAGAACATCTTTAACATTTTGTGGTGGTGTAAATGGCTTATTCATATTCAGGATTATAGGAGATTTAGATCAAACCATAAAGAATTTATATGCTTTATCAGTAATGAACTTTATTGATTCTTGAGGGACGATTTATTTTTTCAGTTTAGGCAAAAATGAGTGGTTTCTTTTTTGTATTTGAATTATCAATGAGCTAGTAATTTCATGGGAATAGGAATGAAGTCGATCCTTATTTTTTTAGCTTTTTTAACTTTTAATGCTTGGTCTTCAAGTCGGGAAGATATTCTAGAAATTATTAAAGGCCTAAATCAAGCTTTACCGGCCGGAATATATGAGGGTGAAGCCTTCAAGAAAACATCAACGGGATCCATTGTTCCTTGGGAGCAAATGACCTGTCTTGTAAAAGTGAAGTATAAAGATCAGCTGCCAGGTGGTTTTAATTTTAAATCCTATGACATCGAGGCCTATATTTATAAAACTGGACATCGAGTAGAAATGGCCTGGGCAATCTTCCGCGTGGATGAAGATTTAATTCACTATAATGTGCAAAGTAATATGATTAAAAAGTATCCAAGCTTAAACTTAGAAATAGAATCTACAGAGGCCAATTATCAACTCTCATTAACCCCCAAATTATTTCACTTAAAAAGCGAATTTAATCGACGATCAAATGAAGTTTACTGTGGTTCATTAAAATTAAAGTTATGAAATCGTTAGTTACACTATGCCTATTGTTTAGCTTCTCAACCTTTGCCTCCATTCAAGAAGATTTTCAAAAGACTCTTAAATTACTCAATAAATATTTGCCAGAAGGAAACTACAGAGGTGCCGCCTATAAACAAAAGGCCAATGGTAAATGGGTTAAATGGGATGATAAAGAGTGTGAAATTTATGTTACGGCCAGTAAGCGAGAATTAGACTATAGGATTTCTGTGAGTATCTTATCTTATAATCCTCAACTTTATTATCAAACTGCATCTTTTGAATTTGGTATTGCTCTTTTTGGTGCAAGACCTATGTTAAAGATGGAGGAAAATTCGGGTGCTATTTCAGTTGAAGTAAACTCCCTTCTTGGTCTGAGTGAAGTCTCTATAGGCAAAAGTAAACTATTCCTTAAGGTATGGAACAAAGAGAGAAGATATCTTTCAGAAGTTTTTTGCAGTGGAATAAAACTTCTCTCAAAAAATTATTTAAAAGATAAAGACATTGTAGAATACGAAGGACCGTAATACTTTTTATTTCGAGATTTTAATCGTTTCGACCATGTTTCGTAGTTTTTACTATTGACCGCTCCGATAGAATCTTCAGATTCGGGGAAATCAGCGCCTAGTTGAGATCCTTGTTGCAGATTTTCATTCAATGGAAAATAATTCAAATCTAAAGTCATTGGTTTTAATTGAGAATTCTTTTCATTAAGAATCGATGTTAATGTTCCATCTACTTGGAATATACTTTGCTTTTTATTTGTTTGTGGATGGTAGTACCAATTTGACTCAAATAGATCATTGTTTTCTTTCAAAGAGCGGAAAAGAAATCCGTTCTGATTTTTTTGAATAAAAATATTATTCATCACTAGGTTTTGTGCTAATGAAGATTCTCCTTTCCCGTTTTGTCCAGAGCCTGGAGTATTCTCAAAAATAACAGTGTTATTATATATTTTTCTCATATCATAACTTTCATTTTGAATATTTTCTTCAGTTTCATCATTTGAATTTCCGCCATGATGTGGGAAAGGCATATGACCCATCATGATTGAAGAACATCCATTGGAGAGAGGTTTTCTGCAACCGATCAAATCTAGTCTCGCGGTATCGATGATGTTGTGATGAATATATTTAGAACCCATATTATTTTTTGCTGCTATCGATAGCTTTGTTCCATGAGTCGATATGCCTGGGCCAAAAACAAGATTATATTTGAAATGTATGTTGTATGAATCATAACCTAATTGCCAAGAATCATCTTGAACAGCAAAGAAGTTATCTGATACCACCCAATCATTTACTGATGCCAAAGTAGCGATACCATCAAAGAGATTTTCAAAGACACAATTTTTAACCAAAACATGATGTACATTGAAGGCCTCAGGTATTTCATTCTCTGAAGAAGTGACTTGAATCCCCGAGGATTTTAAATAACCTGCCCTTTGTGGCATTTGTTTTACATCCGACCAAGCAAGATACTTAGGGAATTTGGCATTGAAATATATTTTTAGAAATTTTAAATTTGAATTGGAATAGAAATTATTGTTATTTGATTTACCAACTTGAATCAAGAAAGAATCGATGTTAGCAATCATTTTCAAATTTCTAAATGTGATATTATTGGAATTATAGATTCTTATAGCATTAAGGAATTGATGGAATTCAATTCCTTCTAAGTTTAAATCCGAAACCAGGTTTTCATTTCCAATTTGGATACCAATATTCTTAAAACTCATTTCAATTTTATAATTGTTAGGATTAAGTTGATTATCGGTCTTTCCAAAAGGAGCGAAAAAAGTGGCCGGGAGCTTCGTTTCGCCAAAGGCAGCTTTATCATTAACTTGATCAAGTCTTAAATATACTGTTCTGCCTTCTTGAAAAAATCCTGGCCCAACGTATACGTTTGTACTGATTAATGAATGTTCGGAACTAAGAAAATCATTTTTATCCTTATATCGATTTAAAATTTTTATCTGCAATTTGTCCAATACACTGGCGGTTGAGACCTGACAGTTTTCGGCCTTGGGGCAAACGTCTTCAGGAATAGTGGTTTTATAAAATGTAATATTTTGGCCATTGAGTGTTGAGATTTGTTCAGATTGCCAATTACTAATCGGGATAGCATTTTTTAAAATGACTCTTTCTCTAGGAAAGGCCTTGATGGTAATGTTTGATTTATTTATTTTAAGTGTAGAGATGAGGTATATACCCTCTCTTAAAATAAGTGTTTCGTTGTTGCTTATTTTTTTTAACCCGGCCTCAATTGTCTTAAGTGGGGCATCTATTGTGCCGCTGTTATCATTAGATCCATTTATTGGGCTGACATAAATGGCATTTGGGGTCATGTTTTGAAAGAGGGCGAGTAAGAGGTAAATCCCGAGTCCTAAAAAGAGTAGTGGGGGAAGTATCTTTTTTGGGCCAATTTGCATTGAAAATCCTCTAAAATAAGTAGCTTTAGTTATTTTAGTACATTTTGATTATATCGGGTGGAGAAGTAGGTTAATTTATTGAATTTTTTAATAAATAGTGGCCTTAAATAGGACTTAAGATGACAACTAAATAAGGCAGTTATTTTAAATTTAGAATTTTCCCTAAGCTGTATTCATGAAAGCCTGGTGCCTCATGATCAGGATGATATCCCTCAATAGTGTAGCCCTGTTTTAACTTTATAGAAATCATGGCATGGTTATCAGCATAGATGGTGGTCATCACTTTCTTAAAACCTCTGCGCCTGCATTCATCTTCAATCGCTTGAGAAAGTAAGGCACCAAGCTTTTTTCCTCGATGTTCAGGCAAAATCACAGTTTTAATAGTCTCGGCCAGTAGTGGCGTTTTAGCATCCAGGCCTGTTACTCCTATGAATTCATTTTGATAAAAGGCCCTAAAAAATATCAACGCCGGGTTTTGTGCTTTCTCAAGAGTGAAAGGGAAGGACGTATTTGAATAGTGAGTTCTTATAACCTCAACTAGAGTTTGAAGCCCTTCAAGATCTGATTTCGTAATTTCTTTTAATTTAATTGAATTCATTTTTTTGTCCAAGCTTCATGGTTGTTAATGGCCTTCAATAGAAAGTTTAGAAGGACTAGGTGTCGTCGCATGATTCGAGCATGACGATGGCCTTTGATCGGATGAAATAATCCAAACTTCGAAAAGAGTTGAATAGGATTTTTTCTCACCCAATTCCATGAGCCTAATTCTAAAGTTAAAGGCAAAAAGAAATTTTTTC
Organism: Bacteriovoracaceae bacterium; assembly: GCA_050247975.1. Taxonomy (GTDB): domain Bacteria; phylum Bdellovibrionota; class Bacteriovoracia; order Bacteriovoracales; family Bacteriovoracaceae; genus Peredibacter. The sequence goes on from JBFWTE010000018.1 coordinate 14,965, forward strand.
TTTCAGGCAAATCAAAAATATAGTCCCATAAATCTCCATGAGTCAGATAATTAAGAGATTGGGCCTCAAATTTATAAATATGATTAGGGTAAGTTTTATCTAAGAGAGATTTTAACTCCAGTGCCTCGGCTTCTAATGGAAAGCCACCTTTTTGTTTAGCATAGGGATACCAAAGCTGATCTTGCATTCCAAAGCCAGAGTGAACATCAAGCGCCAGACTGGCCTTGGATTGAAACATTTCTTCTTTAACAAAATTAATTAGGGCCAGTGATTCTTCTTCTAATTGATCTTTTTCTCCTCTATACCAAGGAAGTTTAGAACTCAGTCGATGGCCAGAAATAAGTGGACGTACTTTACCTTGGGCCTCAACTGGGGCATTTCTCATCAGGTCCACATTATTAGGATTACTTCTACTCAGTCGTGCCATGCCGGCCGGGTTAATAATTGGAATCGAGACAATGCGGAAATTTTTAATTTCTTCACGTAAATTTTTATCCCAATGAAGTTGCTGAAATAAACTATGAAAATAGGCGAGGATAACTTGTGAGCCAATTTTTTCCAGCCCATGAACTCCACCAAAGAGCCCAAGTGTCGGTGCATTTTTATTTTGTGATCCAACTATGATGGCCTGAATAGGATATTTTTTATTTTGATATTCAATTTCCTTGATGGTTTTAAACTCTACATCTTCTAGTTTAAGAGTTTGAAAGGATTTAAGGATTTGAAGTTCATTTAGGGTAGGATTTTCCATGACATACATTATATACAAGATCAGCTTGTTTGCATATGGAGAAGCAAAGCGTCCCTTGATTTAGAGACGCCTCCGGCTGAATTAAAGACAAGACGTACCAAGTAGAATAACTGTTCTTGATCCACCTAAAGTATCTTTCAAGTTTAGAAACAAAGTTTTCAGTATTTTTTTTCTACAAATTTTAAATTATAGAAATTACCAGATTTAACTTTACGAGTTTCTTTGAGCTTATGTGCAGGCCAAGAAATTTCAAGTATGTACTCATGATTTTTTTTAAGGTTTATATATTTAAATTCGCCTTGAGCAACTAATGTCTTTTCTTGAAAAAAAATATCTTTATCAACCAAGACAACTTTTGCACCATTGCAATTACTGCCTTCATATTCACATTTTCCGGCCACTTGATCCGAAGGAATTTTTGGATCAGTCGCTCCTTGAGACGCTGAAAATAAGAGCCCTAAAGTGCCGTGAAAAATTAGTCCTACGGGATCGTTTTGAGCATATATAGTGGGGACCAGAGATAAAATTAGAAGGAATGAAACTACTCTTATCACAACCAAAATCCTGTTTTTGAAAAATATTCACTCTTAGCAAGGCACGCTATGTGCCCTGATAAGAATCTACAATTTATTCGATTTTATGTACAATTTTTACTTCCTATTTAAAGAAGCTTCATGACGAAGAAGAGGTTGTACTCTTTGAAGTTCATATAAACTATAGATTTTTATAGATTGTCTTCAAAAGAGATCAGTGGATTTCTTAGACCAACCCTCGCAACACTCCAATCATATTTCAATAAACGAAGCAGCAGGCGTGAGTTATTTCCGAATTACATGATAGTTAAGTCTATTGATAAGGTACTTAAGATTTACATTTAGAACTTTCAGAGCAAAAATAAAAAGGTCATAAAAGGATATTTTAGTGAGAGGTGTATTCTGAGAAAATTAAATTTGATTGTACTTATTATAAGCGCCTTAATTGTGGCGAATGCCATCGCAGAGGATACGAAAATTAATTGCCAAAAAGAAGCAGAAAATATCGCTCGAGAATTGTCAAAAAAAAGGGGGAACTTATCACCAGCACAACTTATAGGGACAGCTAATCCCACTGAAAAAGAGGGGGATGCTATAGTTGTTTATATTGGTGCTCATGCTGGTTATAATTATTTTAAATTTAAATTTCGTAACGATTGTAAGACATATCAAGTGATAGACTCGGAATATTTCAAATAATAGAATCTTTTAATAATTTAAAACATTTGAATCTTTTCATCCTCCTCCTGAAAAACTGCCTTTTTTAGTTGGCATTTAAAAGGAATCCCAATTGATTGGAATATCACCAGTAGGACTCAATATTCAACATAAACTCTAAAAATCGAATATGATTAAAGATATAAACCATTGGGGGAAGCTTGAAAAAATATATTGTCATGGCAGGCCTAAGTCTTGTTGGCATAGGTAGTTTTGCTGTCTTTCAAAACATGGTCTCTAATGAGTATTTAGAAGATAAAAAGTTAGCAAGCAAATGTGTTCAAAGTGGAGCTGATTCACTCAAGTATATAACTTCAGCTAAACAAAACAGAATTTCATTCGGTAAAATATGGGTTGAAGATTTTAGAATTAGTGAAGATGATTCAGAAACAATTACCAGGGCCTTAGATTGCACCTATAAGGTCATACCTTATTTATTAAAGGATTTAGAAAGTAATTCACATTCTTCATCGATTGGTATTTATTTTCAACCAGGTAGAACCTACGAGCTCAAGCAACCCATTACTATAAGAGGTTATAATATTACTCTCTGGGGTCAAGGTAGCACATTAAAGGCAACAACACCCATGCCTTATCTTTTAGGTTCATCGCAGGCCTCTGATGTCATACATACTCCAAATGGAAATCCTGAGTTCGCTTCGCAAATGAAATTTGCTTCACAGCCTTTGAACATTTCAAATATGATTTTAGATGGTAATGGAATGGCCGAAAATACCCTGCTCATGACGACTTGGAATGCACTTTTAAGAAATCTTGAAGTTAAAAATGCACTCTACCATGGGATTGTATTTATTGCTGGTGCCAATATGGAAGAGGGGAAAACGGCAGTAAATAATATGATCATCCAATCCCATATCCATAGTAATGGAAGAAACGGTATTAGATTGTATGATCCTCAGCAGAATAATTTAACTGACTTACATATTAAAGATTCAATTCTAATGAACAACGGACATTTCGGTATTTATGCTTCAACTAGTGCTGGTTATCACTTTTCCCGTCTTGAGTTCAGAAATAATTTAAGAGGAAGCATTCGAATAGATTCTGCAGGACATGCTGATATTTTTGATCGAATATCTTCTCATGATAGCACCTTCATACTTTTTAATCAGCTTCTTAGAGGAAACTTAGCACCACTTGTTCAAGATTCTTATATCCGAGGTGAGATTGTTGTAGGAGGAAATGGGCAGAAAAACGAGAAAGTCGAGGAAAAATGGGAAAGCATTGTTAGAAACTCGTATCTTTGTTTTCGTTCACATAATAATCGGTATATTGGCGCAATGGCACGTATAAGAATGCCCGAAGCGCATAGGGCTTGCAGAGTTCTAAGCAGTGATGATGTATTCTCTACGACATATCCCTTCGTTACTTCGTCTGAAAGAAATGGAGAACCTCTAATCAAAACTTCCAAACTTAACGGCAGCGATTCTTATCTTACGGAAAAGATTGATTTGGTTAATGTTAAGCATTGTGGCCAATTGTTAAATGGTTTAGCTAGAATTCAACTCGCAAGGCTTACGTCTGATGTTTGTGATGAGTCACATTATAAATTAAGTCGTCCTTTTACATTTTATGGGCAACCAAAAGCTTCTCCAATAGGAGTATCTTCTAAATGGCGAGCTATTCATGTGGAGCAATACCGATTGTTTGGCGATTCTGATGATGTATTATTTGAAAAGATTAGAAATGTAATTGTAAAATCTCTTGAGAAAAATAGTCATTTTCAGATCAATTTGCAGCCAGGTCGAATATACAAAATTTCTCAGACCATAAGTTTTGATCAAGAGGCTTATATATGGTTGCTAGGGCATGGAGCACAAATTAGGGCATTGTCACCACTTAACACTTTAATTGAAATTGGAACCAAATCTAATTACGATAATAAAGCATTCACTCTAAATAATCTTCGCTTGCACGGTGAAGGTGTTGCAAATACTGGGATTAAAATTAATAACAAAAAAGTAATTGTTGATGGGTTGATCGCTTTGGGTATGAATTCATCCATTGTTGATTTAGATTTTAGCTTAGTAACCTCTAGCGATACTTGCTCAGTAATAAGCAATATGAAAATTTATTCTGGCCAAGCATCTGGTATAAAGATTAACAAGAATCCTTATTGTCGGATTTACCTACGCGATGGTTACATTTATAATTTCCCTGAATTTGGTGTTGTGACGAATGATTTATCTCATGCCTTTATTGATGGCATTCACTTTTATTCTGTTAAGGGAGCAAGTATAAAGGCACTGTCTTTGAGTGAAGAATCAGCTTCTAAGCGGCAATTACGAGCAATCTATTCTGAAGACGCACTTGCAATAAATTTAGAGAATGCAGAGGGGCCGCTGGGAATTTATGGATCAGTTTTCAAAGGGATGATCAATATTTCGACATCAGAAATAGGGCAGGATAAGAATTGCCTAGAGTCAAAAAGTAATACATTTTTTCGTAATACATCTGGTTTTATCATCAATCAGAACTGCGTTTATAAATCATCCAGAGATCTGATCCGATCGTTAAATCCTTTTCGATTAAACAAAAACAAATCTGGAAAAGTATTCATTGAATCTAATTGGTTTCAATGTTTTTCAGACTATGACAATTATTCAATTGATGGTTTTGTCAACGCAAGCACTAAGGATGTTTTTGACGGAAAATTTAATGTAGATCAAAACTCAAGCCATGAGCTTTTTTATAAGAGTGGTCTATCTACTGGAAGACGTTATAGGGTATGTGCGGATAAGTTATAAGACAGTATATTTAAAAAAGCCTCCGTTTCGGAGGCTTTTTAATTTAATAATTTTTTGGAGCGGGTTATCCATCTCTGGTTAAACCCGCGTTTTTATTCAAGTTATTTGTTTCTGGTAAGCATTGGTAAGTATTTTAGACCGTACCTTGAAAAAGAGCAACCAGATTCCCTTTTTCTTCGGTCTTTGGCAGGACAATTCCAAGTTCCTCAGTAGCTCCTTGGGTGTCTTCTGCAATTAAGCGTAAATAACGCATGGTTGTTTTGATTGAGGAGTGTCCTACAATCTTCATAACCTTTGCGACTGCGACTCCTTTTAGGAGCATTTGCGTAATAAAAGTTGCTCGTAGGTCATGGAACTTAATAAGAGTGATGCCAATTTTTTTACAGAAGTCTTTTAAGACCTTAGCGGCATCTCCATAAAGCCAATCCTTGTGCTGCTCAAGAACTTGTCCCTCGTTTAAGTGGGATTGTGATCTAAGTTCTTTAAGGAAGCGTTCAAGCTCACTTGATATGGGCACATATCGGTTCTTTGTACTTTTCGTAGGCCCTATTCCGTCAAGCTTACTCCAACTTTTTGTGACTGCTATTACACGGTTTTCAAAATCAATATCTGACCATGTTAAAGCGATTAGCTCTCCCTTTCGTAAACCAGTAAGAAGTGCTAAGGCCCAATGATTGTAGTAGCGATGCTTTCTGCTCTTGGCCTCATAAAGTAATGTGTTGATCTCTGTTCTATTTAGAACGGCCTGTGGCGATTCTGGAACCTTTACCTTTATTTCCGTTGCAGGGTTCTTAGATATAATTCCATCCTCAACGGCCATTGAAAAAACTCGTTTAAGTCTTTTCAATACTCCATGCCTAGCTTCAAGACTTACTCCTTCTATTTTATCAAAAACTAAGGAATGAATGTCTGATGGCTTGATCTCGTTAAGGAATAATTCACCTAAAACAGGATTGACCCACTTGTTAAAACTTGATTGGTAATTGACCACGGTGCTTTGTTTAAACTGAAGCCTCATTCTTTTAAGGCACTTCTCAGACCATACGGCCCAAGTACACATAAGAGGTTGTTCCTTCAAGCGTGCAAGATGCACCTTGAAATCCATTTCAACTCTTTTGGCCGCCGCAATTGAAGTAATGCTTCTTTTTTTCTTATTGACTTGCTTGCCGTGGATTCTTGCAGTGGCAACAACCATATAGGTTGTCTTGCCATTTTTAATCTCAGTGTAGATCGGCATTTCTACTCCTCCCTTAATTGGAAGAGTGAATGCAGATCACTCTCTCTGAATCTAAGACGACGGCCAAATTTAAAATGCTTTACTTGCGCTCTATGAACCATGATTCGTAGTGCGTTTGGTGTAAGTCTTAAAAACTCGGCGGCCTCGTTAGTATTCAGCCATTTGATCTTCTCGTCTGCTTCTTGATTCTGCTCTATTAAATTTTCAAAGAACTTGTCTGATTTTTTATTCTCAAGACTCTTATGAGTATAGCGCAAATCGACCACGTTGTAACGGCCTTTTTCTGCCATATTTTACTCCTAGACGAGTCGGGTTTCCGACTGGGATGGGTAAAATCAAATAGATGCTCAAGAAAGTTAAAGTCGTACTATTTTTTTAATCGAAGAAGGCTGAAAAAACATTTGCGGCCTTGCGCAATTTCAATTGAGTAAGCCTTATTGAAGGGCGAGTTTCTTTACTAAAAATTCGCCCAAAGTAAGCTTAACTTCAGACTTCTTGTTGTATTCATCTAGTGCCCTAGAAACTCGTTCCATTTCGGAAAGACTACTTTCTTGAAGCTTCTCAATATCTTTGGCCGTAATCTTAGGGAGAGAAATTAGCACAAGGTCTTTTAGGATAATTTCTCTCCCATAATCCTTATTATTGGCCTGATTCAAGATTCCTTGAATCAGCTCCTTTTGATCTTTGTTTTTAGATACGTCGATAAAGAACTTGTCTTGGTTTTTGAGTTCATTCTCTGTTCTTTCGACGTTCTTTTTTCTTCTTCCTTTCTTTTTTTGGGGGGCTTGGGTGGTTTCGTTTTTGTTTTCTGTTCCCGTTTCCGTTCCCGTATTAATTATATTATTTTCCATATTCCTATCCTTATTTTCCCTGCCGTCGCCGATGTTTAGTACCTAGTTTGTGACCCCTTCCAATCAACTCGTTGGGTGGGAGGGGTCACAAACGGCCAAGGGACGTTAAGAACGAGGCGGCGGCAGGGAACCTCTTGGTTTTTAAAAGTTTTTTGATAATTCGATTTAGATATTTCAAGTGTACGAAGTGTTCCTCTTGGAGCTATCAAGAGGAACACTTCTTCGCTCTAAATTTTCTGAGCGATTTCGCTTAAAGACTTACCCTTATTGAGTCCTCTAATGGTTGCAGTCATCGGGTTTTCCATCCACTCTTCAACAGTGATGAAGCCAACTTTTGAATTGACTCTGGCATCACCAATAAATTGCATTGCACGTTTAACCATGTTTTCTATGGCCGAAGATTCGACAATAAAAAGAATCAGATTAAAGTCTCCTGAGTCGCCGTAAGCTTTCATGGCCTTGTTATATCGCCAGCTACTTTTAGAAGTTCTTTCATACTCTAAGGCCACAATCAGAGAAGATGATTTACCTTGGAGTTTAAAAACAGCATCAGGATATTTGATTCCTCCTTCCAGTCCATGAAGCTTAAAGCTAGATGATCTTTGAGATTTTAACTCGCTTTCGGTCATCCACTTTTGACAGAGAGATTCTTTCTCAAGTGTCAAAAGTCCTCTTGCAACAATCTCGTCATGTCTAAATTGCCGAGGTTGAACAAGATGAACGCTTCGCCATTTCATATCCTGAACCATCTCAAGTCCTTGCTTACCTAAAATGAAAGTGTCATATACTTGGTCATAAGGATGCTTCTTAAAAATCTTTGCATCTAAAAGAAGTCTTAACTGTTTTCGTCTCCATCTCTTAGTTCCATTTCCGAAAAGGTCATCCCATGTTTGGCGAGTAATCACGCCGACCTTTGCGACATATCTCACGGCCTGATAAACGGAAGGTGAAACTTTCCTTCCATTTTTAAACTTCATTACGGGGCCTCCCATCTTGTAGGCTCTGTGATGATGTACTCAAAGTGACCTTCAATGTAGCGATTGCCAACGACCTTACTCTCAACCCAAACGGCTTCGACTTTGGGTTGTTGGAGTGCTGGCGGACTTCCTGCCTTTGATAATTTATTGCGAGACTCTTTTCCTTTGAGGTAAGCAAGCTCTTTGTCTTTTTCGTTACTTTCATGAATGGCGTTTCCTGCAAAGCCTCCTGCAATCGCGCCAACTCCTGCACCAATAATCACATTGCGAGTGCGGTACTTTCCATCTTGACTTAAAACGCCACCAATTGCGGCCCCTGTTCCAGCTCCAATCGTTGAGCCTAGTCCAATAGATTTTCCCATTGTCGAGCATCCTGTTTGAACAAAAAGACAGCTAACAATTAGACCGAAAGTTATTTTATTTTTAAGTTCCATATTTCCCCCTGATGATTAAGCGGCATTATCAAGCGTTGAATTAATTTTCTCAGTTGGTTTTGTTTTTGGTTGATCGTCTTGTTCAGAAAGTAGTGGCATCATCGTTTTACTGATTGTCGGAATTGCCTCTGGTTCGAGGTCATCAGTTTTACTAAATTTAATCTTTACAGTTTTAGAGCCTCGTTCATGAGGCACAATCATAATGGCTTCACCGACACCTAAATCCTTCTTAAAGACATTCGGGTGAATCGCAAACTCTTCAACATCACGAGCAGAGACATCACCACTTTTACTTACACCTAAAAGACTTTTCTTTTGTCTCTCAGTAAACTTTGTTGCAGATAAAGTTCCGATCACCTTAGAGAAGTATTCAGCAGAGTCTGGGTCATTACCTCGCATAAAAACTTTAAGATTTGCATTCGTAAGAATCGAGTTTGCGACTGGTTCGCCAAGAACCGTAATGTCACCCAATGCCTGATGAGCAAAGACGATTCCCACGTTTGCCGATCTTGATTTATTCAAGATCGAAACGAATCCCTCATAAAGATATTCAGAAAAGTCATCCAAGAAGACGCTGAAAAACTTTTTCTCTGCCCCTTGAGCAAGCCTGTGGCGATTAGCGACTGCCGCTTGCAGGGATTGAAGAACAAGTTTTCCTGTTGCTTTTCCCAAGAAAGGAGAAAGCAAAACTGGCAATTGAAAATAAACAATTTGATGACTTCTAAGGGCCTCATCAATTGTAATAGCGTCTTTTTCAGGATTAAAGAGCTTGGCATTTTCTCCAAAGGCGAAATGACCGATTGAAGAAAGAAGTCCACTGGTTCTTTCTTCGCGGTCTTTCGGTGCCATTCCACAAAAGCCCACATACCAGCGACGAACTTCTGAATCTTGCACAGACTCGATCATCTCTTCCATTACTTTAGGACGAGAAATGGCCTGATGAAGCCTCTGAAAAGTTGGCGTCACTTTCGAGGCTTCAAAAATTCTCATGACCTGATTCATCACTTCATATTGAAGCGAGCGGTAGTAAGGATTTTCAAAATCAAAAGCGTTAAAGACTCGCTCTGTTATTTCCTCGGCAGTTCCTCCTAAAAGAGGGTTAAACTGAAAAGACTGATCTCTACGGCTTAAGCTGAATAAACGAAAATCATCTTCACGTTTTGCAAGCTTAGTGTATGACCAGAGCTTATCAATTAAAGAGTTGTCCGCTTTCCCATCAATGAGCAGAAGCCCCTTGCCTGTGTGAATATCTTGAATCGCCCAAGGCAAGATGACTGACTCTGTTTTTCCCGCGTTGGTCGTGCCAATGACTTGAGTGTGCATAGCTCTTTGACGAGGCTTGATCCAAATATCTTCGCCCTTATCAGTTGTCCCACAGAAAACAGAGTCTTCAACTTTGACCGTAATGGATTTCTCATGTGCTTTTCTTTCATTGGCCTTTGAAATCTTTACCCAAACAATCTGGGTAAGAGGAATCAAAACGAGCATAAGAATCCCACCTACGACAATAAAGTGTCGTGGTGTACTCATCCAGCCCCAAACTTGTTCGATGCCTTTAATGATAAAGAGAAGAATCAATCCTCCAATGATGATTCTCTCTATGCCAGTTAAGGGAATTTCCTTATCTCCCATAAGTGGCCCCTGCATCTCTAAAAGAGAAAGGCTGACTCAAAACTGCAAAGGTATCGGTGCCAGCATCAAGCTCTATCCATTTGCGCTCTTTTTGTAAGTCTTCGCCCATTGCATTTGCTCGGTCTGTTGCAGTTTGAGCAATGGCATTACGAAGACCATTTTCATGACCTCCTTGATTCGCTCCAAGCATTCCTGAACTCATAGAGCCTGCGGCATAAGCTCCTACAAAACGAGTTAGGGTTTGCCCAACGACGTTTTTTATTCCATCAGAACGAACATTGCCGCGAACTCCGACTTGTCCATCACGTCCGACACCCATCGCGCTAAATGGCCTTTCTCTTCCATCTGGCATAATGATTGAACGCCATGTAATCGTGGCCCGTTCAGAGTCAGAATCAAAACTTGCATCACCAAGAACTTTAGAGCCACTTGGAATTGCAATTCCACTATCACTGGCAACATCCTGAGAAACAATTCCAACTATTGGCATACCTTGATTTGCAATCGTCACTTTACTTGCAAGCTGGATCGCAATCCTTGTCCCTGCTGAGAGCTGAGTCCTTGCATCTGAACCACTACGACTTAGAATCATGCCAGAGTTTCGATCTGGCATAGATTTTCCACCATTAGGAGAGCTAGGACGATACAGATAATCAAGAGAGCCATGAACCTGACGGACATTGGCTTGCGACTCTTGCAGTTGCCTAATTGTTTCTTGAGTGGGGTCATCCTCGGCAATTTGAGTCTTCTCAAGACTTCCTCTTTCTGCTTTTTCGTAGAAAGTTTCTTGCTCAGGTTCAGAGCTTGGCACTACTAAAAGAACGACAATTAAAACACCTACAAAAGAAATGGCCCACACTTGAACCTTTGGCCAATCAACCTCGCGCTTGCTAGTGAAAGGTTTAGGTTCTCGTAGAAAGTAGTTTTTTAAATCCAAATTTACCTCCCTTTTTACCGCTTCCATGAGGCAACCTTAGAAATTGTTAAGTAAGAAATTTTCTTTCGTCTTAATTCAAGTTTAAGAGGTTCATTAGTGTTGAGATCAACTTCACGCATTTGAAGAACACCTGAAATTGATCTTTGTGGTGAAATTTCAAGTGCTGATAAAAAGAGACTATGAATTGGACGAGTCACACCATCTTGAGTGAGCCAAAGCCACTCAGGTTTAAAAGTCTCCTTTGTTTTAGTCGTGATAATGAACTCAACAAGCAAGATGCCATCTTTTGCTCGCCCAAGGCGATTGACACTTAACTCAAGGTCTTCATTTTTTAGTTTGTTCTTAAAGTCTGTCCACTTGATGCTTGAATCAAAATTAAGTTTGGTGACAGGTTTTTCTTTCGCATTTTCAAGATAGACAACATAGTCCGCGACTGATTCACTTCCAGCAACAAGCTCAACATTAAACCGCTTCCAGTCAGTGTAAATATAGAGATTGCTCTTTGCTCCGTGTGAAAGAGGTTTAATTGTAATTGCCTGATCGAGATATTCGACTCTAAAGGAATCTTGATCGCCAACAACAACGCTATTGGGTCTATCAGGTACTTGAATGATCGTAGCAATTCCGATACTCGTTCGGACTGTGACGATCTGATCTCCTTTTACTGGAACTCGACGCACTCTTTGAGATGCGTAGAGGCTTTCAGATAAAAAGGAAAAAGCAAGAAGCATTAAAATTTTGGTCTTCATAATTCTCCTTATTTGTTTTTTGGAAAATCAATCAGACTCGCAATTAGTTTATATCGTTTCTATTATTCTTCGCGCTCTTTTGAGATATACAGGCCCCAAGGATTACTTGAAGTCCTCGGGCCTGATTCAAAAGTAAGTTCAAGTTTTAAATTTCCTGCTGCTTTTAGACCTTGAATCGTCGTTATTCGATCACCTGTGATAAAAGCAGTGCTTTTCTTTAAATCAATCTCAATATTTTCGGGATAGAGCTTTTGAGAAACGATCTTTTCCGTCGAAAATTTAGAGACACTCACTGCCGCAGATTGAAAAGCCTTCATTGCTTTTGGAGTGATAAAATCCTCGGACTCTTTTAATTTCTTAATGACATTCTCTGGTTCCCATTCATAACGCTTTTTTAAGTAGCGTTTGATTCCTTCTCGAATTTGATCTTCTGCATTAGGTAGAAGTGTTCTTTCAAGAACTTTGGCATCAGGGGCAAGTGTAATGACCATCGGTGCCTTATTTATCATGACTAGAATCACTCCTAATGCCATTAACACTAGGACAAGTGCCGAAATAGAAAACACTTTCAAGAATTGATTTGAGTGAATGAGATCACTCATTTTTTTAGGAAGAGAAGACGTTTTAAGAATTATAGATTGATTTTTTTGCATACTAGCTCCTTTTAATTAGCGTTTTGGTGGTGGTAACAACTTAGGTGCAGGTGGTGGTAATTGATTATTACTCGATGGTGGTAAAGCTTTTTGCTGATAACCAATCTGAGTAGGTGGAGTAAATCGAATAGTCGGCCCTCGGTTTATTGGAGTAGCTTCGCTATAAGACGTAGAACTTCTATTTCTAAAACTTCCACCTGATGATCCCGCAAAGTTTACTCCGTTCATCTGTTTCATAAAGCCCATTCCGCGATTCATCCAGTGACGACTAAAATTGCCGAGCTGAACTGCTTTTGCAGGAGTCGAGGCCATTGCTGTCACTGTCGCGGCCCCAATTGCGGATGACATTGATTGCAAGCCTTTTCCAGCAATTGCACTGACCATCATTGGAGTCATCAACATGGCGCAAGCAATAACGAAGTTCATCACGATCAAAACAATGTAGCCATCATTTCCAGCTTGGTAGGCATCACCGAATGAAATAGCAGTCAACATGGCACCTAAAATCGCCCACATGATTTTCCAGCAGGCCACTTCGATCATTCCCTTAAATAGGTTTACGGTAATTTGCTGAGTTCCTTCAAAAAGATTGAAGAGAAGAAGCACTGGGGCCGCCACCATAAAAAATGTCCAGAAAAAGTGATACATGGCAATCGTCAGGTAACGAGCGATATACAAAACGAGATAGCTTAAAAATGAGAGAGTCGCGATCAAGAGATCATTAAACTGCAAGATCACACTCGTCACTGAAAAGGTATAGCTTTCAGATTTCTCTTGGGCCATCCGAATCATAGTGTCTAAGCTATTGATGCTATCAATCCTCTCTGTAATTCCATCAGCTATCCACAGGATTGCTTTACTAATATCAGGAAAGGCCGCAAGTAAAATTGTCGCAATAATTGCTCGTTTGATGATAGCTACAAACTCAGGGCTTCCCGTAGGATTCTTAAACCACGCCACAACTACGGCGAGGGCGAAGAAGACAGGAAGCATGAGGTAGTACATACGAACAAACTCTTGATGAAGGTCATTCATCATCGAGCCTAAAAGACCAAAATCAGGCATAAACTACCTCGCTGAATATCCTCCAAGTGGTGCTAGTGTTGTCTCTTTTGGAAGTCCCCCTAAAGCATTAGAGAGTCCTTCATACTGAGTTTTAAACTGCGTCGCTTGGAGTTTTTCTTTTCTGTTAGAAAGGGCCATATTTTGACCCATCATTTTCAACATCATCGAGTTAGTGCGTAGGACTTGAGTCGTTACGCCGATCAAAATAGCAAGTGACTGATTCGTGAGTTTTGCCGCTCCCTGCGGATTAACCGAACGAGAATGTTCAATAATTCTTTTTGTCTCTTCATCGACACTATCTGCGTACTGAAAAAGTGTGCCATTCATGGCAATGCTTTCAGTAACAGATCGGTCTTGAGCTTCCTGTAGGCGATATTCGCTCGTCTGAGGAATTGCTCCATAAAGGTCTTCAATAGCTCTTTGAACTTGCTCCGTAGTTTCAAGACCTCCATAGAGACCAGGATTGAACTTAGGATTGATAATTTGAATAATTCTCAAACCATCACGAACCCCTCTATTAATGTCACGCCATAAACTTAAAGAATCCTTACCTGTATCAACAATCCTTTGAAGCTCATAAAGTTGTTTAATCGTTTGGGCGAGAATCTGTATTAAGACAGCGACATCACCACCAAACAGATCGGCCTTTGCTGGTTTAGGCACAGAGAGAGTCAAACAAATAGTCAAAGTCAGAAGAGTCTTTTTAAACCTCATACTGCCTCCGCGTATTGCGCTTTCCCTTGTGCTATTCCATTAGGATAAGTTCTAGCGGCTTCCTCAATCGCTTCGACGAGAGATAGTCCAGTCTCTCGAAGCTCTTGGATATAGTGATTGTCTCCTGCATCCGAAGTTGATAGCCAATATTCAAAAGGGCTTGGAAAAATTCTGATGACTTGACGATGATCTCCCTCTATCATAAAGCCTTCGGCAAATTCTCCTTTTCTTTGCTCAAGCGAGAAGATCAAATTCAACTCTTGTGAATTAAGCTTCAAGGCTTGACGAAGAATTTCAGAGTCTCCACGTTGCAAAAGAATGAACTTCGTTGCTGTGTTGTTCATGATCGCAGGGCCAATGGGACTCTCTACAATTTCCTCTACACCTTGGGTGATAAATGTAATTCCTGAGCCAGTCTTTCTAAGAGTTCTTGCACAGTATTCCATGAAGCCAGCCGCCGCATTTGATTTAAGTAACTGCCAAGCTTCATCAAGAATGATTCTTTTTTTATTCTCTTTGTCTTGTTCGACCTGATTGAGAATAAAGTCAGTAAGAATCAAGATCATCACACTTTGAAGGTCTGGATAGTTTGAGAGTCCTTTTAGATCAAAAGTACAGATTGGAGCATCTGATCTTAAAGCACCTTTGCCATCAAGAAGCTTTCCGTAAGGTCGTGAGCCTGTCCACATAAAGAGAATTTTAGAAATATCGACTAGAGAGGATTCCTTACTCTTTGAGAGTTTTTCCATAAGTTCAGAAAGAACAGGAACTTCATTGTTCTTTCTCTTTTCCTCATAGAGTTCAATGATCGCTTTCTCTAAGAGAACACGATCAAGTCTTGAGAGTTTAGAGTTTTCATCTTCAACAACCATGCTTTCGATCACTGCCAAAAGTGATTTTAGCTTTTGGTTTGATGGGCCTTTGTTTGGGTCTGGAATATCAAATGGATTAAGTCGGTATTGATCTGACAAATCCATTTCGAGATATTGACCACCAAGAGACTCAGTAAGTTTCTTATAAGAGCCTCCTATGTCGATGATAAACACTCGAAGCCCACGAGCAAGCTCTTGAACTAAGATGCAATTATTCAAAAAACTTTTTCCTGCGCCTGATGAACCTGTCACGAGCTGATTGTAGTTTGTGAGCTTGGAATCAAAAGGATTAAAGCTCACAAGGCCATTCATGCGATTTCTAAAAATCACAGTTGGGTCATCATCTCCCTCACGAGGGCCATAGATTGGAATAAAATCTACAAGATTATTCGTTTTGAACTTTCTTGCACGTTCCAACTTCATAGGTGCCGCAGGAAGATTTTCTTTAAAAATCTTCCAAGAGCCAACAGTTTCCTCTAATCCTTCGGCACCTTGAAGAGAGCGAAAACGAGAAAGGGCTTCTCGCACTTGTCGATTAAGAAGTTTATTTCCTTCCTCATTTGCAGGCGCACGAAGAATAAGGCTCATTTGGACCGCATAGATTCGTTGACCTGATCCTAAAAGCTCACGAATTAGCTCTTCTGTGGAATTAAGCTTAGTTTCACTCTCAAGATCACTTGCTTTATTTCCCGAAGTCATCGCGAGAGAGTGGGCCATCTTTCTTTTTTGTTGGAGTTTTGCCATTTCATCGGCTTGACTTGGAACCTCGAAAGAGAGAATCAAGTCATAATGAAAAGGCATCCTCAGAAAGGTTGAAATTTGTCCTGCAAAGGTGACTTCTGGTAGCGTCTTGAGAGTTACAACACGATGATGAAAAGAATCGAGTGTGAACTGCTCAAAGCCTAAGATCAAATCACCGAAGACCAGTTGTTCTCTTGGTGATTGCTCTGCAAGCCACTCCATAGCATCTAAAGTTTCCTCTTCTAGGTTGTCATTTGTGGGAGTGACGATTTTAGGAGTCATCTCTGTTTGAGAGCGTTTAGGGTTTAAGTTCCTATAGATATGAGTTTGAATCTCATCAATTCCTAAAGGTCGTCCAAAGAGTCCAACTGATGCAAATGAAGAAAGAAGCGTGTCCACGTTCTGAAAAAGAACTTCCAGCGTTTCATCATAGTTTTGAGTTGCAGACTCGGAGAAAGCTTCTTGCTTTTTTAAGAAGTTTAATTTTTTACTTCCTACAGCTTGAGTGCGGAAATAAATGAAAAGCTCAGGTCGATAAAGCTCTGAGTATTCTTGGGCCTCTCTAAGTCTTGTTTCTCTGTACTCAGCGATATTTGCAATCAATGGATGAATTGAAGGACTCTTTCTTTCAGAGTGTTTTTGGATAACCTCAGAAAAGTCAGAACCTACAGACAAGCAAAACTGCACAGAAGTATTTTCTGAAATAGAGTTTAAAACTCCACGCAAACCCACTGCGAGCTGATTTACTTTCCCATCATCGAAACATTCAATGTCGATAAGATTTAGTCTAATTCCTGCGACCAAAGAGCCATCGTTTAAAATTAAATGTGGCCTTGGAAGCAGTGAGAACTCCCAATAAGGAAGTTCCTCACTTAAACTTGGTTCATTCTTTTTCTTTTGAAACATTGTTTACCTGTCCTTTGAATTTTCTATAAAGACGATCTGCACGTCCTGCTGCGAAGTAAGCAGGACGAATCAGAAACTCGCCTAAGTGTTGAATGTGGCCATCAGGTTTTCCACGCTTGGCAAAGTAGAGGAACAACGCCAAAGAAAGCGTTGTTCCCCATACAAGCGGATAGCGAAGTGATGTGCCCCCAAAAATCAAATTAGTAATTCCAAGATTAAAGAAAATGAGAAGAAGGTCTGGGAGTTCATACCCAAAGAGCTTGCTTTTCATTTCTAGTGCCCTCGGCACTCGGGTTGTGATTAAGCCTTCGTTTTCCATTCTTCACCTCACTAACGAACTGTTTGAGCGATGAAATCCACGATCCCTTGTGCGCCAAAACCAATAATGCAACCAATGATCGCGTAAGCGATGTGCTGTTTTGCGTTTGGGTTCCCTGTAAAAAAGGAAATCCCTGCAATAGCAATCCCAATTACCGAAAGCAGAGGAAGAATCACTCCCGTAAGCTTTGACTTAATTCCCATCAAGCTTGACTCAAGCCCTGCATGGGCCAGATCAGGCATGAAGAAGCCCACTGCAGCGACTAAGGCCACAGAGAAAGCGATTTGTTTTTTGTTCATTTTTTGCCCCTTATGAAAATCTCTTTGCTTGAAATTTCAAAAGGTCGCGCAAGTTGTTTTTACCTAAGCTGCATCTAAGACAGCTTCAGGTATAGGTTGCCCGTAAGGTGTTGCTGATTCTTCAGGATAGATGCTCATAAAAACTTTTCTATCAAGCAGATCGAAGTCCATTTCCATCACACCCTTAGCAGAATCGACTTTGGCGTTTCCGACGATATTCCAGAAGTATTTATTCTTCGATGAATTGGATTTATTCGGCTCTCTTGTCATTAAGAGATACTTCGTTGGGTCTTCCTTACTTGGGAGAAGGAACAATTTATCGTTAATGAACATCCAAAGGCGAAGTGTATAAATACTTTGTCCTTCTTTAAGATAGGCCATGCCTACGGTTTTCTTTTTCTCCGCTCCTTGCACGAATAGTTGAAACCGATAGAATTTCGTTACCTTCATATTTTTCATGTGATTCTCTAAAATATCTTTCAATGCTTCCATGTTTCTGTTCTCCTAATAAATTTAAGTAAAAATGGTGTTCTCTATTTCTTTTTATCAACTCATCGAGTGTGATCCACGACGTTTGTTTGCCGTCTTTCACCTGATAAATTTTTTGTTCATTGATTTTGGTGACAAGTCTTACTAAAAAGACTTTCAACAATACTAAGCCGCACATTTTTGTTGCTCGTAGAATGGGTCTGTTAGTGAGTCCCAATTACAATCCAAACAATAAGGTGCATTTCCCGTGATGTGTGCAGTAGCTCCACATCGAGGGCAAGTCTGCCTGTGCTTAGAAATGATTTGAGTGCTTGGCTCGTCATCTGGAACGAACTCACACTCATCTAAGCTCAGAGCATGAAGCTCGCGCCTTTCACTTTTAAAATTAGGCTTGAAGTAGCCATCCATAATTCCTCCTTTCGTTTTTCTCGTTCACGAAAAGACTTAAAAGCAAACGTGTGCCAAGTTTCTTGGAGACGACTCATAGTTTTGAAAAAATGAACTAAGCTTTTAAAATGATTTAATTATTTTGATAGAGGGGTTCTTCATGCTGCGGAGTGAAGCCTCTCTCACTCATGAGAGACCTCTATGAGAAATGAGAGACTCTTGTGAGATAGTTGATGAGAAAAAATCGAAAGCCACATTTTGGATAAAATGAATTTAGATAAAACAAGATTTTCATTGTGAGTGTTTCATCGAATTTAGTCTCTCATTTTTGAGAGACTCTCTCACTCATGTGGAGCCAAAGTGACCTGTTGTCGATTGTATTTTTTTCATGTCCTTACTTCTTACAATTTCTCATTTCCTTAATAAACCATTGTAAAAATTAAGCTTTATATCATGCTTGTCATTCGAGAATCTGTGGCATAAATAAGACCTGTTGTTTTGGCACAACACTCGCAATGAGGAGGAATCACTTACTGTAATTGCCAAGGGGAAAAAATGAATTTTTGGGGACGACTGAGCTTAATAATCCTTTCTATTGGATTCTTAATCCAACCTCTAACGTATGCTCAAAATACTTCTTCCGATTACATTAAAGGTCTTTATTCTCTTCCGCTTTCTCTCGATCCCATAAAAATGAATGACACTGCTTCATTAGTTGTCGGAAATTTAATTTATGATGGGCTTTTAAAGTTTTCACCTTCATTGAAAATAGAAGGTGCTCTCGCAAAATCATGGTCAACCAGTAAAGGCGGAAAAACTCTTACATTCAAACTAAGACCGAATGTCTTTTTTCATTCGGGCGATCCTATTACTAGCTCTGACGTAGAGGCTTCTTTAAAACGAGTTCTTTCAAGTGAAAGTACCGTTCAGAAGTTCTATGATTCGATAAAAAGGATTCAGGCCCTCGATGAGAAAACTATCGAGATCGAGCTGAATTATCCATTTCCACCATTTTTGTCTGTACTGGCAGGAGCTACGGCCAAGATTTTGCCAAAGTCGAAACTTAACGATCCTAACTTTTTCAAGAACCCCATTGGTTCAGGTGCATTTAAGTTCTCTTCTTTAGATAAAGAGAAAAAACAAATCATTTTAGAATCTTTTAATCAGTATTATTCGGGCAAACCAAAAATTGATCGAATGATTTTGAAGGAAACATCAGAGAGTGAGGCCCTAAAGCTCGCGGGTGATGGAGAGATTCACGATCTTGCAAATTGGCCTTTAACAGAAGAAAATACTGTTTTCTTGTATGGGCAAAAAATTTCAAGCCCTGTGGCCGCTACTTGGATCATTGGATTGAACACTCTCAAGGCTCCCTTTAAGAATATTCACGTCAGACAACTTTTTAAAAAGAATATTCCTGTAGATGAATTTCGTAATAAATTCTATCCCGATGCTATAAAGGCCAATGGCTACGTTCCTTATGGTCTATCAGGATCACAGGTGACTGCTGATATTAAAACGGATGAATTTAAGCCCGTGAAAGATAAAATCGAGCTTGTTATTCCGAGAGAGCTGTCTCGTGCCGAAGAGATGAAGCTCTTACTCGAAAAGAGCATGAAAGAACAAGGCTGGAATTTAGAAGTCAAACTCATGGCATGGAATCAGCTTATGGATGGATATATTAAAAAATCGCACCAAGCTTTTCTTGTATCTATGAATATGGACTATCCTGATGCTGACTTTCTTCTGAAAAACTTTGAATCAGACAACTCTGACAATTTCAGTGGTCTTAATAACAAGGAGCTTGATGAGCTATTACGAAAATCTCGATCAACTCAAGATCGCAAGATCAGAGAAAGTTATTACAAAAAAGCCTTAAAGCTCACTGAAGAGTCAGCCGTTACCGTTAATCTGTTCCACCCACGCGCAAATTATTGGGTCTCGAAGTGTGTTCAGAACTTTAAACCAAATCTTTTATCAGACGTATATATTGATTATACTAAAATTTCGCTTTCACCAGATTGCCAGGCTAAAAAGGTGGTAAAAAGTGAATAGTGTTTCATTATATAAGCACGTTAATTCATCTTTGAACCCTTATCGTTGGGCGATTTCTCTCTTTGCCGCCATCTTGGTTTCTGGATTATTTGCAACATTCTCTTTTGAAAAGAAGCTCAGTGCTGATAAGCAAGTGGCCAAAGCAGTTTCGCCTTATCTTACAACCCTGATCGAATCTTTTGATCGTCCAGAAATGCTGAGAGTTCTGCAATCAATCGCGGAAACAACTCATTCCGATATTGTTTTAGTTCATGACGAAAATGTTTTTGCCTCAAGCCGAAGCCTTGAGGAGCTTGATAGACCTTTTGTCAAACCAAGAACAAATTTTAAAATGCTGAATATGGATTTTGGGAAAGATCAGATTGTTACGACTGTTAAAATTGAAAAGAAGGATTCTCCTAAAATTGAGTCGTCTCTTTATATTATTTCGCCACTACTTCCATCGTTAATAAATACGATTGCGATATTTGTGGGAGTTTTTTCAATCAGTATCTTAATTTCGATATATTCGTCTTATAAAATGAAAGGAGCTATCAAAAGAGCTTTAAAGCCTATGGATCAGCTTCATGCCGAGATCAAAGGACTAACTGAGGAAAATCCAGAGGGGTCAAGTCCGATACGGATTAAAGAGTTAGAAGAAATCAGAAGCACAGTGCAATCAACTAAAATCTCTTTGCATAATGCCCAAGATCGACTTGCAGAAGCAAAGGCCAAAAAACTTTCCGCAGAGTCTTATAAGCAACTCATTCACGATTTACACAATCCAGTTGCAGCGTTAAGACAGATGATGAATTTATCAAATGATCTTTCTCTTGGTGAGGATGCAAGACTAGAAGCTTCTGCAAGTATTCCTAGAATTGCGGATCAAATTTTAAATCAAATCACGGCTGCGAAGAAAAATTTAGAAGACGAACCGATTGCATTGAGAGAATTAAATCTTATTGACTGTGTGAAAGATAGTGTTTTCCAAGTGCGATCACTTGGAACAAAGAAAAGCATTTCGCTGGACTCCGATTTTGGGCAATTGAATGTGCCTCATGATCCTGCTCTCCTTAAGAGGGCCATTGTAAACCTTCTTGAAAATGGACTTGAGGCCGCCGAGGAACAAGTTCGAGTGACCATTACGAAGCGTGAGAGTAACGCCATTATCCGCATTTGCGATGATGGGGCCGGAATGGATGAAAAGAAGGTTTCTTTATATCTTCAAGGTAGAGGTCAATCAGGTAAGGCCAATAGACAAGCCTTCGGGCTTGCTTCGACTAATCATATTGTTCGCTCTCACGGTGGAAAACTTATTCATAGAAGAAGTGATCTTGGAGGAACTAGCTTCGAGATTAGATTGGAGGTCGTATGAACATAAAACCAAAAATTTTGATCTGTGATGATGATTCAGAAATCTTGCAGACATTACATTTAAGTCTGCGCTCATGCTTTGAAATCGTAACGGTCAATAATGTGGATAAAGCAAAACAGATAGTTCAGACCAATTACTTTGATGCCGCAGTTATTGATTTAAACTTTGAAGGTCAAGAGCATGATGGCATTCATCTCTTGGATTTTATGAGTAAAACAACAGCAGGAACTTTTTTAATCGTTCTTAGTGGCGATACAAGCGCAAAGCGTATTGTTGAGGCCACAAGAAGACGATTGTTTGAGTTCATTGTAAAAGACGATAATTATTTTGAAGTCCTTCTCTCCACACTCAAAAAAGCAACTCAATTGAGTATAGCAAATAAAGAGCAAGCACAAATAAAGTATCTAACTCAATCTGAAACTGTAAAAGACGTGCTTCGTAAAGTGGAAACGATCTTAAGAAGCAATTCAGAAGCTCCTATACTTATTTTGGGCGAGACAGGTACAGGAAAAGAATTTCTTGCTCAACATATTGCTTTAAATTTAAAAATTAAAGCTGTTACAGCAAATATGGGTTGTATCCCTAAAGAAATGGCCGAAAGTATTCTTTTCGGTCATGAGCGTGGAGCATTTACTGGCGCAGTTTCTAATAAGACTGGTCTTCTTGAAACGGCCCATAACGGACTTTTCTTCTTAGATGAAATTGGAGAATGTTCGTCATCTGTGCAAACAAAACTCTTGCGTGTAATACAAGAAAAGGAAGTTCAACCTTTAGGCTCCAATAAGACTAAAAAGATCAATGTCCGCTTTATTGCTGCCACTCATAGAGACTTAAACAAGCTGGTTGAAGAAGGAACATTTCGTTTAGATTTATTGCAACGACTGAATACTTTTGTCTTAAAACTTCCTCCATTACGAGAACGGCCTGAAGATATTCTCTTTTATGCAAATCTTTTTATAGATGAATTATCCGAAGGAAAAGAGCGGTTCTATTTAACTCCTGACGGAGAAAAAGAACTTCTAAGTTATCGCTGGCAAGGAAATATCAGAGAGCTTAGAAATGTTATTGAAAGAATTATTGTTTTATCGACAAAGACAACGATAGATAAATTAGTTGTGGCCGAGGCGATTGGCTACGGTCGATCACCTCATGATGTGAATATCACACGGGCCGAGATTGTAGAGAGCAATGCTCGAAAAGAAGAAATTATCAAAACTCTTAATGAGTTTAATGGCAATAAACGTAAGGCTGCCGTAAGTTTGGGAATCAGTGAGGCCACACTTTATCGTTGGCTAAAAGAATTTGATCTGACAAAAAAGTTAAGTGCGCAGTCTTTCAAAGAAAGAGAAGAGGTTCTTATATGATTAAACTAACTAGAATTGCATCAGACGTTGAAAATGCTCCAAAGATTTTTATCGTATCGGGAGGGCCAGGTCTAAGTTCACAAACCATGAGGGATTTAGACATTTTAAAGCGTAGTTTTGAACTAATATATCTCGATTTTCAAGGCACAAATGATTCGGAGTATTTAGGAAAAAAGTCTTTCGATGAGCTTTCGCAATCTATTTCTCAAGTTGTGAAAAATGAATCAGGTAGAAAGTATATTCTAGGTCATTCATTCGGAGGCATTTTCGCCGCCGATGTGATGCTGAGAGAGACTTTAGATGGTCTCATTTGTATTGCTGCTCCATTTACGGAAAGAGTTCTTCTGGCCGCAAATGATAATTATGCTTCTTATATGACACCCGAATTAAGCAAAGCAGAACAGCTTTGGTCTCAGGAGCAAGATGATAAATCAATGGCCAAATGGTTGTCTGAGTATGGTGTTTTATATTTTACAAATCCGAAAGGCAAAGAGCTTCTCTTGCAAGATAAAGCTTCAGCTTCGTTCTTCAAGGATAATCGCGCCGATGCTGCAAACAAAGAAGATCTTCTTAAGTCGCTCAGTGATGTGAATAAGACTAAAATTTTTATCTGTGGAAAAGAAGATAAGCTTTTGCCAAGTGAGATTCTTATTAAAGATGCTGAGCTAGGTAACTTTGATGTTTTTGAAATTGAAGAGGCAAGTCATTTTGTAACATTCGATAGGCCAGAATTGGTCGCAAGCCTAATCGAAAATAAATTATTACGACCAGAAGGAGAATAAGATGAAAAGGACAATTCAAGTTTTCGCTCTTGTGATAGCTCTAGGAGCGACAATTCAAACGCTGAAAGCCTATGCCATTGAAGCAGGATTTATTTCAGTGGACGAAGAGGGTATAAAAATATCCCAATTGATTGAGCTACGAAAAGAAGTTGTTGCCAATGAGGGCGAGTTTCCAGCGCAACTTATGGGTGAAAATAGTGAGTTATCAACGATCACTAGCGAAGATGAATTAAACGAAGCTATCGTAAAACATATTTTACGCTATCTTCAAGGCATCGGTGCTGAGAAGAAACTCAAAGAAATGTTACTAAGACCAGAGTTTCAATCATTCCGAGGCCCAGAGTCGCCAGGGGTTTAATGTGAGCAAAGATTATGGAAGATATTTTGGTTCATTGATGATGATTGGGTTTGGTATCCTTGCGTTTTATCGCTGGTATCAAACCCAGCTCCTGTTTTTCCTTCTTTTAGTTATTCGAGATTTTTGTGCTGGATATTTCTTTCTCAAAAGAAAACCTTCAAAAGAACAAAGCGGCCTTAGCTTATCAATACTTGCTTACATTTCCTCAGCTATGCCGCTTTTATATTTTGATCCAAGCACAGATATTAAAGCTTTATTCGCACTCTCTAGTCTTCTTTCTATTTTGGGGTTTCTATTGGTGACGTTTGCAACTTTAGAGTTGGGTTCGTCTATGGGAATTTCGCCAGCTCGACGAGAGCTAGTTAAGAGTGGCATATACCGTTATATCAAGCATCCGATGTACACGGGATATATTATTTCAGAAAGCGGTCTTGCTTTGTTAAATCCATTTAATGGATTATTACTTCTTTTATCTGTGTCACTTTATTTTGTTCGGGCCAAAAGTGAGAATCACATTTTAAAAGAGACAAAACTGGTACCAGAGAGAATTTAGTTTAGATTTTTCTGACAAAATAAAAGAACTTCTTCGGATAAAGTAGAAATTGGTGGAAGCTTTAAATTATCAAAATTGGCCTTACTCATTTTCTCCATATTTTTGATGAAGAAAGCATCTTCAAGAATGTTCTTTAATTCATTAAAAGAAAATTCTTTCCCTCGATTTTTGAAGCACGCTTCAACGGATGTTTTCAAGTTGTCTTTTTTAAGACCGAGTTTGCTGATTGACCAGAGATCAATTAAGTCCTTGCATCGAGTGTTACCTGTTCCGAAGCGAAAAAGTGTTTCTAACTTTTCCGCAAAGATAAACTCCGCAGGATAGATATGAACGGCAATATTAAGTTCATCAGGTAAAAGACTCAGGTCAGAGAGGTTTTTCGTTACAGGAGTCACAACATCACCAGCGCAAATATCAAGTTTTAGAGGAGTAGAGTTGTTATTCTTAAACATTGACCATTGAATCTCAAAACGATCCCCACCATAGGGAGTCTCTCTTTGCATTGGAGTAACTTCAATATCAGAGAACTCAAAACCATCATCTAAAGAAGTGGCACAAGCTTTTTTGAGAATATCGAGCGTGTTTTTAAAATCAGTTCCTTTTAATAAAAGATCAATATCAACAGTGTATCGGGGTATTTCTAAAGTGGAGTATTCCCTAATAAGAAGGCTTCCACCTTTCCAGACAAAAAAGCGTCCTTCTTCCAAAGAAAAAAGGCGTGCTAAAAATCTTTCTTGGGCCAGAAGCATTTGCATCTGGGGAAGTCTGATTTTGAGTTGTTTCGACTTTTCAATAAGTTTTTCACGGATAAGTTGAGGATTCCACTTCGTCATAGGTTTTCCATAAGGCTGATAAATTTAGATTTAACTTTGAAGAGAGTAGCGAGTCTTTCAATTTCTCCAAAATCAACTTTGATATTCTTTCTTTGAGCTTCAAGCACAATGACTCGTCCATCTTTGGGAAGCCCTTTGCGTTTCAAAATATCAACGATTGTTCTCTCTAAGGTGGTTACGGGAACACCACGCACTTTAGTAAGACCTTCTTTAAAAAGATGATCGGTTACTGTGTGGAGCTTAACGTCTTCCATTTTCTTTTTTGGCACATTCGTTTCAGGCACCATTAAATCAATTGCCGCAGGATCATCTTCTGTTAGCCCATAAAACTTTAGGGCCGACTTCATTCCAAGAACCCCTTGAGGGGCTTGTGTTAGTTTTTCTTTAACAAGACTTTCAAAATCAATCTCAAGCTTTTCAGGAAAGGCATAGACCCCATGAGAAAGACGAACAAGGACTCCTTTACTTAAGTAGTAAAGAAGCATCCTTTGGCTTACGCCCTTTTTTAGAGCGTAGCTTACAGAGAAGGTTGGCTTTTTAATTTTGTTAAATAGTCTAGTTGGCATACGTCTATTATAGGTGGTTAAAAAAATATGACAACCTAAAAGATACATGTGGCAAAGCTATAAAAGCGGTGTTTTATTGCCAGAAAATCAAGGGGCCGAGTCCATACAAAGGTCGCCTTTTTACGCCCCAAAATCGAACGTAACCCCTTAAAACTCCAAGTTTATATGAATACGCTTTATATTACGAATCAGGGATTAAAGTTTTCGTATTTAAATCCGATACAAGTAGAGATAAAAATAGGATTAATTTATGACAAAACTTCGCATTAACCATCAAATATTACTTTTAATCATTCTCGCATTTGTGAGCGGTTGTAACGACATCGGCACTGCCAAGTTTGATGAAGTCGCAAGCGGTACAGGTTCATCTCAAGATGGAAATAACCCATCGCCAACTCCTACGCCAACACCGCCAGGTTCAACCTTCGCAGGTCTTAATTCTATCGGAAATAAAACCGACTCAACAGCAACTTTGTATTGGACTCCGCACTCAGATGCAGTCAATTACTTGGTCTACGATACAACTTCAGGCTCTCCTGTTTTACTTCAAACAATTTCAAATCCAACAGCGAATAATGTTTCTCTTACGGGTTTAACAGCAGATGCAAACTACAAGTTTATTGTTCGCATGGAGAACAGCTCAAGCGAAATAGACACAAACACAACAGAACTTTCAGTGACGATGAATCACGCACCTGAAACTCCTGTGACTCCTGCATTTCATACACCAGCAACAAGCCCAAATACAGTAAATAGACCCACACTGACCGTTAATGGTGTAAAGGCAGGCGACCTCGTAAAAATTTATACAGATGCTTGCTCGACAGAAGTCGCAAGCGGAACAGTAGGAGCAGGACAAACAAGTATTAACTTGCAAGTCTCTAACTCTCTTGCTGCGAACACTTACTTTTTCTATGCTAATGCAGTCAATACTCAAGGATACGCATCAAGTTGCACGAGTTCTTTTTTAACTTATGTTTTAACATTTAGCTTTAACGGTTTGACTGCTTCAACAAATAAAACAGATTCAACTGTGACTTTGAATTGGTCAACCCATCCGAACGCTCTTCAGTACGTTCTTTATAACGTCTCTTCGGGAACGCCATCTCATGTGCAAACAATTTCAAATCCAGCTACAAACAGCGTGACGTTAACAGGTCTCACTCCTGATGCTACCTACAAATATCGTTTAAGAATGATCCACAATCAAGGGGCCATTGACGATAATACAAACGATCTTACCGTTGTTATGAATCACGCACCAGCGACACCAAGCACTCCAACTTATAACACTCCTGCTTCAAGCCCTGGAACAAATAATAAGCCAACATTTACCGTGGGTGGAGTAAAAGCAGGCGATGTTATTCGTCTCTATAAAGACGATGCTACTTGTAATTCAACTGCTGTGGCGAGTGGAACTGTAGGTTCAGGTCAAACAAGCATTGATCTCCAACTATCAAGCGTTTTAACTCTTGATGGAACTTATACTTTTTATGCGGATGCAGCTAACTCAGCTTCATACCGATCAAGTTGCACAGGCGGTTTAAGTTATGAGCTTGTTCAGCCCAATTGTCCGACTGGATATATTCAAGTTTTAGCGAACACTTCTCTTGGCGTGAACAATGACTTTTGTGTTGCTCAATATGAGATGAAAAATGTTTCTAGTGTGGCGACTTCTCAAGCTACAGGAAATCCTTGGGTAAGTATCTCGGCTACAAATTCATGGAATGCTTGCCTTGCTCTTAATACTGAAACTGGGGATGCAAACAAGCTCACGGATACCAATAACGACGGAACCTATGCTCTTATTTCAAATGCAGAATGGATGACGATTGCCAGAAGCATTGAGGATGAGACTTCAAATTGGGTCGGTGGAGTGCTTAATCGTGGTTGGGCAGCTAACACCAGTTATGGTGATAGCTGGACACACTCAGCAGTGGCCCCTCAAACGAACACAAACTGCCTTTATTCAAGCGCAGCCAACACTTGTGCATCTTCGGGTGACCATAAATTTAAACGAACTCATAAGCTTAAAAACGGCGAAGAAATTTGGGACTTCTCAGGAAATGTCTATGAATGGGCGGATTGGTCTTCAAGCGATAGTTCTTTCACTTTAGGACCAAGAAACTGTACGTCTGCTTGGACAGAGTTAAATGCCTTTAATCCTAGCTCTTGTACTGTCGGTCCAGTAATGAACACAGATGATTATATGCCTTTAATAACTGCAAACACATCAGCACAAAATATAGGTCGAATCTATGGAGGTTCTGGCGGCGCTGCGCTTCGCGGTGGTTCTTGGAACAATGGATCTCTAGCGGGTCCGTTCGCTCTCCTTTTGAACGGTGATGCTTCTTCCGCGATACACGCTCTTTGGGTTCCGGTGTGTGTGGAGACCTTAGACTCGACTAGTCACAGACTTACTGTGTAGAAGCAAGTAAGCGTTGGCAGCAGCCCTTGGATTCTTGGCCATTGGTACTTGGAATAAAGAATCTAATCTTCTCTTTAAGCTCTATCTTTGATTGAAATTCTATTTCTTTGATTGCCCCGTCAGGGGCAAGAGAAAATTTTTAAAAAATGGATACGGAAATTTCCGAAAGTAATTTCCGTATTTTCCGAAAATTCGGAAAGTTTGACTGGTTTTTCGGAAAAGAAACTAACTTCGTAGAGCTACGTCTAAAGCTTTTAAGATTTTCTCGGGCCGTGCCCCGTAGAGTTCGCATAGCTTAAAGAAGGTGCTCATGGTGATATTGCGTCCAGATTCAATTTTTTGAAGATACTTCCAATCGTGCCAGCCATGTTCTTCTGTTTCTTCTAAAGTCCACCCTTTCCGCAGACGCAATTCACGAAATAGAGTACCCATCTTTTTTAACTCCTGAGGACAATCGCTCATTCATTAAGTTTTCAATTTTCGTAATAAATTGAGTACGCAATCTATTACGTATTTGCTAAAATAAACTTCATTATGGGAAAGAAGAACATGAGAGAAACAACGGTTGATGAGGCAGCAATAGAGTTAGGGGTTACGGCGCGCTCAGTGCTAAACTACATTAAGACGAAAGAAATTGAAGCCCTGAAGGTTGGAAAATCATGGTTTATCAACAAAGCCTCTTTGGATGCTTTTAAGCAAAAACATGGTTTCAGCTCTAAAAATGAGCTTTCTCCTGAACTTTCCGAAAAAGACGTTGTTTCGGAAAATTTTCCGAAAGATACGGAAATTTCCGAAAAGGCTCAAAAGTTAAAAGGCCCTAAAAGAGAAAAGCGTGCCATTTACCCAGTTCATTCTCTGAGGCTCTTTCAGATTGCCCATGAGACCCTTAATGAGCTTGATGTTAAATCCTTACTTCCTCAAGACCGACCTGACCTTCATAAAAAATTTCTAACTTTAAAGATGGAGGCATTAGAGTTTTTAGGTGCTGGCTTCTATGCTTTTGGAAGTCGGAATAAATCAATCCTCTACAGTCGTTCTCGCGAAAAAGTTGGAGGGATGCTCTCGCTTGCTTATTTCTATCAAAATGAAAAAAATAAAAATGCTCCTAAAATTTTAAAAATTGAAGAAGAACTAATGCCTGCATTTTCTTCTCTTATAAGAAAGATCGAGAAGAAAAATGAAAGAGCCTAAAATCTTTGCGGACTGTTATCAAACATCAATCCAAGTTTTTAATCGCACAAAAAATTTTCCAAAGGCTTTGCGACCTACAGTTGGAAGACGACTTGAAGAAGCTTCTTTAAATTGCTTAGTCAGCATTCGTAAGGCTTCATTGTGTGCGCCTCCTCTACGTTTAAAGTATTTGCACGTTGCTTCTGAGTCACTTGATGAAATGCGCACTCTTATTCAGTTCTCAAAAGATATGGGTGCTCTCAATGTCACAGGATTTTCGGAGCTATCAGGTTACACTAAAGAAATTGGAAAAGAATTAGGAGGGTTCATCAAGCATGAGCAGCAAAAACGAAACACTCCTTGAGCAAGTGTTCTCTTTTGATAATCTTTTCTGGGCCTTTAAAGAATGTTCTCGCGGAAAGCGTAGCAAAGCAGGCTATCATAACTATTTATTTGCCTATGGAGAAAAACTTAAAAGCTTAGAGCTGGAACTGAGACAAACAGGAAATTTTCGTTGGGCCGGTTATCGTTCTTTTATTGTTTATGAACCAAAAAAACGTATTGTGATGGCAGCCCCTTATCGGGATCGCATTGTCCATACGGCCATGCACAGAGTACTATTTCCAATTATAGATCCCACAATGGGCGTGAGAACTTATGCTTGTCGATATGGTATGGGAAATCATCATGCCGTGAAGAGGCTTCGAGAGCAACTCACTCTCATGGGAACGAATCGCTACTGCATTAAACTGGACGTAAAAAAATACTTTGAATCTATATCACATGAAGAACTTGAAAAGCGTTTTTTAGAGCAATTGCCAGATAGAAGTTTAGATAATCTTTTAAAAAGTCTTATTGCCTCTCATTCTGGTTATGGCAAGCTCCGATGTGGGATACCTATTGGTAATTTGACCTCACAATTGTTTGCGAATTTCTACCTTTCATCTCTCGATAAACTTGCTTGTGATCTACTGAAAATTGGTTATCACGAAGATAATAAAGAAACTCATGCTCATTACATCAGATATATGGATGACATGGTTTTATTAGCGGCAACGAAAGAGCAAGCATTTTCCGTTGCCCAACAGCTAGTGAAATATGCAAAGGAGTCTTTAAAACTGAGTATTCCACCTGAAAAAACGATGGTTATTGGTCGTGATCCTATCCCATTTTTAGGTTTTGTTTTGGATGAAAAAGGCCACAGGCCATTAAGAAGAAATGAGAGAAAATTTGCAAAGAAACTAAAACGTGCTGAATTAAATGGAGCAAGGCTTTCGTTAAAGGCCCAAATGGTTCAGTCTTTTGAAGCATGGAAAGTATTAGGAGAAAAAATATAAAAAGGTATAAGGTCGATTCGCCGCCTTCTGGCGGCGCTGCGCTTCGCGGTGGTAATTGGAACAATGGATCAATAGCGGGTCCGTTCGCTCTCAATTTGAACAATGATGCATCTAACACGAACACGAACATTGGGTTCCGGTGTGTGTGGAGTGGCGCTGGCAATCTTGGGAGACAACATAGGCGATGGAAGTCAAAGACCAAGGTTTTTGGCCGCTTTCTTTGAGGTTTTTAAACCTTGAGGCCCCAAGACACTTCCGACCTTATTCCTAGGCCAGCCAAGGGAAAGATTTCTATCTTCCCTTGGAGTCTGAAAAGAACTTGAAAACTTAACTGGACGATTGACCATTTTTGAAAATTTAAACCCGTTTTTATTGAAGCGATGGTCAAGATAAACCGAATTGTAAAGGGATAAAGGTGGCAATGGCATAATGAAGAATCTTTCTATTAAATGGAAATTAACCGTTTCGTTTTTCTTATTGGGCATGATGCTCGTAGGTGCTTACGTCTTTATGGCCACTGGCACATTTGAATCAGATAAAATCTCATACATTTTCGATAGTCAGCAGGAAAAAGTTGAAAGCCTCTCCAAACAATTTGAACAAAAGCTAGAGCGCGTGACGTTTGATAGCCGTTCCATTATGGCAGGCTTTAACTTTCAAAATAAAAAGCTCACTGTTCTTGGCGAAAAGCTATTTAACGATCAAAAAGACATTCTTGCCATTGAGGTGATTGATCTCAACACGCGCGAAGCTCTTTTAAGCTTGTCTAAAAATAATGAAAATGAAGTTCTAAAAAAGGCCAAGGTCGAAAGTCAAATTTCAAGCACCGTTGTGATTGGCCTTAATGATGAACAGTTTGTGATTTTCTTTCCAGAAAACACAACTGATGGCACTACACTGGTCGTTAAAATTCTTGCACGTTTTGAAAATCTTTTACCTGAAAAAACCACTTCAAGCCTTTTGCTCTCACAAGATGAAAAGATATTGAGTCAGCCTTCATCAAGTGAGCTTCATGAGAGCTTTAAAGAAGTTTTGAAAGAACTTAATTATGGGCGTTCAAAACAAACGATCTCAAAAGAAATAAATGGCACAGTTTATTTGATTTCGAGCACTCTTATTCATGGAACTAATATCAGGCTTACGTCTGTTATGAATCAAAAAGTGGCCTTGGGTGCTTTAAAGATTTTATTTAATCAGTCATTAGTTTTTATTCTGTTATCGGCCTTTGTAACTTTGGCGATTGCTTTGGTTCTTTCTTCAAGACTTACGCAGTCTTTGCAAAAACTGACTCTTGTTGCCGAGAAAATCGGTCATGGGGATTTTTCTTCGGAAGTGACGACAAAATCAGGTGATGAGGTTGGCACTCTCTCTAAGGCTTTTGCTAAAATGAGTAAAGAAATTTTTCGTCTCTTAGAAGAAACAAAAGATAAGGCCCGTATGGAGGCCGAACTTAAAACAGCAAGTCTTGTGCAAGAGAGTCTTTTCCCAAAAAAACCACACTACACCAATGGAAAAATCGACATCAACGGTCTTTTTGTGACCTCTACAGAGTGCGGTGGTGATTGGTGGTATTACTTTGAAAGAGGCCATAAGTTTTATATCGTGATTGCCGATGCCACAGGGCACGGAACTCCTGCGGCCTTAATTACAAGTGCTGCGAGAGCTTTATTTAGTCAGATAGAAAGAACAGACATATCTATCGAGGAAATGATGACCTCATGGGATATTTGCGTTGCAAGTTGTTCTAATCAAAAAGTAATGATGACAGGCTTGATTATGGAAATTGACTGCTTAAGCGGTGATGTTAAGGTCGCTAATGCCAGTCATGAATTACCTATCAGAATCAGTCAACAAAATGAAGGCTTTGAGTGTGAGCCTCTTCTTTTACCAGTTGGCCCTAGATTAGGTGAGCTTAAAAACACTGAATGGAAAACACACCAGTTCAAGCTTGAAGACAATGACAAGCTGATTATCTATACGGATGGTCTTGTCTCTATTGTAAATCCAGCAGGAAAAGAGCTTGGCGAGAGAAGGATGCTTAAGCATTTAAAAGAGATTGTTCAAGATAATAAAAACTCGTTGGATTTAACAGATCGTTTCTATTTGGTATTTGAAAATCATAGGCAAAATGAACCACTTCCTGATGATGTAACCTTAGTTGTATTAGAATGGAATAAGACTCAATCTTTAGAGAAAATATCTAAAGATAAGGATTTGGCGGCATCGTGAAAGCAAAGGGACTTTTAGAAAAAATCATTTTAGCGTCTTCGGTAATAGGCATTACCGCAACGGCTTCATATTTAATTTACAACAAGCCTTCTTTGAAGCGAGTCGATAAGACCAATCAAGGGATTGGCTATGTTCGTCCTATCGGAACTGATGTCAGAGTTAAAGGAGATGCTGATCTTAATTGGAACAATATCAATAAAGACTCAACTGTTTTCCAGCAAGACAAGGTTTATACAGGAGCTAAATCAACGGCGGTTGTAAACCTTAAATCTCAGCAAAAGCTTCTTGTCCAGCCAAACAGCTTAATTGTGATCGTTGATGATACGAATGAAGTTAAAATCAACCTTCAAGAACGTGGCAGCTTTTTTAGTGAACTAAAAAAAGGCGTAAAGCTAATTGTTAAAAGAGATAAAACTGAAACTCAAATCGAAAGTGATGGCGCAACTATTCAGCTAGAGTCGCATAATGATAATGAAATTAAGTTGGTCGTTTTAAAAGGCGAAGTCGGTCTTAAAACTAGCGATGAAAAAGAGCCTGTCATAGTTTCTGCAAATACAGAAGTTAAAATCAACGAAGCAGTTATTGACTCAAAGCCTTTGAAAATTGAGCTAGTCACTCCTCTTGCAGGGGCCGCTTTATGGGCTTCATCAGAAAATATAAAATTAGACTGGGCCACTTTAAATAATGAAAAAAATAGCGGTACTTTTTTTGTAGATATATCCACAGACCCTTTGTTTTCAGAAAAGGAAACCTTTCAAGCAAATGATCAATCACTCTCTGTAAAATTAAATGCTGGCAGCGTTTATTTCTGGCGCGTGAGAGCTAAAGACTCCGAAGATAAAAACCAAGAAATTATTAGTGCCACTTCAAGCTTTTCATATTTTGATAGATCAAGATCACTTGCTGAAGATCATTCCGAAACTCAGGCAACAATGCTTGCGGATTTATCGGCTGTTCATGTTGAAGTCGCAGAAAATAAAGAGCCTATTGCTGATAATTCAACATTAGCAGAACTCTCGACGGAAGTTGTCGCTGAAAAAGTTGTGGAAGCTCCGCCTGTGATAGAACCACAGCCGCCTCTAGTTGAGGAACCTGCAAAAGTTCATAAAAAGACAGTCGTAAAAACTCCTGCGCCAGTCATTCATCATGACACTGATGAGCATTTAACTCCGCAGGAAGATAAAAGCGCCCAGTCTTATCCTCCTTTTGTGGAATCTCAAGATAAAGAGGCCCAAAAAAGAAAAATCAGCTCTGCTCTTGGAATAGATGAGTGGAATATCTCAGTTCTTTACGGAGCAAAGTATCTTTCTATTTCTCAGAGTGAAAACTTAGGAAAGGCCAACGTCGGAGCACTTTTTATCAATGATATAAAAGTGAACTCAGAATTTCTTTTTGAAGATTGGTCTTTAGGTTTTCAAGTCGATACCTATAAGTTTAAGTATGAGTCTTTAACGAAGGGCGATTCAAAACAAATGTCGTCTTTCAATCTGTATGGGTCTTATAGATGGTTGATGGCAGGACTTAACATCGAAGAAACACCACTTTTTAGAAATAATGGCGGTAGCATTGAAATGACGAAAAATTCTTTAATTTATCTCTCAGTAGGAGCTAAAAAAGATATTGAGTTATCCACTCGTAAGCCTACGGCCATAAAGCTTAAAGGATGGGTCAGCTATCCAGTCTCAAGCTCAAGTGATAAAGCAGAGGTGGAGCTTTCTTCTGTTTCGGGATTTACTGTAAACGGTCAAGCGGAACTTAACCGCGAGATATTTGCAAAGCCAGAGTATGCCCTTTATACAGTTTGGCAAACAGGAGTTGGCTACAGGTCTTTAGAGCAAAAAGTAGAATGGGACGTTTCTAAAGGAAAAGTTAAGTCTCAAACCCTCGATCTTTCAACGGCCCTTGGGTTGCTCTTTAAGTTTTAATACAATTTTGTAATCTTCAGAGGTTTTTCACAAGATCACTGAGAGTCACATCGAGAGATTCCGCAATCTTATTCAGAGTGATAAACGTGAGACTCAATTGACCAGCTTCAATTTTTTGCCAGTGCTGTCTCGATTTAATCGGTAAATCCTCTCCTGTAATGTCATAGACGGACAATTTCTTTTTATTTCGTATCTCACGAATGCGGTTGCCCAGTTCTTTTAAGAGCTTCCTGTCTTTTGCTGATATTAGCGTTGTTCCTTTTGTTAGTCCCATTTTCCCTCAAATCAAAGTGCGCATGATCTTATGCGTTTGATTTTCTCGTCATTTTGGGGTTTAATGTGCGTAAGAACTTACGCAGTCTTTGGACTTAAGACTTTAAAAGAACCTTTGCCTTGCTGAGGGATGGAACTCGAAGACCAATAGGCAAAAAATCAATCCATAGGAGAATTATGAAAACTATATTGGTAATTGAAGACAATATAGATGCCTTAGAACTACTGGCTAGTTGGATTAGGAATATTTTTAAAGGTGTTGCTTATACTGCTTGCAACGTAAGAGAAGCTCTTGAAGTTTTAGGAAGTCATCAGTTTGATATTATTATTTGTGATTATGAGCTACCAGATGGCACTGGGGAGGATGTTTTAAAGCACCTACGCCAGCAAAAGATCGTAACGCCGACAATCCTGTTCTCAGCGCACTCTGATCTCTCAATGGAGATAACGGAGCCACTAAGCCACGTTATCAGTGATAAAGACTACGCAAGACTTTTTACAATTTTAAAAGAATTTTAAAATTGCCTCCTAGATATCTAGGAGGTTTTCAAGATCATGTGTCCAGTAATAGGTTGAACCGTTATCAAAGGACATGATCGTGCCTTCTTCTTCCTCTTGAGACTCATAGTCTGCAAGAGCACAACGCCAGCTTGTAGGGTCTTGTGATTTTAGGACTTCAACAGTATCTACTGTAATCCATCCAACTGTTACTTCTTCGGGGTAACATTGGCGAACAGATTCTTCAAATGCTTCCTCTAAATCGACAGGAGTTAGCTCGGCTTTCAGAATATGCTTAATGACCCAAGAGGTTCCCCATTCTACGCCAACACCGTCAAGGTGTCTCATCAGATCATCACTGTGGCACTCTGGGCATACGCCTTTAGGGGCCTTGATATAACAGCCGTAGCAAAATGGAGTTGTACGTTTAAAGGCAAGTTGTTCAAGTTTTTGTTGGATTTCAGATTTCATTTTTAAGTCTCCTTGTTTCGGTTTGTTTTCCCCCTTGCGGGGCCTCTTCACCCAAACCTGAGAGGCCCCAAGGGAGAAAAAGTGCGCGACCGAGAAGACCTTTCCTCGACCCTTTGGGCAGAAACGAATGACAGTCAGAATGACTGGCGTGAAGTCTGCGGAGAGGAAAAAGTGGGATTCGACAGGAGTAAACGTCACCAACGAAACATCATTGGAGACGCTTTCTTCCGAAATCCAATTTTGAACAATTGCCTAGAACAACTATCTGCTTGGCGGTGTCATGGCCTTGGGCCATTTCGATGCCTTAGAGTCCTGTATGAACTGCACTTGAGCTTTGCGGACTTGTTTAAGAATCAGGGGAAGATTGCCAGAAACGACTGCTGCCATTGCCAAGATTGTTGCGATTTTGATTAAATAATTCATGTGAATCCTCTTTTGTTATAAGTGAATCATTGGTTTTAATTTTATCTAACACTGGTTGATTGTGCGGGCCTCTAGCTAGAGGCCATACTTTGCAACATGGGGAAGATCACTCGTAATTTGTTTTCATCGAGCCTGCTGACAACTTCTTGGCATTGCTCGATCAGCTCATGTCGAAGAAGAGACTGTTTTAGAAGTTGCTGAAACAACTCCATCGTGAAGCCGTAGGTTTCAACAATATGACGTATCTTCTTTTCGGTTAAAGTCACACGGCCATTTTCAATAAAGCCGATAGTATTCCTTCCAAACTTACAGCTTTTGCTTGCTGTGTATTGGTCGATTTCTTTAAGAAGGCGCATCTCTTTTAAGACTTTGCACTCTCTTGTAATTTTCCTATGACAAAACCTACGATCCTTGCGTTTCTCAGTCGTGATTTTTTGCTTAGGGTTCTCAGCTTTTTCGATGGCCTTGTATTTTCCTGTTCGGATGGCCTCTACGTCTGAATCAGAGAAGCCATAAACTGATTGGAGCATTTTAAATTGTTCAACGCTGATATTGCCTCGGCCATTTTCTAGCTTCTCAAGGTTCTTATGATCGAAGGGAAGAAAATGGGCTGCTTGCTTACGTCTTAGTTTTCGGACTAGGCGCATTTTTTTTATGAGGACTGCGAACTCTGAAATAAAGGCTTGGGATGTTGTATTTTGAGGGATGGAAATTTCCATAAAGTGATCTCCTTTCAAGCCTCACCACAAGAAGAGAACTCTCTCATTGCGTGAGGAAAAAATTTTGTTATTTTCGGGAATAAAAAGTGAAAGCAAGCATGTACTTGCTGAAAAAGACTAAGAGTTTTGAAAGCTTAGCGAGTTGCTTGCTACTGAGGGCAAGCACACGCTAGTCGTTGCTACTCAAGACTCTCTGCTGGTAAGCATTTGGTAAGCAATGGCTGAAAAATAACGAAATTTCTTGAAATAAAGAGGTGCGACCTGAATCACTCTTCAGTGTTGTTAGGTACTTGAATTAACAGGGGTAAAAAAAATGCTCCATTTTTCACTCGGAAAAATGGAGCGGGCAACCAGATTCGAACTGGCGACCTTCTGCATGGCAAGCAGACGCTCTACCAACTGAGCTATACCCGCGTGAATCAAAAGTGGATTGATAATATTCGGCAGGTAATTCGTTGTCAACCCATAAGTCGCGAAAAATTCGAAAAAAACTTTAAGTAAACTATTGAAATTTTTGCTCTAAGCACTGAAGGATCTTATGATAACTCGGGCCAGAGTATCTCTTTTGCAGGATGGCCAGAATCTCTTTTTTAGTTGATGGCAAATAGGGGTTAAGAAAGATTTTTACAAAATTATCGGACACGATAAATATTTTCGCCAAAGAGTGAAGACTTTCAGCTGGATCATCATCAAAGCCAACTCCATTAATTTTACCGTGAGACTGCAGTAGAACAGTTTTTATATGGGGATCTACACTCGGAAAATCTTTAATAATGTTGACTGCTTCTTGGGCATGAAAGAGAACTTGTTTTTTCTCTTCTTCTGTCAAATTTGCTTCTTCTAATTCCTTAATTGAGGAAATTTGCATCTGCTTAGTTGTCTTTAAAGTAATATCAGAAAAAAAAGATGCATAAGTTAAAATATGAAGATGTTCATGTTTGTAACTATTTTGCTTGGAAAGAATATAGTGGCCCATCAAAGAGACTAAATAACTGTGTTGGTAGGCATAAGAGATTTTATTCGAAAAAAGAAACTTCAGTATACTACTAATTTGGGGAGAGTTTCTCACCGCCCCCGTCATTGAACTGATAGAGGATTCCGATAGATCAATCAACAAATCGTTCATCTCGAGACGTAGCACACTATCTCGAACAATTTCCTGGCCATTAGAGGTAGCAAGAATGCGATCTTCTAAACTCAGGTCTTTGTTTTCTAATTTTTGAATGAGTTGATTAATGACAAAATTAGTGAAGTATTGGATGTAATCTTTTGAAATGTAAAATTCTTTAAGACCACTGGCCTCATATTTTCTGATGATATCTTTGTTAAAAGAGTCTTTAGAGTGAATTCTTTTTACGTATTGATAATCACTAGGACCTTTTTTAATTCGAATAAAAACATCACAGGGTGTATTTTGAATATCGTAAAAATAATGAGTAGGCATGGGTACAAATTCTGGAGTTATTTTATTGATCACACCATGGACGGTGAGTCCCAGCTGTACCGTGGCCTCTTTGACTAAAAGCTCCCAACTGACAGGTCTTGGCAGCATCACTACTCTTGCTGGTAAGTTAGCAGCTTCTCCCATCACGATAAGGTTTGTTTCAAGTTCTTCGGTTTTAAGATAATTGGCGATTTTAAAAGCAGTCTCTTCGCCACCAATGTTGGACTCGGTGATAACAAGTGAAATCTGAGGAAGAATTTTTAGAAGAGAGATCGCATCATCAGCATTTTCGCGAATGATGACATCCGTACCTGTAAAGGTACTCAAATTAAGGGCGTAAATCTTCCTTAAATCTTCATTACTTTCTATGAGAATCGTCTGACTCATACTTTGATTATAACATGTGCTTAAATGACAGTAATATTTTGAGAAAGAGGAAAAAATGATTAGTTTGAAATCTCAGGCTCTTGAAGCTCTAAGGCCTGGCCATCAAGTGTTAAGAACTGCCCAGAATAATCCTCAGATTCAGGGTTAAAGGCCGAGATTTTTCCATCCCCTCCAGGCAAATCAATAACATAATGAGGAATGGCCCATCCAGGAAGAAACTTTCTTAGACTTGAGTAAATCCTTCTGCCTTGAGAGAGAGGTAAGTAGAAATGCATACCACCCTTCACTCGGTCAGGGTGATGTAAGTAGTATGGCCGAATTTTTAAATCAATAAACAATTCGAAAAGTTTTAATAGATCATAAAACGAATCATTAATTCCTTTTAATAAAACTGTCTGAGAGAGTAGTTGTATTGGTAACTTTTGAAGTTCCTTAATACAATCTAAAGCTTCTTGATCAAATTCGTCGGTATGATTTGCATGTATTGCTATACTGAGAGTTCTAAATTGTTTTGCATATTGGTGAAGAACAACTTTCAATTCGGCATCAAATCTCTCTGGGAAAATGACTGGATAGCGAGAGTGAAAGCGAATATCTTTGATGGAAGGGATAGAAGCAAAGGCCGCTAGGTATTTTTCAAGCTTTTCATTCGATAATGTAAATGGATCTCCGCCTGTAAAAATAATTTCTGAAATATTCTTATTTTGAGCGAGATAGTTTAGGGTCGATTCAAATTCGGCCTCAAATAATTCATCTTTATGATTCAGTTCATTCTTCCTAAAGCAGTATCGACAATGAACTGGGCAAACTGTTGTTGGTGTAAAGAGAACTCTTGAGTTATAGCGATGAATAATCTGCGGGGCCTTGTGAAAGCGCTTATCGCCAATAGGATCATCCATTCCCCAGAGATTGAGTTCTTCATTTAATTCGTCATGCCCTGGTAAAAATTCTTTTGCCAAGGCACTTTGGGGCCCATGGTTTTTTATTTTTTCGGCCAGTCGATAAGGAATAAAAAGAGGGTAGGTTTGGGTCACCTTAAGTAATTCAGCATCAAGCTCCCATCCTAAGAATTGATAGAGAGATTTTAAATCTTTGAATGACCTAGCAAATTCATTTGCCCAGGTTTTTTGAGTTTTCACTCTGCTCCTTCATGTACTGTCGATGGTAGATATAAGCACATGTGCGAATTAATACTGCCCCATAAACGGAGATGCCCAAGAAATGAAGTAGGACTGTTTTAAAAGGGAGTATTCCACCTTCATGAAGAGTATAGAGAATCCAGTATAGTAGAATTAAATGAGCAATGAGGATAATGAGTTGTATCAAGCGCTCTTTGAGATTTTCTTTAGTGATAAAGTTTTTCATATTTTTGCCCGCCATAAACTGGCCTCAAGTTTTGAGTACGATTTAATTTTTTTTAGGAGATAGGATTTATTCATCCCACTCATTAAGCATTCTGCAAAGAGTACTGGCCCTTGTGGTAAAGGCATCAGTCCAATTGGTCGAACTGGCCTACTTCCAGAGTTATTATTCCCTCGATATTCTAGTGCTAAAAGCTCTTTTTGTTGAACCAAATCTTTTAATCCATTAAGTCGACTAGAAAAATTAAAGCATTCATTCTTATTGAAATTTGAAAGTCTAAAGACAAAACTTCTCTCTAAAGCAACCTTTGCATTTTCATAATTTGAAGCATGGGCCATGATCTTTAAGCAGGCCATCGTATCTTCCATCGCCACATGGTGATTGAGTTTAAATCCTACAAAATCACTGAGGGTGGAGAGTTTAAAATTTTTCGGAGGGTTTGTTGTGGGTTTATAAACAGACCTCGCAAAACGACAACTATCAAAGACATCCAATGGAGGAAATTCCAATTGAAAATCGTGAGAGGCCTTAATCAAATAGCCTAAATCAAACGTCGAATTATGGGCCACCACTGGGAGACGTTCAGTAAAAATCCAAAATTCTTTTAGAGGCTTTTTGATAGTGGGTGCATCGGCGAGATCTTCATTGGTTAGGCCATGATATTGAATGGTCGATTCAGGAACTTCTATCAAAGGGTTAATTAACTGATGAAAAGTAGAAATCACTCCATCAACAGATATTTTTACAGCTGCAATTTCAATAATTTTATCCACTAGTGGGGAGAGCCCAGTAGTTTCTAAATCTACAGCGACAAGTCCTTTTGGAAATAGTCTCAAAACTGAGCTAATTTCCTCGGGAGTTAGGTTTAAAGTTGATAGGCTTCTTGACATGTAGTGTCTTATAGCTTTTTTTCCTCTATTTCGTCTAGATCAAACCTTCAGGCTTGATTGACAAGTGCATTGCACTAAGCCCAAGATTTCAGGACATTTATCGGAACAAAAGGATTCTCGAATGGCGAAAGCATTTGATGTGGTTGTTTTAGGAGCTGGTCCTGGTGGTTATATAGCTGCTATTAGAGCTTCTCAACTTGGTAAAAAAGTGGCGATTGTTGAGGCCGACAAACTTGGTGGTGTTTGCTTAAATCGTGGTTGTATTCCGACAAAAGCTCTCCTGAAATCTGCTCACGCTGTTCATGAAATCGCTGATATGAAAGGTCTTGGTATCAATGTTGATCTAAAAGGCCTAGATGGATCAGTCGCAGTGAAGCGCGCTAATGATATTGCTAACAATATCTCTAAGGGTGTTGCTTTCTTGATGAAGAAAAACAAGATTGAAGTTTTCAGCGGCAAAGGTGTTTTTAAATCTTCAAAGGTTTTAGAAGTGACACTTGCTGATGGAAAAAAAGAAGAACTGGAAGCAAAGAATATTATCATTGCGACAGGAGCAAAGTATCGCTCATTCCCTGGGCTTGAGCACGATGGAAAACGCCTTCTTGGGGCATGGGAAGCTCTTAAACTTGAGAAACTTCCTAAATCAATTGGGATCATTGGTGCCGGTGCCATCGGAGTAGAGTTTGCTTACTTTTGGAATGCTTTTGGTGTGGAAGTTCATATCTTTGAGATGCAAAAAAATCTTCTTCCAATTGAAGATACAGATTCTTCAGTTGAAGTAGAAAAGCATTATAAAAAGTATGGCATCAAGATGAATCTTGGTATCGAAGGCATTACGGCCAAAAATAATGGCAATGATGTGACTTTCACCGTAACTGAAGGCGGAAAGAAAACTGATTATAAGTTTGAAATGGGTCTCATTGCAGTTGGAATGACTGGAAATGTTGAAGGCTATGGTTTAGAAAAAGCTGGAGTGCAAACTGAGAAAGGTTTCATTAAAGTTAATGAATACTATCAAACAACTGCTCCTGGCATTTATGCAATTGGTGACGTTTCAGGACCTCCACTTCTGGCCCATGCTGCTTCCCATGAAGGTGTTTTGGCAGCTGAGCACCTCTCTGGGCTCCACGTGCATAAGATTGATAAAATGAATATTCCTGGCTGTACTTATTGTCAGCCGCAAGTGGCCTCAGTGGGGTACACAGAGCGAGCTCTTAAAGAGAAGGGAATTGAATACAAAGTTGGTAAGGTACCTTTCATGGCCAATGGTAAAGCTGTGGCCTCAAATGAGAAAGATGGCTTTATTAAAGTACTAACTGGTAAGCATGGGGAGCTTTTGGGTGCACATATCGTGGGAACTCAGGCGACAGAGCTTATTCATGAGTACGTTTTATTCAGAACAATGGAAGGAATTGACGAGGAAATTTTTGCTACTATCCACCCGCACCCAACTCTAGGAGAATTCTTAGGAGAGGCAGTCATGGCAGCAAAAGGTCGAGCACTAAACGTTTAAGTTAGATTTAAGGAGTTATATATGGCAAAGGTTGAAGTAGTAATGCCCCAGATGGGAGAGTCCATTACGACTGGTACAATTACTAAGTGGCACAAGGGACCAGGGGATGTCATTGAATTAGATGCAATCCTTCTTGAGATCTCGACAGATAAAGTGGAATCAGAAATTCCAAGTCCGATTAAAGGAAAGATCGTAGAACTTCTTTATCCAGAGGGAACAACTGTTGATGTTGGCCGTCCAATTGCGATTATTGAGGATGATCTCAATGCAGCTGTATCAGCGGCCCCAGCGAAGTCAGCTTCCGAAGCTGCTCCAGCGAAAGTTGCAGAAGCACCTAAGGCCGCCGCTGCAGCTCCCGCACCTGCTGCTGTTCATGAAGAAGAAGGTTTCCGTTTCTATACTCCACTTGTGAAGGCCATGGCCAAAGAAGCTGGAATTCCACTTTCTGAGCTTTCAAGCATTAAAGGATCTGGTGCTGGTGGAAGAGTGAATAAGGAAGATCTTGAACACTATATTGCTTCTCGTGGTAAAGGTGCTGCTTCTCAAGCGGCTGCCCCTCGAGCTGCAGCTCCTGCTCCTGCTGGTGTTTCACAAACACGTGCAAGTGGTGAGAGAGTAGAAGTTATTGCTATGGATAATATGAGAAAGGCCATTGCGAAAAATATGGTTCTTTCAAAACAAACTTCTCCACATGTGAATTCAATCGATGAAATCGATATGACTAATCTGGTGAAGGCCCGTGAAAAACTGAAGAATGATTTTAAAAAGCGTGAAGGTATCAATCTTACTTATTCACACTTTGTTCTTTATGCCATCGTTCAGGCCCTCAAAGAAAATCCGATGGTGAATTCATCTGTAGAAGGTGACAATATCGTGGTGAAAAAAGACATCCACCTTGGTTGTGCTGTTGCTGTTCCTGGAAACGGTCTGGTGGTTCCAGTCATTAAGCATGCTCAAGATTTAAACCTAACTGGTCTTGCAAGACAGCTAGACATTCTTGTGAATAAAGCTCGTACTAAA
Organism: Bacteriovoracaceae bacterium; assembly: GCA_050247975.1. Taxonomy (GTDB): domain Bacteria; phylum Bdellovibrionota; class Bacteriovoracia; order Bacteriovoracales; family Bacteriovoracaceae; genus Peredibacter. Next base: position 58,950 of record JBFWTE010000018.1, read on the forward strand.
AAACTTACTATGGATGATCTTTCTGGTGGAACGTATACGTTTACTAATAATGGCTCGTTTGGAACACTGATCGCGACCCCAGTTATCCTTCAACCTCAAGTGGGGATTTTCTGTACTGGTGTGATTAAGAAACGTGTTATGGTAATGGAAGACGATTCTATGGCCATTCGTCACATGATGTTTGGAACACATACCTACGATCACCGTATTATCGATGGAGAAATGGGAAGTAAGTTTTTAGCAAGTGTGAAGTATCATCTTGAGAATATGAATCCAGCTGATTTGATCTAAAAATAGAAAGGCCCAAGTTTAACTTGGGCCTTATTCTTTAAAAAATAAAAAAATAGTTATTCTACCAGGGATTGAATCGAACCATCATCATTAATGAGGATAGTTGAAACTTGAGTTTTAATTTTTCTTGGACTTGATTTGGTTACCGTAATGTGAGCAATAAAAGATTTCTTCTTAACGAGTTCATTGCCAGTGTTGAGTACTGATTGGATTCTTAAGCTAATTGAAATAGGGGATTGTTTTGCATTTGTGAGATCAAAGCAAAAACCATCTTGCTTAATGATGTAGGTTCTATAAATAATTTTCTGTGAGTTTCTAGTCTCATCTTTAACTCTGACTTGAACTAGTAGCGCTTTTTCAGGATTCTTTTCAGTCCCAATGTTAATTTGCTGAAGCACTTTTGCACTAACTTGCTGACCCGCAAAGGCAGAGAAAGAGGACAAAAGAAGAATCACTAATAAAGACTTCAACATAGAAACTCCTAAAAAATAAAACCGCGATTCTTTAACATTAATACTGCAGGAGTTCAAGATCTGAATAAGATTAGTTTATTTTTAATGCTAAATCCTGAATTTCATCAGGTATATCGGCCTGGGAAATAGGATAAAAAAGCTTCCATTCAGGTATTTTTGATAGAGCTTTTTTCCAGCAAATTGCTCGCAAGGAAGGGATAAGATCTGGATCTTCTGAGCATTCAATTAGAAAGTTCAATGTATCCTGTCTCATTTGCTGATTAAGATCGGCCTCTGAAATCTTCTTTGAGATGATCCTAGCGCCTTCTATAATGAGTGGATGAGAATGGTGATTTTTCCCGTCGTTGGCCTCTTGCAGATCCATTATCGTTGGCAAATGATTTATTTTAAATGCGCCATTTGTGACAACTAATTTTTTAGGTAATGGTCTAGGTGAGCTGATCTCTTTTTTTGCCACAAACGTAATCACTTGTTTAAGATGAACTTCATTAACTTTACTACTTTTAAAATTCTGGCCAATAAAGATAAATGAAAGTGCAAATAATGAGAGGATTATTTTTTGCTTATTTCCCATAAAGCGACCTTTTCATTATTTTTATGGTTTCTTTTAAACTTAATTCTTTCCATGAACCTTCGGGAGTTTCATCGAGAGGAATATAATTTTTGTCTGAGTGATCTAAGAGTTCCTTTTCGTACTCAAGCTCTTTCATCTTCGTTTTAATTTTTTCAATCTCTTGGGAATAGCGATCTTTTAATTTTTGATCATCAGTATTTTGTAAAAGCTCTTGATAGTTCAAAGTTATTTTTGAGTAGTAATTAATGCTTGTTTGAATTTGGGAAATATTTAAATCCTGCTGAGTCATCATTCGAGAATGAGCATCTGCAATAAGGGCCTCAATAACAGTTTTATCTTCACTGGAACATTGAGCACAGCTTTGCAGATAATATTTCATGATTTGCGCCTCAATGGTATTGGCCCCATTGCTGCTTATATCGCATGATTTATATCCTTCATAGACATGACCAGATGGGCATGGGTAATGAGGGAAGCCAAGATTCTCACTATGGCCATCACTATGTCTTGCTTCATGAAAAAGTACGCCGAGTCTTTGAATCGAATTTGCCTCGGAAAAAATATTTGAATTAATGAGTTCTTCTTTCTTAAAAAGTGATTCGCCTATTTGAATGATTCCAACTCGAGGGGAGGTGACCTCTATTTGCATTCCCTCAAATTCAAATGGCTCATTTTTCAAGTAGAGGGCCGAGCTTAAATTACTCATCATAAGACTAGAATTTTTCGATTCGTGATGATCCTGTGTTTGAGGTGGTAAAATATATTGAATTCTATTTACCAGCCAGTGGTGAAGATTTTCTCCGCTGGTGGATGGATTCTTTAAAAGTTGTTTAAGTTCATTATTCTTTTTTGATTCTTTATGGGTGAAAAGATATTTTAAATCTAAAACTAAGGCCTTCTTGTTTTCTTGATTAATACTTGAATGAAAATTTATTCCACCAAAATCATCTTTGGCCTGAACATTTGAAAAAATAAAAATTAGCAAGATAAAGTATGTTTTCATAAAAAAAGGCGGAAGATGACTCTTCCGCCTAGTTAAGATTTTTAGAATTCTTCACCACGAGCAGCGTCTTTTTCTGCACGCTTTTGTTGTCGCTCTTTCTTTGACTTTTCGTAATTGGCAAGGGCCTGTTTTTTGTTCTGTTCATCTTGATTGATCTCAGCTGCTGTTTCAACTCTATCTTTAACTTCACAGTTGATTTTTAAACCATGATTATCAACAAGATAAGCATAACTATCTAAGCGGTAATTCCCATCGAATACTAGACGTTGATTCTCACCATTTTGCCCAGTGATCTTAATATAGGTATCACCGTCTACTGATCTATCTGAGAGCTTAACATTCATACCTTCCGAGCGGTACTGGATCTTTACCTTGATCCCTTTGCCCATAATGTATGAAGCAATATTCGCCCCTTTTTCATCCATTAATTTTTGGTCTCTCTGGTCATCTCCAAAGATGGTAATTTCACTTTCATCCTGCTTTTCTTTATCTTTATCAGGGTAGTGAACGATTTTCTTGAGTTTAATTTCGATCTCCTTATCTTCACCGTCATCTAAAACAACATCAAATTTAGTTGATGATTCTTTAAGAATTCTTTCTGGACAATTAATAAAGGATCTTAGCCCACAGCTGACTTTATTATCTGGAATCTTTAGATCACATGAAATTTGTTTGGCTGCAAAAGCGGCCGGTGAAAGAAAGGCAATCATAAGCATAGCAATTGATGTATTTTTCATAATACTCCCCCCGAGTTTTATTATTGATGCCAGATTAATTGCAATGAGGATGCCAAAATGTAGGCTCTAAATTTCATGATTTTAAAGGAAAATGTGTAGATCATTTAAACATTGTCTAAGTATTTGTCACTATCATCTAAGTATTTGTCACTATCATGCTATCTTTTCATATCTTCTATCGGCCCATAAGAATCAGTTGAATAATGACTAATATTATTTACTTAGCTGGGTTGATTTTAGGGCCAATTTTTTCAATTTAGAAATGTGCCACCCCAATTCAAGGTTCTTACTGGATTGAAGGGCGGGTTCAAGATACTTGAAGCTTGGAAAACTTGGAGGATCTATGAAAAAATCAATTGGTATCTTGTTCCTAGCGACCTTGATGTCTTGTGAGGGCGATAAAACGCAAAATAAAAGCACGGCCACTCCAGCTCCGACACATAATGGCCAGCAAGTTTATACTACCGAAACTGAAAAGCTGAGTACGGTAAAAATAAATGTCAGCAGGAAAGTAAAACTAGCTGATGATCTAGGAAATATAGAAGATTTTAAACGACATATAAATGAGTATGTTGTGAGTTTTGAAGCTGAATCTGGGCATTTATATGATGGCAAGGTTATATGCTCTAAAAATGATTTTGATAGAACTAATTTTAAGATTCAATCTTATTTTGATGATCAAGGGCAGAAAGCAGAACTAGAGCTTAAAATATCAGAAACAGATCCATCCAATGTCCAGTATAGATGTTCTCTAGAATCTTCTGGGCAGATTCTAGAAACACATAATATCCAATTAAAGAAAAGCTTTATTGTAGATAACGAAACGGGCCTTATTTCAACGCTAGGTACGGAACCCATTGCTGCACTTGTGATTGAAAAAAATGGGGTTCTAATCACTGATGGATTAGATGTTGATCTTCAAATTGATGAATTTGTTTCTAATAACGGAAAGATTGTCACTTTTCCAGTCAATAGAGTCACTGAGACTCCACCCAACCAGAATGGGAGATCCGGAGGAGTTATTTCCTTAAATATTAAAAAGGCCTATGGAACTGCTACTTTTGAATTAAGGGGAATGAATGGCGGTAAACAAACAGCAGTTCCTCCTAAGATTGAGATTGCTCCTAAGGCAGACTCAGCATTAGATGGAAAATGCCAAAATGGTAAAAAATATGATGAAAGGGATACATTTTGCAATGGCAAGCAAGGATATAGAGGATTCAAGGGACATAAAGGATTTAGTGGATTTTCTGGAGGCGATTCTGGTTCATTAAATTTGAAAGTTAGTAATCCTATAAATTTAAATCTGTCCGTTTTATATTTTCCTGGTTTAGGTGAGATCGGTGGAATTGGTGGGGAAGGTGGCCCAGGAGGCCCCGGTGGCCAGGGCTCAAATGTGACGTGGATTGAGCGAGAAGAAGGGGGGGGCCCTGGTGGTTGCATTAGGTGCTTATATCGTATGCCACAAGGATCTATTGAACATTCATTAAAATTTAGAAATGGTCCTCAGGGGATAAAAGGGGAACAAGGTGAAGCAGGTGGGCCAGGAGTAATAGGAGCTAAATTAACTTCAACACTAATTTTTAACAATTCGAATCTTAAATTTGAAATTACTGATAACTGGAAAAACTATTAAGGGATTAAATATGAAAAACTTTTCATTAATATTAACGACACTACTTTTACTAACGGCCTGCTCTAAAGAAGTAAAAGAGATTGTTAAAGATTCATCAATGCCAGCACCTTCAATGGATACGTTGAGAGCTGATTCTTCTGAAGAGGATATGGCCGCATTGAAAATGTTATTAGAGTCAGAATCACCTAATCTCGCTTTAGCTGAGCTTTTAGCGAAATCTTTGGCGAGTAAACATGCTTCGGCAGTTAAAGAAGTTACGGAATCATTAACAGAAGATGAGGTAAAATTAATAATTCAAGATGTTTTAGAAAAAAATAATAAAATCAGAAGTAATTACCTTTTTCACGGTCAACGTTATCGTGATAACAATGCTCTCATAACAAGTTCTCTGATTAGCTCTGAGCAGTTGAAAGGGCGTCCCTTTTCTCTGGAGGATCAGCTTAAAATAAAATCGTATGGATATTTAAAAAGTAAGCATTTAGATGAAGTGATTAAAAATTTTGATCATAGAGCGAGCGAGTTGGCATCTGAGCTTTCATATGAGCTGGCATATCAAATTGCAATAAATGATTCAAAAACAGCTAATCAAATTAATGAACTCATTGGTTCCGCGGATAAAGATAAAATTATAGATATCATTCGAAAGTCAAAACCATTTGTTGAAGAGTTAGACAAAAGATTCAAATCATCTGAGCTTAACGAAAAAGAGCAATATATTGTCGTTATGAGTGGGATTCTTGCAGGGGCCGTCTATACAAGAATCAAAGATGATAGTGGTTTTAAAAAGATTATTCTAGAAGCAAAGAGAATCGAAAATTTCGTTGTTAAGGCCAAGGAGTTTTCAGTACTGATCAATACCTTATCTCAACATTTTGAGAAGTCTGAGGAGAGTTTCAGAGATTTTACAACTGGAGTGATACAAGTTCGGGAAGATTTAATTTCTCTCTATAAAACTGCAAGTAATGCACAGACTATAGATGAAAAAGTTGAGGCAAAAAGAATTTTAAACTTTTTATATGAAACTTCTTTTGCAAAAAATCAAGATGCTTTAAAGAATGAGAGCATTCTATCGAAAAATATTAACATCAACGTGAATTTGGAAAAAAGTTTAAATGCTGCGAAAGATTTATCTCAAAATCTTTCTACGATACTTCAGACGGCAAATTCAATGATGAGTATTCTCCACATTCAACCTTCTAAAAGTTTACTAAAAGTTATGGATAAGGCCCAAAAAGTAAGTGCCGCTTTAACAGTTGCTCAGACTGCCATTACTGGTTTCTCTTCAGGTGGGGTGATTGGGGCCCTTGGAGCACTTAGTTCTAGTCCAATGATGTCTTTGATGGGGGGCGCTCATTCTAAAGATTCAGTAATGATTGCTCAGATCAATAGAAAACTGGATTTTATTATTGAAAATCAAAGACAGATTTTGAAAATGCAATTTGAAACAATGAATATGATTAAAGAATTAGCACTGATGATTGACATTTATCATCAGCAGCAGATGTCTGCCATTGCCGAATTAAGAGACTATGCTTTAGTAGGACTAGAAATTCAGAAATCATCTTTAAATAAAGAAATTCGTAGTTGTGAAAGATTAATAAATTATCAATTGAGCTCTGTTTGGAAAAATTTTGATTTTGGAAAAGATTCATTTAATAGCATTAATAACTTAGAATTGATTAGGACGAGATTCTTTAAGAACATTAATTCTCTTAGCGATGTTAAAAGATTAATTAACTCTACTGAAGGAAGTGGTTTTGAAGCTTGCCAAGTCGGTATTGCAGAAGCCTTTGGTGGAAATAATACATCTGAGAATCCAATTCGTGCGATTTTTTCGACTAGTGAGAATGAAGATCTTTATAAGTTTCAAAATGAGATATACTTACCGCTTTTATCTTATCTTAAATTTTATACGAAAAATGGAAATATAAACACCTTACCTCTGCATATCCCTGTAGATAATTTCTATGGCCTACAATTTAAAGATTCTTATTTTAAGTACATGCCAAATGAGGTGAGTGATGAGGAAGTTTATGATTTAGACAATCTTGTTTCCACAAAAAATCTGGAACGTTACTTGAGTCATTTATTAATTCTTTATCCTATTATAGAACTTGATAAGCAAGTATGGTCACAGAGTCATACGAATATTGTTGAGGAGTATTTGAATAATGCCAATATTGGACACAATCAAAACACTCGCAGTAACTTCTTTTTAGTAAATGCTTTAGAGCTAACTCAATCAGCGATTGCTCAAGAAGCCCTTCTTTCTGGGGAGCCTATTCTTTCAAGCCTACTTCAAGAATTTGGTCAAAAGATTTTTGAAAATACTCCATGTACAGAGGTGACTTCTTCAAAAATGCCGGATACCAATTTCCCATTCTTTTGTTCTGTAAGAAATAATAAACTATTGATGAAAAACTTGGTTCAATATAATTTTCTTCAAAATGCACTTTCTACTGATGATTTTTTTCAACAGTACGAATTGGCCTATAAATTTACTGATAAGAAGGGCCTCTCTAAATTGATGAATTTAAATGTCTCGGAAGATAGATTTATCGTTAAAAAGAATGATGATGAAGGTTATGATCTTTTTGTTAATGTAGCAGGTAAAGATAAAGAAACTATATCGATAAAACTTGCTGATCCTGCTTCTTTGAAAGAAGCCAAAATCCTTTATAGTGAAAATATGTCAAGATTAATTAAAATGCAGGAACTTATTATTCAGGCATTGGAAAAGATCACACCTGTAAGTAGATCTCAACAAGGAGCTGATCTTTCAAAAATATTATTAGTCGGGGCCAAGGATGATTTTAAAAAATAGTTAACTCTTTCTAGTGAGATTTTTCCAGTTTTCAAATATGGCCTTCTCTGACCCATTAACTTGTGGTTGATAGAAGGCCTCATTTACTTCTTTCGGCAAGTAGCGCTGCTCGGTCCAGTTATTTTGATAGTTATGAGGATATTTATAATTTTTCTTTTCAGGAGAGACATTTGAAAGATGGCCAGGCACTTCAATGGTTGGATTTTCTTTTACAAATCCTAAGGCCGCATCAATCCCTTTATAGACTGAATTCGATTTAGGAGAAAGGGCCATAAAAACAGTAGCATGAGAAAGGGTGATTCTTGCTTCTGGCATGCCTATATGTTTCACGACATAGTGTGCATTGGCGGTGACTTGGAGAGCTTGAGAATTGGCAAGGCCCACATCTTCGCTAGCGAGAATCATCAGGCGTCTAGCGATGAATTCCGGGTCTTCTCCACCGTCAAGCATGATGGCCAAATATAGAAGGGCCCCATCGGGATCAGAGCCACGAATTGATTTGATAAAAGCACTAATGACATCATAGTGACGATTGGCATTTCGATCATACTGGCGAGCATGCTCAAACAGCTCCTTTAAGACATGCTCTTTATTTTGTAATTCATTCTCATTGAAGGCCGAAAGTCTTGCCAGTTGATTTAAAGCAAAGCGAGCATCGCCATTGGAAAGTTTCGCGAGATCTTCGATGTAATTTTTAAGCTCTGGCCTTTTTAAATCTTGGATACCACGCTCAAGAATGTAGGAGAGATCTTCGATTTCAAGTTGCTTGAGCTCAATAAGAGAGACCCTTGAAATGAGTGCTTTATTTAATGAAGTATGGGGATATTCGGTCGTGGCCCCGATAAAGAGAAAGTCCCCATTTTCAAGGTAGGGCAAGAGGGCGTCTTGTTGAGATTTATTAAAACGGTGAATCTCATCAATAAAGAGAATACTTTCTTTGCCAAACTCTTTTTTTCGATCAAGCATTCCTTGAATGAGTTTTTTAAGCTCCGGAATCCCACTGGTGACCGCACTGAAAACGTGTAACTCATACCCAATCTGATCGGCCATAATATGGGCCAGGGTAGTTTTGCCTGTTCCTGGAGGTCCCCAGAAAATCACATGCCTAGGATGAGTCACTAATTTCTCTAATTGGGGGCGAATTTTCTTTTGGCCAAAGAAATCCAGCAGACTTTTAGGTCTAAGTTTGGCCGCCAAAGGTGGGGTTGCTTCAGAATGAAGGTCAAAAGCGTCGAGTTGCATGTATCTTTTTTACCAAAAGAATTGCATGTTGCAGAGCAGTTTTCTTGACACCTGGGACCGAAAAGGTTACTTTTTTGGTCTTTTAAAACGGGTTGTTTCGGCCTTTGAATGTTACAGAAGAAGGGGGTGTAGTGTATGTCTACGATTTTAATTACAATCGATGATAGATTTCCAGCTGAGAAAGCTATTAAAAAGTTTAAGCGTCTTTGTGATGCTTATGGAATCGTGAAAGAATATCGCGCTCGTTCAGAGTACAAAAAGCCTTCTGTAAAGATGAAAGAAAAGCTTGAGAACGCCGATAAACGTCGTCGCAAGACTGACGGGAAAACTCGTCGCACTTCTAAGTACTAAAAATGAGGCCCTCTTTTGAGGGCCTTTTTTTATCATAAATAAAATCTTAAAATACTGTTCCATCGATTATGGATGGTTGAAAGATAAGGGGCCGTTCCCTCTGGTGTTTTTTTTCTTTTTGTTAAATTCATATTGAGAAGATTGATAGCAAAATTTAAAGACTCAACATTTCTATTTAAGAATTCATAATTTTTATTTTTTCCTATCTGCTGTTCAATGGGATGAATAAAGTTAAAGAAAAAATGTCGGAAATCTTCTTTATAAGGGAAAGGAATGTATTCGACCACGGCAAGAGAAAGAATGGTACCGAGTTCATCCATCTGTTTGATCAAATCATAGGTTTTAGTCTCAGTAGGAATTTTTGCTTTTATAAGAAACGAAAGATTATTTATTTTGCCTTTAACTTCGCTAAGCTGAATTTGAAATTCGGCCATAAGTCTAATTCCAGAAAGATTATCTAAATGAAGAGAGCGTGAAGGTTTTTGTTTTGCTAGAAGTTCAAGGACTTTTGCATCAATGAGAGAGAGTTCATTTCTTAATTGATTTAATCCTGTAGAACATTTTCTATCAATAATTCTGGGACAATAAATTTTCAAATTTTCATAATTGGCGTTTAATTTTTCTATCCCTGAAGTCAAATGAAGTATTTCGGGTGGATAGGCCTCGAACAAAGTGATCATTTGATAAAAGTCATTTTGTATGGCCGACAAAACGGGCCTTACATTAACTTGAAAAGAATCCTGAGACACTAACTTCTGAGCGTTCGCAGTAAGTGATAGAAAAATCAAAAAAAATAAATATCTCATTCTAATATTATGCTTGGTTTTACTCCCCAAGCCTATAGGGATGAGCAAAAAAAGATTAAAATCCAGCCTATGACTAAAACAGATGTATTTTTACATAGTTTTGTTTCAGTTTTACCGACCCATTCAAGGAGTCAAAAAGAAATCACCGATTGGATATTAGACTCACACGAAAGAAGTTCTTATCGGCCTTTAAATTTAAAAATGCTTCGGCACTTTTGTGTAGGACCTAAACAAATAGAGCAAAGATATTTTGAATGTTCAGATATTGTGAAGGATTGGGGGGAGAGAAGCATCTATAAAATAGATCCAGAGTCACCTTGTGGGGCAGAGATTGATGAAAGAAATCTTTACTATGCTGAAAAGTCCCAGCGAATTTTACAAGAGTTTTATCCTGATAATAATGAATATCCAGAGCATCTTATTCATGTCACATGTACTGGTTATACTTCGCCTGGAGCTGCCCAGATTTTTTTTTCAAAAAGAAGGGAATCACCTGAGATCACCCATGCCTTTCATATGGGTTGCTATGCTGCTTTACCGGCCATAAGAATGGCCCAGGCCATCTCATTGGCCCACAATAAAATTGTTGATATTGTCCATATAGAAATGTGTAGTTTGCATTTGAATTCAAGTCTTCACACTCCTGAGCAAATGGTTGTTCAATCTCTATTTTCTGATGGAAATATTAAATATAAAACTTCGACAACCGCTCCTGATAAGGGCTTTAAGGTCGGTAAAATTCATGAACTTCTCATTCCTGAATCTTTAAATGATATGACCTGGATACCAGGTCCATTTGGAATGGAGATGTCCTTATCCAGAGACGTTCCGGCAAAAATTGGTGATAAACTTAATTATTTTCTCGATCAACTCTCTTCAAAATTAGGAAAAAAGAAGAGTGATCTTTTGCAAAAAGGTATTTTTGCTATTCATCCAGGTGGACCAAAAATTATAGAGGCCGTTCAAAGGAAATTTAATCTTTCTCATGAGCAAGTTCAGGACGCTCAAAAAGTGTTTCTTAAGCGGGGAAATATGTCCTCTGCGACACTCCCACATGTGTGGAAAGAAATTATTGATCGAAATCATACCAAGGGAACCGACGTTGTAAGTCTTGCTTTTGGCCCGGGATTAACAATTTTTGGAAGCCATTTCGAGGTGGTATGAAATTTCTTTTTTATCCTTTCTGTCTTCAAGGCATTATCATGTTATGGGATGAATTTTATTACCATCATCGTAGGGAGCTTCCAAAATGGGAGAGGATTGGACACCCCCTGGACACTATTACTGTGCTCACATGTGCGGTTTTTTTATTAATGAAAAGTTATAATGAAACCAATCTCGAAATATATTTCTCTCTAGCATTATTTTCAACGATATTTGTTACTAAAGATGAATGGGTTCATACTGAGTATTGTTCAGGTGAAGAAAATTGGCTACACGCGCTCTTGTTTATCTTGCATCCAATTAGTTTTATTTCAGCAGGTTATCTTTGGATGCATGAAAGTAGGCATTTATTTTTTCTTTTCTGGCCGTTAGCACTTTTTTTATTTCTCATTTATCAAATATTTCGGTGGGGGATCTATGCCGATAAATAATCAAATCTACGAATCCCTTGGAGAAAGATGGTACCATGCATATGATGATCCAATTGCGCTACTTCGAGCAGAAAATAAAATAAAAGTTCCGTGGATTCTAGAAAGAGTATTTAAAGAGAATTTTACTTCCGTCCATCTTCTCGATATTGGATGTGGTGCAGGTTTTTTAACTAATGAAGTTGTTCAACATAATATTGATGTCACAGGCGTTGATATAGCTGAAGATGGCCTAGGTATCGCACGTAAGTATGATTCTACTGGAAAAGTGAAATATGTTAAGGCCGATGCTTATCAATTACCCTTTGAGGATCGAAGTTTCAATGTCGTTTGTGCGATGGATTTTTTGGAGCATGTTCATGAACCTAGTAGAGTCATACTTGAGGCCTCAAGGGTTTTGAAAGATGATGGATTATTTTTTTTCCATACCTTTAATCGAAATATTCTGTCTTGGCTTGTTGTCATCAAGGGAGTTGAATGGCTGGTTCAAAATACACCTAAAGATATGCATATGTTTGAGCTATTTATTAAACCTAAAGAATTAAGTGAGTACTGTGAGAATGCTAATCTTACCGTTGAGGAAATAACAGGAATTAGACCTGCGTTGAACTCAATTTCTATCAAAACCTTACTTTCAGGAGTGGTTCCTTATGATTTAAGATTTACACTGACTCCCAGTACACTTCTTTCCTATCTTGGTGTGTCGCGCAAAGATACTTTTAGTGAGGCTTTCTAACTTAAATATGTTAATTCTCCTTACAAATTTTAAAGGAGATAATATGAAGTTTGTTTCAGTTCTTATCTTATTTTGTTTGTCTTTTAATGTGTTGGCGGATTCACATTTAGTTCAAGAGTTAGAAGCACAAATCGATAATTATCAATATGCTATGACAGTTGAATGGGACCAAAAGGATAAAGTTTTTTACCAACAAAAAAATGAATCTTTCTACAATAATCTTGCTTCTTTAATGGATAGAGGATTAACCAAAGAAGAATTAGCGAAAGCTTTTGAAAATAAAATTCAAAATAAAAAAATGTTAGAAGCTTTAAAATTAAAAATTTCACTTTATCAAAATTTAAAAACTGATGACCTTATCCAAATCATTCAAGATTCTTCAAAAGATCTTTATCAAGATGGAGCTTCTTGGAATGGAACAACTGCTGTGGGAATAGGAATTTCAGCTCTTTTAGTGGGTTTTCTGGCCTATCAGATCTGGTTTGATGCGACTCATGAATGTGTAGAATCACACCTCGAATATCAATGCCACACTGACGAAATTAATCATGGCCAGTACTATACATATTGTGGAGACGTTGAAGTCTGCACTCGTTATCAGAAAAAATAAATCCTTCTGGCCCACTTAACGTGGGCCAGTGGTTTCAAATTGATCCCAGTCAGTTTCTTTTAGACACCATTTTTTTTAAATAAAATAATAAAAAATCACATCACTTTTCAGAACAAAATCTTTTGCATATTCATTTCTAATCGCAAGCAAGGGAGAAGCTTCATGAAAATTATTTCGTTTATTCTATTATTTTGTTTCACTCTAAACTCATTCGCTAGCACTGGATCAATTCAAGAGCTTGAAAAAGTATTGGATGATTATCAGTATGCTCTAACAGTTGAGTGGGATCAGAAAGATCAGAATGTTTATCAAGAGCAAACGAAAGTTCTTTTTGAAAAATTAGATGAATTAATGAGTAAAGGTTTAAGTAAGCAAGAACTTAAAGCAGTCCTAGAGAAGAAAGTTCAAAATGCTAAAACAATAGAGGCCATTAAATTAAAGTTGGCCCTTCTTCAGAATGGCTCAACTCAAGAATTGTTTAAAGTCGTCACAGAAAATAGAAAAGATTTTTATTCTCGCGGAGCCTCTTGGTATGGAGGTGAGAACCTTCAAATTGCAGGTGGAGTTTTACTTCTAGTTGCTATTATTGGCTATGCAGTTTGGTTTGATAATAATTATGATTGTGTTGCAACTGAAGATCGTTGGGAGTGTGATCAAACTGTAAGTGGGAATACCTCTCATACTAGCTGTGGTTGGGAAACATACTGTACTCAATATGCTAAGAAAAAATAGAATTCTATTCTATAAACACTAAGAAGGCCTATAAGGGCCTTCTTTTATTAAATTTATCGCTATTTTATTCAAGAGCTGTATTCATTTTTGATCACATAAAAGAATTTCAAGAGCAATTTACAAGCATCAAGTTGAAACCTATTAACAGGCCAACTCATAATAATTAACAAGGAGAAGATTATGAAAATTTTAATGGGGATGTTTTTATTAGCTCTGGCCACTGAAAGTTTTGCAGCAGATTTTAAATGTTCAGCTATGATTAAAGATTACACAAATAAACCTGGTGTGACTTTATACTCAGGGAGTATTTCCCTTGATCTTACAAAACGCCAAGATACCAAAATACTTTTGGCAAAGTATAATGAGCAAGATGTCGTTTTTGAAATTTCTTCTGTCTCTCGTACAGAAAGTAGTCTTGTGGTAAATCTTTACGATGGCCTAAATTCACAAAAGAAGACAAGTTTAGATGGATTGTTGGGTACACTCACTTCTTCAATTATTGGAGATGCTAGTGCAACGATAGATATTAAGCTTGCTGGTTCGAAAAGAGTTTTTGCAGAAGTGATTTGTTACCAAGAATAAATTTTGACAAGTCCCACACCATCTAAATGATGTGGGACTCATTTTTTTAAACGCGAACAGCTTTAACTTCAAATTTTTCTTCATCAATATCGTGAACGGCGGCACCCGTGAGTGCAGAGGCGGAAACAGAACCTTTCACCATCAAAGTCTCTTGCGAGATGTAGTTTTGATACTTAGTGAAAATGCGAGCAAGGTTCTCATTAGTGTGAACAGTCACTTCAATTCGATCAGAGACATTGAAATTAGAATCTTTTCTTGTTTTCTGAATTCTGTTCACCATCTCACGAGCTAGACCTTCATCAATTAAATCTTGATCTAGGGTGCAGTTTAAATCAATCGTGATGAACCTATTAGTGACTGCTTGAGTTCCAGCTTTAGGAGCACGGAAAACTAAAATTTCTTCGGAAGTGAAGTCTACGTTATTAAGTGTGACTTTTTCTCCAGCTTCAATTCTTTGAACAGCTTGAGTCTCAAGTTTTTCGATCAAAGCTTTATATGCCCCCATTTCTTTTCCAAGTTTTTTTCCAAGCACTGGAAGATTTGGTTTGGCCGAAAGGGTAACGAAGTCAGCTTCATTAGTCATGTACTCAACGTTTTTTACGTTAAGCTCGATTTTGATGTATTCCTCAAGCTTACTCATCTCTTTTAATAGAGCAGCATCTTGATGAATGACTTTCAGTGTTTTGAGTGGTGTTTTTACTTTCACAGTTTCAGTTACACGCTTTTGACGTCCTAGGAGAATCACCTGTTGCATTCTTCCTACGGCGGTTTCAAGAGTAGAATTAATTAGAGCGTCTTGTGACTCAGGGTATGAGCAAAGGTGAACTGATTCTTCGTTTGCTCCGCCAAAGGCCTTTAGCTCTTGGTAGATATAATCTGAAAGAAATGGTGTAAATGGCGCCATTAAGCGGCTAAGTGATTCAAGAGTTGTATAAAGAGTGGTGTAGGCAGCAGTTTTATCGGCCGACATTCCTTCTTCCCAAAAACGACGACGATTAAGACGAATATACCAATTAGTTAAATCTTCAATGAAGTCAAAAAGTGCAGGAACAACGTTGTAGAGGCGATAATTCTGCATCTCGTGATTTACATTCTTCACCAGAGTCTGAAGCTTAGAGAGAATCCATTTATCCGTAATATTATCTGAAGCAATTGGTTTGCCATTGACTTTGAAACCATCAACCTGAGCATACGTAGAGAAGAATTTAAATGAGTTAAACCAAGGCAGAAGTACACGGCGAACCATGTCCTTCACCCCTTCATCAGAAAAACGAAGCTCTTCAGCTTTTACTAGACCTGAATTAATAAGGAAGAGTCTCAAAGCATCAGCTCCGAATGATTCCATTAATTCATCAGGTGGAGTGTAGTTACGAAGACGCTTACTCATCTTCTTACCATCCTTAGCAAGAACAAGACCATTAACGATTACGTTTTTGAATGCTGGTTTGTCATACAAGGCAGCAGATAAAACAGTCAGAGTATAAAACCAGCCACGAGTTTGATCCAGACCTTCAGCAATGAATTCTGCAGGGAAGCCATCTTTAAAAACATCCTGATTTTCAAATGGGTAGTGAAGTTGAGCATAAGGCATCGAGCCTGATTCAAACCAGCAGTCCAAGACTTCAGGAATTCTTCGGTAAGTTCCTTCTTCTCCAGCTACAGTGAAGTGAAGATCATCTACGAATTCGCGGTGAAGATCATTTACTTTCTTACCAGTGTATTTTTCAAGATCAGCGAGAGACCCCATGCAAATGGCCTTACCACTTTTCTCATTGATCCAAATTGGAAGTGGCGTTCCCCAAACACGAGTTCTTGAGATCGCCCAGTCACGAGCATTCTCAAGCCACTTACCAAAACGGCCTTCTTTAATGGTTTCAGGCACCCAAGTGATTTCTGAGTTGGCCTTAATCATTTTGTCTTTGATTTTTTCAACGGCTAAATACCACTGAGGCATTGCTCGGTAGATAAGTGGAGTATCTGTTCGATAGCACATTGGATAACTGTGCACCAAAGTTGATTGATGAAATAGTTGCCCACGCTCTTTTAGGTTTTTAATAATTTCTTTATCAGCATCTTTAATGAACTGACCTTGAAAGTCTTTGACTTCAGCAGTGAATTTAGCCGATGGATCAAGTGGAACAACCACTTCCATCAGTCCTGCCGCTTTCATCACACGATTATCGTCTTCACCGAAACCAGGGGCCTGGTGAACAATACCAGTGCCATCACCAGTGGTGACGTATTCATCATTTAAAATGACGAAGTAGCCATCATTTTCCAGTTTATTAAAGTAAGGGAAGAGAGGCTCATACTTTTCGCCTTTAAGCTGAGCACCGGTATAAGTTTCAACTTCTTCGTACTTAAAGTTTTTCTTATAAGCTTCAAGACGGGCTTTCGCCATGATGATGAAAATATTTTTTTCTAGATCTCTAACTTTTACGTATTCAATTTCTGGATGCACACACAGGGAAAGGTTACTTGGAAGTGTCCAAGGAGTTGTGGTCCAAGCAGCAAAGTAGGTGTTGACATCTTTTTTTGTTCTGAAGAGAACAGTCACTGCTGGATCCTGAATGTCCTGATAGTTTTGGCCAGCTTCAAAATTTGAAAGTGCAGTTTGAAGAGCAGGTGAGTATGGAACAATTTTATTACCTTGGTAGATAAGCCCTTTGTCCCAGATCGATTTAAAAACCCACCACACTGATTCCATGAAAGTGACATCCATGGTTTTATAATCATTTTGGAAATCTACCCAACGGCCAAGTCGTCCAATAGTTTTCTCCCATTCATTTACGTAACGATCAACAATGCCACGGCATTCATCGTTATATTTTTTCACACCATTGGCCGCCACAAAATCTGAGGCCGACATGCCGAATTTTTTATCGATCTCTTGTTCAATCGGAAGACCATGACAGTCCCAACCAAAACGGCGATCCACATAGTAGCCTTTCATGGTGAAGTAGCGTGGAACAATATCCTTTAGAGTTGAGGCCACAATATGGCCGTGGTGGGGAAGACCAGTGGCAAATGGAGGTCCATCATAAAAAATATAGTTTTTGCCTTGACGTGTTTTATCAAGTGATTTTTTGAAAATTTGCTTTTCTTGCCAGAACTTCAAAATCGACTTTTCAGCTTGAACAAAAGAGAAATTTTCACTCGGATTGGCACTCTCGCGGACTTCCATGGGATTTAGCTCCAGAATTGTTAGGTAAAACTGTCCTCCACTCTAACATAAGTGGATATAGTCGTAAATTTTCATCAGGCCATTCCGAGGAGAAAAGTAACCGGAAAGAACTATGAAAAAACTAAAATTGTCAGCTTTTGCTCTGAGTCTAATTTCTCTTTTGCATCTTTCTCATGTTTGGGCCCAAACCGAGGGTGTGGATGATTTTCTTGGCCTTGAATCAGAAATCATGCCTGAACTAGAAGGAAGGTATAAGTGGACACCAAAAAATTTCCATCAAGGCCATGATCTTAAAGTCACAGAATCTCAAGTCGAAGTGGATAAAATCCCTCTCAAAGGGCAAGGGCATTCCTTGATAAATTGGGATGAAATTGATCCTGAGCAATGGTTAAACATCGATCTTTGGATCAAAGAACGGGAAGTTAAGGATAAACACGCTGATTGGAAAATGCGACTTAGAGATGTGAAGCAATCAGAGCTGATGGGGAAACTTCTTTCTTGTGTAGGTGAGTGTGAAATATTTCGTGGAACTCGGAGTGCCAGAGGGAGTTTTCTTTCTCAGCTTAAAGAGGGAGACGAATTAAAAACGAAAAAGGATTCAGTGGCATGGGTTTATTTGATGGATGGATCTCTTTTGAGGGTTGCTCCTGAAAGTTCTGTCTCTCTGCTTGAAATAAATCTTTCTGAAGAGGAAGTTTTTGTTTTGATGAGATTGAATGAAGGGCATTCTTTTATTCATCCAAGAAAGAGAGAGCTTTTTGTAAATCAAGATGGGCCAGAAACAGATTCAGTCAGTTTACCCTTGAAAATTCTTGAGGCGAATCAGGAGTTTTTTGAAAGACAAATATATAAAACTCAATCAGATTCAAAACATCTGCAAGATTTTATGAATCCAAGTGCCGAGGCGATTAGCGCCCAAGTTAATAAAATAAATGAGCTTATTGTAAGCAATAATGAAGAATTCAATCTGAAAACAAGAATGATGATTGTCACCCCAACGGGAACGATTGAATCTGATCAGCAAAGCCTTGATGTAGTATATATTCCAGGTGGGAAAGGTTACTTTAAAAAAAGGGATGGCAATAATATTTCGCTAGAACTCAGAGGATATCAGGCGAATGAAAAAATTCTTATAAGTGAAAATGCATGGTATGAAATTGATCCTTCAGGAAAAAGTTATACTTTGCTGAGTAGTCCGAATTCAGAATTACAAATTATAGAACTTCTTACCAAAAGAGTGAAAACATTTGAACTCGCTAGAGAGTTGTGGCTCAAAGATTTTTCAATTCCTATATTTGCGGCCCTTAAAGAAGAAAAGAAGCTGGCAGTTGAATATGGCTATGCTAAGTGGGGAAAAGAGCACCAAATTCGTTTAAATTTTCTAAATGAATATACCCGAAGAATTGAAACAACTAACTTAAAGTCTATTCAAAACCTTATAGGTAAATTGATTAGAGACGGCCAAGTCGTAAATCAGGAACTATCACAAATTTACTATCAAAATGCATTAAACCACTATCTCATGGGACTTAAAGTAAGATATACTTCAAGAAAATTGCAAGTGCGAGAAATGAGTGACTTGCAGTACTATGCTTGGACATTACGACATGGAAAATTATAAAATGAAATTTATTCTGGCCAGTGCTTCTCCAAGAAGAAAAGAGCTGATTGGTCATTTAAAAATTCCTTTTCAAGTCATTGCCTTGAATATTCCAGAAGATTCAAATGAAAAAGATCCAAATAAATATTCTCAAGAGATAGCTAATTTAAAAGGTGATGCGGTTTTCAATAAATTAATTCAGCAAGATCCTTCTCAAAACTATTTTGTGGTTTCTGCGGATACAATTGTATGTTTAAACGGAAAAATTTTTGGAAAGCCTAAAGATCGAAACGAGGCGAAAGCTTTTTTGAGTGAACTTTCGGGAAAAACGCACTCAGTTTTTACTGCCGTCTCGATTAAAATTAAAAGAGATGCACATCATTTTGGATTTGAATTTGTTGAAGAATCCAAAGTGACTTTTAATGTGATTGCACCTGAATTAATGGAGCGCTATCTTGATACTGGAGATTCCCTTGATAAGGCCGGGGCCTATGGTATTCAGGGACCTTCTTTGACTTTTATTTCAAAGGTCGAGGGAGATTATGCTAATGTAGTAGGGTTTCCATTAAGCCGTTTTGTTTTAGAATCTCAAAAATATCTAAAAGAGGAATCATGGTTCGATTTATTTTATTAGTTTTTTTATTTTCTTTTCATGCCAGAGCTGATTTTTTTAGTTTTGGAAATAATACTATTCAAAGCAAAATTCCTGCCCTGGTCGAAAAATTAAAGAAAATTGAAATGGGTCCTACTGCTGCTTATGAAGAAGCCTTTAATCAAGCAGTGAAGAGTATTGAGGTTGGAATCGAGGAAGAAAAATTAATTTGTTCTGGTGAGGCTTCAGATGAAAAAGGAAGGACTCTTCCTTTGGATAAAAGGCAGCTTTGTATGAGAGAACTTAAAAATCATTATTTGGAGGCCATGGATACGATATTTGAACTCAAGAAAAAGTACTTGGGGATGCTCCACTCAAAGCAAATAGATCAACTAGAGGAAATTCACAAAAACCTTAAGAGTGATATAGAGAAGAAATTCTAATTTCTTTAATTGTTCGCACCGAACTGAGGATAATTTCTTCTAAATTTTTGCAAATAAGTTTTAAAATTATTTTACGCGCAGTAGTTAAGCCTCTTTAATTACTTAAAGTTACCTAAAACAAACTTGGCAAGAATTTTTCATAGCAAATTCCCATGCAAGTTTCAGATGATCAATTAGAATTGATCCCCACTTTTTGTCCTAATTTTCAATGCAAGTTTCATTTTGGAACTCATTTCAAGTTTTATGTTAAAAATGGTTGCACTAAAACCCAGAAGCCCCCTTTTAAGAATCAGCGCTTCAAATGTAAGGGCTGTGGAGCCCAATTTTCATCCAATACTTTTAGTCTCGATTTTCGAAAAAGACTGACCGATCTTTCTGAAAATATCCTGCATTTTTCCATGAATGGGATGAGCAATAATTCGATAGCAAGATTGCTTAAAATTAACGAGGGCACGGTTCGTGATCGGCTGACTCATCTTTCAAGGCAATCACTACTTTTTGAAAAAAGTCATCAACCAAAAACTTTGATTGAGGATGTCGCTTATGATGGTTTTGAGACTTTTACTCACTCACAATTCTCACCTTGCTACATCAATACCGCAGTTGGAAGTAGGTCGATGTTTATTTATCACAACACCATCTCACCTCTTAATCGCAAGGGGCGGATGACTGATGAGCAGAAAGAAAAAAATCAAGAGCTCATCAAAAAGCATGGTCTTTATCCTCAAAACTCCGTCTGTGAAGAGTCCATTTACATCTTTAAAAATCTCTCATCCATTGGTGGTGGGCGGACCCTTTTTACGGACGAACACAAATCATACGAGCGAGCGATTCGCAGTTTTGATTTTAAAATGGATCATATCTCTATCAGTTCAACTCGCAAGCGTGACCCGAGCAATCCGCTGTTTCCGATAAATCATCTGCATATGCTGTATC
>JBFWTE010000019.1:0-79252 GCA_050247975.1 Bacteriovoracaceae bacterium
TCCTATAATGCCCGCGTCGGGACATTCTAAATTAGTATTCGCATACATTTAGTCTAGCTTGGACATCTTCGAGATGTACCAAGGGAGCGGTCTCTTATTGAATTTTAAGGGCTTAGAACCAACTTATCCAGATCTCAGATCGAAGCTTATAAGTCCCGAAGCTTCGAGCACATTCTTTTGAATATATTCCACTAAGATTTTGTACTGCTTTCCCCAATCAGAAACTCTGGAGAAGGCGAGATATTCCCAGAGTTTTCCAGCTCCCATCAGACGAGCAATAAGTCCGGTAATTGATCTCAGAAAATACTGAAAGTGCATACGTCTTTTGACAACAATCAAAAGATGCAAATGATTTGAATTAACTGAGACGCGATAGATTTTGATATTAAATCTATCGGCATATTTTTTAAGCAGGTTTTGAATTTTTCTCTCTTTGGTTTTAAGTGTGGATCTCTTCGCTCTCAGAACAACATGAAGTGGTTTATTCATTTTTAGAGGACGCTCGGACTTTCTCTTACCGCGGGCAAGTTCTCCACCGTGAGTCAGACGAGTTGAGGATATAAATGAGAAGGTTTGCTGCTTAGACATGAGCTATCTTTAGCTATTTGTCTGTTGTTTTTAAATCAAAAGGGCATTGCCCCGAAAAGAAAGTTCAATAATGAAATCTTGGCATTTTAGGATTCATGGCGATTGGGGCAATGTCGAAACTTCAATAAGAATACTGATGTATACGCAATTTCAAGAGGTTCAACAAATGTGTTAGAGACCCCAAATAGTGTACAAAGATTTATCAACTTGTAATCTCTTCCTATTTAAATAAATAACAAGACAAGAATTTTCATTATTACAATATTCTTAGATTATGAATAATATAAAAGAAAACCTAATTGAAGGAAAATGGGTAATAGAATTACTCGTCCCCTTTGTAAAAAAAGAAATCGTAAAAAGGCTCGCACTTGAAGATGAATCTTTGGAAAATTACTCATTAACATATTTGGCTCACAAATATTATCAACCAAATAGTAACTTAATTCTAAAAACATACAAGCCTTCAAAAATAACTTTTTTAAATCAAACTGTTGATGATTGTTATGTTAATCATCTTTTACAAAACCTACTTAAGAATAATTCTTTATCTATTAGTCCAAAAGTTTCAAATACAATCCACCAATGGACAGAAAATTTTTACAATTCTAATAATAAAGATTTGGGTAAATTTCTAGAATATATCGTTTTAATTGAAAACGCATCATTTAATGGCGCCTCGCACCCTCACTTCTTGGGAAGTATCTTTATGTCAGTGTCTGACAATACAACGATTCAAGATTTTCATCTTTCTTTAGTTCATGAATGTGCTCACCAAGAACTATTTCTCTTAAATTACATCGATCGCTTAATTAATAAAACACATGAGAATCATTTATTATATGCCCCATTTCAAAATAAGTTAAGGCCCCCCATAGGGCGCTTGCACTCATTGCATGCCTTGTACAGAATGATACAAGTTGAGGCAAAAGAAGAGCTGCTTACAAAATTTAAGCAAAACATAGAAGCTGTTCAGTTAGATGAACTAACTGAATTTGGAAAATTTCTTTTAAACAGCGTGTATACAAGCTATGAGAAAAATACTTAAGTTAATTCTAATTTTATTAGGAACTCCAATTATGAGTTATTCAAATGAATTTTCGGTAGGCTATTTCCCTTCAACATTCCCCAGGGATACCACCGAGGTAAATGTTTATTTAGAGCATGTACTAATAGGACAAGCACTTGAGCCTCTCTTTACTGTCGGAGATGATGGTCAAATTTGTGGTGCCATTGCTAAATCTTGGGAGATGAAATCAAGCACAGCTTTAAACATTACAATTAAAGACAATATCTTCTTTTCAAATGGAAAGAAAGTTCAAGTAGAGGATATTATTTATTCTTTAAAAAGACATATTCAGAATCCTTTTTCCCAAAGCTACAATTATTTAAAACTAATTAATCGCATTGATAAAATTAATGAACAAGAAATTCAAATTAAATTATCTTCTCCTTACGCACCAATCTTTAAAGCTTTAACAAGAGACCAACTCGGAATTCTACCCAGTGAATGGAAATTTGACAAATATTCAAATGAGCCATTTATAGGTACAGGCCCTTATCGGATTGTTAAGGACAATGGTCAGTGGCACCTAAGGGAAAATACTCTATATAGATATAAGGATAAAATTAAAATTAAAAACTGGAAAATTCTATTTTCTAACTTTGATAAATTTGATCAAAATGAAAAACCTGCTGATCTAGCATTAATGATAAATCCACAAATTTTTGAAAAATTAATGTCATATTTTAAGAATTTGGGAAATACGCATTATATCGTCTCCCCTCATACTTATGTCCAGTACTCATATTGGTGGCAACACGATCGTTTTAATAAATTCCCAATTAATCAAAAAAATTTAATTAGAGCAGCTCTTATAGAAATAAATAAAAAGTACATAAATGAATTTGGGGGAAATTTATCAACAGGAATAATTCCTGAAGGTATCTTAGGTTCATTAAATTATCCCATGCCAACCAAAAGTTTAAATCCAATTAAAGAATCAATCAATCTACACCTGTTAGTTCCAAAGTCGGTTGAAAAATTCTTCCTCAATGAATACTTAAATGAATCAATCAAAAAAAAATTTAATATTACTTTTAAGATATCATCTTATGACCTTGGCCAAAAAGTTAATAGTTTTGTATGCGATCTAGTATTGGTTGCCTACGCAGGAGGTTTTTTTGATCCCGAAGGCTATTTAACAATCCTACCTCCCTTTTTTAACAAATCATCCGAAGATCTTTTTGGTACCCAAGCCGAAGCTATTAGAAAACTTGGTGAAACAGAGTTTGACAATAATAAAAGAGCAAACCTCTATAGAGATTTTTCCCAAATGTCTCAAGGTGAACTTAGATATATACCTGGCTGGACGCCACAATTTAAAGAAATCAGAATTAAAGGACTAACAAGAAGAATACATACATTTAAGTACTCTTATAAATTAATAGATTACGATATGGGTACATTCCCATAGAAGGAGAATTCATGAATATCAACTTAGATATTTTTGAAGAAGAAGTTTTCTCTGAACCAAGAATTGACCACGTCTAGTTCAGAAGGATGGTGACCTTTAGCGAGGTCACCTTTATTAAATGGAAAAGAATAAATTTATAAAATTATTTGCTTACCGTGATGCACTCCTCAGATCAGTAAGCTTAAGCGCAGGTAGTTTTACGGTTGCCACGATCTCTATTATACCTGGGTTTGGTACAAACGGATTGCTTATTGCCTCTATCATACAAGTAATACTAACTGCTTTTCTAGATTTTCCGACAAGTCTGCTGGCAGATAAAAAAGGTCGATCAAAATTATTAAAACTTAGTTTAATTTTTAAAATTTTCGTTTCGCTTGCACTCTTCCTATCAATAATTGCGGCAAAAAACAATAACACTACTCTAGTTTGGGTATTCTTTTCTCTAGAGGCACTTCTTGACTCAATCGCAAACTCGCTTCTAAGCGGAACTTACCAGATGGCCTACCTCACTCTCTATGAGACCAAATGCAAAGAGGATGGAAGTAATCTACCAAATTTATTTCTAGAAAGTTTTAAGCACCACAAAGGATTAAGATTTATCTTTCCCGCTATTTCATTCTTTATCATCATGATTACAATTCATTTTTCAAAAAAATATTACTCAGATATATATAACGTCTCTTATATAATTATTTTATTTATAATCCTCGCCAGATTTTATTTATTAAAATCTGTCTACAACGATTTTACTGGTGAAGTTTTTGCAGATTCCGCAAGATCATCCATTGAAACTGGATTTTCAGAGCTCAAAGCTTCTATCAAAGACAATCCATGGAATTTCATAAAATACGGATTTAATACATATATAAGTCTTGTCGCCCTATTTTTCCTCACCGGTGAACTTATGAAAAATATATTTAAACTCTATTTTGACGGTGGGGCGATTTGGATTGCGACGTTAACAATCACTTTATGTATATATCTTGCAAGAACAGCGATCTCAACCTACTTACTGCCTCGCTTAAACAAGGATTCATTCAATGCAATTTCAACAACCTTTACATTTACGTCGCTGGCAACTGGCAGTTGCCTATTTATTTCCAATAACATCTCAGATGTAAAAATAAAAATTATCATACTCTTTATATCTATCGTAAGTTCATACATGCTAGTAGATACTACAACCAGGCAAATAGAGGGGGGTATTAGAACATATGTAAAACATGAATACCTCTCTTCGTGGATCTCTTTAGCAAATTTTTCATCTTATCTTCTTTATGGGTTAACTGCGTTGATTTTGATTTTCGCTCCAACTAATTTAAATTATCCGATCGTTGGATTTTCCTTCATTGCTTATTTCATATTTTCCTTAATAGAGAGTATAAAGAATAAAGGATCATCTAAAGAGAACTTCAGAAACTCCTTTAATAAACAAATCTTAAAAGGTGTTTATTTTTTAACATTACTTATTATCTTAATCGATATTTTTTCTTATTCAAGTGTAGCAATTAACAAACATAATGAGTCTATTCAAAATGTAAGAAGAACAATTGAGCTTGGTTTAAAACCTTCAATTACTCAGGGGAATAGCATTGATGCAATTAATTTTTTACATTCGATAAAATCTGGTAATTTCATAAAATGCTTCCGTCTTAAAATGGGTCAAACCCATTATGACAACTGTATTGAAGAAAATGTTAAAACTGATGACTTTAAAGAGATTTTAATTAATTTAATATATGATGGTAGCCAATTCGCAGAAGGATCAATTTTGATTGATAACTCCATTCTAACAAAAAGCATCCTTACAAGAATTGCAATGGATTTTACAATTGCAATTATCTTCTACCTATCTCTTCTAAAACTTTTTGAATTTATTTTTGGTAAATTTATAACCGAGATTGAAAAGCTCCCAAGTTCTTTAAGTGATAAAAATTTTAAGTTTTCCATAGAAGAATTTACTACTGTACAAAACGAACTCTTAAAAAATCTCCACACACGAGAAGAGTTAATGAAAAGCGAAGCAAAATCGAACTTAGCAGCACAAGTTTCACATGATATCCAATCTCCACTTGTGGCGTTAAAGCTTTCAATCCTAGATTTAAAAGATATCCCATCAGAAAATAGAATTATCATTGAAAACTCTATTGATAGGATTAATGACATCGCTATTAATCTTCTTACTTCTTTTAAAACAGAAGAAATTACAGCTTCAAAGTCAAAAATTGAACCTATCTCCTTAATCATTGGATCAGTAGTTTCCGAAAAAAGATTAACCCTAAGAGAAAAATCAAATATTAAAATAAATTATGACTTTAATAATAGCTATGGTCTTTATGTAGATGTAAGTTCTTCTGAACTTAAGAGAGTTTTATCAAATTTAATTAACAACTCCGCTGATGCCATAAGCGGGGATGGGTTCATTAATATATTCGTTGGCCCCTCTAGCAAATCTAAAATATTGATCGAAATTACTGATAATGGGTCGGGCATCCCAGAGGAAATCATCAGAAAGATTGGCAAAGAAAAAATATCTTATGGTAAAAAAAATATTGGTAGTGGATTTGGTCTAGGATTAAATCATGCCTTCCAAGCCATCTCTGAAATGAATGGGGATATACAAATCTTCTCCGACCTAGGAATTGGAACAAAAATTCAAATCACTTTAAACTGTGCCCATCGACCTGACTGGCATGTTCCTTTCATAAATACAGGCATCAATGAATTCTACATTCTTGATGACAATGAGGATTTTTTAAAAATATGGGCAAGTAAGATATCTCAAAGAAATCACCTGTTTAGTAATCCAAACGATTTCATAAAAAAAATCAATGAACGAAATGATAATAATTTTGTCGCATTCATAGATCATGATTTAAACAATTTCCCTCAAACTGGATTAGAAATCATTGAGAATTTAAAAATTAAGTCAAATTCCATATTAGTTACGAGTAGATTTGATAGCTCAATATTAGAGAAGTGTGAGACTCTTAAAATTGGTCTAATACCTAAGCCACTTTTGCCTATTATACCTATTATTAATACTGAGACAGTAAGAAATTGGTACGACTATGTATTAATTGAAAATGATAAATTTTTGCGTTTAGGCTGGGAGAATCGAGCAAAATCAAAGAGCATTAACTTATTAACTTTGAATTTTGCTGAAGACTTTGAGATTCATGAAAATAAGATTTCAAAAGATTATACAAAAATTTATATCGACATTGATCTGGGTAAAAACAAAATGAATGGCATCGATTTCGCTATTCAACTTCACAATGAAGGATTTAAAAACATATACATTTCAAGTGGCTTAGACGAAACTCATCGTGAAGAATACCCATGGTTACAATTTAAAGGAAAATCTTGTCCTTTTTAAAACATCATGCCAATTGTATCCAAAACATTAACAACCGATGCCACGGCCGCATTCAAGTCATCTCCGAAAAAATAGTCGCCCACCAGAAAAATATTTTTAGAGCTTAATTTTAACTGAAGCTCAGGTAAGATAGTTTTTTTGACTCTTGAATACTTCCATTTATGAAAATGAAACTCTTCACACAAATTATCTAAATTTAACGTTTCTTTAAAATGTTCAGCAATTTGATTTTTATCTAAGTCTAAAAAATGAGGAACAAGATTTTGCTTCAATTTGGCCGAATGGATTTCTCCCTCTCTATTTACTTCTTCAAAATCACTTAAATCAATTAAACCTTCTTGATGCTTTAATTTGTAAAAGAAAAGAATCTCGGCCAAATATTCAACCGAATTGAGTTCAGGGAAATCTATATTGGATTTTTTTAATAATTCCGCTGCCTGTGGAGCTGGCTGAGCAAGTATCACCTGGTCATATGATTTCGTCTCAAAATTTTTCCCTATCACTTCACATCCATCAGAATTTACACTCAACTTTTCAACCAAGGCTTCTCTTTGAATATCCAAATTGACACTAAGTAATTTGGGCCATTCATTTATCCCTCTCGTTGGATAATAAATATCACCTTGTTCAACCAATATCCCCTGCTTAACTGCATCCTTAGCTAGGTTTTTTAAAATGGGATGTGAAGCTTCAAAATGTTGAACTCCTAAATTAATTTGAGAACCGCTCATTCTCCAACTTGCCACTCTCCCACCAAGGCCTCTGGATTTTTCATAGATTTTTACTTTATGTCCTCGGGACACAAGTTCTTTTGCTAACACTAAACCACTTATCCCCGCACCAACAATGGCAATTGAACGACTCACCCTAACTCTCCTACAAACAATATAAGTTCAAGACTCCAAAGCAGAGTTCGAATCCAATTTGTTTGAACTAATTGTTCTATTTCTTTTTCATTTTTTCTTAATAGAAGTTTTTGATGAAGTGGCACTTGTAGAAAGGCTGTCGAGAGCCAGATGAGAATAACTATTAAAATGATAATTAAATTAATTAGCTTCAAATTCTGCATTAATTGATAAAACGAAATACAAAGTTCAGAGGTCATTAAGGGTATAACAATAAAGCTGATTCTTTTTTGATGAAATCTCATCGAAGCCGAGAAAGCCTCTTCGGAAATATATTTAAAGCATGGATAATGAACTAATTGGATAACCAAGATTAAGGAAAAAAGTGCACTCGTCAGCATTAAATGGATTACAGATAAATTCATAACTCCATTCTAATCACTCAAAGGACTATTGGGAAATGTGTCTAATATTTGTTAAGAGGCAGAGATCCAAAATGACACTTTAATCTTTTTAGCCCTTTCTCGTTTTGATCATAACTTGACTCGATGAGATCTAATCGAAAGGCCAGCTTGGGTTTGACTACTTCACAGCTCTTCTTAGCATCTTCTCCACACAGCTCTTTATCAGCTCGTGGGCCACAGACATATTTAAAGTTTACTTTTTTTCCACTAAGACAAATGACCTGCTTCTTTTCTTGGTTAATATAACCGCGAAGATAATAGGGATCAGTTACCATTTCCTTCTCGCAGAAGTCTCCCACTTTGATTTTCTTACCCATGCAATCAAGCTCAGTGCCTGAGATGACTTCTATTAGTGGTGTCTCATGAGTCACCATCTTTTGACAGACGGTTTTGAAGTTAAATGAAAGCTTATCAGTGACTGCGACTTCATCCTGAGTAATGGATGCAAAAGAGAAGAATGGGAAAAGTAAAAACGCGAAGATCATACCTCTATTGTAGAAGAGGAGCTGATCTTCGCAAGGATTATTTAAAGATTAACCTGGCCACATTCCACGAAGTCTCATTGCACCTTCAAGTCTTTGCAATGAAGTGATGAAAGCAGCTTGTTTCATATTAATTTTGTAAACTTCAGCGTTATTCCAAACTTTATCGAAAGCAAGTTTCATAATATCGTGAAGCTTCTTATTAACAGTCTCAAGATCCCAGAAGAACATCTGTAAACCTTGTACCCACTCAAAGTATGAAACAATCACACCACCAGCATTACAAAGAATATCTGGAATGATTAATCCACCACGATCAGTGATGATATCAACGGCTTCGTGAGTAAGAGGTCCGTTAGCACCTTCAGCAATCATACGCGCTTTCACACGGTGAGCGTTATCTTTTGTTACAACTCCATCAATGGCCGCAGGGATCAGAATATCAACATCAAGCTCAAGAAGCTCTTCATTACTAATTCTTTCAACACCTGGCATATCCGCAAGAAGTTTGCGCTGTTTTACCCACTCAATACACTGAGGAATGTTAAGACCATTTTTATTATAGATCGCACCTGAAACATCGGAGATGGCCACAATTTTAGCACCTTGAGCATTAAGATCGTGAGCAGCAGGCATACCCACTTTACCAAAACCATGAATGGCCACAGTTGTACTTGAAGTGACTTGCTTATTTAATTTTTCGTAAGCGAAGTTAATACAGAATACAACACCCTTACCTGTTGAATCAGCTCGACCTAGAGATCCACCAATTGCAATTGGCTTACCAGTTACAACACCTGGGATAGCATAACCATGAAGTTGAGAATAAGTATCCATCAACCACGCCATTGTTTGTCCGTCAGTTCCAATATCTGGAGCAGGGATATCTTTATCTGGACCGATGATCATTGAGATCTCAGTTGTATATCGACGAGTAAGAGCTTGAAGTTCAGCACGAGATAGATCAGATGGATCAACTTTGATTCCACCTTTTGCTCCACCAAGTGGTAAACCAACAAGAGCACATTTAAAAGTCATAAGCATGGCAAGTGCAGCTGTTTCTGAAAGAGAAACATGAGGATGAAAACGAATTCCACCTTTACCTGGCCCAAGGGTCATGTTGTGTTGAACGCGGTAACCTTCAAACACTTTAACAGTACCGTCATCAAGACGAACTGGAACAGAAACTTGTAAAGCACGTTTTGGATATTTTAAACGTTCAAGAACATTTGGGTCCATCTTCATAGTGGTACCCGCAGATTCTAATTGTGAATAAGCATCTTGGAAAAATGGACTCTCGAAGAGACTCATGACGACTCCAGGTTTAAGAATTTTTTAGTGGAGCTAGTCTAACTCTTAGAGACTTTTTCGGCCAGCAAAACGCTATTAGAACTGCCTTGCGTACAGCAGCATTAGCGTATCATCTTGATAAGGAGAGCCTGGGGAATGCTTAGGGTCTTTATTGCTTGTGAATCGGGCATAAACATTTTCAACAAGTTGCTTATCCACCGAGGTAAAATACCTACCGGTATCAGTAAAGTAGTTATACATAATTCTCAGACCAATAGAGTCAAAACCTTGCTGAATATTCATTTCCGTGCGTCCATTCACTCCAATCCAAGACCTGGCATAAGTGTTCGTGTCATTATTCTTGATACCAAAAACTAATATACCCATATCAATTCTAGGCTGAAAAATAACTCTGGTCTTTTTCCATAAGTTTACTTCCTTGGCCTGCATACCAGGAATTGCCGGTGCAGAAGAAGTGTCGTCTGAGGAGGAGCTCTTTTTCTGAGAACTTTTAAAGCGACCTTCGATCTCATCAATTGTATCTACTTCATTGGAAGCTCTATAATCTTGATACCAATTTTTTGGCATATCCTTAATAGGTTGCTCACCACGTGCTTTCATATAACGAAAATACTTATTTTTAAAATATTCCCATTTTTGCTCCTGAGTTGGCACAAAGTAAGGAGATCCTTGCATACTTGAATCTAAATGATATTGCTGAGCAAATACTTGGTTATCATGCCAGACTTTCAACTGGTTTCGAGTATTCACCACGTCTGAACTGTTATCCGAAGCAATATATTTTTGATAAAGAGAAATTTCATTGTCGACTGGCTTTGCAATAACATCATCGTCTGGAACGTAGCTCGCTGGCATTCTTCGAGCTAGGGCAGAATTTGCCAAAAATAACCAAGCGAGCAGGACTCCCTGACTAAAACTTAGATACTTTTTAGAATCTGGCCAATAATTAAACATCCCGCATTTCCTTCTCAGAATTTAAGTCATTGAAATTCATTTGTTTCTTTCGCTGACTTCTCTTTGTTAGCAATTAATAGAGCAAGGGGGGTGCCAAAAGCAGATAAAAATTTCAAAAGTGAACAAAGTTTTTACGGCCTGAGCTAAGTTCCTAAAAGCTTTAATTTTTTATGGAGGTGTCATGAAAAACCTATTTATGCTGATGATCCTATCTCTTTCGGCGTCAGCTTTTGCTCAAGTTTGTGAAGTAAAGTTAGTAGATAACTATAACCGCCCTTTAAGATATTTTAGAGCGGTTGGCGGACCTAATCCTTGCCAAGAAGCGATGAAACAGTGTCGCTACCATCAGCGAGTAACAAACAGTCGCTATTATACAGACTGTTTTCAAATGACCCCTGATCCAACACCAGCTCCCATCCCAGGTCCTGCACCTCGTCCAGCACCTCGACCTGAGCCATATCCACCAACTCCAATTCCTGAGCCAGTGCCAAGCTATACTTTTACGGCCGTGGGTCTTCTAGAAAGTGTGCCATTTAAATTTATTGGCCGTGATCCGGCCGAAGTTTATCAGAGTTGTCTACTTGGAATGCCTCAATTAAGAAATTCTGCTCCAAGAATTGATGATATTTTAGTTTCTGCAAATAATAACTCTTACAAAAAATATTATAACTCCGGCTATTACTATACTGATGAACAGATCTGCTCGATCGTCTACAATGAGTTTCGTGCGGCCACTTACGGTTATGTTCCAGCATCAAGAGTTGTTGGATTTTTAGAAAGATCAAATTTTACCTTTGATTTCTTTGATCGAGAAAGCCTACTCTTTAATTGTATGAGTGCAATTTCAAATCTTAGAATTCCAAAAAGTGATGAAATCCAATACTCACTCAATGGTTTACCTTATCAAAGAATTTCTACTGGTGGTTGGTGGTATACATCTGCAGAAGCTTGTTCTGCGCTTATTACCAATCTTGAAGCAAATCTTAACTGATTTTATAGAGAGAGGGACATTGTCCCTCTCTCTTGTTTTCTATTGAATTCTATCTGCGGCCAATTCTTTCATCATCTCTTTTGCACGAGCTTGAAGCTTTGGATCCTTCATCTGAGTTTTTAAAACTTTCATCAGCTTTTCAACCGAGTCCTCTTTCGTTCTCTTCGGTTTTTCAATTTGAAGTTGAGTAATAATCTTTTTCAATTGAAGACGTTTAGTAATCTGCCCGTTAAGAATTCCTTCTTTAATCTCATCTTTAAATGGATTTTTAGGCAGCTCGTCCCATTCAAGAAGAACATATTTCTCAGTGTTGTATTTCTTTGCGGCTTCCTTAATTTCTTTTGGAAGTTTCGCAATCATTAAACAGCGATGAACTTCAGACTTGGAAATACCAAGAGCTGCAGTAATTTTTCTTTCAGAAGAGGCCGTCAATTTTTGATAACCATAAATTGAATCGGCCTGATCGATATAATGAAGGTCTTCTCTGGCCTGGTTTTCAGAAAACTGAATTGCCATCAACTCTTCTTTTGTTTTATTTTCAAGAATAAAACAAGGAGCTTCCTTCATCGCAATCAGGGCCATTGCTCTAAATCGTCTTTCACCGCAAATCAGAACAAACTTATTCCCTTCTCTGTGAAGAACAAGTGGCTGAATTAATCCATTAACTTTAATGTTATCCGCTAATTC
The DNA here is from genome assembly GCA_050247975.1 of Bacteriovoracaceae bacterium. Taxonomy (GTDB): domain Bacteria; phylum Bdellovibrionota; class Bacteriovoracia; order Bacteriovoracales; family Bacteriovoracaceae; genus Peredibacter. Next base: position 12,176 of record JBFWTE010000019.1, read on the forward strand.
ACGAAGAGATTCATCATTAAACTTTGTTCTAACCTGATCACGAACAACAATTGTATCTAAAGCAATCGTAGCAAGCTGAGCACCCCTTAATAATTTCTGATCATTCGCTTTAAGAATTCTTTCATCAATTCCAGCTGTTATGTCAGTAACTTTACGCTCACGCTTAGAAATACGAGCCGAAAATTCCTTGGCCATGGCCTCTCCTTAAACATCTATATTTAAAGTTTTAATTAATTTAATCCTAAAGAATCCCAAAGAGCTTGATAATCCTGTTTACCTTTTGAATTCGTAGTAAACATAAATACAGGCTTCTTCATCGCAACAGACTCCTGCATATCCACTAAATTACGAATCATAGGAGTGACATTAAAAGATTGAGCTAGCTCTTCCATGCGCTGACGCTCAATTTTTCTTCTTGGATTAACCATAGAAGGTATAATTGAAAACTCTAATCCTGGATTTTCTGTTTCCTTGATAATTTCAAATGTATCCATTAATTCTTCAAGACCATCGATTGAATAGTCCTGAGCTTGAGTAGGAATTAAAATAAGATTTGAGGCCACTAAAGACATGATCAACTCATCTCCAAGCATTGGAGGTGTATCAATAACCACATAATCAAATTGATCTTCAACTTCTTTCAAACGAAGCTTCATCAGGCGCTCTTTGCGGCCAGCATTTTTACGAACTTCAGACTCAGAAAGAATTAAAAGCTTCGCTAAATTGGCCATGTGTCGACTAGAGGCTACGATCTTAACATTTTTATAAAAATCATAATCACCAACAGCATCCGAAACAACTTCTTCAAATTTAACATCCCCAATTAACCATTCAGGAATGAGTGTTCGCTGAATATTTACTCCTAGGGTTGAGCTAAGGTTGGCCTGTGAATCAAGATCGATTGCAAGGACGCGATGACCTTGGTTTGCAAGATGGCAGACGAGTTGAAAACACTGCATTGTCTTGCCCACTCCGCCTTTGTTATTACCAATTGTGATAATTTTCATATCCTTCTCCTAAATCCTTGGTCCGTTAATTGGTCCTATTAATAAAAGTCTAGGTAAGCCGTCTCACTTCGTCAAAGGGCCAAGTGTAGAAAAATAAAAAGAATTATGCTGCGCGGCCAAATAAAAGCTTTTTGGCCCAACGCGCAACAACAAACTTGCTCCTTTTGACCAAAAAAAGTAATGTCCCCAGCATGATTGAGATATATGAAAATTTAGATTCAAAAGAACACCTTCCCCAAATTTCTGAGGCCGAACTTTCTGATGAAGCGGTTTTAAAAGAACTAGCAGAAATAAAAACTCGACTTGGAAAAAAAGTTGTCGTACTCGGGCACCATTATCAACAAGATGATGTGATTGCTTTTGCAGATATTACTGGAGACTCATTAGAACTTGCACGCAAAGCTGCTGAACTTAATGATGCCGATTACGTCATGTTCTGTGGTGTGCATTTTATGGCCGAGACAGCTGATATGCTGACCAGTGAAAATCAAAAAGTTATTCTTCCCGACTTACGTGCCGGATGCTCAATGGCCGACATGGCCAATCGTCGAGAAATTGATCAGGCCTGGAAATATCTAACCGAATGTACATCGGAAAAAATCATTCCTATTACTTACATTAATTGTTCAGCAGCACTTAAAAGTTTTGTCGGAGAACACAACGGTTCTATCTGCACATCATCGAACGCAGAAAAAATCATTACATGGGGACTCTCTCAAGGTGAGAAACTTTTATTTTTCCCTGATCAACATTTAGGAAGAAATACTTGCTACAAACTAGGAATTAAACTTGATGAAATGGTAGTCTACGATCCTCGTCAGCGCTTTGGAGGACTAACTCCTGAACAAATCCAAAAAGCAAAAGTCATTTTATGGTATGGCTTCTGCTCAGTCCATCAAGGTTTTACCCATGAGCATATCAAGATGTGGCGACAGAAAGATCCACAAAGGAAATTGATCGTTCACCCTGAATGCAGTTTTGATGTTGTTCAAGGAGCAGATCTCGCTGGATCAACTTCTTATATCATTAATCAAATTAAGGCCGCACCGGCAGGATCAAAATTTGCAGTGGGAACAGAAATCAATTTAGTAAACCGATTAGCAAAACAATATCCACATCTCGATATTACTTCTTTATCGCCTTATCAGTGTTTGTGTACAACCATGTATCGAGTTCGCCCTCGTTGGTTGCTTGAAAGCTTTAGAGCAATTGAGAGAGGTGCACCAATCAACATTATTAAAGTTGATGAAATCACAAAAAAATATGCTCTTAAAGCTCTGGATCAAATGCTTTTAATTTCTTAGAGGAAATATGATTTACGCTGACTATAATGGATCTTCACCACTTTTGCCTTCTGTGAAGACCTATCTTCATAAAAGAATTGATAGTGACCTTTTCGCGAACCCAAATGCCATTCATTCAATGGGACAAAAAATCTCTTTAGGCATAGAAAAGTGCCGTCAGATAATCGCAGATGTTTTTGGATGCTATCCTGATCAAATCTTTTTTAACTCTGGATCATCAGAAGGAGTGTCTACAATTTTGCACTCTGTTTTGGAATTCGCACCGAAAGAAAAAAACGTTGTCATCACTAGTCCAATCGAACATGCCGTCATGCCTGCGGCCCTTAGTTTTTACGAAGACCGTCGTGGTTTCATTATTAAGAAAGTTAAAGTTGATGAATCAGGAGTTATTGACCTGGTTGATTTTCAAAAACTAATCAATGAGTACAAAAGTACAGTGGCCCTTGTTTCAATCATGGGTGCTAACAATGAAACTGGTGTTATTCAGCCTTACCAAGAGATTGCGAAAATATGCCGAGCTGAAGGGATTGAATATTTCTGTGACACCACAACCATGATGGGCAAGTTAGATTTTCATTTTGAAAGATCTCAAGTGGATTACGCGATTTGTTCGAGTCATAAGCTGGGAGCTCTAACTGGCTCAGGCTTTTTAATTGCCAGGGAACCAGAAAAAATTATGCCCTATATTTTTGGAAGTTCCCAAGAAAGAAGCATCAGAGGTGGAACTCAACATTATCTTGGGATCGAAACTCTTGCTATTGCGGCCAAGAACTTTGATGAAAATAAAAACAAGCTTGAATCCTTAGAGCTTGCTCGCTTAAATTTTGAAAAAGAAATCAAAGCATCAATACCAGAAGCAGTTATTATCGGTGAAAATAGCAAGCGATTAGCTGGAACAACTCTAGTTGGTTTCCCAGGAATTCATGGGCAGGCCATTCAGATTGAACTTGAATCCCATAATATTTTTGTGACTACATCTGCTGCCTGTTCTGATAATCAACCTGAAACATCTAAAGTACTTCAGGCAATGGGTATTAATGATCAAATAGGCAGAAGTGTTATCCGCATAAGCTTGAGCTATTCAGGCGGAAAGCAAGAATATGCCGATCTCGCAGCCGCCTTAAAAGCTGCTTATAATAAGTTGAATAAAATTCATTCTTATTAAAAGTGGATGTATGAAAAATATTTTATTATTGGTTTTATTAGCGGCCTGTTCCTTAAAACATAACCCTCTTGATAATGAAACACTTAACGGTCATAGTGAACTCTATTCAGAGCCAGATCACATTAACCAAATCAAAAAAGACCAAAAGCGATTAGTGATTGCAGCAACAAGTGATATTGAGGGAGGATTTACCCCTAACACAATCAAGTTCAAAGATGATTTTAATAAAGATCAATCAATCAAAATTGGTGGAGATGAAATCATTTCACACTATTTTAAAATATTAAGAGAAGAATACAAAAACGTCATTCTTCTTGATGCTGGAAATATTTTATCTGAGAACACATCGCAAAGTGAGATTCAACAGTTTTATTCTCGATTAAAATATGATGCAGTTACGTTAGGTCTGAATGATTTTAAGCTTAAACTTCCTAATTCGAAATCTCCTGCAGATTATTTTCAAAGTTTTGCTCAAAATTCTTCTACACCACTTCTGTTAAGCAACCTTTATGAGCTTAAATCTGCTCGAGTTGTAGAATGGAAGGGATCACTCCCTTACCTCATGAAAGAAATTGATGGAATTAAAGTTGGGATAATTGGTTTAATTCCAGATGATATAGCAACCTTGACTCCAACCCATAATAGAGTTGGTTTGTACGTCGAGAGCATGCTTCAATCTACCCTTCGACATGCAAGACTTCTTAGATCACTAGGTGCTGAAATTATTGTCGTCATGACGAATCAGGGTCTTGATTGTGGAGATGTTATTGCAGATAAAAAAAATCTTCCCATAGAGAAAGTTAACTTTGATCCTAACGATAAAAATGCCTGCGACTTAAACGGTGAGCTGGGCCAATACCTAGTCCGACTTCCACCATACTTAGTCGACGTGGTCTTTGCTGGCCGAAATGGAAAGAAAACTGCGAACTATATTAATTCTACTTTAGTATTAAGCGGATTTAGCTCAGGAAAAAGCTTTAGTTATGTTGAATTCATTCTTGATAGAAAAACGAACAAATTAATAAAAGATGAAACTGTTGTCCATCAACCAGTTCTTTTTTGTCATGAATTTTTCAAAGAAACCAAGGATTGCTTTTCTGGAGACTCTTCAGTTAACCACAAATTAAGAGTGCCTGCTAAATTTTTGGGTAAAGATATTTAACGGCAAAAAGCAAGAGCTCCTTCGCAAACAACATTCAATCCTTTTGAGCAATAAGCGAAACTGGAATCAGTTCTGCATTCAAATTTTTTGTCCTGCATCTGATAGCGCATTCCTCTTCTACAGGCAGGTTGATTTCGCCCCCCGCACTCTAAAATTCCACAATACTTTGGTCCTTGTGGACATCCATTTGGTATTTCATACCAACCTTCAGGACATTTTGAACAAGTGGAAGGAGCTTGTTCTTGGCAATCATCATTAATGGTATGGCAAATTTTTGAATTCTTATTTAAAGCAAGAGTTTTGGTTTTAATCGGACTTGAAACAGGGGCCAAGAAAATCACTTTAGGCGACTTAAATTCTGACGAGGACTGCAATAAATTCGGCCCTGGCCGTTTAAATAAATTAATAAAAGTGTAATTCCATTTTTCAGTTTTATATTTTTCGAAGGTTAAATTAATGGCAAGAGACTTTTCATCTAAAAAAAATTGAAGTGCTTTTACATTGGGCCAAATCTGGTCACCTTCACTCAAAAGATATTGATCACACCGATCCTCTTTTTTCATTCTCTTAGTTTTTAGTACTCCATCTTCTTGCGATGGAATCTTGTAATAAACGCACTCCTTAATAATTTCTAATTCTTTAGATGGATAGATCAGAGCAAATAATGTTTGCCAGGTCCCTGATGGCTTGGTGATAAGTTCATTGTTTTTGTAAAATTCGTGCTTTTCCACAACTTCCAGTGCTGAATTCCAATAGTCTGGGCCATCAGCAAATAGATTCAGAGACGCGAGCAATAATAAAAATATCAAGGCGAAACCTCCTCATAACAACGAAAGGCCACCTTCAAGTCACCTTGCTCTCCATCCCAAGTTGAAAGTAAGCCCAATTCATGCCATTCCGATGAAGGAGGCAAGAAACGAGAAGACAATTTTATATTTTTCTTTGGCTCAACAAAATTAATTAAAGACTCTGGATAAAATCCGAGCGAATAATTCATTCCCATCCAAGATGCAGAATCAGTGCTGAAAAATTTTTCACTACATCCTTCCACTTGGGCCAACTGACAATCTAGTGGAGTGAGTTGATAATCCTGATTAATTCTCGCCATGCCTAAAAAAGTTTTACTTAAATCACGCTGCCAAGGTGCTTGAGGGCGAATAACTTTTTCAGGATAGGGATTTTTTGTATCTGCAGGTGTCATGGCCGCAGCATCAAAAAGTTTTGCTTCTAAGACTCGTTTCCCTAGAAAAGCACAATATTTTTTTTGTTCTTTAAGATTTAAAAGAGCTGGCAAAGGCCAAAGTTTTCTATCAGCTATCAATTTATCTTTTTGATTTGAATAAACTCTCCACTCATTAACCTGCTGATTGGTAACATAGAAACGATCAATAAATATTTTTCGATCAAAGTTATCCCAAATAAATCCATTATCTTTTTTGTCACTCACCTTTCCATACCCATAAATTCTTTCTGGTAAGTAAACATCTCGACAAGTGTCAGTTAGGAGCATCGTCTGAGAAAATCCTGGAATTTCTCGAACACCTAACTCAATTAAGATTCCGTATTTTAAATTTAAGTCGGTGAATGAATTTTTAATAAACTGGTAATAGCGGCTTTGGTTGGAGTATTCGGGTATCGGATCAAAACTTGGTTTTGCATAAACACGGTATTTCTGACCAAAAAGATCAACATTCAAGTTAACTTCTTGTCTAACTCCTCCCTCCCAATAACATTGCCAAAAGTGAGGTTGGCATTGATAGTAGCTTCGGCCAATATTTTTTTGAAAATCGATCTCGCTAGGACATTTTATCCCTGACTTGGAAATATATTTGTCTCCTTCCTCCCATAATTTTAAAATTTGAGGAGTAGAAGCTTCTATCACTTGAGCAAAAAGCTTTCTTGGTAGAGGTTTCTCTTTGATTCTCTGGATAATTGGACGCGTGCGGAAAAAGAGCAAAATTATGCCTAATACGCTAAGAGTCCCCAAGAAAACGATGATCTTTGGTATAATGGAAGAATTAGAATACCTATTCACAGGATCAGGTTATATGAAATGGATGGAAGAAGTAAATAAAGAAGAAGGCCGCTACATCAATGTTCTATCGTTTGATGACTATATGAAACTTTTTGAGAAGAATCCTCAAAAAGAAGTTCGTCCATCATGCATCTATCTTCGTGACATGTTCGATTACTTTGGAACAAATCCAAATGGAAGTTTCAAATTATTTTCTCGTGAACATGCTGACGCTCCACCCGTGCAAGGTCAGGCCAAAACTCAAAAAAGAATTTACCAGTATCTCCAAAATTTTATGGAAGAAGGGTTTAATAATAAATTTATTTTATTAGTCGGCCCCAATGGATCCTCTAAATCGAGCTTAATTCACAAAATTATGCTTTCAACTGAAGACTACTCCAATACTGATGAAGGTGCACTTTTTACATTTAGCTGGATTTTTCCAATAGACCAATACGTAAAAGGCTCTTTGGGATTATCTGGTCAAGTCTCTTCTGATCGCAATATTCAGTCTTATGCTTTTTTAGAAGACAAAGATATCAGTGCGATTATTACTTCCGAATTAAAGGATCACCCTTTACTTCTTATTCCCATTAAAACTCGTCAGCGGATGATTGAGGATACCTTTAAACATGATCTCACTCGCCTTGAAACTATCCGCAAATCTTATTTATATAACGGGGATCTTTCTCAAAGAAACAGATCTATCTTTGATGCTCTCTTAAAGAGTTACAAAGGTAATTACCAAGAAGTTTATAAGCATATTCGCGTTGAAAGATTTAATATCAATCGTCGTTACTCAATCGGGGCAACAACAATTGAGCCTCAACTTCACGTCGATGCTCAAATGCAACAGATCACGATGGATAGACGTCTGGCCTCATTGCCGCCAAGTCTTCAGTCCCTAAATCTTTTTGCCATGGGTGGAGAGGTTGTTCTCGCGAATAGAGGGATCCTTGAATACTCAGATCTTCTTAAGCGACCACTGGATACTTTTAAATATCTTTTGATGACCATGGAGTCTAAGACTATCAATATCAGTGGAATTCTCACAGAGCTTGATATTTTCTTTATTGGCTCATCTAATGAAATACATTTTGCAGCTTTCAAACAGCATCCTGATTTTAATTCTTTTAAAGGACGCTTTAACTTTCTCAAAGTCCCTTACTTAATGAATTACAAAGAAGAAGAAAAAATTTATGTAGAACAGATTAATAAACTTAAAGAGCAAACTTGTTTTGAGCCACATGCTTTAGATGCACTTTGCCTTTGGTCTGTTATGACTAGGATGCGTGCTCCAGTAGTTAAAAATTACCAAGATGAAAAACTTGGTCGTATTGCTGAATCCCTCACCCCACTAGAAAAATGTTTTTTATATTCAGACAGGGAAACTCCCGATGCCTATGATTCTGAATCCCGTCAAATTCTTAAAGCTGGTTCAGATGATGTTATGGATGAGTATGATAATGATTCTATGTATGAGGGCAAATTCGGGATTTCTCCTCGGGAAGTTAAGCAAATTATTTATGATTTGGCCTATAATCACAAAACCATTACTTTCGTAGAAGTCTTGGATTACCTATCTCAGATGAGTGAGAGAAAAGCCGAGTATGATTTTCTAAATATTTCTCCACAAGGTGATTATCATAACACTTATAAATTTATTGATCTCATTCAAATGTGGTCTTTAAACATTTTAGATAATGAAGTAAGAGATTCTCTCGGTCTAGTGGATGAAAGATCATACGAGGATTATATTTCAAAATATATTCTCACGATCAATGCCGTTATTAAGGGTGAAAAAGTTAAGAATACTGTAACTGGAAAATTTGAGGCCCCAGATTCTTATTTTATTAAAGAATTTGAATCCAATGTCCATATGAATGAAGATCCAGAAAAATTCAGATCAAGCCTGATAGCACGTTTAGGGGCCTATGCTCTTGACCATAAAGGCAAGCCGATTGTTTACTCAGAAGTATACGAAGATTTGGTTAATCTGCTTCAAGAATCATTTAGAAAAGAGCAAAAAAAGATTATCGATAAGATCGGAACTAATTTAGTTCTTTATATGGCCGAAAAGAATGAAGGCATCGGTCATGGTCTTCCGCAAGAATCAAGAGAGCTCATTTCTAAAATAATCCAAACATTAAGAGAAAAGCACCACTATTCTGAAAATGGGGCACTCTCTTCACTTCAATATTTGTTAAAAATGCGCTATGACACTCAAAGATGAGTGAAATAGAAAAATCCTTTAGTACTGATAAATATGTCGTTACTCATCCTGTTGGACAAGAACAGGATGGGTGGCGTCTTGATCAATTTGTGCACAAGTGCATGCCCACACTCTCCCGAGAATATTTAAAAAAGAAAATTGAAAAAGGCGAAGTCGAAATTTCGGGTAGAAAACCTCCTCACAAACCAAGTGTGAAAGTTCATTATGGTGAGAAAGTGACGATTACCACTCATAATGATGGCATGATCGAAGATGAGTATTGGTATGGAGAAGTGGTTCCGAAAGAAGAAAAGCCCAGTATCGTTTACGAAGATGAAAATCTACTAGTGATTAATAAGCCACCTTACATGATCACTCATCCAGCTGGGAAAAACCTCTTCTACTGTGCAACTGTTTATTTTGGGTCTATTTACAAAAAAACTATCCACTCGATTCATCGAATCGATAAAGAAACTTCTGGTCTTCTTCTTTTAGGAAAGAATCCAAGAGCTGCTCAAAAAGTCAGTCAAAAATTCGAGGATGACCTCGTACGCAAGTGCTATTTCTTTATTGCTCATAAGCGACCAGGGGCGGATACCTTCCCTTTTATTGCTAAGGAAAGAATGGATCGTGAAGAGGATAAAATCCCTCGCGGAATGATGTATCACTACCCAGAGAATTCTGAGCTTGGAAAAGAATCTGAAACTCATTTTGAATTACTTCTAGAAAAAGATAATTATGTTCTCGCACTCGCTATGCCAGTGACAGGAAGACAGCATCAAATTCGAGTCCACGCTGCTTGCCATGGCTATCCTCTCTTGGGGGATAAACTCTACAATGGTGACCCAACTGTATTTATTCGTTTTAAAGACAATGTCGCTACCGAAGAAGATCACCTTAAAATGGAGATCCCTCGTCACGCTCTTCATGCTGTTTGCTTGAAGCTTGCTTATCCAGAGAATGAAATGAGACACTTCATTGCGCCTTTGCCAAAAGATCTTTCTGATTGGATTGAGAAGAAACTAGGGATTAAGACTGCTGAAGTTGAAGCACTTATAAAAACAGCTGTTGAGAAATTTCTAAGTTAGTGTCCTCGAATTAATTCTTCCCAAGTTGTCCCTTCTTTATAGGTAACAGGTTTAATAGATTCACTTTTAACTTCAATCTCTTGCTTAAATTTTTTATCAAACACAGATTCCACGACATAGAGTGCTCTTTTTTTAACACTAGGAAATTGAATGATATTCTTTTTCCCCCAAAAAATTGGCAACTCCTCCTTTTCTTTCCATTCATAATGAGCGTGAGGTAATTTTGTAATTGTCCACAATCGCTCTAAATTAAAAAGATGAGACATCAATAATTCTTCCATTAGCATGGCAGCATCTTCTAAGCTATTTAAATAATTGTAATCATCATTTACCACGTCTTTAGAAAATTCTTCGGCCACAATATCGGCCGTTAGTTGCTCAAGTGAACTTTGTTCGTATTTTCTGTTGTTATAAAACTTAGCTAGATTTTGTAATGCCGACGATCTAGGGTAACTAGGCATTTGATCAGAAATTAATTTATATCCATCATATCGCTCATTAGAAATTTTAAAATAAGTTGAATTGATATCGAATTCTTGACTTGTGTAAAAGCTTTTTGGAAAAAAATCGTTGGCATGAGTAAGTTCATGAATAAACAATCTTGCCAACCGAAATGTCATCTCCTCGGTTGTTTGGATTTGTGGGTTCTCACTGTAATTTAACGTGTGACGATTGCGTATATATGTAGACATAATTTCAAATGGCAATGCACTGGAATTACCTTCTCTATCGTCTTGAGCAATAGATACTATTCTTTTTTCTTTTTGGTTTCTCCAGAAATACCTACCGGATAAGTAAATGACCCCTGTTTCATTTCTGTAAAAAGAGGGATTAATCAAATCTGAAATAACCACTCCATTAACTGCTCCAAACATTTGAAGAATTTCTGAAGGTAGTTTTTCTAAAACATCCTTAAAAGCATCCCCTAAAAATTCATGAGAGACGACTGTTCTAGTTAGAATATCTCTAGGAGTAATTTGAGAAACCTTCTGGCCAATAAGGGGTAATCTCTTTGGAGTACAAGCATCTTTTTCAGAAATGGCATCAACGCAGAATTCAAGATCATCCGCATACTGAGAATCTGAAATATAAGCAAATGCCTTATTAGAGTTTTCAAAAAAACTTTTATTCTTTAAAAAAGAAACTTCTGAATGACTTTCAGTTTTTGATCGCTCTTTCTTGCTACAAGCGAAGAGATTTAAGAGAAGCAGTAAAAAAATGAAGTATTTCATGCTCGCCTATGAGCAAATAGAATGCCAATGAATCTCATTATTTTGGTGGTCAGTAACTAGTGAAACTGGTGATTATTTTGGCAGATGTCTAATTTATATACTCTTTATAGGGTCTCTAACACATTTGTTGAACCTCTTGAAATTGCGTATACATCAGTATTCTTATTGAAGTTTCGACATTGCCCCAATTGCAATGAATCCTAAAATGCCAAGATTTCATTATTGAACTTTCTTTTCGGGGCAATGCCCTTTTGATTTAACAGTCACGAACAAATCGCTAAAGATAGCTCATGTCTAAGCAGCAAACCTTCTCATTTATATCCTCAACTCGGCTCACTCACGGTGGAGAACTTGCCCGCGGTAAAAGAAAGTCCGAGCGTCCTCTCAAGATGAATAAACCACTTCATATTGTTCTGAGAGCGAAAAGATCATCACTTAAAACCAAAGAGCGAAAAATTCAAAACCTGCTTAAAAAATATGCTGAGAGATTTAATATCAAAATCTATCGGGTCTCAGTTAATTCAAGTCATCTGCATCTTCTGATTGTTGTCAAAAGACGTATGCACTTTCAGCACTTTCTAAGATCAATTACAGGACTTATTGCTCGTCTGATGGGAGCTGGAAAGCTCTGGGAATATCTCGCCTTCTCAAGAGTTTCTGATTGGGGAAAGCAGTACAGAATTTTAGTGCAGTATATTGAAAAGAACGTGCTCGAAGCTTCGGGACTTATAAGCTTCTCTCCTCGAACTGGATAAATTGAACCAACTTATTTGTTAGAGATTCCTCTTTATAAAGTTCAAAACACCTTTAGGGCCAGCATTCTCCTCGCCTTTTAAGATAATTCTCGGCTTTACACTAAGGCGATGCAGGCATTTTTCGATATTTGAAACCCCTACCGAATTGGCGAAAAATTCAAACATACTTTGATCATTTGGAGCATCTCCAAAGAACCAGCAATTATTTTCATCGACTTCAGGACGATAGTTTAAAAGGAAGTGCTTCACTCCAAGGTACTTGGAGATTTCTCCACACCAAAAGTTAATATGAACATTGGATTTTGAGTAATTAATATTCTCCTTATCCATGTACTCCATAACTTCATCAATCCATTTCTGTTCCATTAAATGAAACTCAATGGCGCGATCAGAAAGTCGTCCAAAACTATCAGCAGACAGAGGAATATGTGGATAGTGGTGTTTTAACTGAGTTGTAAAATGAGAAAGTCTTTGAAGCTCAGAATGATCCACTAAGGACTCTTGAACAATCTCACCCCGATCATCTAATCGAAGAATGACTCCTCCACCCTCCATGATACAGGCCTTCAGTGGAAAGTGAGTCAGAAGAAAATGCCCCCAAGAAATTGAGCGGCCAGAAACGATAACTAGTTCATCACCGCGAGAATGAATCAGTTCAATGATATCAAAAAAATCACGTGTAAGCTCTCGCCCTTCAAGAGTAAGAGTGCCATCAAAGTCAGAAAAAAAAATCATATTATTTCCAAATCCAAGAGACTAAACATCCTATGTAATCCGAGGATGAGCCCATGTTTTTATTTCCTTCAAAAGATAAGAGTAGATTTCTATCTTGGCCAGGAAAAGGCATGCTCGCCCCAAGAGTTAAAGAAGAGTAGAAGTTAAAAGCACTAGAGTCATTATTGACTTTCATTCCTGATGGAATGGCAAGATAAGGAAAAAATTCGTGATCGTTTACCACAAAGCCTTTTCGAATAGTCGGGGCTGCACCAAAAAAATTATCACTGGTATCATTGAACTTCTGATATTGAAAATAGGGCTTTATTGAAACACGAGGCTGATTTACATCTTCCTCTAAAAAAGCAATATCCATTCCAGTTCCGGCGGTGAAGGCCCTGGACTCTTGCGCTCCTGCGACTGTCACATCGAGCAGCTGATTTCTTTTCATTTCCTGAGTGTAACGTAGCCCTCCTCCCATTTCGTGGCGAAGGTTCATATATCCAGTCATTTCAGCAGAAAAAACCCGCGCACCTTCGTTAAGGGGATGAGTCGTAACCCCAACGACTGAAGCATTCACGAGTGAAGAAGAAAATAGAACGAATAAGAATAGAATTGTTTTCATCCTTTAATTATCGGATGCTCTGGGAAAATTGCAACCAAATGGCCTGAATTTAACTATTGCGCAAAGCAAAACAAGCAACTTTTCCAGGATTTCGTTGACTAGAAGGCCCAGCTCCTTTAAATTCTTCTCCTGTTCAGCGGTGACCGTAGTTCAGTCGGTAGAGCGCCAGATTGTGGTTCTGGTTGTCGTGGGTTCGATCCCCATCGGTCACCCCATCTTTTCACTTCACTGTATTTTGCAAACAAATCAAACGGTTTTTTCCAATCAAAACAGACAGTTCCGTTTTCAATTCGGCAGTTCGAGAAAAGTTTTCGAATTAGAAGCTGCTTCTGCTCTATTGGCTGTCGCTCATAGAGAGAGTAAGCGTTCTTAGCTAGTTCGAGAAAATTGATTCCCTCTAAGTGATACGATGATTGCGCCTTCACATGTTTTGCAATGGAAGATCTAATATCTGATTGAGCTTTTCTCCAGTCAGAATTTTTTCGCTCCCAAAAATCGACATCTATTCTTCCAGTTAATTTGTGGATCTACTAGGTTGTTAGTGGGTAGTTTCTCGAAGTCATCTGAATCAAAGAGCTTTTTTGATTTCCAAACTCTTGTTTCGAACTCTTATCGTCGTTAACCAATGAAAATTCAAGTTTTTTTCAAATTGAAGGCAATGCCCATCAGGCCTTCTCAAAATGGGAAGGGGTTCGTGCGCCCAAAATTAAAGATTTAGAGAATTTTAAGAAGTTTTGTAAATTAACCGTCGCCGATAATTTTCAACATTCCTAAATCCGTAGGCGTTTCTTTGAATTAATTTTGCTACTCTGTTAAAACCTTCTGTCCTTCCATTGGTAAGACCATTCTCAAAGAACATCAAAATCTCTTCGCGCCAATTATGAATAGTTTCCCTAAGGGATTTTATTTCTGGGATTTTTGAAAGTGCCATTTGGTCAGTGATTTTTATGAGAACCTTTCTGGCCAAGTTTTTTCCTTTGATTCTATAGAATCTATGCATGGACTCTTTGAATTGATAGACCTCTTTTACCAAGGGATTTTCATCTAGCCATCGATCCAATACTCGTCTGACGTATGGTTCAAGGTCTCTATATTTTTTCAGCAGCAGTTTACGAATAGGATTCTTTCTTACGTCGCCAGTTGAGAGCTTTCTATAGTTGTTAAGAATATTATTAAAAAGCCGAATTACATGAAACCTATCAGCGATGATTCGTGCGTTCGGAAATAAATCTTTGGCAAGTTTGCGATAATTTTTTGAAAGATCAATAATAACGTTTTTTACATTTTCTCGTCCAGGAATGGAAGTCAGTCTTTCATCGGCAAGCAACTCACTTGGAGATCGACCGAGAACAAGCTCTCTTACTCTTTTGTGAGAGTATTCAACAAAGATAGTGGCAAATTCTCGATGGCCGCGTTTCTTGTTTCTCCTGAAGGCATGTTCATCAATTCCTATTGTTGTTCCCCATGGATTTTGAAGTTTTTTAACTTGAAGTTCGAGCTGTTCATAATACGCAGTGTGGACTAACCAGGAAGAAACATGGAGTTGTTTTTCAACATCATGAAGGTTAGCGAAGTTGTCTGCACACCACATGATATGGCGTCTGAATCTATCTGTTGTTCTAAAACCTTTTTTGATTCCGGCCACAGGCTCTGTGAAAGGCTTCTTGCAGAACTTGCAATAAAAGCGCCTCTTTTTAATTTTAAGAAAGATCCGTTTATCTCGTATCGGAATGTCTTTAATCCAAACAGAAACGTGGTCATAAACCGTTTTTGAGGGAGTAGCGCTCTTTGGACAGACTTCATAGTCAGATTGTTTTAGCGCCTCGAAAACGAGGGCATCCTTGCTAGTGCGATAGTTGTTAACAATTTTAAGTTCCGGAAGTTGGATAGAATGAATAAAATCGAGCTTGGGCATGAGCTTCGTTCTCCTCGTAAAATAAAGTGTGGTAGCTAAATTCTACAAGAGTTTGAAATCATGCCCTTAATTCAGACTAATTGATTCAAGAAACACTGCCTCCCACTATCAACCACGAAGACCCCAAAATCTTCCCCATTGAGCTGGGGTAGAGCTTCTTCGAGAATGAGAAGTCGCCTTTATAAAGTTTGCACTGAGTGGGGAATATTCAAATGTAAAAAATGGGGAGTTTTCGAATGAAACTACTAGGCGTTCAGGCATAGGCCGTATACGGACTAATAAAACGCTAAATGCTGAAGCCTTGCCATATTAACCCCTAAACTGAGTTGGCACCCCTTTCGGGGTGACAACGGAAAAGGGACCTCTAATCGAATCGAGGTCCCAATAATCAGATCATCAAATTTTACATTTTCACGCCTAATGCGCCACGCACCGAACCGAGAAGATGTAGCTGTTGCGGTAGTAGTCACCGCCAGTACCGCCGAAGACGCCACTGAACAGCCACGCGTCGTAAGAGTAGTCACGGTGCACTGACGAAGACCAAAACCAGTAGTTCATATTCGGTAATACTTTTCTTATACCGCTTTTCTCAGCTTGTTCGTATTCTTCTTTTGATGGAAGCCTCCAAGTTACACCAGCTATGCCTGCGACCTCTTTAAGATCTGCCTTACATGCTTTTTCAGCACTGTATTGAGTCATCGTTGATGGGAGGCGGTCACTCCAAAGAAGACCTGTTGAAACTTCCTTATGAACTTCTTTAAAGTCTTTTGATCTTGTCACAAGAACGAAGCCCTCTTTCTCGGAAGTTAATTCATAGGAACAGTCTTTGATCCTTTCATCAACAGAACCTTTGAGACCACATGGAATCTTTTGATTAGGACTGAACTGTTTAAGCACAGTGTAAAGAAACTGGTCTTTATCTGAATTAAACTTGGTTAAAGCAAGCTTCATTTGATCTGCGATGAGGTTCACCGCTTTTTCGACCTCAGCATTTATCTTTTTGATGGCACTGACACGAGTTTCTTGTGAGCGAAGTGCTTTCACCAACTCTTCTTTCCTGACAAGATTAGCGTTCTCTGCACCATAAACAGCGATGAAATTATTTATCTTTTCAAGTTCAATCACCATCGCTTCAATCTGGTCTGAATTAGGGCCATCTTTACTATAAGCTTCTACTTCTTCTGGTGTTAGCGGCTTAAGAACATTCAACAGGTCAGTTGAAACCAAGTTGCGAAGTGACTGCTTAAAGGATTCCATGGGAACCTTGTTACTCTTGCCTTGGCAATTGGCCCTCGCCTGAGCAGGCGTCATTCCCAGTATCGTATTTGGGTCACATGCCTTAACGATGATGTAGTCTCCTTCTTTGTAATAAAGAATGACTTCACCCTCTGGTCCAATGACTCCAACATCTTTAACAGACGCTGGAATTCGTTTAGTATCTTGAACATGGGAGCATCCAATTAGGACTCCCACAGACAATAGGGCAGAGAAAAGTGTATATTTCATGTATCCTCCTTAAGTGTCGATTCTCATCCAATGGTTACCACTTTATTCTCATGTAAAGTTATCACCCCAAAATTTCTATAACTTTCATCCGCTTATTTTGGCAACCTTCTTGTATTTTTTTCCTTTCCCTCTCTAAGTTGGGCCATTAGAAACCACCAGGTTTGCTCTATCAAAAATTCAACCAATCGCAGCACTCTCACTAACTGGATCTGCAAATACTCTCGGCCTAAACTAACGACTGCCCAGTCATCTAGGATCCAGAGGTCACTACTTAAACTCCGCTTAAATAATCTCGACAGGTCTCCCTTCTGCTTTGCCTTTAAAATTTCTTCCGATAACATCTTAAGGCTGCTCCAATAAACATTTTTTCCTCCGTAAATTGCCTTAAAACCAATCGCCTGTGCTAAATGGCTTTTGCCTGTCCCAGGTTGCCCTAGGAATAGGGCTATTTCTTTTTCAACAATAAATTCTAGCTCCGCAATTTCTAGAATCTTTTCCCTATTTATATTTGGATTAAACTTCCAATCAAAGTCTTCAATGCTAGAGAACGATGGTAATTTAGAATACGTTTACAAAGATTTTCCGACATCCATAAATAAATCCTCTGGCAAAGTTTGAGGGACTTCTATGCCCTACTGGGTCGATTTCGATGCACATGCTTTTATGAAAAAGAGTTTTAAAAATTATAAATGGATCGAAACTGAGATCCCACCCACTGCTAGCGATGTCGAAGAAGATAAGTACAAGGTGGAACTTCCTAAACTTGGTATTACATTCGAATATGATAACCAGGATTCATTAAGGAAGCCGATGTGGATATTTTTCAAATGAAATATATGATTGCTATTTCTAACTATTGTTTGTTAGCGCTTGATCCTGTTGATGGTGAATTTTTTATTCCAGGCACAGAGTCCTTTGACTGAATTCGAGAGTCATTCACTTCTTTTGATTATTCTTGAATATTGAAAGACAAGGCATTGACTCGTCTTTTAGTGTTCGAACAATCAGAAAAAATGATTTCGAATCTCTTGGTTCTCTCATGCTCCAAGCATACAAGGGAACTGCTGATTACGATGGAGAATCTTTAGAAGACTCTATCGGAGAGATAAAGGGTACTCTAGAAGGAAAGTACGGTAGCCTGATTGAACAAGCATCATATGTGATAGAAGAAAACGGGATTTCTGCAGCAGCTGTTATTTTCACAATGAATGAAAAAGAAAAAATACCTCTCTTAACTTTTGCGATGACTGACCCATCTTTTAAAAATAAATATATTTGACGAACACTTTGCAACATTTTCAAAGACTATCTGCCAAAGGAAGATGTGTCTAGGGATCGATGACTATCGCTCATTAATTTAGTTGAATCTAAAACCAGCTCTCGAATTTTTTAGATTCTTCTTCTCTCAAAGTTAAAATCTCATACCCATTATCCGTCACAAGAATTGTATGCTCCCATTGAGCAGAAAGATTTCCATCTCTTGTAACCACTGTCCAATCATCATCAAGATGATCAATCTGTCTCGAGCCTTGGTTTATCATGGGTTCTATTGTAAAGGTCATTCCCTTTTGAATTTTTGTGCCTTTACCTTGATTTCCAAAATGAGCAATCTGTGGCTCTTCATGCATTTTTTGACCGATCCCATGCCCGCAATACTCTCTCACTACAGCATAATCATTTCGGGTAGCATGCCTTTGGATAGCATATCCAATATCGCCAACTGTGTTCCCTGGTTTAACTTGCTCAATCCCCTTCCATAAACATTCATAAGCGACTTTACATAGTTTGTAGGCATCGGAAGAAACATTGCCTACAAAGTACATGCGTGAAGTATCTGCAATGAGACCATGCTTTTTAACGGTCAAATCGAGATTGATGATATCGCCATCTTTGAGAATATCTTGTTTTGAAGGCACTCCATGGCAAATCACATTATTGATGGAGCTATTTAGAGCAAACTTGAAATCATATTGGCCAATTGAAGAAGGAATGGCCTTATATTTATTGACAATGAGATCCTCAGCAAACTTGGCAATGTCATAAGTGTTCTCACCAATTTTCACATGCTCTTTGAGGATAGCAAGAATTTCACCAGCAATTTTTCCGGTTTCTCGGTAAAGAATAATTTCCTCAGATGATTTAAGCTTAATCATTTCTTCTTGGTTTTCTTAAGAATGGTTTCAATCGAAAAATTGTCGTACTCGAAAAGAAGATTTCGGAGTTCTTCATAAGACTTATCTCGATGAAGCTCGCTCAGCATGCCTATTTTCAGCCAGTGTTCGGCCTGAGAATTTAAAGAACGATCAAGTGCTTTAGAAGCCTTTCTAAGTTGAGAATGAATTTCATCTGACACTCTTACGATACCCATACGCCAACAATATACAAAATATAGCAAAATGTATATCTACTCTGCAGAATTATAGTTTCACACGTAAAGTTGGAGAACTCAGTGGCAGTTAGTATAGTCGGGATTCAACTTGTAAAGTTCTACGCAAGCCTTCTCTTCAGCGATGGAATTCATGAACTCTTTTGCTATTTCAGAATCAAGTTTTAAATTTCTGCAGATTTTATCGGCAGTTTCAAATGTTGGAAGTAGCTTGTCATTCAAGATTTTACTCAGGTTACTTGCATCGACATCTAAATTTAGAGCAAAGGCACGGACTGAATACATGGGATTAGTTTCTTTTCTTCGATTGTATTCAGCTTTCAATGTTTGCAAATAGAACACTTCTTCTGTTTTTTCCATAGATATCCCCAAATTAAGACACGATTAACATCTTATTTATTGCCTTGAAAGATTAAAATTACACGTGGTTAAGCTTACCCACAGATAATTTATGGATATCTTGTAAGCGGAGTCATTCTCATGTTAAAAAAAGAAAATTTTGAAGGAGACCTATGAAAACTTTTCTCTTCATCCTGGCCTTTTATACCCTCCATGCTTGTGCATCAGTGGGCCCAACGATTAACTCGTATCCACTAACAGTCAGTTCGGCCATGACCTATAATATTCGAATGCCATTTTTCGAAAGGAATCCTGCCTTGGCCCTAAATGTTGAATACCAAGATGTGAAGCGATTAAGATCTGAAATCTCTAAACTAATAGGTAGACCGCTCACCTTTTTCAAGGGATGGGATGAAAAGGGAGAGGCCCATGTTACTACTATCACTCCTCCGGAGTACAATAATCAGCTTAAACCGTATGTAAGCTATGAAGAAATTAGTCGCATTGCCCAAGACCATGACATTCAATCTTCTGATCTTCGTATTCTAGGAATTGGGAGTGGGAAGAAGTTATTTAAAGGGGAAATGGGCGAAACTTTCTTCATCATAGTCGAATCAAAAAGACTGCTCCAAATTAGAAATGCCATCTATCAAGAGTACTTAAAAAATAATGGTCCAGTGAATGGTCCTAATGCATTTAATCCAAACCGATTTTATCCTCACATTACTATTGGATTTACCCACGACGATATCCACGAAAATGATGGTTTAATAAAAGATGTACAACATAGCTTGGATAAACGTTTTAGTCTGAGGGTGGTTAAGTAATTTGGGAAACATGCTTTAGGCGTCGAATTTTCTGTAATGAATTGTGATCCATTAATTAGCTTGTGGGTTCATCCTGATTTTAGAGGTCGAGGTCTAGCTGCTGAACTTAAACGTAAAGCAGAGAAATGGGCAAAAAATATCGGGATGATTTTTATGCAAACCAATGTTCACAAAAATAATTCCCGAATGCTGCAATTGAATCAATCAAATGGATACGTGACTGAATACTTTCATCTTAGAAAACGGCTTTAGCAAAATATAGACAAGTTATTCAATCGCCCAAAGTTTTTCTTGTAAATCGAAATACCAATTTGCTTTTGTGATAAGATTAAATCCAATAATGACTGAGATATTTTTATCAACATGTTCTCGAATTACATCAAAACTAATCCCGAGAACGTATTCATTCAGAAAAACATGTTTATCAATGACAAGGTTTTTTACCTTATAAAGTTTCATGACCACAGGTTTACCTGTTCCATCTACGCCATTTGAAATGTCCTGAACAAAAATGAACTCATCTGGATTTGATATAATATAGTTAATATCTATCGATGTTAATCCTGCACCAGTATCCCACAATCCCCTGGTCTGAGTACCCCCTACCTGAACAGGAATTGAAAAAATCCCATTTTCATACTGCTCAACACCTATTTGAGAATTCAGTGGCATTGCAATGCCGAGATTCAATGTAGAAACTGGGTCAAATAAAAATGAAAATGGTCTCGCACTAATCGTATTAATACCAACTAGGTTCTCAAATCCATCTTCAGGATCAAGTCTCGCAACTTTAATGAAATTTATTACAAAATTATCAATTGATAGAGTTTTGATTGTAATTTCATCGGCATCTTTAGGAGTTCCAGAAGCACTCATGAAACGAATTTTTCCTGCAATCGGATAAACTCCAAATTGCTCCATATTGGCCACAGAAGAAAAGGTCGCTCCAGTATCTATGAAGCAAGTATCAGAAAAATTATCAAATGTGCATGGGACATATAATTTCCCAGAATCATATTCTCCTCGCACGACATTGAGTTGTGCTGCTTTCACAAACTGTACCGAAACTAAAATTACTAAAATCAAAAACCATATCTTCATAGAAATTCCCATCTGTTGACCTATAAGCAGATCTACCATTTGCTTCTTGTCCCTGAAACCTCCATTGAAAAACCTACAGAAGGATGCAATTCCAAGCAGTAAGAGTTTGTAATTAAATGACCAGGCCGGGCTCCACTATCTGCAAAGCTATTTGGTCAAAACATAGTTAAGAAAATCTTAAGTCGTTAGAAGCTTGTCTAGTTTTAAGAATTTGTTACTATCCAAAAAAGGTATTTATGCTTTTCCCAGCAACTCACATTTCCATTTCAATTAACTGTTCTCCTCGAGAGGTCTATACATTTGCTTCAAATCCTGAAAATTTGCCCGAATGGGCAGCCGGATTAGCTAATAATGTCGTTTCTAAAAAAGATGATTATTGGACGACAAATTCTCCTATGGGTGTCATAAAAATAAAATATGCACCATTAAATGAATTTGGAGTTATGGATCACGATGTCACTCTTCCAAGTGGAGAGACGAATCACAACCCATTCAGAGTGATGAAAAATGACAGTGGCAGTGAAGTTGTTTTCACTTTATTCAAATTGCCCAACATGACTGAAGATGATTTTCAAAGAGATAAAAAGCTTGTTCAAGCAGACCTACAAAAATTAAAACAACTTTTGGAAAAATAATAACTTGGCCGCCCTCTTGACCTCAAGTTGGCTTGAAGTAATAAAATTCAAGCATCACCAGGAGGTTATTATGGAATACAATAATTATGTCACTCAGTTTATTTCAGCATGGGATTCACCATCAGATACACTCGTCTCAACTTGTCATCAAATTATAAGTCTAATGGTAAAAGACCCTTCAATTAAAAGTTGGTTGTCTGAGCAATTAGGAGAGAAAGAAAGTTTAGAACTTTATCGTGATAAAAAGCACGGTTTTGTCCTTACCGCTTACACTGAAAAATTTGAACAATATCGTGTTCCCCATAATCATGGAAATGGTTGGGTTATTTACTCCGTGGTTAATGGCAAAATGGAAATGGGATCCTATGATAAAAATATTTCTTTAATAAATTCTGACATACTTAACTCTGGAGATAGTCGAGTTTATCTCCCTGGAGATATTCATGATACAAGATGCTTATCCCTGGGAGCGCTCCTACTTCGTTTTACAAGTTGCGACCTTAAAATTGAAGAGAAGGAAGGACGAATGAAAAAGTTCACATTTTAGTTAATCTCTTTCTTAAATCCCTTGGCCAGTCGAAGTAGACGGAGAAATTTCGGACACTCTAGATGGCTAGGGGCCTTACAATTGGCCACGTGTTCGAGGCCATTTTGAATGGCCTGTAGTTGAGCAATTTTTTTACCAAGCTCATTGGCCTTCTTTTGAAGAAGCTTTCGATCCACATGTAAATGGCCATCTGCTGAAAACATATTGCCGATCTCTTCGAGAGAAAATCCTCCAGACCTTGCTAGAGCAATAAATTCCAGCTGCTCAATTACTTTTAAGCTGTAAAGGCGGCGAAGTCCCTTTCGCCCAATAGATCGAATGAGTCCAATTTCTTCATAATATCGAAGAGTAGAAGGAGCTAATTTGGATTCCTTGGCCACCTCACCTATATCTAGGACTCGCTTTGAATTTTCTTTCATGACTTGACCTCAAGCTGACTTTAAGTTGCATACTTACAGTGAACTTTAACCTAACTGAGGGATATATGCCAAATTTTGTTCTTGCTATCTGTATGTTACTCGCTGCCCTTGGAACTAGCATTCCGAATGTCGCTTTGCCGACCATAATGAAGTTTTTCGATGTAACGATTCCGGATGTTCAACTGATCATTTTGGCCCATCTCTTATCCTCTACTATATCCATTATATTTATTGGAAGACTTGGTGACCTCTTTGGTCATCGAAAAGTTTTACTTATGGGATTAGTACTCTATACAACTTCTGCACTGGCCGCTGGTTTTTCAACTTCACTTTGGTCCATCGTATCCCTAAGGGCCATTCAAGGTTTAGGATCGGCCGCTTTAATGGCCATGTCTGTTGCCATGGTAACTAATGTCGTAGCAAAAGATAAAGTAGGAAAAGCAGTTGGCCTATTAGGAACAGCTTCCGCATTCGGAACCGCCAGCGGCCCCTCTGTCGGAGGATCAATTCTTCAGTTTGGCTGGCCTGCAATCTTCTTTCTCATGAGTCTCGTTGGGCTGATCGTCTTTTTTCTTGTACTCGCTTTCTTACCAAAGACAAATTTCAAAACTAATCCTCAAAATTTTTCCTTTAGAGGATCTAAAAGTTTAAGTTTGAATCTCGTAATGAATGCCTTCGTATCAATGGTGATGATGTCAACATTAGTAGTCGGTCCCTTCTATTTAAATCAAACGTTAGGACTATCTGGAACGGAAGTTGGTTTAATCATGACAGTTGGCCCACTCGTTTCTATTCTTTCAGGAATTCCTTCAGGAAAAATTGCTGATAGACTTGGCCAATTGAAAATTGCAAAGTTTGGACTACTTCAACTCGTCCTTGGAGCATTATCATTTGCCATCTTACCCCAACGTTTTGGAGTTATAGGCTACATCATCTCTGCAATAGTCCTAAGTCCAGGATACCAACTTTTTCAAGCGGCCAATACATCGATGGTGATATTAAAAGCACCAGATGGGCTTAAAGGAAGTGTTTCTGGTCTCCTCAGTTTTTCTAGAAATGTCGGACTTATCTCTGGTGCCTCAATAATGAGTTTCGTGTTTCACCGTTTTGGAATGCAGATTACTTTTTTCCTAGCAGCAGGACTCGCCTTCCTGGCGGTCCTGATTGCTTTCAGATTGAAAAAGTTTAGTTAAATCATATGCTAGTCTTCAAACTCATCCTCTGCCCAAATCATATATCTATTCACAAAATTCGGATCAAAAGTATAAGGGTTATAATACCCACCTACCCAAGTAATTATCATGTCTTTTTCTTCGCAATCTTTTCCAGCGAGGACAGATTTCAGATGCTCAAAACGAGATGGTCCCCCACAATCTTCGGGAGGACATGCATTTTCTCCTCCAATACAAGCAGGATATTGCATACGTGGATCAGTTTCTAAAATTTTAGTAATTCTAATTTCATGGGCCCAACTATCTCCAAAATCATATATATAACTGAATTTTTTCCTCTTCTCTAAAACATCACAAAGCATAGTTCCGTCTGCTATAAATGTATCTTTCAATTCCTTAGCTGATTCTTCATCTGAATAGAATTTACCACCAATCTCAAAGGCGTAGAGATGTGTATTTTGCCATCCCATCACCATTTGAATCAAAATATGAAGTTCATTAAGTTCAATGAACTCATGAACGAGTACCTTTCTCCAAACAACAGGTTCAGTATCAATAAGCGAAATAATTAATTCGTAAACTTTTGGTAACCTTTTTTTCTTCGCCATAATTAACTCCAAATCAGTAATCCATTTCTTTAACTAATTTAAACTCTGAATGCATTTTCCATTTTTTGTCTCTCTGAACGTGATATTCCAAACCGTTCTGCGACTTTATCCCAAAGGCTAACCTCATTTATTATCTTCGCGATAATTTTATCTGCTCGCTTTGGGTCAACTCTGAATTCTTTGGCCACACTTTTTACAAGGTCAAAATCAAGCAAATTACTATCTTCAGAAATATTTAAACTCAGACCATCTGCCTTTTCATTGGGATTAATATCGTAAGCAGGTGAAAGCTCCCAGCCTTCTTCGGAAAGTAAGAATCCATGATTTCTTAAGTGGTCATCAGAGTTTGATACAGCAACAAAGAAAGCTATTCTTCTCCACAGCTCTTCAAGATCACTATTCACTTTACTTGGAACACCACTTGAAATGATAAAATCGACGAGTTCAAGATAACTTGCTCCTGACTCAAAATTATCACCATCTTTGTGCTGAAGTAATGTCATCGCTGAAGCGAAATGAACTCTTTTCTCGCTAGGTATGCGGTCAAATCTTTTTACAAGAAATGTGTGGTGCTTATTTGCAAACTTTTCAGCTTTTGCCAATGGAACATTTAGACCGCATTTCAATGCAAGCTCGTGAATGACGGCTTCCCATCCTCCTACATCCCTGGAATCCTCTGTACTGGGAAACTTCGCAATCCATAAATTTCCATTAGGATCAAGAACACTTGCCTTGGGTCTCGCCCCTCCGAGAGAGGAGCCGGGTGCGAAAAGAATTTTTAGATATTCAGCAAACTTTGGATCATCTTCAATCCCTTCTTCCTCAAGCTTCAAACTCGCTATTTCAAGCTCTCGAAGTGTTGTCCAAGGAGGAGCGGCATAAGAATGGTCATCATCTTTAAAAACACCGTCGACCTTAAATCTAAGAGCACCCATTCGATTTTTATCAAAAACACCTAGTAAATAATCCGAAGAAAGTAGAGTTTTCGTTTTTCTTTTCTCATTTTTCGCCCTTAGGGCTTCTCGACGAAGCATTAATGTTCGTCCCCATCTATCGGGAGATGAATCTAAGAAAACCCCAAAATTTTCAGGTTCAACTGTTTTATGAAATTTACCTTCAAAGAGAAAAAGCTCTGGATCAATTTGAAGTCTATGTGGACCTGTTAGCCAAGACTTCTCATATTCAAATGAAAAAACTTCCTTGCCTCTGGATGGACTCGCTGTTAACGTTCCAACTTTTTGTGGTTCTTCCAAAAAATAAAAATCGGCCCAGACTTCAATTGTTTTCATCTTGATTCCTTAATCAGATCCGATAAATTCTGTGATTTTTCTTTTTTGGGAGCACGTTTTCTTGTCTCTAATTTCAAATCCTGAAGCTTTCTCCCAAGCTCATCATCAAGCGCTACTTTTGAAATATCCTCCGCAAGATTCAGGCAATGAAGTACGTTCACAATGGCCCCAATGCTCACCCCTGCTTCGCCATTTTCAACTGCAACGACAGTGTTTAGAGAAATACCTGCTCTTTGAGCAACTGCCCTTAGTGAAAGATTACGTCTTAGGCGGGCCATTTTTATGTTACCCCCAAGTTTTAAGAGTTGCCTTTTGGCCAGCGGAGAAGCAGAGATTGTTTTTTTCATAAAACACCTTTAATTGATACAAATTGAATACATTGTATCATTTTATAGGTAATTATAACCATAATTTAAGATTTTTAAAAGATTCTAGAAATTAAAACCAATTAAATGATACAAAATAATCTAACTGTATCATTTAATTGAATATTACAAAGGAAGCATGCGCTAAACTAATCTAATTAAGTTTTCAAATCTGAAGACCTGCTGTAGCATATTACCTATGACAGATTCTGGTAATAAAATTTCCGCATGACCATAGTCACTATAAAGAAAGTTTCATCTAATACTGAAGTGATCTTTTCAGATCCAATAGAAACTTCTATGACTAGATGGGCTTGGTCAGTTGATGTCTTAAAAAATGGTAAATCTAATATCTCTGAACATCCAATCATAAAAAAAATTAATCGAAACTATCTTAATATCTACTGGCCAAAGAGCCATGATCTAATAATGCCTAATGAGTGTATATTAATTCCGGTTGAAGACTATAAAATTGGACTCTATTCCTTTAAGAGTAAAAGTATTCTGCAATCTGAAAATATACATCGTCTTTTATGGCATTCCAGCCAATCTTATGAAATATATTTTCGCTTGAATGATAGCTATTATTATCGAAATCTCCTCTATCCTCACAGTGTTTATCTTCACTCTAATAGTAAGATTCGATTAATACGAAACTTCGAAGAATCTCTACTTTTCGTAGAAGATGGTGAGGGACCTATATTCAAGCTTCATCTTTACAAAAAAGATGGCCAACTTTTAAATTCAGTAAACTTCCCATCACCACATTTAATTAATATGACACCAGAGATACAAACTTTAATCGAGGGCCAATCGCTATCCCCTCGACTTAATCCATCGATTGCATTTTATCCTTTAAATGGCTGCTATTGTCATCGCTTCTATGAAAAGGATAACATCCTTTCTCTGCGATTTAGTAGGCCTATTCTTCCTGCACAGATTCTGGAAGAATCAAATAAATATATGGGACGCATAACTATTCATAAATATATAATGGCCAAATATGTTGAAGCTAATTATCGAGTCAGAATCATAGGAAGAGATCAAATTGAGATCAAATTATTAGACATAAGCGAATAATCCCTATTTTAACAATTCATCCAACTTATCAAACGATCCACTCCAGCCCATGGTCATACCAGCTCGAGCGTCCCTAAATGTTTTCATCTCTATTTCGCTAGCTTCATCATAAACTTCCCATACTACAGTTACACGAGTTTCATTCGATCCTTCCTCGGCAAAGGTAACGGTAGCAAGCACTGTATCCGGCCAGTTTTTTTCAAATGGCGGTTTACTTAGATTGCCTTTTTCATCAGTAAAACATTGAGTGTAAGCCAAACGATGAACAGGATTAATTTCTTTGTAAGTCATTTTCCCGTAGTGATCTATCGTCGCACCATTGGTCATTTTATAAAATGTGGTAGAACCAACTTTGATCTCAGAATCAAAGTATTCCATCGTGAAGCCAGTTGGTGGAAGCCATTTAGAAAAATGCTTTGGATTAGTCCACATCTCAAAAACCTTTTCAATCGGAGCTTCAAAAGTTCGGTTAATAACAAATGGATCTTTTCCACATTTTTCATGCTCAAGATATTCTGCAAGACGATCCCAAGTTGCATTTCCTCCAGCTTGCTTGATGAACTTTTTAATTTCTTTAGCAGCTTCAGGAGTGTCCAAGGCCATTGTCATATCCATAACGGTCTTACCTTGGTGCTCTTCAAAAGTGACTGTCACGGTAAAAAGTTTTAGACGATCTTCGTTACCACCGTGATCATAAACAAGTTTTTTATAAGGTTCTACAGCATGATAAGTTGTTATATTGGGGTAATCCACGCCATCTGGCCCATGCATAGTATAGATCCATTTACCACCAGGGCGCATATCCTTACTCTTGGTAGTAAGAGTGAATCCTCTCGGCCCCCACCACTTAGTAATGTGTTTATCTTCGGTCCACATGGCCCAAACTAATTTTGCAGGGGCATCATAAACTCGAATAAGTCTTAGCTCGTTAGGTTTTGCTGCGGCCATTTTTAGATCCTTTTGTTTTCTTTTTTGATTGTATTTCTTTTAAGTATTCATCGAGGCGATCAAAGCTTTCTTCCCAAAATTCACGATACTGTTCAATCCAATCAGTAGCGTCCTTGAGTGGTGCTGCATTGATCTGGCATGAACGCCATTGCGCTGCTTTGGTTTTTTTTATGAGTCCGGCCTTCTCTAAAACCTTCAAATGTTTTGTTACGGCAGGAAGACTCATTTCTTTTAAAAAAGGTTTCGCTAAATCACTCACCGGAGCTTCACCCTTCATGAGTGTACTAAGTAAGGCCCTTCGAGTGGGATCGGCCAAAGCAGCGAATGTTTTTGAGAGATTGTCTGTCATAATAAACCAATTGGTTAATTAACCTTTTGGTTTATTATAATCAGAAATTAAATAAGGTCAATGATGCTGCAAATCTTCATACTCCTCTAAACATTCTTCGAAGTTTTCGCTGATCGCTATAACGAGGATCTTTAGGTCTGGTTCTTTGAAACTTAGGATGTCCTAAAATTTTTCTTTGAATTTTTGGAAGGTTTTCTCGATTTCTTTTAAGTCTTTTTCTTTTAACAACTTTTCGATTCAGATCCCTTGTCAGTTCTGGTTGGGCCCTAAAATCTATAGCCTTTGCCCTTGGCAGTTGCCAAAAGAGCGAGAGCATTATTATTTTTAGATATTTGAATACAGTCATAAATAATCCTTGGAAAAGTAAATACAAAAACATTTTCGACAAGAATCATGATGTTCATGGCCGACTCCTTGAGCGTTAATTAAATTTAAAAGGGGATAAAAAAAAGAATTGAACTAGATATTCATGAGATTGATATTAACAGTTTTTTTGAAAAAGTCTATTGAGGCCAATTTTTCAGTCCTCTGACTCTTCCTTTGGCACACTTAAAAATTCCGCGTGAGGTTGAAGAATGATTTTTTTCAAACAATCTTCACTTTTCACTTCTTCAAATTCAAACTGGGTGTACTTTGATTTAATCGTTTTTTTCTTGAGTTTGAGCCAAACATTGGGAGGGAGTAAAACTTCCTCTTCTTCCCATACTGCACTTAAGTAACCAAGCTCTCTTCCTGATTTAGCTTTGATAACCATCAAAGCTTTATCTGTAAATTGCTCCGCAACCCATTTTCGTAGGCTGGTTGAAACAAAAGCTTTATCCGAGATGCATGAATTAACTTTAAGACTCTTTAATTCGGGCAATAATTTTGTTCCTCGATAAATTTTGGCGTTTTTTTTAGGCAGTGAACGTAAAACAGTGTTCAAATAATCAGCTGTCTCAAGGCAATCTGAATCTGACTTAACTCCACGTAAAGTAGCATTCAAATCGAAATATAAATCTGAAGAATACATGGCAACTAAAGTTCTATAACAATTTAATTTATCATTTCTTTCCAAACAAGAATTGAATTGAGTATTTGCAAACTTGCAACTGGTTGCAAATGAATAACTAGAAGAAATAACCATGGTTAGAATGATTAAAAATTTCATCCATTTATTCTATAGGCAATATTTAAGGCTTTTTTAAAATTTTTTGTATGAAGTAATTTTTACAAAATTTTAAACTACAGACCCATCAGTGAATTCAAAACTGACTGCACCTCCCTCTTTGGCAACCAATTTTACAGGTGCCAGCTGGGGAATTGAGATCATAGGAACACAGTGACAGCAATCGAAATTTGAAATTATTGGATACGAACGAGGGCCAATGATTTCTTGAAAAAGATCATCATAGCCAAAAGGTGCTCCTTGCTGGTCATAAAATTCTGGCTTACCTATAATAAGACCCTTAATCTCATCGAAGACTCCATTAAACTTTAACTGATTCAAGGCCCTTTCAGTTCGAGCAAGAGGAGCTTCCATATCTTCAAGAAGAAGTATCTTTCCTTTAAAATCTGGCCAATATGGAGTCCCTCCAGCGCTTGATAGAGTATTCAAATTTAAAGCTAGAATTGGGGCCTCAACTGATCCCTGATTGAGAATGCGCCAACCTTCATTGGGTTTCCACTCCCTTGGAATCGTTTTCCACTCTCCATTATCCCAACGGCGTTTATGATTACTCCACCGAACTGGAGTTATTACAGGGCGACTTCCACTTTTATGTTTCATGGTTGCTTCCAAGAACCAAGCTTGGCTTTCTTGAATTCCATTTGGCCAATCTCCAAACCAACACATCACACTTGGGCCGTAAATTGTACGAAGTCCAGAATATTTTAGAATGGCCATATGAAGTGAAGTCACATCACTAAAACCACAAATAACTTTTCGACTCTTTCTAATCTTATCAAAATCCAGATAAGGAATAAGACTTGAGGAATTCATCCCTCCAATGGTTGAAATGAGTCCATCAATTGAGGGGTCTTCAATAAGCTCCATAAATTCAATGGCCCTTTCTTTAGGTGTACCTGACCGGTATCCCTGAGAACTTAGATTTTGTGATAATCTTCCTAATTTTACGCCAAAACCTAGCTTCTTAAGGTTGTTAATTCCATTATCAAAAAGACCTTGATTTGAAGTATAAGCTGGCGATGATGGAGTAAAGATACCAAAAGTAGAGTTCGGCTTGAGAGCATGAGGCTTAAGTATTTCCATAGGTTAATCCTAAATCGGTTTTTAAATGAGAGCAATCAGGCTGTAATTCCTACCCTCCCCCTATAAAGCGATTTAATTCTATTGTTTAATACCTCCGTTAAAAACAATTTAAAAAAGTTAAGCTATCTTATGAAAAAGATAATTTTTGTTATTTTACAAACATCACTCACTTTTTCCGCCCATGCACTAAATTCCAAGCTCGTATGTTATGACCAAAGCATCGGCAGATTTATCATCTCTCCTCTTAGTAAAAATCTGGCCAAGGTCGCCTCGACTGATCATCTTAAACAAATTCAGTTCAATTTCTATAACTGTAACGTATCTCAAGAAGACAGAAACGATCACGTGACAATTTCGTGTGAAAATGATCTTGAATCACTAACTATCGAATTCAATGAAAAGAAAAGAAGCGGCCAGGTTTTGGATCTAAGACTCTTAGAAAATGTTTCACCATCAAAAAATAAGTTTCACTGTAAAAAGTTCTAGTTATTTAAAACTTTTACTCAATCCAAACTTTATAGACCTTAACTTCAGTATCCATTTCAAAAAGAGTCTGAGGCCGATAATTCTCGCTCTTGGCCTTCTCAGCAATGGCCTTTAAATCTATCCCTCTTTTGGTTATTTGCTCCAATACTGCTTCCGGCATTAAGGTCTCTATCCAACCCAGAGTTGCAATGGGCAGCTTTAAACTCACTTTTTCAGAGCCATCTTGTTTCACTTGAATACATAAATATTGAGATTGCAATTATCCTCCCTAAAAACTCAGCAAAAATGCTGAGTTTTAAAAATTATTCTGTAATAATTTCAAAAAGTAACCTCTTCATTCTAAAAAAAGGGCATAATCCAGCAAATTTTAAATCGATGGAGATTCTATGAAATCACTACTAATTCTTTCGGCCCTTACATTTATCTGCACTCAACAAGCAAGCGCAAGACTTCCAATGCTAATTAATCAACCCAAGTGTGCTGTTAAAATTTCTGAAGAGCTTGAAGCAAATTTAAAATCTAGACTTTCTTCTGTCCTTAAACCAAAGGGATACTTTATTGATCAGGCCAGTAGTACATATGAACTAGTTCTTACTCAATGGGGTGCAGCTGGTGCAGGCGAAGCTGAGTTTGCAAGTAAAATGGATGCAGCAAGTGCGACATTAGAGCTAAGAGACGTACGTAGAACTCCTGCAAAAGTATTATCTAGAGCTAACGCCGAAACAAGATCTGGAGTTTTCTTTTCTACATCTGGAGAAGAAGCAATTCTAAAAGCTGCTTCACGATTAGCTACATGTGGCTCTCTTTCAAAGTAATTTTTTATTCAAGTAACAGCAATCCGTGTGGTCATCAACTAGGCCACACGCTTGCATAAATGCATAACAAATAGTTGTTCCAACAAATCGAAATCCCCGCTTCTTTAAATCTTTACTTAAAGCATCTGACTCAACTGTGCGTGCAGGAATGTCTTTTAATTTTTTTCTTCTCGTCTTAATTGTTTTTCCACCAACAAATTCCCAAACATATTTATCAAAACTGCCAAATTCTTTCTGTATTTCAAGAAAAGCTTTTGCATTTGAAATTGTGGATTCAATTTTCAATCGATTTCGAACAATACCCTCATTCACCATGAGTTGCTCTATTTTGGTCTTATTAAATTTTGCGACCTTCTTAGGATCAAAGTTTGCAAAGGCCTTGCGATAATTTTCTCTTTTTTTCAATACGGTTAACCAGGACAGACCTGCCTGTGCACCTTCTAGTATTAAAAATTCAAATAAGACTTGGTCATCATGAACAGGTCTTCCCCACTCTTGATCATGATAGATAGCATTTAAAGGATCCACTGCCCATTCACAACGAACTTTATTGATTTGTCTCATGTTTAGATACTATAAAAAATGATTGATCAAATCTTCATCAAAATAACTGACCAATTTAGTTTTTAGGCTAAAATAACTTCAGTAATAAATTTGCTCTCCGAAATGCTTTGGGTTGCTCAGCGGATTCATGTTGGAGTTATATGGGATTACGGCTCAATACAAATGTTAGTTCTTTGCAAGCTCAGAGATCAGTTAAGCAGGTTGGAGAAGAGCTTGAGAGCAATTCAAAAAAACTGAGCTCGGGACAGAGAATTAATAGTGCTGCTGATGATGCTGCAGGCCTCTCAATCTCAGAAAAATTAAAAGCAGATGTCAGATCTTCCAGACAAGCGACAAGAAATGCTAATGATGGTGTTTCAATGGTTCAAGTTGCCGAAGGGGCCTTAAGTGAATCTTCTAATATTTTAAATAGAATGCGGGAACTATCAATTCAAATGGCCAACGATACAATGACCAATGAAGATAGAGACAAAGCGAACTTAGAATATCTTGGACTAAGAGAAGATCTCGATCGGATTGCTGGAAGTACCGAGTATAATGGCAATAAACTGATAGATGGATCAGGAAGAAATCTTGAAATTCAGATTGGTATAGACAACAACCAAAATTATGATCGACTAACTCTTAAGCAGCTCAATGCGGGAGCAGGATCACTTGGGGTGGATACAGTATCTGTAGGCACCAAACTGGCGGCCCAAGAAAGTTTGGGAAGAATTGATAGCGCAATCGAAAAAATTAACAGTCAAAGATCTGTTCTGGGTGCCATTCAAAATAATCTTAATACATCTGCAAGTTTTATGGGGATGTACTCAGATCAACTTAGTGAAACTAACACTAAAATTCGTGATACAGATTATGCTGTTGAGACTGCGAATCAGGCGAAAAATTCTATCCTTATGTCAGCAGGAACGGCGACTCTTGCTCAGGCCAACATTTCAGGTCAATCGGCCTTAAAGCTCTTAGGATAAAATTAAGCTTTGACAATATTCTTGTGCTTTCATTTTAGCTATTCTATTTTTTTAAAATGAAAGCAAACCCTACAATTCTTAAGGCCCTAGAAGTAACTCCAAGAACCAAATCTGTTTATCCTGAACCTTTTGCTACCATGATGGAAGGAAGAGAAAAAAGAGCACTTGGTGATCAATTCGGCCTCAAAAAATTTGGGGTTAATTTAACTATAATAAAACCAGGGAAACAATCTGCTCTCATGCATCGTCACTCTGTCTCAGAGGAATTTATCTTTGTTATTAGCGGTGAACTTGTTCTAGTGACTGAAAATGGAGAATTCAAAATCTGTGCTGGTGAATGTGTTGGATTTAGGCCTAATGATTATGCGCATATGCTAGTCAACAAAAGTGATGAGGATGCTCACTACTTAGAAATTGGCGATCGCGAAGCTGGTGACTCTGCTGAATATCCTCAGGATGATATTCAGGCCATACAAGATGAAAATGGTAAATGGAAGTTCTTCCATAAAGACGGAAGACCTTATTAATTTTAAAGGTATGTTATGAAAATCTGCACAAGTGTTAGTGAAGCTTTAAGTTGTATCAATTCAAATCAAACTGTCTTCATTCATGCAGGAGCGGCGACTCCTGAATTTTTAATAGATGGTCTCGTCAATGAAGCTTCCCGATTACAAAATGTTGAAATAATCCATCTTCATACCGAAGGCCCTGGACTCTATGCCAGACCTGAACATAAAAAATCTTTTAGAGTCACTAACTTTTTTGTGGGAGAAAATATTAGGCCATATTTGGACTATGATCGGATTGATTACTTACCTTGTTTTTTATCAGAAATTCCTGGGCTGATCCGTTCAGGAATAAAGAAAGTCAATGTGGCCTTAATTCAAGTCTCCCCTCCTGATAAACATGGTCACGTCTCTCTCGGAGTCAGCGTTGATATCGCCAAAGCTGCAGTTGAATGCGCTGATTTTGTGGTCGCACAGATTAATCCTCAAATGCCAAGGGTCCATGGAGATGGTCTTATTCATATAAATGACATTGATTTTGCCATTGAATACTCAACACCCATTTACTCTCCAAAGAAAAAACCTCTTTCGGAAATCGAGCTTCAAATTGGAAAAAATGTTGCTGACTTAGTAGAAGATGGAGCAACTCTTCAATTAGGTATAGGAGCTATTCCCAATGCTGTTTGCCACTCCCTTGACACTCATAAGCACCTGGGGCTTCACACTGAAATGTGGAGTGATGGCCCATTTGAATTACTAAAAAAAGGAATTATTGATAATTCACTTAAAAATTTCCATCGCGGTAAAGTGACATCGACATTTCTTATTGGCTCAAAAGAAATGTATGACTTCATCGATGATAATATGACCATTCTTAATCTTGAAGCGAGTTATATTAATTATCCCATCAACATTATGAGAAATCCTAAAGTCACCGCTATCAATTCAGCTGTTGAAATAGATTTAACTGGGCAAGTTTGTGCTGACTCTGTTGGAGCAAGAATTATTTCTGGAGTTGGAGGCCAAATGGATTTCATGCGAGCAGCAGCTCTATCAAAAGGTGGAAAACCTATCATGGCCTTCACTTCCACTAGCAAAAATGGTCAGTCTAGAATTAGGCCAGTACTTAATCTTGGGGCCGGAGTTGTGACAACCAGAGCACATATTCATTATGTTGTCACAGAGTATGGGGTTGTTAATTTGTACGGTAAATCACTAGGAGAACGAGCAAAGGCCTTAATCAGCATCTCTCACCCTAATCATCGCGAAGAGCTAGAGCGATGTTTTCATGAGCTTAACAAAGGGCGAGTTAATCCCTTATGTCTAACATAAGTTAAACAACTTTTTTAATTCTACTTGTTATCACTAAGATTGCCCTAAAATGAGTTCATGAAAAAAATGATCTTCTTTCAGGGCAATCAACTTTTTGATCCTGAACTTTTCAAAAATCAATTCCCTAGTCATGAGTTTCATATCTTTATGCGTGAAGATAAAGGCATGTGCCATCGCTACAAATTTCATAAACACAAACTAATCTTAATCCTGGCCGGGATGAGAACATATGCTGAAGAATTAAGATCTTATGGCTATCAGGTACAT
This sequence comes from Bacteriovoracaceae bacterium, assembly GCA_050247975.1. GTDB lineage: Bacteria > Bdellovibrionota > Bacteriovoracia > Bacteriovoracales > Bacteriovoracaceae > Peredibacter. The sequence goes on from JBFWTE010000019.1 coordinate 48,129, forward strand.
TATGAAAAAATAGATCAACAGCAGTCAGGGGATTACTTCTCAGCAATAACTAATTTTATTAAAGTAAATGAAATAAAATCAGTTGTTCATTATGAATTAGAAGATAAATTCTTTGAAGATAAACTGAAATCACTTTTCAATGAATTAAATCTGGAAGTTAAAATTCTAAATTCTCCCATGTTCCTCACATCGAGGACGGTTTTTCAGGATTATCTAAAGTCAGTGAAATCTCCTCAAATGAGGCATTTCTATGAAAAACAAAGAAAACGGCTAAAAATTTTAATTACTAAAGATTTAAAACCAATTGGAGATCAATGGAGCTTTGATACAGAAAACCGAAAGGCCCTGACTAAAAATATCATCCCTCCAGAACTACCTCGATTTAAAAAAACAAAAATAATATTAGAGGTTGAGGATATCATCGAAATTTTTTTTCCAGATCATTCAGGCAAGTCCACTCTCTTTTGGCTTCCCGTTTCACGATCTGAGGCCAAAGAGTGGCTAGATCACTTTATCCTTTATAAGCTATCTGAGTTTGGCCCTTATGAAGATGCTATCCCCCAAAGATCTGATTTTGTTTTTCATTCTGTGCTGACACCTTTTCTCAATACTGGTCTTCTAACACCAAAAGAGGTCCTCATTCGCGTTTTAGACTTTCACCATAAAAAACCGATTCCACTTCCTTCACTTGAAGGATTTATTCGACAAATTATTGGTTGGAGAGAATTTATTCGCGGGATATATCAAAACTATTCCGAAGTCCAGGAATCAACAAACTTTTGGAATCACCAAAACAAACTCTCCCCAAATTGGTATGAAGGCCATACTGGCATTCCTCCTCTAGACAACATGATTCAAAAAACAAATCGCTACGCTTATGCTCATCATATTGAACGACTGATGGTAGCGGGAAACTTGATGCTTCTTACAGGAATTCATCCCCACGAGGCCCATCGCTGGTTTATGGAAATGTTTATAGATTCAGCTCCCTGGGTAATGGGACCAAATGTTTATGGCATGGCCCTTTTTAGTGATGGTGGTATTTTTGCTACTAAACCCTATATCTGTGGTTCAAACTACTTTTGTAAAATGGGTGGATATAAAAAAGAAGATTGGTGTCATGGAGTTGATGGTCTCTATTGGCGGTTTATCGATTCTAATCGGAAGTATTTTTTAACTAATCCCCGCCTTTCAATGAGTGTTAGAAGCCTTGATAAAATGGATAAGTTCAGAAAAAGAGAAATTTATCAAGCCGCAGACGATTTACTTGCTAAATTAGTACTGTAAAAGCGCTCTGCAGCATCAGCTTTCTCTAGACCAAAATATTTGGCCCTGCTAAATAGCCTCTATGGAAAATACTACAAATATGATCTCAACAGAATTTTCTGCTGAAGAAATTGCGACTTGCCTCAAAGTTCTCTCTAGCTTTGCTGAAAAAAGTGAGCAACTCACTCTTCTCACCCACGAGCAAAGAGTGGCCATGTTTAAGGCCGCAGGAACAATTTCTCGGCCGGATCGTGAAGAGGCCAAGAAACGTCAAAAAGATGTTAAAAAATTGCGTAAACAAAACGAAAGATTAGCTAATAGAAATGCGAGGAAGCTAACGGGTATTCGTTCTGCTCGTGAGATTCCAGTATTTACAGCACCGGCCATGATTGAATTTACACACATTCAGGAAGAGGCCCAACAAGAGTACGCAACTCCCCATGATTGTTACGTGTGTCGCTCGAAGTTTACAAAAGTTCACTTCTTTTACGATACGATGTGCCCTTCATGTGCCGAACTTAATTATAAAAAGCGCTTTCAAACTGCTGACCTGACTGGCCAGGTGGCCCTGATTACAGGATCACGTTTAAAAATCGGTTATCAAGCAACACTTATGCTTTTAAGGGCCGGGGCAAGAGTTATCGCCACAACTCGATTTCCTGTTGATTCAGCACTTCGGTATTCAAAAGAATCAGATTTTAATAACTGGAAAGATCGTCTACATATTTATGGATTAGATCTTCGTCATACTCCAAGTGTGGATTTGTTCTGCCGTTATTTAGAACAAACATATGATCGCTTAGACATTATTATTAACAATGCTGCTCAAACTGTAAGACGTCCTTCAGGCTTCTACGCACACTTGATGGAAAATGAATCCAAGTCAATCGAGCAACTACCATCAGAGGCCGCTTCACTACTTGGTGATTATCAAAATTGCGTGAATAAACTCAATGGTGTAACTGTTGATAATAAAAACATGGTAGTCAGCTGGAGTGAAAAAGCTCCGGGTCTAGGTATTAGGGCCGCAGCTCAACTTTCACAAATTCCTTATAGCTTTGACAGTAACTTAGTTCCTGAAGAAGTTTTCCCTGTGGGTAAGCTGGATGCAGACCTTCAGCAAGTTGATCTTCGTAAGACAAACAGCTGGAGACTCAAGCTAGGTGAAATTCCAATAGCTGAAATGGTTGAAGTTCAATTAGTAAATTCTGTCGCCCCATTTGTTATTTGCAATAATCTTCGCAATATGATGAAGAGAGAAAATACTGGCCAAAAGCACATCGTCAATGTGACGGCCATGGAAGGAAAATTTCATCGTTTCTATAAAGAGGATCGTCATCCACATACCAATATGGCCAAAGCCGCCCTTAACATGATGACCCATACAGCTGCTCTTGATTTTGCTAAAGATGGCATTTACATGAATGCTGTAGATACCGGTTGGGTGACAGATGAAGATCCAGCTGAGCTCTCACAAAAGAAGCAAGAACTGCATGATTTTCAACCACCGCTGGATATCGTGGATGGAGCTGCTCGAGTGATTGATCCTATTTTTGATGGAATCAATACTGGTAAGCATTGGTGTGGAAAATTCTTAAAAGATTATTTCCCTATAGAATGGTAGAAATTGTAAGAATCTTAAAAACAAACAAAATTTTTACTAATCATTTCCGTAAAATTTACATTTTTATTCAAGATTAAAGACGATCATGCAAATGAAATAAGAACCTTTCAACAAATGGAGATCTTATGAAAGCATTTTTAGTTATGGTGACACTTCTTGCTTCTTCTTTAAGTTTCGCTCAAGCACCTTCTTGTGGAGCTGCCTATGCGAGAGGTCTAAATCACTTCTTCAAAGGTGAGTCTATTAAACTCGGTGATAAAGAAATAGTAGCTCCTGGTCAAACTGTGAAAGATAAGTATTACACTCTATCAGTTTCTTCAGAAGGAGTTCCTTCTTTGACTGAAACAAAATCTAAGAAGCCGGTTGAATTAGTTCCAATGAAACTTGAGAATGGCGCATCGATGTATAGTACAGCTTCACTTGAACTTTATCCTAAAGGAGTTCCAGGAGCAGTTCTTGGTTCAGATGGTAAACACAATTTCATTCTTATTGTTTGCGCAAATTTTTAATTCATAAAGAGGTCTGGTGCCTAAGCACCAGACCAACTCACTTAGAATCTATACCCTAGACCTAAACCAACGATCCAAGGGTTAATATCCACATCTGCTTTAACTGTACCATTTGAATAAGTATTAACTTCTACATCTGTTGATACATAAAGCTTTTTAATATCAAAGTTAATATAAGTATTCGGCAAGAATTCGTAGTCTGTACCTACTTGCCATGCATACCCCATGCTATTTTTGTAATGAACACTTCTCGCTACACCTGGCTCGATATTATAAAAAATTGTGTAGTTCAGACCGGCCCCAATATACGGCTTCCATTTACCCATTGTGTGGTGGTATTGGGCCAATAGAATTGGTGGTAGTAAACTTACTTCACCAAGATCTAAATTGTTTAAGCTTGTCTTATTGGCAGCAGCTCTATGTTGAGTTGAGGCCAAAATAAGTTCAGCTGCAAAGTGATCATTAAAAAAATAGGTAAAATCCAATTCAGGGACAGTAGCATCCGATAATTTAACATCACCACCAACTCGAGTGGGTGTTCCCTTTTCAGATGGCATAACTGTGATGGATCTCATTCTCACCATCATATTGTTATCTGCTGCTAAAGCAATTGAGGAAAACATCAATCCAACTAATGGAAGTGTTTTTAGAAAGTTTTTCACTGAATCTCCTTTGATATAATTCATATGCTCTAGGATATTCAGTTCAAAAAACTTCAATAAGAATTTAAGTCATTTATCAGTGTGATATTTATCACTACTTTTTGTTAGGTCTTGGCAGGTCTTGTTGGCCAGCGCATTTTAAAGCTTCTTCCCATCCCATAGAAAGAGGATGATCAAAATCTTGTTTGATGGTTTCTGAAAGCTTTCGCAGTGAGGATTTTGCGGTAAATAGTACTCCAAACTCTCTGTTCTGAAGAGTGGATGTTTCTGATCCATTAGTTGAGCCAATCCATCCAATTTTATCATCTATTAAAAAAGCTTTTGCATGAAGATAGCCTGGTCTCTCTCCCACTAGCATTTTAGAGTTAAAAACCTTGGCCTCAATACCGGCCTCTTGAAATTCAGTATAAATCTTGCGAATTTTCTCTCTTTTTGTAGGTGAAATAAGACCAAAATTACAAAATGTGGCAACTTGTACACTTACTTTTATCCCTTCTTTAGCTTTTTGAACCAGCGCTTGATTTATTGTTGGTTCTTCTAAATATTGGTTTTGAACCAGAATGGATTTTTTTGCACGATTAATAATGCTCACTAATTTATCAAGGGATCTGGGACTAACTGTGACACCTTGGTGAATAGAATTTAGAACAGAATCAAAATCCCAAGCAACTCCCTTTTCATCAAGATCAAAAACAGTTGATAATCCTTCGATAACTTTTTTATTTTTAGTTACGAATGAATAATCTCTATTACATTTATCTGGTTTTAATTCTGGATTACAAAGACTTGAAGAATTAAAATTCCCAGAACTAAGTAATAGGTACTGCTTATCAACAATTAACATTTTACCATGTTGATAACAACTTCGCCCCTTAACACCACAAAGCTCTTTCTTATTAAACCAAATATAGCTGGCACCACTCTTTAGAAGTTTTGTAACAAACTCTTTTTCACTTTTACAACTTTCATCATCTTCTTCAGAGATACTTTCAAGTTCACTGCAACTGTCTCCAACCGTGTATGAATCCTTCACAATCCTAACTCGAACTCCTCTCTCAATAGCTTTTAAAAGTAGTTCACGAAAAACAGGATCTTTCATTTCATAGATTTCAATCTCAATTGAAGTAGTGGCCAGATTCAAGAGGTCATAGGCAATAGTGTGTTCTGAATTAACCCATAGGCCAAGATAGGGATCTTTTTTTATTCTATCTTGGTAAGACTCATAAACCGGATACCATGACAAACTTTGATCAGCAGATGAAGGCCTTCTCTGACTTTCCTTGGTGCATGATAAAATGAAGACTAGAGATAGGAATAACAATAACTTCATAAGAGTCTTATCGGACACTCACCTGACTACCTAAACTGATCTAAGTTATTAATATCAGGCTTGGGCTATCTATTTTTTCGATATATAATCTAAAATCATTCTATTTTATATCTAATTAAAAATATTCTATAAGTGGATGACAACAAAGAGACTAAGTATGAAATCAATGGCAGCTTTAGGAATTTTTTTATTTTCATTAACATCTTTTGCAGAAGTCTTTAATGTCAAAGATGCTGAATGTGACAGCTTTGGTTATTATCGAAATAAAGTGTGTATTCTTATTATCGAGAATGAGAACAACTCTGCAGGAGCAGTATTTAATTCAAAGTCTATTCTTACTAAGTTTGGATCTTCAAAAGATATTATCGGGAAACACATAGAAATGAATCTTTCAGAATTGCTACTGCTTTCAACAGAAGAGGAAGAGAGCATTCGTGGTTTCATAAACTATCCAGAGATGTCTTATTACTCAGCACTAGACAGAAAAATCGAACTTATTGATTAAGGCAGTTTTCTGTAAATTTCGGAAGCTAATTGAATTGATTTTTCAGCAGGTTTACTTCTCACAGAAATATAACCCGTTATTTCTCCTTTCGAATTTAATCTTGGGAAAGCAGTGGCCTTCACCCAATAGAAGCCCCCATTGCGTCTGGCATTCTTTACGTATCCTTGCCAAACATTTTTGTTACTAATTGTATCCCATAGTTGCTTAAAAGCTGCCTTAGGCATATCTGGATGACGAATGATATTGTGAGGTTTTCCAACGAGTTCCGAAAATTGATATCCTGCTATTTCACAAAACTTCTCATTGGCAAATGTTATGACTCCTCTCGTGTCTGTTATCGAAATAAGAACATCCGATTCATTCAGAATATATTCATCTAGGTTAGAGACAAATCGAAAATTATCTTGAAAATCACTTTTATCAGCAATAGGTTGCAAAACATCTAGCGGATCTGATTTAAATTCAAATAAACCTTGAAAACTCAGGAGAGAAAGTAAACTTTCAAAAGTCATTCCTATAACTGAAATTTCGTTCAACTGCGTCTCGGTATCTTTAATGGCAACTCCCACTTCAGAAAGGCTTGAAGAAGTGTTTCTGATTTCGCCTTGAATTCTTGTTGAATGCGTAACAATTTGAGAAACTTTAATTTGTGAATTATCAGATGATCTCTTTGTCTCATTCATTAACGCTTCAACTTGACCTAGATCTTCAGACAATTGCAGTATCAGTGATCTTAAGGCCATGATAGTATCTTGAATCTCTTGATTTACTTTCTTGGTACTTCTTGAAAGTTCTTTCACCTCATTTGCGACGACGGCAAATCCCTTTCCTGCCTCCCCTGCACGAGCTGCTTCAATAGTTGCATTAATGGCGAGTAAATTAGTTTGTCCGGCCACGAGATCTATCGTTTTGAGTAAATTCTGAACTGAAGTAAATTTGTCCTCCAGACTTCTCATCGCAACTGTCGTTTGAGCGACCTGCCCTGAGCATTGATTAACAATTTTACCATTTTCAGTAATTGCCCCACCGACATCTGAAATTCCTGTATTAATTTCATTAATCACCGCTTCTACGGATGCAAAGGTTTTTACCAATACTTCGATATCTTCATTTTCTTCTTTGACACTTTTGAGACATGATCCAATGGCCCGAACAAGCTCTTTCCCAGAATTTTGAATTAACTCCCATCTCATTGACTCAGTCATAATCACTCCATCGACTATTTTTTTATTTTAATAGTTTTCAAAAAAAATTCTTTTCAAAAAAAGATGAGAAAGATCAATCTTTTTAATGGATACTCATACATATTTAATTCAAAATATCCCATTACTGGGGTAGCTTTAAATCAAAATGAAAACCTATAATCAAAATGATTTTAAACTAATGCCCTGGAAGAATGGTGGAGGAATGACACTTGAATTATTCAAGATTCCGGCCTTCCCTGACAATGAAATAGATCTGCGAATTTCAATCGCAAAAGTTGAACAATCAGGCCCATTTTCAATCTTCAATGGAATAAACAGGCATCTTTTTCTGTTATCGGGGAAAGGATTTAAATTAACTTTTTCAGATAAGGTACTCTTTCTTAAATCACCAATTGATCATATTACTTTTCAGGGTGAAGAAAAAATTGACTGCGAACTCATCGACGGTCCTTGCGAGGATTTTAACGTTATGATTAATCGCAACTGGGGAGAAGCAGCAATAAAAATTGAGTCTATTAAAAAAGATGGCTCTTTTGATTTTTTTAATTCTGGACTAAATTTTATTTTTAATTGCCAAACCAAAGAACTCACTCAATTACAAGATGAGAGCTTTAATCAAATAGTATCGGAAGACACACACTTTATTATCATTACAATTATTAAAAGGCCGGTTTAAATTTTGCATATCAAACCTTGAACATTACTTGGTCTAACCAAGATACCTATTCAAAGGAGTTCGATATGCTTTGGGCCTTATTAGTTGGTTTAGTTATTGGGATCATAGCAAAATTTTTAATGCCAGGTAGAGATCCTGGAGGTTTTATTATTACCGCTCTTCTGGGTGTAGCAGGATCATTGCTAGCAAACTTTATTGGTGCACAAATGGGTATGTACCAAGAAGGAGAACCTGCAGGGTTTGTTGCTTCGATTGTTGGGGCAGTTATTCTTCTGGCCATCTATAGAGCTGTCGTTGGACGAAATCAAACAACTATCCATCAACCCTAATAGAAGGCCTGGTGGCCTTCTATTTATTTAGAATAGAGCGTTTATAATGTTCACGGACATTTTTAGAGGTTATCCACAACTCTTCTTGTAGTTGTTTTAAAATCTGAACATTTTCTGGCTGTCGCTCTAGCATCACGGTTAAAGATTGAATTTTAAGAACTTGTCCGTGTTGCGCCCTGGAAACTTTTTGAAGTTGCTCTAAATAGCTTCTAATCATTTTAGTCTGCTCATATTTAGTTGAGACCTGAAACTTATTTACAAGATCTGGTGAAAGGATAGGGATATCCGCTTTCCTTCCAAATTTGTCTCGAATGCTTATGAGTATATTTGTACTTGATTTAACTGAAACTGATGAGACTTTTGGTATCAGTTTAATTTGAAAAGAATTCTTGGCAAGACCTTCAAGTAAATAATCGATCATCCTATCTGTTGAGGTTGAAATTTCACTTAAGGCCTTGGCACGATCTCTAATTTGAATTAAATTGGCCTTTGGGTCCTTTGCCAAGAGTTTTGCAAAATCCTGCATTTCAGTTGAGGTATTATAGATTTCCTCCGCTGACATAAATCTTTTATAGGAATCCCCAACTAAGAACCTGCCATCACTTGAGCCGTAAAACTTAGTATGATAAATTGAATCAACTCCCTTGGCCCTCATATGAGAAAACATTGAGTGTCTTGCTTCGTGCTTACCACTAATAGAAAGAGCATCCTCCAATAGTAAGTAACCTTGTCTTGGCCCAACATCAATTCTTCCAAATTCCTCACTAAAACTTGCACCAGCTCCATCTTTGCCTAGCTGACTTAAATTTAATGAAACCTGTTTCAAGTTGAACTTTTTCTTTATTCTGCGATAAAACTCTAATGCCTTCTGATTACTGGGAGCGTGATCTAAATCTAAAATCATACTCAAAGAACCATCTGATCCCCTCTCAAGCTTTGTCGCAAGCCCCATACTTTTATATTCATCATTTAGTTTTGTTATGATTTGATCATTTAGTTCGTTTAAATCTTTATTTAGCTTAATGACTTTTTTCTTTAGCTCTGCCAATCTTGTTTTCTCAATTGAGGAAGGATTAGACAATTGCACTAATTTCTCTATTTCTATTTCAACTTCTCTTAACTTTTTTCCTCTTCTATAGATGTTATCAACATCTTCACGATAGCCTTCAATTCTTTCAAAGCTATGGAGTTTATCAATCCCAGAAGAATCTCTTTTCAAATTTTTGGCAATATCATCAACTGATCTATGACCTAACTCATAGGCCCTATTATTTAATTTACCAATGAATTGAATACCACTGTATTTAGCGGCCAATTCTAAGGCTTTTTTTGATTTTATATACGAAGCTGAATTCTTAATTTTATTAAAGCGTTGAGAAAGATTTTCAAAAAGATTCTTAGATGTATTTAGGGCAAATTTACCAGGAGTAAGTAGCAATTTCACTGCTCGTACTTCTTTTAAGTTTTCTGATGCTTCAAGCATTTTTTGATAAGAAGATGTGCTTTTTAAAAATTGCGAAAAACGCTCGGCTACATTGGCCACTCCTCCAGTAATAAAAAATGGAACTATCTCACCTGCAGCATACCCCAAGACCGAGCAGCTACTGTTAATTCTTGTTTTACAACTTAAACAACTAAAATCTTTCATTGGGACAAGACACTGACTTGCTCTAGGAATGCCTTCCCATTTTTCACAGAAAAGATCGGTCCGCATCCAGTTTTGAATCCCTTGCCACAGTAAATTGGTATTCTTTTTAATCCACTCCGTCGGGGATTGCTTAACTTCTTTAATTTCATTTTCATTCATTTGGGCGATCATTAACTGAGCATCACTCGTTTTATCCTCTACCTCCACAACGTTATTCCAAAATTGGGAAATTTTTTCGCGACTCCAATCAACTGACATCTCAAGTAGATCCCAGATTGAAGTCACTAGAATAGTTAAGGACTTGGCAACGGAAGAGAAAAAATTCACCAGACAACTGTTTTGAGAATTAAGGCAGTCAGAGGCGACGATCCCTAATGCTTCCAGAGGAAGAATGACTGTTGAGCTTATAGATGATGCTATGACACAACCAATTTCATTGGAGCACTTTTCATCCTTACTTTTTTTATCCTTTTCTGAGCAAGTAATTTTTTCTGTTAAATCAGAAACGGGTTCTTCACAATTATCAATGGATGCTTCAAGCATTAAGTAGCTTTGTGAAAGTAGTTGATCATTATTTAAAATTCTTTTGGACAAATTTTTACAATATAACTTCTCATAAGGAACAATATGATTTTTACATTTTCGATTAAATGCCAGTAAATCCTGTTGAAACTCACCTTGGACAATCTCCACATTCTCTAAATTTTGATTATTCAAAAGTTTTTTATGACTATGAGAAAACTCATTAGGTAAGTTATGATCAAGATCACTCTCTAATTGATAACATAGAAGGCTTGGTCTTTTTTGACATTTTTCCGTTAACTCAACATAAGTCTCTTGAAGATTTTTAACTTCTTCACCACCACGATTCTTTTTAAGAATTTCTAACAATTGATTTTTTTCGTTTTCAGACATTTGTTGCAAATTAATTTCAGGAAAATTAAAGCTAGCAAAGCTTAATGACGAAAATAGAATAAGTAGTAAAGAGATAGCCTTTCTCATGAAAGCTATTCGGCTGAATATTTTAGGGATTTTATGAAGATCTACGTTTTATTTTTTATACTCTACTCTTTCGCTCAATCAACTTATGCGAAAACCCAGCTTATTATTGATGAGCGAGGCAAAGCTCAAATAACTTCCTCTAATGATTGGAAATATGAAAAGAATATTTTAGGACTGCCTCATGTGCTCATCAGTTCCGAACAAATTAACTCGACCCTATCCATAACTCTAACGGGCCTGAAGGATGTATCGCTTCCCTCTTCTGAATTAAATAAAAATCAAAAGCAATACCAAGATGGACGAAAGGCCTGGGCCGCAAGCAGGAATGCAGAGATTGAAGAATTTATTCCTTATCAAAAACTGCAGATTCCAAGTAAAGCTATGGTCCATACCATTGGTTTCAAATATAGACTGAATGGGAACAAGTATTATGAAAAGTCTTATTACGCTGAATGCCCAGGTTCACTCGTGCATTTCAAATTGGTTACCCTTCAAGGTTCAAAGAGGATTAATGAAGCTGATGAGATTGTTAAATCATTAAAATGTGATTTCTAATAATGAAGTTGATTTACTTTTAAATCAACCCATTGTCTTTGCACGTCTTTTCGAATTGAATCTTCGCAACTACCTTTCGGATTACAGATTTGAACAAGTGACAAGCTAATTCTCGTATCTTCATTGAGACGTAATGTATCCATAACCTTAAAGCTAATTCTTCTAGGTAAAAGCACTTCTTCATCTACAGGATCACATACAGCAATAGCTTTTCGATCAGCATCAACGGCAAAATAATAAACCAAAATTTGTCCTCTATCTTTTTGAACTTTAGGCTGAGCGTATTTGTAGGCCGATAGGATATTTAAAGTAGTTGAAGTATAAGTCCATTCTTGACCAACTTCATTCACTTCGTAAGGCCTATTTTGTCTAAAATTTAATGTAGAACCCCTAAATAGTAGAAGTCCATAAGGGAGCTCAGGTAATGATTCAAATATACTATCAATGGCATGAATATCGTTGATAATTTTATTAGTTGAGATCGTAGGTAAAAAATCTTGAAATTTTCTTAGAGTTTTATTCATTTGAGTCGTATCAGAAGACTTGTATCTTACTAGAGATTGAAAAACAGCATCATCTACTTTCTTTTGAACTCCTTCAAGACCAGTATATCCAACTCTCATCTGCAAGACAGGGCAACTATTATACTTAAGTACCACTGCTGGCACTGGAGAGCTAAGTAAAATACTCATCAAGAGAAAAATGTTTTTCATATCCCCTTATTATTCCAGAATTTACAAATATTTAAGCCGGGAAAGTAAAATATTCATCCCCCTGTATACAATTTTGGCAGATAACTTGAACCAGCCCATACCATGAGAGTATCAGCTGGAATAATTCCCTATAGGATGGTCTCAGGCAGGCCCCTTTTTTTATTATTAAGATGCTACCACTACTGGGACTTTCCTAAGGGAGTCGTAGAAAACCAAGAAGAACTGTGGGAGACGGCCCTTAGGGAGTTAAAAGAGGAAACAGATCTTTCTCCAACCCGACCTATTAATCCAGCGAGATTTAAAGAAACTAAAGTTTATTCCAAAAATAAGGTCGCAAGATACTATATTGCTCAAGTTAATCAATCTGAAGTGAAACTATCAAATGAACACCATGAATTTCGATGGGCCAACTATAATCAAGCAAAAGCACTTTTAAATGAGCGGCTTCAAAAAATCCTGGACTGGGCCTTTAAAGAGCTTAGGCCTTAACCTAAAGATTCCGATTCATATCCAGTAAAAACACGTACAAATAATACAGGTTAATATTGCCCAGGTTCAGAGGATTTATTTGGACCCTATAATTAATCTAACAAAAAGAATGGGAGCAAGATCATGCAAACAGCAAAGAAAATAGAGTTTAATTACAATGAAGAGCAAGATCTTAAGGGTAAGGTTGCAGCTATTTATAAATCTCAAGCTGTCATCGAATTCGATCTCAATGGTAACATCCTTTTTGCTAACGATAATTTTTTAAAAGTGATGAACTACACTCTTCACGAAATCCAGGGCAAACACCATAGCATGTTCGTAGATAAATTCTTTGCCAATTCCAATGAGTATAAAGAACTCTGGAATAAATTAAATCGTGGCGAGTTTGAAACAGGCGAATTTAAACGTATTGGGAAAAATGGTAAGGATGTTTATATTCAGGCCTCATATAATCCCATCTTTGATGAAGATGGAAGGCCCTATAAAGTGATAAAGTTCGCTTCTGATATCACAGAACAAAAAATTAAAAATTTAGACTTTGAAGGTCAGCTTGCAGCAGTTAGTAAGACTCAAGCGGTCATTGAATTTAATCTTGATGGCACAATTATAAAGGCCAATGATAATTTCTTAAATACTCTGGGATATTCTCTAAATGAAATTCAAGGCAAACATCATAGTATGTTTTGTGAGACTCAGTTCGTACAAAGCCCAGAATATAAGGCCATGTGGCAAAGGCTTGCTCGTGGAGAATTTGAAACCGGCGAATTTAAACGTATTGGGAAAAATGGTAAGGAAGTTTATATTCAGGCGTCTTACAATCCAATATTCGATCTCAATGGAAAACCATATAAAGTTGTAAAATATGCTACAGATATAAGCTTGCAAAAATTAAAAGACCAAGAGCTACTTGCTCTTAGTAAAACTCAAGCTGTTATCGAATTTAATCTTGATGGAACAATTGTTAAGGCCAATGATAATTTTCTAACGACTCTAGGCTATCGATTAGATGAGATCACTGGTAAGCACCATTCGATGTTTTGTGATCCCTCTTATGTCGCCTCTCACGACTATAAAACATTTTGGGCAAATCTTAATGCCGGAAAATTTCAAATGGGCCAATTCAAAAGAATAGCGAAAGGTGGAAATGAAGTTTGGATTCAGGCTTCTTATAATCCTGTCTTTGATTTAGATGGAAGGGTTTTTAAAGTTGTAAAATATGCTACAGACATTACAAAACAAAAGCAGGAATGGAATGAATTGGTTAGAACTTTAGCTTCAACGGCCACTCAGCTAGCTTCTGCATCTGAGGAGTTGTCATCATCGGCAATATCTTTCAGTAATACTGCTAAAAAAACCACCGAACAATCTCAATCAGCTACAAAGTCTTCTGAGGATGTGGCCAAAGGTGTTCAAATTGTAGCAACAAATACAGAAGAAATGGTGGCCTCGATCAAAGAAATTGCAAAGTCCACCTCTGAAGGTTCTGTAAAAACAAAAGAAAGTCTTAAAAAAGCCCAAGAGACAAACAAAATTATTTCTGAACTCGGTGATAGTAGTAAAGAAATTGGTTCTGTTATAAAAGTTATTAGTGCAATTGCTCAGCAAACCAATCTCTTGGCCCTGAATGCAACTATTGAAGCGGCCCGGGCCGGAGAGGCCGGTAAAGGATTCGCAGTGGTTGCTAATGAAGTAAAAGAATTGGCCAAACAAACTGCGAAAGCAACTGATGACATCTCTTACAAAGTTAATTCTATTCAAGGGAGTACTGGTTCAGCCGTTCAGGCCATTGGTGAAATCTTTAATTCAATTAGCCAACTCAACAGTATTTCTACAACTATCGCCGCTGCGATTGAAGAACAAACAGCGACGACCAATGAAGTTTCGAGAGTTGTTGCTGAATCACGAAAAGGTGTTGATGCTATTGCAGCAACAGTTAAAGAAGTCTCAAGTGCTGCTGCAGAAAGCTCAATTGGTGCAGGACAGTTACTAGATGCTGCAAAAGAGTTAAGTCATTTAGCAGCTCGCCTTAGAGATCTTGTTAATAAATTAAATTAAGGGCTCTCTTCGGGGCCCTAATTCTTAAGAAACTATTTAGTGTTCTTTCCCTATTCCTCCAGGTAAAAACCGAATCGTATTCGCCCGGCCTTAAGGAGGTTTTAAGTGGGAAAAAAAATTTACGTCGGTAACTTACCATTCTCAACAACGAGTGATGCTCTTCTAGAGATATTTGAAAAATTCGGAAATGTAGACTCTTCAAAAATTATTACTGATCGTGACACTGGCCGAAGTAAAGGATTTGGTTTTGTTGAAATGTCTTCAGCAGAAGAGGCCAACTCTGCCATAGAAAAACTTAACGGATCTGATTTAGGCGGTAGGTCCTTAACCGTTAATGAAGCAAGACCTGTTGAAAAGAGGGAAAACACAAGAAATTTTAATCGGGGTCCAATGAATACCGATAAGACCCAACAAAGAAGATATTAATGTTCATTTTAATTCTTTAAATAGCTGTAATTAGATAAAGTGCGCGGCGCCTCAATTTAATATTTTGATGCTCTTTCTAGACTAAAGGTAAATTAAGCTTGAAAGTTCAAAAGTTGCAAAGATTATGCTATGCTTAGTTAAGAAATTAGTGCTAATTAGTTTCGGAAATATTTTTTTGTCGCTAGAGTTCTTCGAGCCAGTTGCTCATGATCCTCTGAAAGCGCGTCCCTGGCCTTAAGGAGGTATTTATGGGTAGCAAGATTTACGTTGGTAATTTACCATTCTCAGCAACAAGCGAAAGCTTAAACGAACTTTTCTCAAAGTTCGGAACAGTTGATTCAGCTAAAATCGTTATGGACCGTGATACTGGCCGTAGCAAAGGTTTCGGTTTCGTAGAAATGTCTTCAGGTGATGACGCTGCTGCTGCAATCGAAAAACTTAACGGTTCAGATATGGGTGGCCGTTCACTAGTTGTGAACGAAGCTCGTCCAATGGAACCTCGTGAAAACCGTGGCGGTGGCTTCGGTGGCGGCCGTGGTGGAGATCGCGGTGGTCGTAGCGGTGGTTTCGGTGGTGGCCGTGGTGGCGATCGCGGTGGTGACCGTGGTGGAAACCGTTGGTAATCACAACTTTCAATTAAATTGAAGTTAAGGCCCTCGCAAGAGGGCCTTTTTTTTGCTCTAATTATCAAATGATTAAAGAGCAATTATCGAAGCAAAACTACACCTGGATTGATGTTGTTGAACCAAAAACAGAAGACTTCAATCAAATGGGAGAACTTTATGGACTTCCCTATCTTCTGATTCAAGACACTTTAAGACCCGAACATCTCCCTAAATTTGAAGACACTGAAGAAGGTCGCTTCTTCATGATGAGAAGCTTTGATAAAGAAAATATTTCTGAAGATGTGACAGTCCAAACATTAACTCGAAAAATTGCACTCTTTGTTACTAATAATCATTTAATTTCCATCCATCGAGTTCACCTAGAGCACATTGATGCTCTTGCTGAAAAAATAAAAAAAAGTGAACAACCAAAAACCTTACAGGGGCTTGTTCACCAAATTGCTCTTTCAACTTTAAGAACTTATGAGAAGCCGATCATGGATTTACAGGATCTCTATGATGAATTTGAGCATGATATTTTGGTAAAAAAATCTGAGAATATCGGCAATACTCGGATCTATAATTTCAGAAGAAAAGTTTCGCTCTTAAAAAGAATTTTACGCCAAACAAGTGATGCTTTTCTTCGATCAAGAGATTTTTGGGAAGATTATTCTTCAATGCTTCAAGATATAAAAGAAAACATTGATCAACTATACTTTCAACTTGATGAGCTTACAGATAATTTTGAGCACCTCTTTGAATTATATGTCGCCCTTAATGATCAGCGGGCCAATGAAGTGATGAAAGTACTAACTGTATTCTCGACTATTCTTCTTCCTCTCAATTTTATCGCTTCATTTTATGGAATGAACTTTACTCATCTACCTGGACTCGACTCTCCTTCGGCTTTTTTTATCTTAGTCATCATGATGCTATTCCTTAGCATTAGTGGCATTTGGTATTTTAAATCAAAGGGCTGGTTTACAACTCCAAGGGAATAGAACATGCGGATTGAAAAGCTAAAGAATTTAGTAAGGCCCTATTATGAAACAAATAGTGACCCTTCACATGACTGGTCACATATTCTAAGGGTAGTCTCAACCGCACAACTTTTGGCCTCAAAGGAAAAAGCAATCCTTGATATTGTATCAGCAGGAGCTCTTTGCCATGATTTAATTAATCTTCCAAAAGATCATCCTGAAAGTAAAATGTCTTCAAGTTTATCTGCCAAAGAAGCTCACACACCACTTAAGGAGTGTGGGTTTTCTGATGAAGAAATTACTCAAATCCAAATTTGTATTGTTCAACATAGCTTCTCTAGAGGAATCAAGCCTACAACACTTGAATCGGCCATCGTTCAGGATGCTGATCGATTAGACACTCTAGGGAGTATTGGGATCCTTAGATGTGCCACGGTATGCACTAAGATGAATGGTCAATACTATGATCCAAATGATATTTTAAGTCATCATCGTCCATTAGATGATAAGAAATTTATGTTGGATCACTACTTTGTGAAAATTTTCAAACTTCCTGACCTCATGAATACTCAAGCAGCCAAGGAAGAAGCTCGATTAAGAGTTGAATTCATGCAAATGTTTATCAATGAACTTAAAAGAGAAATTACGCTACCTTAACAATTGGTTCTGCTTCGGCCACTTCGTCCTCTTCATATTGAGATCTCGCAATATCTTCCTGCCTAAAGAATCTATAATAAAGCAACGCTGATATTCCATAGCCTAAACCAGCTATAAAGAAAGTTGGGCCAAAGGAGTAATGTTCAATTAGAAAGCCACCTATGCGAGTACTTGAAGTATAAGCAAGATGGTAACAAAAAAGAATGACGGCCGAAGAGAATACACAATCTTTTTCTTTAACATGCTCCATTTCAAAGCAAGATGTAATGGGGCTACCCATATTCATTAAAAGTCCACGCATAAAAAAGCAGGCCAGAACTACAATGATATTACCAGTAAGTCCCATGGTAATCATAAAAGGTATGGCCAAAATTGAGGTTGTGAAAATAAATTTTAAATGAGTTGTCCTTTGGATAAGAACTGGAGTCAGAAAAATTCCGGAAAAAACAATCAACTGAAGGAGAGCATAAGACATTCCAATCATCTCAGTTGAAAGCTTAAACTTTTCTTTTAGATACAGATTTAAGAATGGAACAATTAATCCTCCACCAAAGGCCAAACATAATTTTGGCAAAATAAGCTTAGATAAGATTGCCCAGTCTTTTTCTTTTAGGCCCTCAAAAATTTTCTTTTTCTCTCTAACTAAAGGTAAAGGTAAAGGTACCCGATGAATTTTCATAAAAATCAAATTTGATGAAAATACCACTAGTAAGGCCAGCATCATGGAAACGCGATATATTTCAATTTTAGAAAGATCAGAAAAATAATGAGCAACTATTTGAGGTAAAAATCCACCAATAAGATAACCAATAAAATGTCCCATCATGTTCAAAGATGAATTCAAAGCAAAAAGTTGCACTCTTATTTGCGGAGTTGAATTTCTTAAATAAAACGGTGAAACCGAAATATTAAACAAGGCCTGAAACATACTGGCGAGTAGTCCAAAGACAAAAATTGAAGACTCATTTGTTTGGCAAACTTGGATGAAGTAAAATATAGATGAAAAAAATATTCCAGCGGTAACTAAGTGCTTTACATGAACTCTTTCGATGAAAAAAAAAGCTGGGATGGCCATTAAAGAAATGCCTAATGAAGTTGTAGAAATAAGGCCACCGATGACAGATTCTCCATATCCCAATTCTTTTAAATATAGATTAAAAAGCAATGTATAAACAGAAAGCCCCATTCCCTGAATAGTGTGCCCCAACAAAAATATCTTTACGTTGTTTGAGAGTTGCAAAAAATGACGGTGGTAGCTTCGAAGCATAAGTAGGATCCATTTTATCCTAGAGGCCAGTGGAGTTATATTCGGTAATTTTTTACTTTTGCTTAGCAGAAAATTAAATTTGTTTGATACTTCAAACAAATACGGGATATTATCAGTTGGTTAGACTAATAAAAGGGATTTTTATGAATTTGATTATCTTACTCGGATTGTTTTTTCTGCCACAGACCTATGCCAGCATGGTCTTCATGCAGGAAAATGATCAAGGAAAAACCATTCAATGGAAATTAAATGAAACTTCTCCCTCGACTACTGTTAATGATGTCACTAATAAGCAGTGGGCCCTTTATCCAGATATTTCAGCAGACGGTGCTGAAATTATTTTTTCTGAAGGTCCTGATAATAAAGATCTTCATCTTACTTATTTCAATAAGAATAAAAACATCTCCCAGAAATTTATTCACCCAAATAAAGGAATGGTTTTACATCCAAAGTTTTCTAAAAATGGGAAATTGATTTTTTATTCCGCTCCAGGTGAAAATAAAAAAAATACCATTTTCTTTTTTGATCGCGCTTCACTTGTGGCCAAACAGGGAGGAGTTTCGGAGTACTCTTTAGAAGAAGCTAAAGCACTTGATCTTTCAGAAGAGTCTTATTTCCCAAGACCTTCTTCGGATGGCAACTTCGTTGTTTATCAAAGAAATACCGCAGGCAAGAAAGAAATCGTACTTTTTGATCGTTTAGAAGAGACAAAAAAAGTTTTAGCTGAAGGTATGTCTCCTGCTCTTTCCTTTGATGAGAGCACCATTGCCTTCACCGCTAAAGCAGAAAATGGTCACTATGATATTTATACTATTGACAGAATTTCAGGAGAGAAAAAGCAGATCACATCAGATGAGAATGATGAAATGGCGCCAACTTTTATGCCAGACAATTCCGTTGTTTTTGCCTCTAATAAATCAGGTCATTTTGCCCTTTATAAATTAGTTAATACGGAGTGGATACAAATTACCGAAGCTGGTATTGATGCTGATTTTTATTCACCAAATTTTTCTGGTGATACTAGCTATGCTCAAGAAACAAAAGCTCCTTTCATGGGGAACCCAAGATCTTCTTTTGGTGCCATTTACCATGAAGGCAAAGTTTATATGTGCGGCGGTCACCAAGGGCCAGAGCATACATATCCAAAAGAATCTTTCACTGATCAATTCGTTGTTTATGATCCTGAAACTAATCGCTGGACAGAACTTGCTCCTCGCCCATTTAAGGCCCATGGCTATCAGATTGTGGCCCAAGGAAATTATATCTATGCATTTGGTGGATTTGCCTTCGCTGAAGAATATAATCCACAATGGAAATCTCTAGATTCAATTGATCGCTACAACATTAAAGAAAATAAGTGGGAGACAATTGGAAAACTTCTTTCTCCTCGTTCTTCTAATGTGGCCATTAAAATTGAAGATAAGGTTTACATTGCCGCCGGGTGGAATAGTATTCCAAAATTCAAAGGTGATTTTGATGGAACTTTCCTCGATACAATTGAAATTTTCGATCTAAAAACTGAAAAAGTAGAACTTGCACCTTACAAGCTACCGACACCAAAACGTCGTGCTCTTTCTGGCATGGCCCATAATGGAGAAATTATTCTCCTGGGCGGTATTTCTGAAGGTGCTTCTCACTTTGATTTATTAACCAATGTTACGGTGATTAATCCTATTACTGGTGCTACTCGAGAAATGATGAAGCTCCCATTTGCCACTTTTGCACCTGCGGCCCAATTCTTAGGTGATGAACTTATGGTGTTTGGCGGAATGTATAAGGTTGGCCCAATGGCCTATGACTATGTTTCTCACATCTATGCTTTAAATCCTGAGCAGTCAGAATGGAGGCACACAGGACGTTACCTGCAAGAAACAAAAGGTTTTTCTCAGGTGATTAAAATGGAAAAGTCATTAGGTATCATTGGAGGTCACCATTACTTTGAAGGCTATGACTCCCCTGTAAAAACCTTTGAGACGATTACAAAATAAATCTCTTCCCTAAGGCCCTCGCAAGAGGGCCTTTTTGTTACTTTCGCCAGCGATAGTACCTCCTTTTTTAGTTATTGACATTTCCGTATCTTTTACGTAAACCATCTAACATGAAACTTTCACATTTAACAGATAAAATTTTATTAAGTGATACAAAAGATTTAGTTAGTAAAGAAAGAGATGCAACTCTAAGACTACTTTATCATTTAAAAGAAATTGATTGCAGAAAACTTTATTCAGACTGCAAGTGCTCTTCGCTTTTTGATTATTGCGTGCGAGAACTTGGCTACAGTGAGGCCAGCGCTCACAGGCGGATTGTGGCCGCCCGAATGCTCGCAAAAATACCTGAAATAGGAGAGAAACTCGAAAAGGGAAATCTGACCCTGACAAATATTTCACTTGTGAATCAGTTTATAAAAAATACTTTAGAGCAGAAACAAGTACTCAAGCAAGTAGAAGGACTTTCTAAAAAAGAGTGTGAGAAGAAACTTTTTGAAATTATTGACAGAGAACTTCCCATCCAAGAAGGACAAAGAAGAATTGCCAAAGATAAGGTCCAGGTGGCGATCATTCTCAGTGATGAGACTCTTGAAAAATTAGAAAAACTAAAAGCACTTTTAGGTCGAGATCTCACCATGGATGAGCTCATTCAATATATGAGTGATGTCACTATCAAAGAAGTTGAAAAAACAAAATTCAAACAAACCAAGTCTCGTCAGTCACTTTCGCCAGCGAAAGCAGGAAGAGTTATTTCGGCGTCTGTAAAAAGGGAAGTTTATAAGCGAGACCAAAAATGCCAAATCTGCGGCACAACTCATCGGCTTAACTTTGATCATCGAAATCCCCACGCCTTGGGCGGAGAGAGTGATTCAGAAAATATAAGATTGCTGTGTTTTCATTGTAATCAGCGGGCAAGAATAAGGGCCGGACTCAAAGAAAGGCCAAGGGTCCCCACATAGAGGACCCTTATAAAACTAGACCCCAGATTTTCCGTAATTTGGTAGAACTCGTGCAGAAGGGTCATTCACATTACAGTTTGACCATTCTTTATTTGGCATCCAAAAGTCTTTAATTGTATGAGACTGACCTTTGAAATGCTTTTCAAAGATATCGCGGTAAAGAAGAGATTCTTTTGTAAAAGGAGTTCCAAATGGGTACTTCTCTTTAGCAGCAGCGACATCTTTTTCTGTATATATTCCTTCGGCATATTCTTTTAAATAATCCACCATAGAGTGGCCAACGGCATCTGAGAAAGCAGCCTTTTCACGCCACAAAATTTCATCAGGAATGAATTTCGTACCATCGAAAGCTTTTCGAAGTAACCACTTACCCATGCCAGTAGTATTTAATTTAAATTCTGGATGAATTTCCATCACTGTCTGAACAAAATCCAAGTCACCAAAAGGTACTCGGGCCTCAAGAGAGTTTGCAGCAATACAACGATCAGCTCTTAGTACATCATACATATAAAGCTCATCCACACGCTTCTTGGCCTCTTTCTGAAAGGCTTCCGCTGAAGGAGCAAAGTCAGTGTACTTATATCCAAAAAGCTCATCAGAAATTTCACCAGTAAGAACGACTTTTATTTTTGTCTTTTCGTGGATGTACTTACAAACCAGATACATTCCAATTGAAGCTCTGATTGTTGTGATATCCCAAGTTTCAAGATGCCAAATAAGTTTATCTAAAACGCCAAGAGTATCTTGCTTGTTAAAATAAACTTCGTGGTGATCTGTTTTTAAGTAGTCGGCAACGATCTTAGCATAGCCAATATCGATTGGATTATGATCCAGCCCTACAGAAAAAGTCGTAATCGGCTTTTTCAAAATATGTTGAGCAATACCACAAACCAAACTTGAATCAAGGCCACCAGAGAGGAGAAATCCTACAGGAACATCGGCAACTAAACGCTTACGAACACCTTCAATGAGTTTTTCTCTAATATCAGTCAAATGCTTATCTAAATTTTTTAGAGAATACTGAGCGACTGTCGTTAGGTCTTTATACTGAACGAATTTATCGCCATCAAAATAATGACCAGGAGGGAAAGCCTCCACTCTCTCACAAAATGGAGTCAGAACTTTCATTTCAGAAGCAAATATAATTTTATTTTCAGTCGTATATCCATAATACAAAGGTCGAATGCCTATGGGATCACGGCCAGCAACTAACTTCTTTTTCTTGTTATCCCAAATCACTAAAGCAAACTCGGCATCAAGATGCTGACACATTCCTTCAATACCAAGATCTCTGAACATTGGAACTAAAACTTCACAATCAGAATGTGATTTAAAATGATAATCTTTTTCATAATCATGGCGAAGAGTCTCAAAATTATAAATTTCACCATTACATGTAATAACATTACCACTTGATTCATCAACAAAGGGCTGGTGACCTTTTTGAGTTGGATCCATGATGGCCAAACGATGAAAACAAACAGAAGCTTCTCCTCCATTTACCTTCATAATCTCTGTATCATCAGGTCCACGGTGACGAAGTTTATTAAATGTTGATTCAAAATCAGGAAGATTCTTAACGTCTCCCTCATAAGATAGCAATCCACACATACTTATAATCCTGAAGGTTTGGGAGGAATTTCCCCCATTCAATTATAATAACAGGGAAGTTTTGTCATGAGTCCAGGGATTTTTTTGCCGAAATTTAGAATACCTAAAGTGAGATATTAAATTTCTTCAAATCATCTTTGGCAGCTATTTTTGCTTTTAGACGAGCGTCCTTGAGGAAACTTTCATTATGCGCTGGAACCTCTATGGAAAACGTTTGCCCCACATACTGCTTTGTCCATACATTAATAACTTTAATATTTACGTAGTAACTATTCTTTTCTTGGCGATAACCATACTCTTCTAAAGCAACATACTGACCTTTAGGAGAACTACCTAATGTATCTATCATTTGATGTTCTCTAGCGAAAACAAGACCAGCTGATAAAAGGAAGAAGATAGTGATCAATAGGTTCTTCATAATGACTCCATTTGTATAACAATAATGAAGCAAAGACCGGGCCAATTAGTAGGTTAATCTTTCAGGAACTTAACTTGTATTAAAGCAAACTCATTAGACACTGTCTAAATTTTAGACAGTAACACGGGGAAAAGTAGCGGTTTTCTCATAAGAGACTCAATTATGTCTTTTAGGGATAATTCCCCTGAATGGAACTTTTCTATGAGAGGATGAGGCAACTGATATAAATACTGATGAAATTCATAACTCCTGTGTGGATTTAATTTAAAAATCAAATTATTAATAAAATGATAATAGTTTCTAACCTTCATTTTCTTTTCTCTGTACCCTTCCACAATGCTTCTAACTTCTCCGAACCTCATGCTAGTCTTCATGATTTGATCAATTAAACGTACAGCATCTGAAATGCACTCTCCTGTCACATCATGGGAAATATCAGTTAAATTAATCACCCTTGGAAACTCTAAAAAGCTAGATTTACAAATTGGTAGGACTTGAACATGTGTTTCTTGGATTGAAATTGATTTAATACCTAAATTTTTTAATTCTAAAAAATCAATCACATCATTCTTAACATTCTCAATTTCTATTTTATCATTCAAAGATTTTCGAATATCTTTTACGTAGAGGGTCCTTGAATTTACTGGAAGTATTTTCAAATATCTAAACTGGTCTCTTTGCTGAACAGAGATATCTGCCATGACAGGAAAAAAGTACTGGGAAGATTGATTAAGATCAACACTGAATCCAACTGTTTTCTTAAAATAACTTTGCTTAAAATAGTAGCCTTCATTTCTTGTATCAAAAACGAACGCCCCTCTCGTCAAAGCTTCTTCTGTTGTAATACAAGAATTCAAAAATAAATTTTCCCGCAGCTCATCTTTTATCATTATTTCCAAATCACTTTGTGTAACAACGTGATAATTTTTTTGAATTTTTTTCTGATACTTGTGAAAGTGAGTCTCGTAACTTTTCCATGAGGAGCTTATCAATGGAGCAAGCCAATGTAAGGCTCCGGCGATGATCGCATCTTCTGCAAATGCCCAAGCAATTCCATCTCCGATTGAAGATGTCGGCTCGTGTATTTCAAAAGGTATTTCTGGGTGGCATTTTTTTAATCTTAATCCGAGAAGACTTCCCCAAATACCAGCTCCAATAATGATGATGGGACGAGAATCCATAAAGTTTCCTCCCGAGAGCATTCAAAGCCGGTTTAATATAATTAATGAGTTAAAGAACCTGTATAAAATTTATTCTAAAGACTGCTCTTCAAATTTCATCTTTTCATTGATAAGTTGTGCCAAACAAATGACCTGGAGTTTAAATATGCATTCTTTTGAATCTCATATTCGCAATGTTCCTGATTTTCCAAAGGCCGGAATTATCTTCAAAGATATTACCCCTCTCCTTCAAGAAAGATTTACGGAAGTTGTTGTGGCCATGTCCGAAAATATTGAATGGCAGCATATTGATTATATTGTTGGCATTGAATCCCGTGGATTTATACTTGGAGCAGCGATGGCCCAGCTTAAAGGTAAAGGCTTTATTCCGATGCGCAAAAAAGGGAAACTGCCTCCTCCAGTTATCGCAGAATCTTATACCCTTGAATATGGCACCGATACTCTAGAGATGGTCGTAAACCAAAAACCTGGCAAAGTTCTTATTGTTGATGATGTGCTTGCAACTGGAGGTACTCTTCGAGCTGCAATTAATCTTTGTGAGAAAAACAATCTCAACGTCCACGCCATGGCCCTGCTTATTAACCTGACTTTTTTGAATAAGTTTAAAGAAGAAGGTCTAAAAGTTTACTCCGTATTAGAATACTAATCTCTTTTAATCCTCCCGAAATCGATTACACTTAATTTATGTGGATCATTTTGGGAGTTCTTTTTTCAATTCCGGCCTTTGCTATAGGTCCGGACGAAAAATTAACCAATGTAAAAATTTTAAGAGTTCTAACGAACAATATCATCCAATTCGATCGAGGATTGGAAGACGATATTAATGTAAATAATCATATTAAAATATTGCACGAGACTGAAGGCTTTGCGGCCCGAGCCATCTGTATAAAGTCCTCTTCAGAAACTTCTTACTGGCGACTTTATCGAGTTCCCAATAGCGAAGCTTTCTCAAAAGATTATGTCTACACACTCGCGGGCCTAGATGATCAAGAAATCCCTATGCCTGAAGCAAAATGGAGAGACATTAAGGAAGAGATCGCAGAAGAATCTAAAAAAGCAGACATCGGGCCAAATCCATTTAATGTTAAGAATGATCTCCCTGATCAGCTCACAGAAAACGATGTTTTAAAGTCTGACTCTCCCGAAAAAACCAAACTTTTTGTTGAGAAAAATTTAAATATGGATCAACTCAACAAAGATTTTGAAAAGTATAAATTTTCTCTCTATGCCTCTCCCTTTACGAGACAATCGATTAACGAAGGGGAAAGCTTAAAATATGGCTTCAAAGGTGGAAACTATGGGGCGAGATACAAGTTTTTAACTCAATTTGAGCAACAACAATCAAAGATGCGCGATCCGGTGAGCAGAGAAACTGTTTCAACCAGAAGTACCAATGGCCAGGCCCAATTTGTGATTGATCGTCTTACACCCTCACTCTCTTCTTTGAGTATAGTTAACTACAACTCAACTCGTTTTAGTGCTTATGCAACTCCTAAAGACCACTGGCAAGTTGGTGTCGTGGGACTCACTCTTCATATGTATCATTCAAAAACATGGGAGTACTTGGATCTTTCCTATGTTCCACTTTATGACTATCGAGTCACAGAGATTAAAAAAATAAATGGCGGTAAAGAAACTATTAGTAAGACAGGTATGCGCCATGGATTTCGTTTAGGAATGAGAAGTAGAATAAATGAGAGAGTCGCATTTGAAAACTTACTCTGGGTAAGACCCTTTCAAGATATGGCCACCTGGGATTTTGAAGGTGATAATTTGAATCTAACAAATGATCTTCGACTTATTTTTTCATTAACTGAAAAACTTTTCTTTGATTACAATTTCGTTTATCAAAAAGATAAATTATGGCGAAGCCTAAGTGGTCTCCCTGATACTAATACCATCAATTCTTTAAATCTTAGATACGATTTTGATCTTTAAGCTATTCTTTTTTGTAACTCAAATACGGCCTCCATCTTTCCCTTAAGAATATCAGCGGTAAAGGGCTTCATCATATAATCATTTGCTCCAAGCCCTAACATAAAAGTGATATCTTCGACTGAATTTCGAGTAGTCATAACAATAATAGGAATAGTTAAACCATTAGCACGAATTTCTTTTAGCGTTGATGGGCCATCCTTAATTGGCATTTCCCAATCAAGGAGTATGATATCAATACTGTTATCTAAGCTCGATATACCTTCTTGTCCGTTAAAGGCTTGCTGAATATTCAAGTATCCTAATTCTGTAAGACAATTTTTAGTAAACGCATGTACAGCTTTTGAGTCGTCGATAATTAAAATTTTTACCATACAGCCTCCATGGTAAAATTTTAAAGCTAGTGAGACTTTAATAAAAAAACAGTATTTTAATTATAATGGACTTAAATGTGCTTTCAAATGCTTGGTTGGCCTATCCAAACAACTGCCACAGATCATTGCCTAAATGATCTTCTGAAAATAGCAAAGATACTCTTTATTTCCAGTTTTACCTTCTATAGGTGACTCAATTGTCTTGAGATGTTTCCACCCATTTTGAGTCGCAAAACTGACCACTTCATCTAAAATTTGTTTGCGAATTTTCTCATCTTTAACAACACCATCTTTTGGCAAACGGTCTACCCCTGCTTCAAACTGAGGCTTAACTAAGGCAATTAAAAATCCACTCGGTTTTAACAGATTCGCAGTTTGCTGAAGAACTTTAGTAATTGAAATAAAAGATAAGTCCATGACTGCACCATCTGCTAACTCTGGCAGAGAATGAAGCTCACGAATGTTTGTCCCTTCGAGATTATGAACTCTAGAATCCTCACGTAATTTTTTGGCCAACTGATCATGGCCAACATCGATAGCATAAACTTTTTCGGCACCATTAAGTAATAAGACCTCTGTGAATCCACCGGTGCTAGCGCCAATATCAAGGCAAATCTTCCCATTCACCTCAACCTCAAATTCTTTAAGTGCCTTCTCTAATTTAAAGGCTCCACGTCCAACAAAAAGTGGAGCATTGATGGTAATTTCAGCATCAACGTCTATCAACTCACCGGCCTTTTTGATAATGACGCCATTTACTTCAACATCACCTTTCTCAATTAAACTTTTAGCTTGAGACCTTGAAGCGACTAAATTTCGATCCGTTAAAACTTTATCTACACGCTCTTTCACAGATTCATTTCTCCGCGAAAACAATAAGTCACTTCACCTGAATAAAATATCTTTTCACCAATGCTTACTAATTGTTTCCCACCCTTGGTCTGAAGATGAATGTCTCCCGTCCAACCAAGCCAATGACTAAGAGCAAGCCCACAGGCAGTCAGTCCAGTACCACATGAGTGAGTTTCATCCTCCACTCCCCGCTCGTAAGTTCTGACATAGGCCGATTGAGTCCCAGGAATGAGTTCAACAAAGCTGACGTTCGAGCCATTTGGAAAAATATTATGGTAGCGATACTTTGGCGCCACATCTTTGATATTTATTTTTTTAACGTCTTTAGAAAGGAAAACAAGATGGGGAACTCCGGTATTAATATAAAAACTCTTGTCAAATTCATTAAAACTCGAAAGATCATACAAATTTTTATCTTTGATCTCACTCATCTCGATGGCAAATGAATCTCCTTTACGGCTCACCTCATAGATTGCATTCATAGTCTTAATTGAATAAGTATTTTTTTTCTGACTCAATTTATAATCAAGATAAGTCACAAGACAGCGAAGTCCATTACCGCACATTTCGGCCTCTCCACCATCTGAATTAAAAATTCGCATGACTCCATCAACCCCGGGCGAAGAAGTGAGAGTTAAAACTCCATCTGCCCCCACTCCAAAATACCGATCACAAAGTCGCTGAATCAATTTTGGTTCAAGCTTACTATCAGGGTGATCCACGATTATAAAGTCGTTGCCGTTGCCAGAGTATTTTACAAATGAAAGAGTTTTTGTATTTTCCATAGGCCCATCATAAGCTGTCGCACAGCAAAACATCAAATAGATTGTCGTCCGTCTTGGCAAGAGTTCCTAGATACAGTAAATTATAAGCTCGCATGTGGGATTATAGCTCAGTTGGTTAGAGCTCCCGGCTCATAACCGGGTGGTCGCAGGTTCAAGTCCTGCTGGTCCCACCACTTCTACCCAATCCACAACTTTTTTTCCCCACACTACGAGAATCACCCCTTAATAGGGGTCTTTTGAGGTGTAATTTGACCAAATACGGGTCCATAACCTCTATCTTCTCGAAGATGTTCTCTAGTAACTCTCTTTTTTGAATCCTATTGAAATTCTTAAACTCACTAGCATATTTTTCAATCTTATCTCCGGCCGTTGTCACTTCAACCAAACTCAAAAAGTGACCAATGGCCTGCTCTTTGTCCTGAATTAGTGCCAAAATACCCCTCTTTTGTGCCTCAAAGTCATTAAGTTTGGTAGCAATCGACTCTATTGCCGATGAGGATAAAGCAGGATTGGCCATATGTTTAATGAGTCCTTGGATTTGAACTTCCAAATCTTTTATCTCAACTCTAAAGCCAGAAATTTCTCTTCTTAATTCTTCCACTCGTTGATCACGTTGTTGGAATCCAGATGAAATCAATTTTTTAAATAAGTCAGAATTTTTAAAGTAAGTAATGACTCTCTTTTCAATCACCTTCTCAAGATCTTCCGCATTGATTCTTTGTTTTAGTTCTCGACAATAATAATACCTATAATCCTGAGTATTGCCGTGGCCAATTTGCCCACTAAAACTAAATCCTTCTGAACTTTTTAGAATCTTTGGTAAGAGATAAACATAATGATGCTTGCCACGTTTCAAATTCCGTTGTGATTGCTCATTAATCCGAATTAAAACACGTTTTCTGAGTTCTTCATGTAAAACTTCACCATGATCCAATTGAACAGAAATTAAGTCACTTTCCGGTGATTCTTGCAGATACCATTTACCAGCATATCTCCATTCAACATTTTTCAGGATATTTTTAAATCGTAGCTTAGTAAACTCTCTGCCGCCTTTGTCTCTAAGTCCCTTCATGTGGGCCGTACGAACGGCATCAGCTTCACCGCTAGCATCAACATAGATTTCCAGAAGTTGTGTAAGAGTTTTCACTTCTCTTTCATTTATAACAAAATGTCCTTTGCGTTTTGGACATTTATCTAACCCGAGTATAGGTTCAGCTCCGTTAATTTTTCCATTCGTTTTAAGTCGGCTATTAATATTCTTCTTTAAACGGGCAGAAGTTTGCTTTCTTTCAAACTCTGCAAGTGCTGCAATCATAGTCTCCATGAAGTCAGTTGAAGCATCCTTTTGACCATATGGAGCACCGATATAAAGGAGTTCAACTCCATATTTTTTGCAATATTTCTTAAAGCTTAGAAACTCAAGCGTGTCACGATGTAGACGTGAAATTTCAGAAGTTACAATCCAATCGACTTCGCCTAATTGAACAGCCTCTTGCAATGCCAGGTATCCATACCGATCAGTATCCTTTGCTGATTTAGTATCCTCTAAAACGCCTACGACCTTATACTGCTTATTTAGTTGAGAGCAAATCTGCTCTATGTATTCGATGGCCCTCTTTTGCTGAACTTCAAGTGAACCATCAGCAATTCTGGTTCCTGTCCTTTTACTATCTTCAAAGGCTTGCTTTAACGTACTTACTCTTATGTAAATCAAAACTCTAATAACATCACTCATAAACACCTCACATTATTTATAAAAAGAATAACAGCAGCCTCTGGAATAACCTCTTGATCTGCTGTCACCTCTATCATTCCTAATTTTGATCTTTTGTTCTTCTTGTATTGTTTTTGTTTAAAAAGTAACACGCACGATTTGCATTTTGAATCGACGCCTAGGTGCCCTCGTACTTTCACATAGAAAGCATCTAAGTTCTTTTCCGATTTACAAAGAGAGCATGTCTTTGATTTCATGATTATATACTAGCAAAAGGTTAATTTTAGATCTGAGAATTTAAAGAGCCCGTCTTTGCGAATCTGGAGCAAATTATGAAAGTGTTAGAGATAGTCGAAGATATGAAGATGTATTACTTGGGGGAACACACTCTAAACCACGAGAAAAAGATCCGGTCCAAGGCACTGGAATTAATAGATATTTTTCAAAAAAACAAGAATTTGCAAAAAGATATCGAAAGAGAGCTTCGGTGCTATCAACTAACCTATGCCTATTATGGGAGTAGAACTGAAGAAGAAATTATTGCTTTTTATGAAAGCAAACAAGATAAGTGGTATGAGAATTTAGAAAGAGAACTCAAACCTATCTGCTCAAAGTACAATATACATTTTGAGAGTCTTTATGAGCGCGCCATAGAGCTACAAGAGGAAACCAAAGAAGTGATGAATAAAGGTGTAACTCGACAGATCAATTAAAGATAACTCGACGGCCAAAAAAATGCTTCTTTTTAAAATTCTTACATCAATTCTCTTCTTGGTCTACTTTCTTTTTACCCTGGCTTTTTCT
>JBFWTE010000020.1:0-74928 GCA_050247975.1 Bacteriovoracaceae bacterium
CCAGCCTTTTATAAGGCCTTTCGCTAAAAAAATGAGTTCATCAAATGCCATGAAGAAATTTTGTCAGAAAAAGAACGATTGGCCAAATAAAATAAATGACATAGGGCCGTAGAGAAATTTTAGAAAACGGCTTTAACAATTTATTGAGCAGTTACTCTCATGCGGGAGACAACTACTTGAAATAATTGAATTTATTTTTCCCACCCAGTGAAATCCCTGAGTGGGAAGAAAAATTAAAATCTAAGTTGAATGCCTGTCTCTAAGCTATGGGCAACAACAGTGTGATACTTGCTCGATGATAACTTTGACTCTGTTTGGTAACGACTGAATTCAGTGATCCATGAGAAATCATCTGTTACTCGATATTCCCACCCAACTCTCGTGAGAAAATTTTGTTTTATTCCCGTAGTTGTAATGACATTTGTAGTGCCATTAAGAGCGAATGAAGAAAGTTGATCTTTGTTGGTTACGGCCGCAATACCCGCTCCCCCAAAAAGATAGTTTTTCTCATACATCATATAACTTCCAGTAAGAGTTGCCCCCCACTCACGAATGTTCGTTGAATTTGTTCCTTTACCGATTGAAAGTGTCCCTAGGTTGGCAAGATTCTGACCGTAGTAAACTTCACTCTTCACACTTAAAGCATTATAAATTTTTTCATAAAATCCATTAAACCCATAAGCATCATGTGCAGTGTGATTTGAAGTCTCATAATTTAATCGAGAATAAATTCCAGAAAGTCCAATGCGCCCTTTTTCAAGATTTCGAGTAGCACGTAAGGCATAGGTTGGGGCCTTAGCAATTTCTAGATCAGCATCTATAGCGCCTGGATTATTTCCGGCCATACCAAGTGCTGCTCCAAATTCCCAATCACCTTGAGTATTTAAATACTGAGCTTGCTGTCTCATGAATCCAGTATTACCGGCCATAAAGTAAAGGCCTACATAATCAAAAGTATAAGTCGTTACAGGCGAGAACATATCCCAGTCTTGTCCAATAATAACTTTTTGATTTTCCCAAGCATAAGTAACAGAGGCAATTCGAACTCGAGGATTCATTTGAGTCGTAGGAGATGATTTATTAAAGTCGATAAAATCAAATTCTAATTTAGCAGAAAGATTATCGCCTTTTTTTAAATTAGCTCCCACACGAGACTGTTGAGTTTGAAAACTCATTCGAGAAGTTTTATCAACACCTCTCGATTGTGCTACTGCATAAGTCGGTGCCGACAAGTTAATATTGTTATAACTTGCAAGAGCATGATCCGAGTACATGG
Organism: Bacteriovoracaceae bacterium; assembly: GCA_050247975.1. GTDB lineage: Bacteria > Bdellovibrionota > Bacteriovoracia > Bacteriovoracales > Bacteriovoracaceae > Peredibacter. Next base: position 1,277 of record JBFWTE010000020.1, read on the forward strand.
CACTTGATTTAATAAATCCATAGGCAGTGAGATCAAAACCGTTGGCGGTAACAGCAAAAGCAGAACTTGATAGTAATAGCGTTGTCGCAAGAATTTTTGTTTTCATGTTCTCTCTCTTATAAATAAGTTTGAGAACATGCTAAGGCATTTATTCTAAAGAAAAAACTTAAATAATTTTCATCTCAAGCTTTCCTAGGAAGTTTACTTTTTATCCAAGGTACCAGCATCGGAAGGATAGAAACAAAAATCACTCCGAAAATCACAATATGAAAATTTCTTTTTACGACAGGAAGATTTCCAAAATAATGACCAGCAAAAAGAAAAATTGAAACCCAAGCAATAGCACCAAAAACATTAAAAGTTATAAATCTTCTGTACTCCATCGATCCAATTCCGGCCACAAAGGGAGCAAAGGTACGAACAATAGGAGCAAAGCGAGCGGCCACAATAGTAAAAGCTCCCCATTTTTCATAGAACGCATGAGTTTGATCTAAGTATTCTTTCTTAAATATTTTACTGTTGGTTTCGAAGACCTTTATCCCTAGGTATTTTCCTATGTGATAATTAACCGTATCACCTAATATGCCAGCTATCATTAAAGAACTTAGAAGAACCCAGATATTTAATCCATCGGGAATAGCAGAAAATGCACCAAGAGCAAAAAGGAGTGAATCACCTGGAAGAAATGGAGTCACCACTAAACCTGTCTCACAAAAAATTATCAGAAACATAATAACATAAATCCATGGACCGAAAAAATTAATCCAGGTTAATAAATGTTGGTCTAAATGCAAAATAATGTCGAATAAATTAATCATGTAGTGATGGTAACGTGGAAAATTTAAAAAAGAAAAGAAAAAGGGAAGGCAACTTACCTTCCCTTCACTTACTTCATCTCTGCGACTGCTTGATAACCATTAAGCATTGGGATGTGACTTATAAATATTATTTTGACTCTTCCCCATCCCGTCGCAGGTAATAATGGGTGATAAATAACTTCAATTTTAGATTTTCCATTCCTAGGGATGACTTGAAATTGATAGGCATCATTAAATTCCCTAAAAGATGTTCTTTGAATAAACTTAATTTCTGCATCTTCTAATTTAATCGTTTTAAGCCTTTCAAGCTCAGCGTAACCTCTTTCATCTATAAACTGCGATGGCAGCTCGATGATGGTTTCCCCTTTGAGATCATCTGCAGAAACAGGAACAAGTGCACGTTTATAGATTTCGTAGTTCATTTTTACGATGTAATGCTCTTCATTCGAGAGCACTTCTATATACCCCTTGCCACCTCGGTGAAGTTTACCACCATATATTTGGTAATCAGCACCTGTTTGGGCAAGGGATGAGATTGAAAATAAAATTGTGAAGGATGCGAGAAAGAATTTCATCGCGCTGGTTTTATCACTTTATTCTTATTTGTAAATCTGCTTAAACTAAAAAGTTTCTTTAGCTACTTTTTCTTTTTTACTGACTGAATCCAAGCATGGATGGAAGGCACATCATTTTTTAAATGAGGAAACGGTCTCATCAACTTAGTTTTTCTCTTTGGGATAAAACCAGCTGGCAATTTTTCAGGATAACGTCCTGTCGTCACCTTTGCTGTCATCACATCTAATGGAGCGTCCACTAATTCTGGGCCAATTGACCCTTTAAAGTTAGGATCTTTATTATGACAACTTGTACAATTAGAAAGGAAAAGGCGTTTGCCTTTTTCAAGGCTCACTTGAGCAAAAGCAATTTGGCAAAGAATAAGGGGGCCCATCAAGGCCCCCACTATTTTAAAAATCAAACAAGAACCTCAATAAGAACATAAAGGGCCACAAGAAGACCAAGACCACAGTGGATCACACCTTTAACTGTAGTAAGAGGTCCTAGTTTTCCTTTAATCGCATTAGCTTCAAGAGCAAGAACGATCAGAGTCACAACAGAAAGAACCATCATTGGGCTAAAACCTTCAGGAATATTAAGTCCTAAGTGTCTTGAAGCTCCCATGAAAAATAAAAGCGGTATTGAGAAAAGTACGTTAGTACGAGAAGCAAGAAGAGCTTGAGGAGCAACCTTCGCAGCTTCCGGATTTGCAGCTCCACCAGCAATTACTGTGTTGGCATTAGCAATAATAATTTTTTGCTTAGGCCAGATGATAAGCCAAACATTTAAGAACATAAGTGTTCCGAGTAGAGCTCCGGTATAGATGTAAATCCCATATGGAGTTTGAAAAAAATCTGCACCTAAGTCCTTTCCTGTAATTGCAAGCATTGCCAGGCCAGAAAGGAAAGTTCCCATGGCACCCCAACGGAACCACCAAAGGGCCTTTGGAACAAGTTTTGAAAAAGCTTGGTTTTTAACTGGAGCTTCAATCTCATTGAAGAAAGCACCTTGAACAAAGTTAAAATAATAAAGGTGTCCAATCCAAGCAACACCAGAAAAAAAGTGAATCCAACGAAGGATCATGATCAACCCTTCTTGCGTAAATAAAGCAAAGTCCATAATAACTCCTGTGTAACTGATATATGACTTACATCAGTTATAGTACCCGGTGCGATGAAACTTATCTAGTCAATTTAGTAGTTAAGCACCAATGACACTCAGCTTCCGTATGCGTGCTGCGCTCACTCGCAGCAACATCTTAAGCTTCATTCTTAAGATTTACAGACTTAAGTCCGCTCGACTCAATTTATTGAGTGATGATTGGAAGAAGTCAAATAGTTGGCTATAAATTTTTCGTTTTAAAACTTCTTCCGAGGAGGAAAAATGAAGTTTAAGCTCTATGGATTAGCTTTTCTCACTCTCATTCCACTGGCCCACGCAGAATTATATGATGGCAAAAATCATCCAAGTAATTTTAACCGAATTATTCGCAGTAACATCGTGCTCGACTTTAATTCTTTACCAAAAGTGGGAAAACTCTTCGATAATCGCTTAGGTTGGTCGGAAACTTACTGGCCATCTAATCTAGGGGGAATAGCCTATCGCTGGAACAATCCCAATCCCCAACCCTTTAAGTACCACCTCAATACAAAAGAAGAATTATTAAAAATGAGTCAAAGCGAACTTGCTCAACTCTCCCCTGCAGAACTTTATGATATCGCCATGGGAGATTATAATTACACTTTGACCAAAACGACTCTAAGTCACTTCTCAACACGGGATCTTTGGTGGGAAGGAATTTGTCATGGTTGGTCTCAGGCCTCATCTCATTATCCTGAACCAGATCAAGTGATCGTAATTAATCCCCACGGGATTAAAGTTCCCTTTGGCTCTTCAGATGTTAAGGGGCTGCTCGCCATGCATGAGGCCTACAATTATAAAGGTGAACCCTATGGATTTGTTGGAGGAAGATGCAAAGTTGCTGGAAAAGTTGTGGGAGAAGGAGATGATAGAGATAACTACACAGCATATCCTCCAGAAGATCAGGCCGAATCATCTGATTGTCGTGACGTGAATGCAGGATCTTTTCACTTGATTCTCACCAATCTCATTGGGATTCATGGGAAAGGATTTGTTGCTGATGTAGACCGTTTTAATGATGTATGGAATCAACCAATCACTAACTACACAACTGAAGTCATTAGAGAAGAGCCCATCGATGCCAATGATGGCGCCAATGGAGTTACAAAAAAATTAAGAGTTAAAACAAGAATGACCTATGGAGAAGAGCTTAAGTTTTATACTCCAGAGCTGGCAGCTCAAGGCAAGAAAAATTTTGTTTCGAAACTTCCCGTCACAATGACCGAACATCAGGAATTTAGATTTAAAGATTATGAATACATCTTGGAGCTTAATTCTCGAGGAATGATCGTCGGCGGAGAATGGATGACTTCAACAAGACCAGATTTTATGTGGATGTATGAGAGACCCGCCCAATTTAAAAATGCACCCATACCTTTAGCAGGTTTAGGAAAAATTTATCGTCCAGTCAGAAGATAATTTTAAATCTGGGCCACTCCTGGCCCAGATTTATTGAGAACAATATGAAGAGTACTCTTGCTTAAATCTCTTCACTCCAACTTCATAAACTTCACAAAAGTTTTGATTCGCAATTTGAGTAGCACACTGAGATTTGCATAGATCGCTTAAATCTTGAGAGTCTGATAAAAATCTTTGTCCTAAGTTGCAATAATCTAGTTGAGCTGGATTAGGCATTTGATTTTGAAATTGTTCCATCCATTTTAAATTAACTCTTGAACACAGATATTCTCCGAAATCAAGTGCCTTGAAAAATTCATCAAATTTAAAATAAGAGACCTTAAGTTCCTTTGAAAGCTTTTTCTCATCAAGAACTCTTGTAATCCAATCGAGATAATAAGGAATAAATGTTGAGGCTCCCCAAGAAGCACAAAACTGTTTTTTATCATATTGAACTGAGGCATTGATTCCTATGAGTAGATAATTACCCTTAAGTTTAATAAAGGTAGGTCCACCTGAATCCCCGGAGCATACACCCCCATTACTTTGAAGATAGACCAATTTATCTTTATCATTTTTTACATCCGTAATGACAGTGACCATTCGAAATAAAAGTTTTTGTGTAAAGGATCCATCGTCCTCATTAAAACCCAAGTTCGTTCGATGAGTTGATATTTCCTCTTTTCTCACTAAAGCAAATGCATCTAAATTCGATATTGAGCTGATCGAACTATAACCGGCCACAAAAAGGGGAAGACCTTTTTGAGATAAAATGTCACCTTGGTACAGAGGGGCCACATTATTTGACAGGGGTTGCTCTAAGATCATGATCGCAATGTCATTTTGGGTTCTTTCGTCAGTATAATCTGGGTGAATAATAACTTCTTTAACAGAGACAGGTTTTTGCTTAGAAAAATTAATTTCATTTCCCATTCGAACTTCAAAACTTGAATCAGGATAAATACAATGGGCCGCAGTTAAAACAACTTGTGGAGTAATTAAAACACCTGAGCAATGGGAGGTCCTACGAAGGAGTGAAACTGCCACTGTAGAATTAATGTTTTTATCTTCGGGCCGAGGCATGACACCGTTAATGATGGATGATTTACTTAGCTGGGATTGATCTGGAACACATGAAATAAGACAGAAGAGAATTAAAAGAAGAGGATAAAGATGAAAAGTTATCATTTTCATTTTATCCTCCGTTTTAAATAATTTAATTTTTTCTCAAATCTCTAAAAGCAACGTCTTTAAATTTACATGTGGTCTGAACTAAACCTTGAGTACAAATAAGATTTGCAGATTTCTTAATGCCCACCTCTCCAACAACTTCGGCCTTAACGTTCAAAGCATTAAAAATAAACTTCGCTGCTTCACCACTGAACGTAACATCTCCACGGCCAAAGCGAACTCCTGAATCATCCATTGTTGAAGTTGAAATAACTTCTTTAACTTGGTTGTCTTTTTTATGCATAATAATGTTGAAATAACTTCTGCTGCTTGAAATCTCAAATGTCTTTCCAGAGGTACTAATTAACCCAACACCTTGGTTGTTTGAATTTAAACCGTAAAATAACAACTTAGCATCAGATACAGACCTGGCCTTTGGAAATCCTAAAGGGCCATTCTGATCTCCAAAATTTATACTCGTGTAAGTATCAGCAAAAGTATTAAATGAAGCTAAAACTAAAAATAAAAACAAAAATTTCATAATCCACCTCGTATGTGATGGGAGGATTTTACAGCTAAGAAATGAAGAAGTGATGAGCTTTTGAAATTATTTCCTAGGGATCCTGATAGTGTCTAATTTATTGTCAGTGAACAGTAATTCATCTTTCAGGGCCTCAACTTTAATCAGTTGATTCTTGGGAATAACTAATTGCCCAAGGGATTTTTGAGAAGAAAGATCATATACCCAGATGGTCGATTTTGCGGAATCCAGGGTATACAGCTCTTTTTTAACTGGATGGATAGCAATGCTTTGGGCCATTGCTGGAAGTCTTTGAATGATCTTCTTGGGCCCTAAATTCTTCTTTTCAGTATGGGCATGAATATTGGCCTTGCTTGAATAAAACAAGAGGCTTTGGGATTTTTGATTGAGAACAATCACTTGATTGGTATTTGGATTGATCGCTAAATCCACCGCTCCTTCCAATTCTTTCGATTTTATCACTCTTAACGGGGCCACATTACCTAGAATCCTGCTGGAAAAAAACAGTATGTCCCCACTATTCAAAAGGACTGCGATCTCTTGATGGGCCTCATCCAAAGTTACCGCTACAATCCCAGAAAGTTCTGTATTAGACCCAGCAATAAGATCTCTTTCTGAAATAGACTTATCCTTTTTAGCAATGACAAGCATATTATGGAATCCAACAACCTTCCACTTCTCGTCTAGGCTTTCCTCAATGCCCAAAGGTAGGGCCTTGGCAAGGTAGAGATTAATACATTGAGAAGAAATCTTATCCCTGCCGGAGCCATCGCCAAATTTTAAGATCTCTGCTTCACAACTTGCAAGCTCAGAACTCGCCAAAACAGAATTGATTGTAACGACTATGAGAAAGATCAAGATTTTCATGGAACGCTTCCTGTTAAGCTATTCGTATCGGTTCCACCTGTTGCGGCCGTGGCCTCTAATGTTGCCGAGTATGAACCTGTCGTTAAAAATGCACCTAAGAAAGTGACCTGTACAGTACATGAGGCCCCTGGTGCAAGAGTATTTCCTGTACAATTATCAGTTCCAATTAACCATGAGGCAACATCAGTCCCGGTTAATGAAACAGTAATGGCCGTGGTTGATCCAGAGTCACCAGAATTAATTAATGTAAATGTATGTGTAATGTTAATAATCGTTGATCCGTAATCATCTGGGTCTGGTGGATTTGGGCTACTTGTTCCAGTTTGAAAACTGAGTGTCGCAGGAAGACTCACATAGGTGTAACTTCCGGCCAGTGTTCCGGTTTGTGTATCTGTATTGGTAACCACCACATCGTAAGTGCCAGCGGCCTTAGCACCTGTTGTACAAGTGATACTTGTTGAAGAGACGACTGTAGGAGAAGTACAAGCGACTCCACCGACTGTAACAGTCGCACCAGATGTAAATCCAGTTCCTGTAATACTCAATAATGTTCCACCCGCAATTGTTCCTGAGGTTGGAGAAATACTTGTGATTGTGGGCGCATCAACATAAGTGTAGGCCGAGCTAAGAGTTCCGGTTTGAGTATCAGGGTTGGTAACAATCGCGGAAACGGCACCTGCGGCATAAGATGTCGTAGTACAAGTAAGTGTGGTTGAATCAACAAAAGTAACCGGAGTGCACGAGCTCCCTAAAGTCACCGTAGCGCCACTGACAAAACCTGTTCCAGTAATTGTCACCACAGTACCACCAACGGCAAACCCCGATGTTGGTGCAACGGAAGAAATTGTTGGAGCAGCAGCATAGGTAAAGGCCGCTGCTGCACTTCCACTTTGAGTATCCCCATTTAAAACTGTCACAGTGACTGCTCCAGCTGAATTAGATGGTGTTGTACAAGTAATAGAAGTTGAACTTACAACCGTAACGCTTGTGCAGTAACTTGATCCAAAAGTGACAGCTGCTCCCGAAACAAATCCTGTTCCAGTAATAGTCACTGAAGTTCCTCCAGTAAGTGGCCCTCCATTTGGTGAAACAGAAGTAACAGTTGGTGCATTTTGATAAGTAAATGAAGAAGTCGCTGTTGCTGTTTGTCCATCAGGATTTGTCACTGCTACGTTAACGGCTCCGGCCGCATGGGCAGAAGTTGTACAAGTTAAACTTGTGGCCGAGGCAACATTGACGGAAGCACAAGCAACTCCCCCAACTGTAACTGTGGCCCCTGAGACAAAACTTGAACCAGTTACTGTAATCGTTGTTCCTCCCGCCAGTGGGCCACCATTCGGGGCCACTGTTGTAATCGTTGGAGGTAGCAGGTAAATAAAGCCAGAGCTAAGGGTACTTGTTTGTTGATCAGAATTAGTTACAGTCACACTGACTGCTCCAGAAGTTATTTGCAATGGAGTTGTACAAGTGATGGAAGTTGAACTTACTACAGTCACTCCAGTACAGGCACTTGAACCAAAATTAACTGTGGCGCCTGTAATAAAATCTGTTCCGGTAATTGTGACATTTGTTCCACCACCAATGGCACCGATAGTTGGAGAAACACTCGTCACTGTTGGGCCAGGCTGATAAGTAAAGGCCCCTGCGGCACTTCCCGTTTGCGTATCAGTATTCGTGATAACAATATTAACAGCTCCAACCGCATGGGCCGGAGTTGTACATGTAATTGTAGTGGCATTAACTACCACCACATTAGTGCAAGAACTTCCATCAAAGGTAACTGTCGCTCCGCTAAGAAAATCTGATCCTGAGATAGTGACATTGGTACCACCAGCAAGTGCTCCAGCATTAGGAGAAATAGAAGAAACAGTAGGTGCTTCTTGATAAGTGTATGCTGAAGATGCACTTCCACTTTGAGTATTGGTATTAGTCACTGTCACACTCACCGCTTCAGCGGCATGTGCAGCGGTAGTACATGTAATGGTGGTTGCACTTACGACAGTAACTCCGGCACATGCACTTCCTCCAAAAGAAACCGTGGCACCGGTAACAAATCCTGTCCCAGTAATTGTGACACTCGTTCCACCGGCCAGAGCACCAGCACTTGGTGAAACACTTGTTACCGTTGGAGCGGCCACAAAAGTAAATAGCGAAGCCGTTGATCCACTTTGAGTGTCATCGTTAGTAACAGAGACAGCAACAGTTCCAGGAGAACTTAAAGGAGTTGTACAAGTAATCGTTGTTGGATTAACCACCGTGACACCAGTACAGAGCGAGCTTCCTATGTTAACACTGGCACCAGAAACAAATCCTGTCCCAGTAATGGTCACAAGATCACCACCAGCTTCAAAACCTGAGACCGGAGAAATAGAAATTACGGTTGGTGCTGATTGATATGTATAGGCGTTAGAGCTACCTGACTGAGTATCAGAATTCGTTACGGCAACACTGACAATTCCTGCTGCATGGGCAGGAGTGACACAAGTTAGTCGAGTTGCTGAAATAAAATTTACGGATGTACAAGCAGATCCATCAATCGTAACTGTTGCACCAGAGACAAAACCTGTCCCCGTAATGGAAATGGTTGTTCCTCCGGCCAGAGCTCCTGCACTTGGATAAACTGATGTCACAGTAGGAGCAGCTTGATAAGTATAAGCATTTGAGCTTCCTGAAAGAGTGTCTGTATTAGTAACACTTACTGAAGAAACTCCTGCGACATTGGCCGGAGTAGTACAAGTAATTGAAGTTGAACTATCAACACTCACACCTGTGCAGGCAAAAGCTCCAAACTGAACAGTTGCACCCGCTTGGAAGCCTGTTCCTGTAATAGTCACGGCCGTCCCGCCGGCCAGTGCTCCAGCACTTGGTGAAACAGAAGTCACTGATGGTGCTTGAGAATAAGTAAATGCAGCTGCCAATGTTCCAGATTGAGAATCAGTATTCGTCACAGTCGCGGTCACTGCTCCTGCAGCATGAGATGAAGTAGTACAAGTGAGCGTTGTTGAGTTACTAACAGCAACACCGTAACAATTTGATCCACCAAGAGATACACTTGCACCTGAAACAAATCCTGTACCAGTAACTGTAATTGTAGTGCCTCCACTTAAAGATCCAATTGATGGGGAGATATTTATTACAGTTGGAGCGACTCGATAAGTAAAAGCAGTATTACTTCCTGTTTGAGAATCTGCATTGGTTACGGCCACTGTTACAACACCTGCAGCATTTGCCGGAGTGACACAAGTTAAAGTCGTAGGATCAACATAAGTAACACTACTGCAGGCCGATCCATTGAACGTTACACTTGCTCCAGAATAATAACCACTACCTCGAATAGTCACAGTAGTCCCTCCAGCAACAGGCCCGGAACTTGGAGTTACGGAAGTTACTGTTGGAGCGATTCTATAAGTAAAAGCGGAACTTAAAGTTCCTGTTTGTGAATCTGAATTGGTAACAACGGCAGAAACGCCTCCTGCAGAATGTATATCTGTAATACATGTAATCGTGGTTGAATTCACGACTGTTACACCTGAACAAAGAACTCCTCCTAAAGTAACTAATGCGCCAGAAAGAAATCCTGTTCCTGTAATGGTTATACTTGTTCCTCCATTGATCGTTCCTGAAGATGGAGAAATACTGGTGACGGTTGGAGCTGCTTGATATGTGTAGGCATTATTAGATGTGACTGTTTGAGTATCAGTATTTGTAACAACCACATTTACTGCCCCAGCTGCATGAGCAGGAGTTTGACAAGTTATCGTTGTTGAATTTACAACTGTTAGATTAGTACAACTACTTCCTGCAACCGTGGCCGTTGCGCCACTTAAAAAACCTGTTCCGGTAATAGTTAAAGTTGTATTACCCGCCAGTGGCCCAACGATTGGAGAGACACTGGAGATAGTTGGAGCGGCCTGATAGGTAAAGGCCGACGCTATTGAAGCTGATTGATTATCATCATTGGTTACTGTGATAGTTACGGCACCGGCCACATGAGCAGGAGAAGTACAAGTGATTGAAGTTGAACTTACGACAACAACTGCTGTACATGCCAAACCTCCCACATCAACTGTTGATCCGACAAACCCAGTTCCTGTAATGGTAATATTTGTTCCGCCGGCCAGAGGTCCAACACTTGGTGAAACACTTGTAACGGTAGGAGCGGCCCGATAAGTATAGGCATTAGAGCTTCCAACTTGAGAGTCACTATTGGTAACAGATACACTTACAACTCCAGCTGCATGAGCAGGAGTTGTACAAGTTATGGTGGTAGCATTAACAACAGTAATTCCACTGCAAGCACTTCCTCCAATACTAACCGAGGCCCCTGTTAAAAATCCTGTTCCTGTGATGGTAATGGAAGTTCCACCTGCAAGCTGGCCGACACTTGGAGAAACACTCGAAACAGTTGGAGCGGCCTGATAAGTATAAGCTGCGGCAAGAGTCCCACTTTGTGAATCAGAATTTGTTACGACAACACTGACCGCTCCTGCTGCATGTGCCGGCAAGGTACAAGTGATTGAAGTAGAACTTACAACACTTACACTGGTGCAAGATGATCCACCAACAGAAACTGTAGCACCCGTGATGAAACCGGATCCTGTAATTGTTAGTGTTGAACCACCGGCCAAAGCACCTGCACTTGGAGAAACGCTCGTCACTGCTGGAGCGGCCCGATAAGTAAAAGCAGAAGAACGACTTCCTGATTGAGAATCTGAGTTTGTAACAGTTGCGCTTACAACTCCGGCCGCATGGGCCGAAGTCGTACAGGTAATAGATGTAGAGCTCACCACAGTGACTCCAGCACAAGCACTTCCACCTAAACTGACAGAGGCCCCTGCTAAAAAACCTGTTCCGGTAATGGTAATAGAAGTGCCTCCAGCAAGCGCTCCAATACTTGGAGAAATACTAGCTACTGTCGGAGCGGCCTGGTAAGTATAGGCAGCAGCAAGTGTACCACTTTGCGAATCAGTATTGGTAACAGTGACAGAGACTAAACCGGCCGTATGAGAAGGAAGTGCACAAGTAATTGAAGTTGAACTCACTACTGTTACAAGCGTGCAAGCACTGCCACCAACACTCACTGAGGCGCCTGTTAAAAAGCCTGTTCCCGTTATAGTGATGGCCGATCCTCCGGCCACTGGCCCGACACTAGATGAAATGCTGGTTACGGTTGGGGCTGCTTGGTATGTATAAGCACTCACCTTTGAGGCAGAGGTGGTATCAGGATTAGTCACTTGAACTGTGACCGCACCAGCTGCATGAGCAGGAAGAATACAAGTAAGATATTTTGAACTTACAAAAGTTGGAGTAGTACATGCTGCTCCACCTACTGTCACAGTGGCACCACTAACAAATCCTTTTCCAGAAATAGTAAGCGTTCCTCCACCGGCAAGAGATCCAACACGAGGAGAAACATTGGTAACACTTAAGGTATCATCATAAGTAAAGGCCGATGCAAGACTTGCTGATTGAGTGTCTGAATTGATTACTGTAACCGTCGCTGCCCCTGCAGTACCACTTGGTGTCGTACAAGTAAGGGTAGAAGAATTAACATAGGTCACACCTGTACAGTCATTCCCCCCAACAACAACACTTGCTCCACTATCAAAAGAGGAACCAGTGATGGTGATCAGGTCTCCTCCAGTAGTGTAGCCTGAAGATGGAGAAACGGAAGAGACTGTCGGAGATGCAATGTATGTATATGCAGATGATAATGTATTAGATTGGCCAGCAGCATTGACAATAACGACAGATACAACACCTGCTGCATGTGCAGGTGTCACACATGAAACAGTCGTGGAACTTACCAAAGCAAGAGATGTACAAGGAGTTCCACCAAATAAAACAGCAGATGTATATTGAAGACCATCTCCAGTGATCGTGACAGACTCACCTCCACTGGATGGCCCAGAAGAAGAGCTTAGTGAATCAATAGAAATACTCTCCACTGGCCCTTCTTTCTTATTACAAGAAATCAAAATAAGAAGAAGCATTCCGTAGAATGAGAAATTTCTCAATACATTGAATTTGAGCAAAAGGCCCATTCCCCTTCCTTAGGGTTAATAAAATTCAAATGGCTTATCGGAAAGTCTCGAATGAAAATAAAAGATCTTATGCTGAAGTTTATTAGTCGACTTTTTTGCGCTTTAAAAGGAATTCCTGAAAGGAAAGAAAGCTAAAAAAGAAAATTAGTCCACCAAATAAAGTGATTAACTCTCCTACTATGGCAAGCTTTGCAAAACTCATGAGTGCAAGCTGGGGAGAAGTAAGATAAATAGATAGATAACCAAAAGTAGTGGTAAAGCTCATCGTCACAACCATTGAAAATGTTTTATGCTGGAAAGATTGATTATTAAGACCGAATTCAAAACCCTTTGCATAATTTGAAATATAATCAATACCCAGGGCCATAGTCATAGGTATTGCCATAAAATTTAAAAGATTAATTTTTGTTCCTGTCAGAAGGATAAAAAGATAGAAAAAAGATGCAATGGATAAGAATGCAAATATATAGGCCCCTATAAATTGAGTTGTCTTAAAATTAAAAATAATAATTAATAATAAAACAAGCAAACTACATTTAACGAGAACCTCCTCTCTACATTCATATGAAATCTTCTCTATTTCAGCAAGAAGAGGAATTGTACCAGATAAATAAATCTTCTGGCCTTGCGACAACTCTCGAATTTTTTCCACCACTGATCGAATATCCCGAACGTCTCTCTCGAGTTTATTTAAATTAAAACTTAAATAGATCACATTACCTATATTACCAGCTCGATCTATAAACAAAGATTTGATATCTACAGGAAGCTGCTCTCCACTGACTCGAGTGTTAGTATCAAAAGAAAATGCATTCCTTGTAAGCTTTTCTTGCCACTCATCGATGTATGGACTCTCAATAATATCCTGGAGAGAATAACTCTTTTTGATCTTCTTTATTGAATCAACTGATCCCTCTTGATTTCTTGGAAGAAGATCATTGATGGTAAATGTTCGCAAATTTGGTAATTTAAGTCGAAGAAATTTATCTTCATTAATTTTATTTTGTAGATTCCTTGCCGTACTTTCATTTTCAGTTACCACAACCATCTGTGGTAAGAATTCAATTCCTAAACCAACTTTTTCCAATTTTGGAGAAATATTCTCCAGGCTATTTTCAGAGAACTTTTCATTTTTCAACTGATTTGAATCGACTTCCCTTAAACTCTCAAGTTGCTTAATATTTAAGATCGAGAGAATGATTACAATTGAGCTAACCAAAAAGATAAGTCGATAATTCTTTATAACAAAACCAAATAATTTATCCCATCCCATATAGCTGCGACAAATATACCTGGTCGATTCATACTCTGAAAATGTACCTAGCTTCCATAAAAAACTGGACATTAAAATAAGAATACCACTTACCCAAGTGATGAGCATTCCTACTGATCCAACGATGGCCATGTCATGATAGCCTCTAAAGGCCGAACCATAAAAACTAAAATAGACAATACACGAAGTTGCTACTGCAAAAGAAGTTGGCCAGATACTTCTTTTTAAACCTTCCCAGGCAGCTTGATCAGGTCCAAGGCCATCATGTCGTGACATTAAGTAGTAATGAAGAAGAACTATATTTGAGTTAACCGCATTGCCCATAACGACAATGAGCAGGAAGATACTGTTTGAATTAATAATGTCAAAATGATTTACAATAAAAAACGAAGATAAAACAATTCCTACCATTAACGAGTGAGCAATCAAAAAGATCGCTCTAACATTTCTGAACAATGCAAACAGAATGAAAAAAGTAAAAATCAAGCTTAAGATCGCTGACTTTTCGAATCCGTCCCAAAGGGCAACGTATTCATTATAGAGAGCATTTGTGTCACCTGATTTAGTAACACTTACATTTAACTTCTCTTTTTGTTTTATATCATTAATTAGACTGTCAAGTTCAAGGTTAAAGCTCTTTATCTCATTTAAACTTGTAAGCGCTTCTGGATGAACAATAATAGCTAAGGCCATTTTCCCATCTTCAGATATAAATTTCCCTTGAGGTAAATTCTTAAAGCGCGAAAACTTTATATTACGATATTTAAAATAAGTATTTTTAAAGCTCCTCTTTAAATCAATCATGGTCTTTTGTTTTTGATCTAGAAGATTGATTTCCTTTTTAGGTGCTTTGCCTCTATTTAAAAACTTATCTTTTTCTAAACAAGTCAAAATATATAGATAAACATCTTCGGGAATATATAAGGCCGAGTAATGGTCATAAAACTTAACAATTTCACTAATATTCCAAATCACTTTCGAAACATGGGGCAAAGATCTTTTTTCAGTTTTATGTTTAAACTCATCATAAAACTTTAAAAGTTCCTCTTTATTGTTTGCCTCCATAATAAGTAAAGATAAATCTAATACCTTAAATTTCTCTTTGGACTTTTTAAATTCAATTGAAGCAGGAGCATCTTCTGGCAAAATTGTTAAGACATCTTGGCTAACAACCTTATTTGCACGTTGGGCAATCCACGGAACCAGGAAGTAACTTAAAAAGGACAAAATCAAAATTATTAAGGAGAGAGATCTTTTCATAATCTATTATTCTTCCTAAACCAAAAAATTACCGAGAAGATTAACAGTATAATCAACCCTGCAAAAATAGTCGAAAAAGAAAATTCTACATCTTTACTCACAACTTCCTTCGTCTCTATTTTTGGTGAAGATCTCACTGCTGAAGCGGTACCAACCTTTGATTGATCAACAGCAACCTTTAATGATTCTCTTTTTTTGTCTTCCTCTAACTTCTTTTGGTATTTTTCTTTGGCATATTTTTTAACTTCCTCTTCAATTTTCTTTCTCTCAATATCAAACTCGTCCCTCAGGCCCTCTAAATCTTTTAGAACAGTAAAATTCTCCCCTTGAATTTCTTTAACAACAGTAACTCTTTTCTTAATTTTCAAATAATCTTTAATAATCTGCTTATTCTGATTGGCCTTAACAATGTCTGACTCCATCTCTTTGGACCTTCTCAATGCTTTGAGTTCTACTTCTTTGGCATTTTTCCTCAAGCTTGGATCAACATTTTGAATTAATTCTTCACGGGTTGGAAATTTAAATTTAATTGGCCTCTTACCTTCATTGGGTAAAACTTCAAAAGAAAAAACAATCCAAAATATTAATACAATCTTTTTCATAAGCTAAAATTCACTTCTATTGGATTGTGGTCACTCAAGGATTTCAAATCCAAAACTTTTGCCGTTTGAACTTTCAAACCTCTATAAAAGACATAATCAAGAGGATGATTCCGAAACCTTTTGCGATAATCTTCTTTGAAGCTGATTTCTTTAAGATTCAACTCTTTAGTAATTCTCTTTAGATATTTGGTTTTTTTCTCATCCCAAACATTAAAATCACCAGCAAAAATGACTGGGCCTTTATGCTGTTTAATATGATCTTTTAATTGATCAAGCTGATGAAAAAGCCTATCAGAAATAACAAAGTTTATGGCATGAACATTGACCACCAGTAGAGTGTCCTCTCTACCCGCAAGTTTGTATTCTGTAGATAAACACATTTGTGCAGCATCCACAATAGGCTCTTTGTACTTGCTTCTCAGAGGAATATTTTTAATGGATTGAAAGCGACTTCCAGTTGCAACCCCTGTTGTTACCATTAATGGACGATAAACGAATGATCCTGCTAATACATAGTGATAAGGAGTCGCCTCAAACATCTTAAGCATTTCAGGAATTGTGTAGGCTTCTTGTAAAAGGATGAAGTCGTAGTTCTTTGCTAAATCTGGATAGCTCGTGAACAACTCCTTTTTTACACCTTTAAAGACATTCCAACTAATTAATGAAATTTCTTTTTTGCTTACCAAAGCTTCTTTGGAAGCTGTAGAATTAAATATTTGTATTTCCTCACCTTCTTTAACTTCCAAAAATTTTGATTTCTCTGCCCTATTTTTTTTAATAGGAACTCTTATTTCTTGAGCAAGAAGCGAAAAAGATAAAAGTAGCAGGCCAAGAGAAGCTTTATAACTCATAAGTAATCATCCTTATAGTTACCTATCGTACAAGCTGTTGGTTTTATAAAGTCTTGCCAATTTAAACTGGCAATAAAAGGAAATATTATTTTTGGCATTTAAAATGCTAATGAAAGAAAGTGGCCATATCTATCTGATAATACATACCCAATTCATTAAAGTTTTGAAACTATTAACCGACAAGACAAGTAAGGTTTAAAATAAATCTAACGAAGAATTACTTAAGGAGTGTTTTATGGGTACAACATCAGCAAGATTAGGAAAACTGGCGATGTCCTATAAAAAATCATCTGATAAACTGATTATCATCGCTACATTAATAACTCTATCTTCATGTTCAGGATCATTAAGTGGTGGATTAGGCGGTGGTCTATTAGGTGGGGCCCTTGGACCTACTATTTCAGGAACAGATATAGGAAATATTATTTCACCGGCCTTAAACACCAGTGCTCAAGATGCCATCATTCAGGACACTCTCTACTCTATCGATCATACCAACACCACAGTCTCTTCAGCGTTAGGTAATAATGCGGGATATGATTCACTTTTAGGTTTAAGTAACAACTACGTTACAACCTATACTGGTGGTGGTTACGATACTATTATTGGTGGCGCTTACCAATCCTCAAACGGAGGAGGGGCCATCGTTGCTGCTGCTACCGCAGATGATTTCCCTAAGACCAGTGATGATACAACTATTACTGATTATTGTTCAGCAAGCTATGTCACAATTGCTGCCAGTCGATATCCATCATATGTGAGTGACTCAAATGATTTGGCCACTAAACTTCAAAGTCAAATTACGATGGAAAATGGATCAAAGCTAAGAGTATGTGACACTCTTATCAATCGTGATAAATCTTTAAATGAAACTAAGCTTCAAATTGCTCTCAAAACTGGTGGATATACAGTACCGAGTTCCAAATTAGATGATGCTGTTAGATTAAATGCTCGTCGTGAGGCCATGTATGTTTTTGTAAACTCATTCTTGGCCTTTGGCTCAGACTTCCTAGGACTCATGCAATACATTGGTTTAGAAATTCCAGATGAAGTTGCCGCATTATTCGCTTCCACTGCAGCTGTAATGGAGACAAATAACTGGGAAACCGGTGGTATTAACTACGACCGATTTAACTATCGACCTGTAGCTGATAATAAAGAATTACTTGATAGAAAAAAGGCCAATACCTATTTATTCGTCGATCAATTTATTAACCGGGGTACAGTTGTAGATCGAGCAACAGCTACAATTGAATACAGAATTGATACGCAAAATTTTTGTAAATTCTTTTTGGGAATGAATAACCAGAATATGACCACTCAAGAATACGATGACAACCTTGCTCAGTGTATTACCGCCACTGATCAATATTTTAATCGAATAAAGTTCACTCAAGTTGCTAAAGGATCAAAAAGCATTGCACTCACCTATACTGAAAGTGGTTTCGCTCCAAATGGACTGACCTTAGTATCTTTAGAATATAATCTGGACCATACATCTTATGCTCGCTTCAATCTCTCAGATTTAAAGAATTTTGTCTTAGCAGTAATGAGAAAAGAAATGGCCGAGAATGGTCAGCTTGTTCAACAAGGAATAGTAACTCAACAAAGATTAGATACAGTTAATCGGATCACAACAACAGGTGTTATTGGTTTTGGTTCTGCTATCACTGACTTTAGTATGGCCGATCTTAATGCAGGTAAAACTATTAATGATTCCAATCTTCCTGCGAAGTTATTTTTGAGTATAAATGAGGCCCTTGAAATTAATATCCCTGAAGATCTCTCTGATCAAGACGTAAATGCCTTCGATCTTAATACTAACGATTCATACACCTTTAGTAGAATGGACACTGGTGCTGTTTTCCTAAGAATTGCTGCCTCGGATGAATCGATTAAATTAGATCATAAGCGAGGTGCCTCTCTTTATGAAGATCATCTAGGAATTAATCTGCAAAATCTTGCGCTTCAGTTTCCACCATATCTTTTAACTGAAGATGATCTATTCGTTTTTGATATCTCTCTTAATGAGTTGAATGGTAATGTAAGGGTTGTGAAACCAAGTGGAACTTTAACTGCACTTTCTCAAGTAAGCTTAAAGAAATCCGGTGTACTTAAAGAAGTTATTAAAATCTCAAATTTTGATGTTCAATTAGAAACAATTGATACAACTGACTATAATAGTAATCCACAATATAAAACGATCTTACCAAATACTCTTGCCGTTGGCCCTTGGAAAGCCGAAATTACCTCTGATCCGAGTGCCATTCCATGGTCGTGGTTAGGTAACACTTATTCAACTGTTGCGAGTAATTTCACTAATAATGATAGTGTCTACATGCTCTATAACTCTCCGAATGGAAACTATCTGACCTATAACAACCAGTATTGGTTCACTGCTCAGAATAGTGTGATTCAACCTGTTTATCTGACTGTTGACATGACTGTGGCCTCTTTAGCAGATCTTCTTGGAGGTAATGGACACTATGCTGGTGGGCCATACAATTTACCTGATGAAGGTAGTAGCTGGAACGATGCGATTATTTCTGTCGGCAATAAACTTGGACTTCCTGTGGTTCAATCAGGTAGCGACTTTGCAATAAATGGCACAAATCCAAATGCTTATACAGGTACTTTAACTTGTACCAAGCCGGCCACTGTATCTTTCACTGCTGGTGGGCCGGTGAGTAACAATGACGAAGTAATCACAACTAAAACAGTAAGAGTGATATTGACTAGAGACACAGCTACTACGGCCAAGATCTCTATCGACTCAATCACTGTCGCAACAGGGCTCAGTGTTAGCGGTGATACTAATCAGGCCAATGACTCAGCAACATTCACATCCACAGGAGCTATTTCCGACGGTAGCACCACCTATGATCTATCTGGTAGTTATACAGTTGATGGTTCAAATGCAGTTAGTTCAATTGATGTTACATCATCTTGGACATCTAATAGCATGGGAACTGTAGGGACTTGTACAGGAACACTCACTCACTAGAATTTTACAACTCTAATTAAAATGTTAGAATCAAAGGAGCAATTAAGCTCCTTTGATTTTGGATTTAAGATGAATGTGATCATATTTTTATTTTTTTTCATCATCTCTGCTCAAGCAAAATTGATTATAGTTTCAGATATTGATGACACCATTAAAAAAACTCAAGGTCTCTCCTTAGGAACACTTAAGGATTTTTTAAAAGATGAAACCTACCCCTACGAAGAGATGCAAGTGCTTTATAAAGAGTTGGAAAATTTAGGTGCTGACTTTTTCTACCTAAGTAGTTCTTATAAATTCATTTACAACGCTAACAATTGGTTAGAAGAGCAAAACTTTCCTGAAGGAAAAGTCGTTCAAAGAAACGAAGACTCCCCTTTTGATGGAAAATTCTTTAAACAAAAAGAATTAAAAGAGTTTCTTATTTCTGAAAACTTATCTCCTGATGACTCGATACTATTTTTTGGAGATAATCTAGGGCAAGATGATGAAGTCTATGCAAACGTTGTAAAAGAATTAAAATTATCTTCCCAATCCCGTATATACATTCGTGATATAACCATGAATCAATTTTTACCCGCCTTAGAATTAAAAAGTGCTCCAATAGAAGAGGTAAGATACTTTTTATCAGAGAACGATTTTAATGACCTCTACTTCTGGGAACTTTTTGGAGCAATTGATTTAGAAAAAATCTTCTTCATTTCAGGATCATACTATAAAAAAACAAATCTAAATGAGTTTCAAAAAGACTTATTAAGAAAAAGAATATTAAATCTCCATTGCCGATATTCTGATTTTTCCTGTCAAAGGAAAATCTCTTCTCGCTACTACCAATTACTTAATGAGTACTATTCCTATTAAGGCACGCCAATATTCTTAAATTGATCATTATTATATCCCGGTGGAAGAGGATATTCTGGTGGTGGCGAGAGTATTGCTTGTTCTTTTTGTGGCCGGACTTCTTGATTTTCAGAGGCGGGAGAGATAACAAAAACAGAGCCAGGGGGAAAAGACAATTGACTTGATTCAACTTCTTCTTCAGGACATTGACATTCTTCTGGCCTAATCAATTCTGCTTCATCATCCCTTTGATCGTTATTTAGTATTCTTTCATCAGCTTCTTCAGGATTGTCTGTTTGATTTAGATAATCTTCAACATCCTGCGAACTATCATCTGGTGAAACTTGGGCAAATACAGAAAAGTGGACTAGGCAAATCAGCACAAGTAGTACTTTCATGTCCTTAATGATTTCACTAAATGGGCGGAAAAAGAATGAGAGATTTCTAAATTAATCTTGTGGCCAAAATTCCGGCATTAATAAAATACCATTCGAGTTATTGACTTCAACTATTTTGACTTTTTTGATGCCAAAATATTGCATATAACCTTTTACTAGAGATAAATTAGTAACGTCAGTGGCAGCATATTTACCACCAATTTCTTCATCTGATAGGCCTACTCTATTTTTTAATCCCTTATCTAGATCCTTAATTGTGTAATCATTTTGATTTAATTGCTTTCTGATACTTTCACCATGGACTCCACCAATACCAAAAACAATTCCGTGATTCTTTTTTATCTTCTTTACCACTTCTTGGTCTGGTTTTTCTCTTAAATGATTTTTAACAAGTTTGACTCCTTGTTTAGCATCTTCTAAAGATAATGGATTAGGAGAGACTCCATCTTTTTTTTGAATTTCACTTATCAATCTATTTTTAAAGTTTACTGAGGCCAAATCACCTTCATAAACATGAAATCCGTTTTTCAGTCGATAAGTAATCTGACTACTACCGCCCCCAATATCCCAAACAACAATATTTTTTTGATTTCCTAACTCAGACTGAGCAGCATAATAACCAACCACACCTTCTTCATGCTGAGAAATAACTTTAATTCTTATTCCTAGCTGTGAATGAATTTGGGCAACAAATTCTTGGCCATTCTTAGCATCACGTAGGGCCGCAGTCGCAACTCCCACGATATTATTTTCTTGAACATCTAAAGAACGGGCCACTGCTCTTAAATTAGCAAAAACCTTTAAGGCCTTCTTTTGAAGCTCCTGACTCAACGTCTTATCTGATGATTTCATGAGATCTTCTTTAAAATCTATTTTCTCAGCATAAACTTCTATGATCTTGATGATTTTCAATTCGCACTTATCTACAATTGCCACCTTCATCTTAGTATTCCCTGAACCAACATCAACCGCTGCTCGATTCGCTAAGCAAGAATCGACCTGGCCAACCGAACTAGGACTTCTTATTGCGCAACTATAAAGAAGAAATAAAAAGAAATAGGTAAAGATTAAATAATAATTTTTCATCAGGATACTTTTCGACAACTTAAAAAGGAATCTTTAAGAGATTATGAATGTCTATTTTTTCGACAGTCTATTTTTTATCAAACTTCTTTTTTAACTCTAAGGCCTTGTTTTTAATTTCATCAGCGGAGCAGTCTTCCTTCCCATTGACCAAAGGGCAACCTTTCTTCTTTAAATCCTCAACTTTGATTTCTTTAATTTTCTTCAAGAAGTCTTGGGCCATACCTTCAAAAGATAGGAATAGAAGTGAAGTAAGTAAAAAAACTTTCATGAGTCCTCCGCTATAGAATATGACTTGAATATGCATCAATTTTTTAAGCAAATCAAGTTTAGCGAAGGCCCTTGATAAAAGTTCTTATGCTCCCATATTGCGGCAAGAAACAGAACATTTCCGACAAAACTCAGCACACTCTTTCAAGATCCCATCCCTTGGGTCAATAGAATCACAAGAAATGGCACACTCTTCACAAATAAGCGAGCAAACATTGCAAAGATCTTGAGCATAAGGAGAACCACTCAACATAAATTCTGCACTTAGTTGGCAAATTCTAGCACATTCAATCATTAAACTCATGTGCCTAGGATCAGCATGAACACCCCCCTCTTGCAAACAATGCTGAATGCTACTTGTACAAGTCTCAAAAGATTGAAGGCAATCAGTAATACATCGAGAAAACTTATTAGACTTTAAAATATGAGAGGAGACATTTTCTAAATTCATGACTAATCTCCTAGTTAGTTTTCAAGAGTCATTATTCACTAGATATTTAAAAAATAAAGACACGGATCAAAGGGATTGTAGATCAATGGGTCTTCGATAAACATAATCAACAATCCTCGAAGAGTTTAGTCCTCTTAACTCTTCTATTTCTGAAATGCTTTCTAACTCAAGACCTTTTGCCAATGCATAGTGATGTATGCTTGATTCATCCACACTACTCAAAACAATAAAAATTTTATCTCGAGTAAAAATAGATCCTTCCCAATCTACGCCTGGTATAAATACATTTTGAAAATCTTCATTAGATTTACTTTTTGCAACTTGAACTAAATATGTCTTCAGCATAACTCCTCCTCAACGATTAATAATTTTATCGCTGAGTGGAGTCATAATTTTTAGATTAAAAAACTTTTTATGATTTTTTTTAGAATACGCTAGCAAAGGCCCAAAGCCCAAACACGACAGTTTCGTTTCGAATATCAGTATCATTAAGGGCCTTGATATAAGGCATTAACGTTAAACGAGTAAAGGGGTTATAACCAATCCCAACCGCAGGGTTATTTTTATATTTTTTAAAATAATTCCAATCTTTTTTCTGAGACCCTTCTTTTGGATTTCTATGTTGTAGATCAAACTCATTGAAAAGCTGCAATCTCCACTTATCATTGAATATCCAATTAAAGGCAGTTAATTGGTTAATACGATACCGCTCTTCTTTAACTTGTGGTTCATATTTGTAATAACGTAAGTTCGTTTGACTTAGAATAAAAATGGGAGCGATTGGTTTCCATGTGACAACCTGAAGAACTTCAATTTGTGAATCAATACTTTCATTTCTTGAGGCCTGACTCATAGGGGCCCGATGAGAAAATCTTGTATCCCAAGAAAATTTATCATCTTTTATCCAGTTCTGACTAAATCCGAACTGCCAATCATCCATTACAACGACATGTGGATCCTGATTATTCTTTAACTCGTTTCTATCACCAAAAACGGTATAAAAACGTGGACTCATGTATAAAGATGTCTTGTTATAAAATCGTCCAAGCACATTAAAACTATGCCACATACTCACAGGATCTCTCGTCCTTTGCCCTTCAGGGTTCACCTGATTATCATCTAGCTTTTTGATACTTGAACCTGTGAACTCTCCAAAATAAGAAATTCTTAAATACTGATGAAGTGTCTCTGTAGAAGGAAATTTCCATTCAGATACTGATGTATTGGTAGGGAGTGCTAAATTTCCACTGGAGGCCTGCCCGAAGGCAAGAATTGGAAAGAGTATCAAAAGGACTTGAAGCGCCTTCATAATTTTTTTCCCTACTTTAAGAGTTGCCATTATTTCTAATTCAAGATTTCTTAAAAGTAGAGGGCCCGAGTAAAAAAAGATTAATCCCTAACAAAAAACTGACAAAACTTTAGACACTCGGATGAAAAGGTAAGAATTTATTTTAGGATGTGCATTTTAAGATGGAAAAGCAGGGCCAATCTGGCCCTGCTTTTAGACTGCATTTTCTAAAAGAATAAGAATAATTCCAATGATTGAACCACCAGCAATGACTCCCGCTGCAAGTGTTTCTTGGTTATCAACAAAAGCTCGATACCCTACTCCGTCTTTATTTTTACAAACTTTACGAGCAACCCAAAAAACTAAAGTCCCTAGGGCCATCGACCAAGCATCAGTAAAACGAAGGACGAAACCAAGTCCAAGACCAACCCCAGATAAAGGAAACTTACCGTGAGTTTTCTTGTTAGCAATTTCAATAATAATTCCAAGAATAGCACCAATAGCGGCAGCAACTTGGGCCGTAATGTGAAGATTACTCAAACCTTTGGTTAAAACTTCACTCACACCTTTCCAAATAGAAGCACTTGGAAGAGGAAGAGCATCAGAAGTAAAAAGCGAGATATCTCCATGGAAAAGAGAATAAAAAACAGGAACAGCAACTAGGCCACCAGCAAAAATACCAAGAATGTGTCCGATTGCTTGGTGACGAGGTTTACCTCCCAGCATATAGGCCGGTTTAATATCCATCAAAAGGTTACTGGCATTAAGCGAAACTTCAGAAGTAATTCCTGCTGTCATTAAGTTTGTTGTCACATTTCCTGGAGCAAGAACTCCATAAGTAATCTGAGTCAATTTCCCTAAAGCTCCACCAGGAGTAATGGCAGTTAAACCAGTTGAAGTCACAGCAATTAATGTAAATACAAAAACCAGAGGAATGGCAATCATCCCTAGAATGTAATGAATACCAAACCAAACATGCCCAAGATAAACAGTAATCGCACCCATAAGAGGAATACCAACCACAAAGATCCACATAGGAAGTTCAATTTTTTCTAGAATATCATTTTTCGACTCTTTCTTAGCAAACATCTTCTGAAAGCTTTGAATGATAATTTGTGGCTTAGAAAAAAAGTTATAAAGAGAAGAAGTTGTCATGATAGCAGCACCACCCCACAAGCTCCACATAGTGATCGCTTTGAAAGTTGGAGCAGCAATGATCCCAGCATCAATAAGAATTGGCGCACAAATAAAGTAGTTAAGAACAGCACCAATGAGTAAAGACATCGCTGTCTTCATGCTCATGAGTCCACCAGTTCCCATCATCACAATTGAAGTATCAAATTGAATAGTAAGATCCTTAAGTGGAGTTCCTAAAATAACAGGAGTCGCAAACTTATAGATGAAATTATCCCAATATTCAGGAATGGCCAAAAAGTGTAGCTTAAATTTAGTCAGCAAAGGTTCGGCACGAAGAGTTTCAATCAATGCAGAAAGGCCTGCACCTATCATCATTAGCTTGGCCTTAAACATCCCTTGATTACTTTCATCATCATGGAGACTGTCCAGAACAACACCAGCTGCGTATCCTTCTGGAAACGGCATTTGCTCTTCATTAATAAATCTTCTCTTTAATGGGAATGCGAACAAAACTCCAAGTAGAGAAAGAACTACAATCCACCAAAAACACTGCCACATAGGGATCACTTGACCAGTCACCATCATATAGGCCGGAATTGAGGCCATCATCGGGGCCGTCATATACCCTGCACTGGTAGCGATACTTTGCATGGCATTATTCTCTAAAACGCTCATGGGAGAGCCCATTTTGAACTTTGAGAGGAGCTTAAAAAAGGCATAAGAAAGAATAACCGAAGAAATTCCCACCCCTAGGGTCCAGCCCGTTTTAATTCCAATATAGAGGTTTGTCAGACTTAAAACCCCACCTAAAATCATCCCTGTGAGGGCCGATCTCAGAGTCAATTGAGGCATGTCCCCTTTATAGACGTTCTTCAACCACCATTCGTCTTTCTCTTCCAAAGTCATCGACTGGACTTGTTCTTTTGACAGTTCCTTAATCATAAAAACCTCACTGCAATGTATTTAACCCTGCTACTTTACTATTTTTTCATTTAATTAGTCCACTAAAGTGGTCAATCTCAGATTAAGAATTAATTTTCAAGTTTTTGAATTTTATGCCGCTAAGATATGGAAGAGAGGTCATAGCATGTTTAGATGGTGTTCATTTTGTCAATCATACATTGGGCAGAAAGAGCCTTATCAAGATTATAGTATCACTCATGGTATTTGCCTAAAATGTAAAAATAATATCGAAGATATAAATCTCGAAAAATTTGAAAAGATCATTTCTTTCTACCAAGAATTAAAAGAGACCCTCGACCTTGGTGTACTCCCTGAATGTAAATTTTTAGTTCAAAAAGGTCGTCAATTAAATATCACACCTGCTGATCTTCTAGCAGGAATCATGCAGCCACTTTTGTATGAGATTGGGGCCAGGTATGAAAAAGGAAAACTGGAAATTTATCAAGAACATCAGTTTTCAAATTTCACTCAACAGCTCATCCACGAACTTATCAAAGAATATAAACTTGATTTTGAAAACTCAGCATCACCAGAAGTCCTTCTATTTATGGCCGAACATGAATATCATGAATTCGGGGTTCGATTTTTAGAAGTTCTATTTAGACAAGAAGGCCTCAAGGCCAAAGCGATTCTTCCAGGAATGCCTACCGATCAAATTTTAAAACTCTCTCAACGTTTCATGCCAAAAGTAATTTGTATCTCCGTTACCATAGAAAAACACTTTGAGGATTTACTCAATTCTCTAACCGTTTTCAATAATTGGCAGGGAGAACTTCCCCTCATCATCGTGGGTGGGCAAGGCGCTAATCATAAAATAACTCCTTCTTTAGATTATATCAAAATCAATACAGGGGATATTCAAAGTATTTTAAAAACAATCAAAGAAAGAGTTCACTCACAAGAAAAGAAAGTTTCTTAAAAGAATCACTAATCCCGTGTGCGAACTTCGAGCAATTCAATATTAAAAATCAGATTTGAATTTGGTTTTATTAATTCCCCAATTTGTCTTTCACCATAGGCCAAATGAGATGGAACAAATAATTTTCTCTTGCCACCTTCCTTCATTCCCATCATGCCGATATCCCAACCCTTAATGACTCGACCAGTTCCTATCACACACTGAAAAGGACGACCTCGATCATATGAAGAATCAAATTTTGTTCCATCCTCTAAAAAGCCTTCATAGTGAGCGATAAGAAGTGCACCTTTAACAGCAACTTTACCGGAGCCTAATTCAATGTCCGTAATTTTTAATTCATTTGTTTTCATCATGGCCTAAACCTCAAAACACATTTTTTAAATTCTTCTTTCTTAGTTTGTTTAAAAAGTATTTCACATGCTGGCCAATTGGCGGGATTCATTTCAAGGCTCTTCTTTAAAAACGTCATCCCTTTCTCATGTTGACCTTGTTTAATATAGATAAGACCTAGATTCATATTGGCCTCAACATAGCGTGGATTCAATTTCAGAGTTTCTAAAAAACTTTTTTCGGCCTGTTTGAGATCATTTAAATTCCAATAAGTGTCGGCAAGATGATAATGAGCATAAGAATTCTTGGAATTTATATTTAAATATTTTAAAAAATATTTTTTTGCTGAGGAAAAATCTCCTTGTCCTTTATACAATTGCGCCAAAAAAAATTCTTCATTCACGCTTTTATTCTTTTTTCCTTCTAGCTCTTTAATGGCCAATTTATAATCTTTTTTAAAGTAGGCGCAGAGATAAAGAGGAATTGTTTTTTTTGCTTTCAAATAAATACTTGAAACCACCGCATTCTCATACTCTCCAAAGGAGTGGTGCTGATAACCCGAAAGATAAGGAAAATAACTCATACTTGAATCAATTGAGGCCAAGAGATGTTTAAGTCCCAGAAGATGGCCTAATTCGTGAATTAAAACTGAGACCGCATCAATCTGACTTCCTTGCCACTGATAGTACTGCCCATTTAATAAAATATCTCCATCTCTCATTTTTCCCGAATCTTCAAATTCAACCAAGGTGCGTCCTAAGGAGGTTTTATCGGTGTACTTTTCAAAGCCAGCTGTCACCCAGTAAATACCATGATGAGCATCATCGCCTTCTTTAAAATCTACTAAATCCATAAGACAAGAAGTCTCAAAAATTTTCTTTTTGAAATTATTGTTCCAAATTTGCACGGCTTCTTTGATGGATTTTTGAATATGAACAGGAACTTTTTTGGAGATGCAAATCTTCACAGGAATCTTTTCCCAAAAAACATTTTTTCCTGTGGGAGACATGTAAGTAAGCCCTTCTAGAGAGGGCCAGGCCAGAGCTGGAGTCATTAAGATAAAAAATAAAAAGATTCTATACATAGCTAAATTATCATCTAATTCATTCATAATCACAAATGCGCAAAACTCGACCATTTCCCATGGCCATTCAGTGCATTTGCCTTCTCTGCACTCACATGCTCTTATCTTTCTGAAGGAGTACCTATGAAAACTATCTTCTGTCTCGTGCTAAGCATATTACTTTTGACCTCTGGATGCTCTAGTTCTCAGAAAAATAAAAAAGCGATGACTGGGGCCGGTGTTGGGGCCGCAGTAGGTGCCGGAGTCGGGGCCATCATAGGAAAGAAAAAAGGTGCAGTCATTGGAGCAGCGGTTGGCGGGGCCCTGGGAGGTTACGCTGGACATAGAATGGATAAACAGGCCCAAGAGCTAGAAAAAGTCGCCGAAACAAAAAGAACCGATATGGGATTAGTTACCAAATTAAAAAGTGATATTCTCTTTGATTCAGGTAAGGCCAAACTTAAACCCGGGGCCAAAGAACACTTAAATGAAATGGCCGAGATTATAAAAAAATACCCTGAAGATATTCTCACCATTAAGGGCTACACCGATAACACGGGATCTTCAGCAATTAACGAAAAAATCTCTCAAGAGCGTGCAGATGCCGTTAAAAAACAATTACTCTCCGCAGGCCTGAGTGAAAGTATGATTTCAACTGAAGGTTTGGGTCCAGCTCACCCTATTGCAAGTAATACGACTCCAAGAGGTAGAGAACAAAATCGACGAGTGGAAATTGAAGTGACGGTCGATGAATCCAAAGTGCCGAAAAAGAAATAAACTTACTTGCACATTAAAAAAGGTTAATTTTTCGATGGTCCAATCTGACACCATCCAGAGTTAGATTATAAAAAAAAGTAACATCTGATTCAAATTCATCATCAATAATTTCTCACTTAATGAAAATAAGTTTACATTAGGCGGATGGATCAATCCTTTGGATGAGGTATTAAACATGTTGAAAATGAAAATTCTTTTTCTCTTAATCATCACCGCAATCGCCATTCCCGCCCTTGCTAAGAAAGAGTAAAAAGAAGAAAAGAAAGACACAAAAGCAAACGAAGTTATCGTAGACCCTAAACCCACAACAACTTCTGCAAAGCCCGTTGATGAAGCTGATGAAGTTATTACTAACCGCTTACTGCGCGCTTCCAGTGGCTCACTTTCTCGTTGGAGTGGAAATTTCAATGTGAATTACAATGGTGGCTCGATTCAAAAGCCATTTGCGGCCCAAAGACCAAATATTGTGGATGGGGCCGATGCTCTTACACTTCAGTATATGAGTGCTAACGTTGGTCTCAGATATCGTCTGAATGCCTTAAACAGCATTACAGTTGCGACGGGGATGTTCATGACCGCCCCATTTAATAAAACCATTAAGACGAATGATCCCGATTTAGAAGATGAGTTTAAAAAGACTCAAGGTGTGCTTACTGTTAATGATCCCAATCTTATCTATACCAATCTCGCCAGTGTGTATGGGTGGCAAGTCGTAACTCAGCTTACTCCAACCCTCATTACAAACTCTCAGCAAAGACACCAAGGCTATCGTGCTAGTTGGGATGCGGCTTCAACTTGGATGAAAGTGATTGGTAAATCTGATCTTTCTCTTGGAGCAACTTTTGAATGGACTGGGTATTCTTTTGATAAGCCTAATAAGAGTCTCGCGACTAATGTATGGCAGCTTTACCCTGTAGTTGAATACATTATTAATGATAAGCTTAATTTAAGAACACTTTGGGGCTGGCAGGTTTATCAACAAACAAGAGATATGAAATGGAATACTTACGATAAAAGAATTGTGTATCAATCTTTTGGTGTAGGTGTTTCACTGAACAGAAATATCTATCTCTATCCAAATATTCAGTTCATCCCGAGCGATATCAGATCCGATAGAACTAATATTGGCCTAAGCGCTTACATCAATACTTTCTAAAAATTTCTAGGCCACCTTCGGGTGGCCATATCTTAAAAACATCTCTTCTCAAAGTATTTAAGCTCATCTGGTTTTAAAAGCTTTTTACAAGAAGATGGCAAAACACCTTTTAGTATTGATTGTATTTTTAGTACGCGATTAAGATTCGGGGCATGCGTATCTTTTTCATCAGTAGGAAATAAAATATTAGAATCATATAATCCCGAATCATTTTTATCCAAGAGAAAACATCCAAAGTTTACGCCTGACTTTTCTAAAACATTCGCAGAGATCATATCTGCCCAATTCTCCTCAACAAAAAGATCTGTAATGTAACTGTCAGCGACCTGGCCTTCATTAGTCTTATAAATGATCGACTCGTTTGCTATTGAATATGATCCATTATTAAGACATTGCCTTGACTCTTTAAATACTTTCGCTGAATGTTCTGAAAGCACATTTTCTTTCATAATTCCAGCAAGAGCGTGGCCCAGCTCATGAGCAACAATACCTTTTCCCATTTCAGGAACTTTAAGTGTGAGCCAGCTGACTTTGATTTTACCTGATCCGATTTGCAACGAAAAATCTTCGAGAGAGCCGAGCTCGTATGAGTCACAATCCTGAGCAGCATCTCCTGTAAATTTCTCCTGTTCATATTCCATTAAATTAAGAATATCTAAGAGGATATAGTCCTTGTTATTTGCATCTGATGTTTTTAATTTTTTGTCCCCATCAATATCTAGTTCAAGATCTTTGAGTGATTCCAACATTAACTCGCTCATAACTTCTTTGGATGCCGGCACATCAAACAAAACACCATCTAATTTGGGGCCAAGAGTTTTTGCTGTCTCCTCAGAAAGCTTGCCTAAAATAACTCTCTTAAATTCTTTTTTGTAGAGATCGATTTGCCTCAAATACTCCTCTCGTTCTTTTTCAGTCGGAAGAGCACTCTGAATTTTATTGAAAATGGCCTGGCAATGTTGAATATTCTGTTGAATTTCAGGGGATTCTAAGCTTAACGAGGTCAAACTTCTTTTTACTTGATTGGCCTTCTTTAAGATTTCATCTTTAGAATAAAACTCATCAATTCTTTTTGGATTCAATTTCGAAAATTCAGGTTGGGGCTTAAAAAAATAATCGTCAAGAATTCTTACAAACATCATTGCTGAAAAATACTCATTGAGCATGGCCTCAGATGGATTTGCCTCTTTTTGTAATTTATCAATTAAGCGTGTATTTACTATTTGTCTAGATTCTATGAAAGAATAGGCCTTTGGATTCATGGCCTTTAGCTTTTCCATTAACTTATCTTTTATTTCTTTTTCATTTTCAATAATTTCACTTAATGCCAATCCAGGATAATCTTTCTCAAGGGAAAGCGCCCAACCGTACTGGGAGCCGAACATTACTTTCTGAAAATTTTTATTATTTAAAAACTCAATAAAAGGTGCCTTTAATTGGTTGCTTTTAGCGTCTCCGTAATGCTTTTTTAGGCCATCACTTAACTTTTGAGAATTAATTTTAAGCATCATCCGATTACCATCTATTTCTGAATCCTCTACAATCTCGCTAAAATCTACACTGCTTAAAACATTTATTATTTCAACGAACTTTGCGAGATTAATCATTTCGGGATCTAAATTTAAATTTTCCCGAGATAGATAATTCTCAATCTCTGGAATTGATTTAATTTGTTGAGAGATTTTTTTATTGATGTAGGTTTCTATTTGTTTCCTATAAGGTCCAAAGTCACCCTCTTCAGCATATTCTAAATCCTTAATGACATCTTTATATGTTTTAAACTTATCTGCAGGACCACAAATATCAGAAAGGCATTGAGAAAAATTTCTGGTCTCATTTTGATCACAAGCAACTTGTGGTACAACTTTCTCTTCCAACAATTGAATAGGATTCACTACATCTGCAGCGTAAGCTTGATTGGTCAAAACAAAGGCCAAGAGCATTACTACTTTTTGCATGCGATGGCCGATTCTTTTTTTAATGTTAAAAGATGTTGAACAATATTTTGGAGATAGTTTCCTAAGGGAGAATTTAATCCAACCTTCTTTTTCTTTCCCCAAATAGTTACCTGGACGACATTCCCAGACTTAAGAGAAAGAGATTTTTTCGACTGCTCATGGAGATTAGAATAAAACTGTTTCAAATTTTTTTCAGAGCATTTCTTTTTCGGAATAACTTCTGAAATACCATCTGCGGTATAAGAAAATTCTTCTTTAGTCTCAGAAATACTAATTATTTTCCCATTCAGATTAGAGGATAAAATCACCTTGCTGGTTGAAGAAAAAACTGTACTAATAAATAAAATATAAAAAAATAGATATCGCATGACTTCCCTATCGGATCATTTATCACCTTTTTAAACCGACCCTCGTGGTCGGCCAATGCTTCCTGCGATTAAAAATCTCAATGTCTTCGACTACAAATATATTTGGCCCAACTATAACCTTGGCCACTCACCTTAATAAATCCCCCAAGCTTTCCAATCTTAAGTCGATAACCACCAGTAACAAGTTCTTTATCACCAAAAAATTCATAAAGTGGAGATTCTCCATAAGAGTTCTTAGCAGGAGTTATGAGATCCATTCTTATCATCGATCTCTTTGGGATTGAGCGTGCGGGTTGATAATCAGAGATTGCATAAATCTCAACTTGATCAAAATTGTGAAATTTCATTTCCACAAAACTCTGATCTACTTTCAGTTCTATTTTTTTAATCCCGTAAGGAAAATTTTCATCTATACTAGAGCAATTGTACTCATAGGCAAAAGCGGGAATTGAAACCAATCCCAAAATAACGCCAAGTATTTTATTCATAAACTAGTCCTGTTGGTATTTCCTGTAGATTAAATAAACTCAAATCATCACAATCATAATCTCCATGAGTCACCATTGAATAAAGTTTCTCATCGATTTGAAGAAGTGAAATAAATGTCTGGTTGTAAGTGCCTTGAGTTATCGAGTGATGATAATAAAGATAAATCACTTGTGCACTCTCAGCATTCTTTACATGATGTTTCACAAACTCAGTCACTGCTTTTTCACAGTCCTTCTCCCACGCCAAAGCAGGATTCGAATGAGCATAAAACGATAAGGCGAGTAACATGGCAAAAGAAAAATTTTTAGTTTTCATAGATCTATTCCTTTTTAAATTAATCCTTTACAGAGCAAAAGATTTCCCAAACATCCAAGTCTCTCTCGATTCGAAGATTCGATACATCTCTTCCTGCTGAAGCTGAACTCATTTTTAAATTTCCTCTGGAGGCAACAATGACAGACTGATCACCTAAATGTGACATCTCAATGTCAAATCCCATCAGTCTTGCTGGATAGCTTTCGTCTTGACTCAAAATTTCCACAATCTCTTTTTCATTTTGAAATCTTAAATTCACAACTTCACCGGCACTAGCACTACTAATTTTTAAATCTTTTTTTTGAGCGCTAATGACAGATTGTTTTCCAAGTGAGAGTGCAGCAACCTCAATCTTGAATCCAGCTTTTGAACCAAGCTTAATTTTAGTTTCAGCGCCAATGAATTTTTGACTCAAACTTTGAACACCTTCAGGGCCACTTACGGAGCAGTTTAAAGTTGAGGCCTGGGCAAGTTGCAATGATGCAAAGGCCATTAATCCTAAAAACACTGTTTTCATTTTTGACTCCTCATTTTTATGTGCCTAATTGCACACTTTTTGATGGAGCGAACTTAGAATATTTCTTTTTGACGCAACAGATTGATCTTCTTAAAAAGTATGCTAATATCTAACCAATTACTTAACAAACTAATACAAACTACTGATTTTACATAAAAGAGCCTCGAATGCAAAAGACCATTTTTGAATATGAGAGCTACAAGCTCTACATCACTGAGCGAATAGAGAACTCTCCAGGGAAAGGTCGAGGGATTAAATTAAAAATGTCCCAGTATCTCAACTGTCAAACGGCCTATATCTCCCAAGTTTTAAATGGCGAGACCAATTTCTCCTTTGAGCAAGCGGCGAAACTTAATATTTTTTTCGATCACGATAAAGAAGAATCACGCTACTTCCAATTACTAGTTCACCTCAAGCGCGCTGGTAATCAAGAACTTAAAGATTTTCTCAAATCCGAGATGAGAGAGATTTTAGATAAGCGCTTAGATCTTAAACATCGACTGAATGTTGAGGGACATCTCAAAAGTTCTGATCAACAAATCTATTATTCAAGCTGGCTTTATGCTTGCGTTCACATGATGAGCTCTGTGCCTGAGCTTCAAACTCCTCTAGCGATGGCAAGGCACTTGAATATTTCCAAAGATAAAATCATGGAAGTTGTTACGTTCTTAGAGGAGACTGGCCTGATTGTTAAAAAAGGGTCGCACTACGAGCTAGGCGTGACTCGAATACATCTTCCTAAGGAGTCACCCCTTATCCAAAGACATCATATGAATTGGAGAATGCAGGCGATTCATGCTATCGATATTAATGATCCAAAAGATTTGCATTACTCCACTCTCTTTTCCGTTTCTCATCAAGACATCCCAAAAATAAAAGAAGTGCTCATTAAGGCCATTGAAGAATGCCGAGAGATCGTGCGTGAATCTAAGGAAGAAAAAATTCAAAGTATCTGTATTGATTTTTTCGGAACCTAATTCAACCGATAAAGATAAAGTCCCCGAGAAGAAGCTACTTTCCATAACCTTCTTGTCTTCAAAGGCCCATTTAATAATTGTGAAAATTGCTCTGGAGAAATTTGACCATTCCCTACTAACCAGAGAGCACTCATTAAATGCCGAACCATTTGCTTTAAAAATCCCTCGCCTATTATCCTAAATTGAAAACACTCATTAAGATCAGAAGGTAATGTAAAAAAATCTTGGGGTAAAACCTGGCGGGGATCAACTTTCATCATCTCCGCTAAATAAATTGATCTTATGGTGCTTTTAACATTACTGCCGGTGGAGCAAAAATTCTTAAAATCATGAACTCCCACAATCAATGAAGCGCAATATTGCATCAACTCTACATTTAATCGGTAAGGATTATTAGCAATAAACTTTTGATCATCGCAACCGGTCTGCAAAAAATTAGTAAAGAGATAGCGGTATTCTTTTGAACCACTATCGATGGTTGGATTATAAGATCCATCGCATGGACTTACACTTAAACATCGAATATCCGCAGGTAAAATGCTATTGAGTTGTGCTTTTAGGTATTCACATCCAATCGAATATTCCGAACTAATTTTCACAAACTGCTCAACAGCATGAACACCCGTATCTGTCCGTGAAGCACCTAGGGTCGTAATTTTTCCATCAACAATTTTATAAAGGGCCTGGTTAATTTCATTTTGAATTGAAGGTAGATCCTTCTGCCACTGAAAGCCGAAATAATCTGTTCCAATATATTGGACGGTGGCCTTGTAGTAATTCATGAAAATGGAAAGTTCTTAAATTACCAACTAATTCCGATACTGAGATTTAGCAAGGTATAAGTCACATTACTAAGTCTGTCAGTGTCCTTGCGGAAAGTCCCAAAGCGTCTCCCTACTCCAATCCAGTCACAACCAATAGTAAACCTCTCCCAAGTCCATTGATTACCAATCCGTATGCCTGCTCCCAAGGATGTATAAGAGGCATAGTCATGGAGACTAAAAGCATCTCCCCAAAAACCATTTACATCTTCATGCGATCTTAAATAAAAAAGTTCCGGTGCTGCATAGAAAGAATTCGCAAAATATTTTTTGTATTGAATCGCAATAGAATTTTGGTTTTCTTTTCCATGAAGATTCCCAAGTTTTAGACCTACAAGATCTTTAGGTGTGATAAAATACATTCCTGTAATGGCCTGATTTGGTAATCTATAGTCTTGTATGGCATTTTGAAATGTCACTTCAAACTTTTTGCCAGAGCGATTTTCTTCTGATGTAGCTGCATTCACCATTTGATTGGAAAATAAAACAATCCATACTAAAATAATGAATAAAGACTGAATACTCATCGCTTTGCTCCTATTAATATCTAAATCTTACATCTATCTAAATCAATATAGAATTCATCATTGCTTGTAACCAACTTACTGAAGCAGAGATTTCCGTCCATCTTAGCACTTATTAACGGGTATGGTGCCATCAATGGATTATAGGCATTGAGAAGTCCTCGTGCCACAGATAAAGTTACAAATCGGCCGTAAACATTAATAGTTTTTGTACCAGAGGCCTTGTAGCGATCTTCACTTACCATATCTGTAATGGCAACGGTTTGCCCTGCACACGGGAATGACTTCGATCTGATAAGTAATGGAACATCATTTGAAGTTGTTTTTAAAAACTTCTCTATCATCACAGATGGATTACTTTCAGAAAATTTCTTAATTTGAGAAAAGGCCTCAGCATAAATATATTCAGGATAAGTCGATCCCGTTTTAGAAGCAGCTAAATTCCAAAAATAATCGTTATAAATTTTATTAGGAACATAGGCCTGATAAGAAACTTCAATCTGATGAAGCTCTTCGCATTTAAGACTAGAATCAATTTCTTTATTGACCTGCCCAACAGTCATCGCCTCGGCTGCTGAATTAACTTTGGCCCTAATTGGCAAAGTGCTGTTATAAATTTTTTTCTCTAATGATACAACCGCCTCATGAATTCGAAAGTACGCCTGCTCCTGATAAGAAAGTCTATTAAACAAATCCAAATCATATTTCACAATGCCAGATTCAAAATCTTGAATGGCCAATTGGCGCTTCCTACAACCAGCTGGTGCAATGTATTGGTCATCATTAAGAAGTTTCAAACGCTTTTTTAAGGGAAGAAAAAGTAAACTTTGAAGTCGCTCTTTAACTTTGCTTCCTAAACCTTCTTGAAGCTGATTGAGATTTTCGATCATCGCTTCTTCAATCGCATCTTGAGAAACGTATTTAAAGTCTTCTAGTTTGCCACCAGTGATTAAATTAGCGGTATCAACCAAACGAATAGTTGGTTGTTTGAAAGCTTGGTTTACATTCCACCAAGGATTATTACATTCAACGACGATCCCTCCGCCGCTTCCTTCATTTCCACTAAAACACTTTGGGCTTAAAACGCCCAGTGCTGCTAAACCCAAAATCATAAGCTTTATGCTTCTCATGATCAATCTCCCTTACAGTTGGTTATTCTGGCCCAAATACGAACCAGGTTGCTAAGTTGGGTAACTTTTACTCTAAGAAAATAATGCGATATACAATAATAAAATTAAAAATTAACATCTATTTTAAGTTTTACTCTGAAAACGACGCTAAACTATTGAATATATGAAAAAAACGACCTTCGATTACAAACATTATAAAGAGTTTTTAAGGGATTCCCTTGAGGCCAGAGGCCAGGAAAGAGGTATTCGCTCTCGCCTGGCCGAAGC
Source organism: Bacteriovoracaceae bacterium (assembly GCA_050247975.1). Classification (GTDB taxonomy): domain Bacteria; phylum Bdellovibrionota; class Bacteriovoracia; order Bacteriovoracales; family Bacteriovoracaceae; genus Peredibacter. Next base: position 38,838 of record JBFWTE010000020.1, read on the forward strand.
TGTTTCCTGCCATACCGCTTATGTCTCTCAAGTTCTCAATGGCCATGCTCATTTTAGTTTGGAGCAAGCAGAGCTAATCACGAGATTTTTAAATCTGAATTCAGAGGAGACTCAATTTTTTTTGCTATTGGTGCAATATGATCGAGCTGGAACTCCCAATCTTAAAATTCATTTTGAAAAACAGCTACAAGAAATAAAAAACAAACAACTCATTTTAAAAGATCGCTTGGAATTTAAACGAACTCTTTCTCGAGAAGATCAGGCGACATTTTACAGTTCCTGGCACTATGGAGCGATCCATGTTTTAGTCTCAGTTCCAGGGTGTCATACAGAAAGAGGAATCGCTGAATACCTAAATCTTCCTCTAGCAAAAGTTGTCGATGTTTTAAATTTTCTGGTTAGTGTAGGTCTAGTCACAAAGTCCGAAGGTCGATACTCGATTGGCACGAGTCATATTCATTTAGAGCACGATTCACCCATGATCTCTAAGCATCACAGTAACTGGCGTATGAAGGCGATTCAATCTCTTGATCATGTAAAAACAAATGATCTCCACTACTCCTCTGTCATTACCTGCTCATTAGAGGATTCTCAAAAAATTAAAACTGTTCTCATACAGGCGATCGATGAAGTTCGGGCCATAGTTAAGCCTTCAAAAGATGAAGGAGGATTTGTGTATTGTTTAGATTTTTTTGGCCTGAGGGACCATTAAAAAATTATCTATTCCCGTCCACTGGCCCGCGTGGTTTATCACTCTTGGGCATCGTCTTAAATTCTGATGGACTTCGTGTAGCTCCATACTCTCTTCGGAATAGTTTTTTAATAGAGGTATCACTCTGAGCTGTTTGCCTAAAGGAATCAGCAATTTTTAATCGATCAGCGCATTTAACACAAATCCACTCTGCTTCAGTGGTAGGATTTCGGTGATAATAAAGTTCCACATCAGGATAGACTTGCTGACATTCTTCGCAGAAATTTCTTTGTTCCTGGTGAATCACAGCTTCAGTCACTTGCTTTTTCTTAATCTGTTCGCGCTCATTGGCCGCTTTTGGGCTTGGAGTTGCGCGAAGGCCTGCTTGAAGTAGTTGATCTTTTAAACTTTTCATAAATAAATAATAATAGAAAATTAAGAATAATAAAAAGGAATATTATATCAAAAAAAATAGCTACATAAGAAAATTAACTCCCTAAACACGAAAGAAGCCCTTTTTAGGGCTCCAAACCAAGGGCATTAAAAATTCCTTCTTCTTTTTCTTCAACTTGATTGGTTTCTAGATTCAATTTAGCGAACCCAAAACCTTTATCATATCGATATTCCCATATATACCAATCGATTCCATATTTTTCAAATAAACTTGTCACATCCCTATAGTAACGCTTTTTTGATTCCACATCGGCCGCTTTAAAAACTCCAAACTCATTAACCATAATTTTAACTCTGTTATCATTTGCCCATCTACTAACCTCTCCAATGGCAGATTCCAAATATTTCTTATCTAATGACTTAATATTTGTTTTGGGCCCTTCGTTATAAACATTCACTGAAAATGTGATAGTTTTCAATTTATTTAAAGAATTTTTATAAGTGCATGAGACTTGTTGAACTTCTTTATTCGAATTTGGAATAACTTGAGCAATTTTTTCAATACAAACCGTCGGGAGCTTATCAAAATAATTTACAATATGAGATCGAAATATGATTGGATTATGACTAAACTCACTGGTACTACATGTCCGAATCAAGTTATTCGTTCCCTCTTCCTTAAATGGAGCGGTTAATTTAAAACGATGACTTTGATTAATGGAAGTATCTCCACTCAATAACCTCAAACATATTGCATGATCCTCATTGATTGGCCATGGAACTTTTTTAAGCCTTGAATTAAATGAAACACGTCCCCCAAAATCTGTTCCTTGGTGAGTGAATATCATCGGATTATAAAAATGAAAATTGTAGATGACATTAGGGTCATTCACTCCCGCAGAGTAAATTTTATTTTGTTGTCCTCTACTTAGGCTTTCAGCTGTTTTAGCATCAATTTTTATAAACTGTTCACTTTTTGTACGTCCAGTTAATTGAGAATAATCAGAGTAATTATCACCAGAAACTACAATAATTCGTTCAGGTGAAATTTCGCGAATTTTTGAAACAATGATTTTTTGAAGCGGCCACCATTTCCCTTGTAAAGCAGGTTCATTCAGAAGTTCAAAATAGACATTCCTGTCATATTTTTTCAAAGCATCTGCTAACATTTCCCAAGCAATTACAAGTTTTTCTTGGCCTTCTATTGTACGTAAATCATGTTGGAAATTATTTCTATGAAAATCTACAATTACAGTAAATCCATTCGAAGTTAATAAATCGAGTCTTCTTATAAGATTATCTAATTCATTAAGACGAAGTTCTGTAAATTCATCATTAAATAGTCGTGAAGGATTAATTCTTTGTCTCAGACTTTTAAATTTATAATTATTCAGGAACTGAATGTCAGCATCTTCCAATGTTAACGAATCTGAAAGCGGAATATTAACTCCACGATTCACTCCATTAATGACAGCTATGTAATTACGACTTAGAGGAACTTTTCCACCACCTTTAAAACTACAACTTATAGGTAAATAGCGACCATTAAAATTGGCCAAAGCATCTTTAATATTTTTAGTCTCATTCTCTCTACTATAGGAGCGCTCTTGCCTCAAATTTCTTTCTCGATTACAGACAGATTCACAAGTTTGACCAAAGACGCGATTAATTTCTATCGATCCGAATATAGGGTCATTAAACATGCATGGAGTTATTGTGCTTGTCATGTTCTGAAAAAACGCTATTGAGCCAATAGCGATTCCAGAGAAAATAATTGTCATCCATACACTCTTTTTCATGGATTCTCCCCTTATAAATCTTCTGTATAATTCTAACTTAATAGTTTTAAATTTTACTATACTTACAAAATAACTCCATAAAATCATAATCTTAGGTTCTTTTTGCAAGATCCTTTAGGGGACCACTAAAATTGGCATGTATTAGCTCACTCAAGGGAAAATGAGATTAAGTACAATTGAGGTCGGAAAGAATTAAATTGAAGAATCTAATGACAAGAAAAATGGCCGCTGGATAAAAGACTCCCTGTCTCTTTGTAGACCACAGTCAAATTAGCGCTTTTAAGGTCACTTGCGATGGAAATAATATGGTTGATGCCCAAATCTTGGGTTGTATGTTGAAAATCAAAATCCCCTACTTTTTCAAACTGCCCAATTGCCCCCATAGATGAATCATACTCAACACTTTTAATTTCTTTTCCATCCAATGAAAAAGTCATTCTCTCGTAATCATAACCGCCTGGAAAATACTCACATATGATAGTCAATTTATCAGAAAAAGATTTTGGTTTTACAGCAAGCTTTAAAACCATTTGAACTTCTAAAAATTCTGAAATTTGCGATGAGATTGAATAATCAGATGCTGCCTCTTCATTATTTTCAATTTGAACGAGACCTGCATACTCGTGGTGAATAAGAATGTACTGATCAGAATCGGAAGTATTTTTAAATCTTGAAATGTTACAAAGGATACGAGGGGCCGAGCTAGAGCTTTGAAAAAAACCTTTGCAAGTTTTCTCTACATCATTCACCAGCACTTTTTCTTCAGTAAGACCGATAACAACTTTTTGGGGTTGTAGAATATCACTCATTAAATTGACATACTGATTGTACGATAAAGTTGAGGGTAATTTAAGTTCCTTGGCCCCACCATTCGTAATCCATTTTAAAATATCAGATCTGATCTCATTAATTCTAGCTTCAGAAGCATCTCCCCCTCCGCTTGTCTCTCCACCAGCAAAAGAAGAAATTGATATGAAATTTGAAAGAATGAATGTCACGAGTATAAACTTAAACATATGGAAACACTTTATCAGAACAGCACCTTTTTTTAATGACTATTAAAAAGAGGGTGTAAATCTTTCAAAAATGTTTGTCATAAACATCAATTTGAAATCATAGATTATGGTTTTCTAAAGTCAGAACAATCTGCTTTCAACTTTAAAATGACCAGATCAATATCTGACCCTCCACGATAAGTTCCTTTGGCCCTAGGGCCATAAAGAATAACCTCATCTATCATTGAATGCTTGGAAAGAACTGAACAAATTGCATCTATTTTCTTTGATCCTGGCCCAAACTGAGTTGATTTCATTTTCTTGAAAGCTCAATCATCGTTTCAGATTTTTTTTAAAGCTAAGCCAGATCGTAATGAGATTACTTCGTAATCGGAATTCTCTGAGCAGTTTTGATAACATCAATAGCAAATTGCAATTCAAGCAGTTTAGGATAATCTCTTTCTGGCCTGTATCCACCAGGAAGTTTTGAAAACCACTTTTCCATTTTTTTGTCATGCATTTTTTGAAATTCATGTAACTCGGCTTTCGTAAAACTTTTTGCTGGAGATTCCCAGTCACCAGAAGAAATTCTTTCCTCAATTTCTCGCGATACTCTTTTGAGAACAGAACTTTCTGGAAGAGAATGAAACTCTTTATTAATTGCTAAAAGGGGGCAATTTTTCTTGGGAGTATATCTCCAAATCTCAAGAGTAATTTCTGCACTCTCGTTCTTTTTTCTAAGTTCATCTACTGTATTTCTTCGAAATAAATCTTTGTTGTTAGGACTTGGTTTTTCAAAAACATTCTTATCATCCAGAAAAAGAAACATATGAGCGAGCGTGTTGAAATCATTTTTTTTTAAATAAAAGATTCCAATATCTCCATTTTGCTGAGAGTTCTCTTTTTGTTTTGAAAAGCAGTATGGTAGAACACCCTCATAAATGGAATCCGTTCCACTTATAGCAAATGCTGGTAGATAATTTCCCGCACGTAGTGTTGCTGCAACACAATTAGGCTCACCATCAGAAACAACAGGTCTTAGGTAATTAAATGCTTTGCCTTGAACTCTACTTATAAAATCGTAATCGATATTACGACTTTGCCTTAAGGGTGCAGATAAATCTTCGATTAACTTTATCTCATCAGGAATAGCAGAAATTTTGCCAGAGTTTTTGCAATCAATACAATCTTCTGCCAAAAGAATTTTTGAATACAGCATTGTTACAGAAACAAAAAAGAGGATAAAAAAATTCAAATTTGCAGAAGTAAAACTCATGAAGACTATTCGGTATTTTTTGGATTTTTTATTAATTGATAAAAAGGATCTAGCTAAGCCCCGATTTCTTCAAAAGGACTTGTTTTTATACGCTTTTAAAGTGGCGCACCCTGAGAGTCACGACAATAAATTATCAACACGGCCAATATCTAATACTTTAGAATGATTACGAAAGCTTACCTTGCGAAAGGGTTTCATCTTGTTTCATCATCTTTGATGGTATTTGATCTCTTCGGATGTGCAAAAGATGTGCAGGACTAAAAATCTTTAGGCCACTTAGTTTTTGGATTTTCTTCTCCAATCCAGTAGTCGCTTACCTCGGCACCGTCTTGAACAGTATTAAATCCCCCTCTTTTGCCTCAAAGAACTCATTATCCTGCCTTACCATGGCCTTTCCTTTCATTATCAAGAACAATTCTTCTTTCTCATGATGAAAATAGTATGGACAAGAAAACTTGCCTGGATCAAGTACTTCTAAGTGAAATCCCAGCTTTTTTGTTTCCCACTTATTTGCAATTTCAGCAGAGCTACCTTAATAAAATTCTCCATGAGAGAACTTCTCGAACTTGAGTTTATTATCTTCTAACAAATTCACGACACATCTCATACAAGATCCTTACTTAATTGATAATTTGTTGATCTTCCACCTGACTCTCCTTGATCCAAGATACCTTTATCAACCAAGTCCTTAATGTCTCTTTTAGCAGTCTCTGGACTCACCCCAGTCATTGACACATATTTTTTATTTGTAAGACCGCCAACAAAAGGATCTGGAAAACTTTCTAGTAATTTTTTCAAAACTTTTTTTTGACGCTCATTCACGCCTTTTTCTTCAAGTAATTTAAAAACTTTTTCCAACTTGAATGTTTTTTCTATCAATCTTCCTGAACTTTCAACACTGCAAGTAAACATCTCAAGAAAAAAACACAGCCATTCCGTAATATCACCAGTCCCTTTCTGAGTTTTCTCTAAAATTTGGTAATATTTTTTTCTTTCTTTCATGATCTGAGCTGAAAGACTATATAGCCTCACTCCTGTATTTTCATCTTGGGCCAGTGCCATATCAGTAATTGCTCTAGCAACCCTTCCATTACCATCATCGAAGGGATGAATTGTTACAAACCATAAATGGGCAATACCTGCGCGTATTAATCCATCTAGATTTTCAGGTGATAAATTCCACCACTCAAGAAAAAGCTTCATTTCTTGTTTCATTTTAATTGAAGGAGGAGCGACATAATGAACAATCGACTCACCGAGCTTGCCAGATACAACTTCCATGGGCTCTTCGCCTATTCGCCATTTACCTGTTGTGATTTTATTTATACCAGAATATCCAGTTGGAAAGAGAGCTGCATGCCATCCGAACAATCTTTTGTCGGTAAGTTTACCTTCATGATTTTTTGTTGCATCTATAAGCACCTCGACAACTCCATCAACATTTCTCTTGGGTTCAGGAAGTCCTGCGCTGGGAAGACCTAATCTTCTTGCAACTGAAGATCTCACTCCATCACGGTCAAGTTTTTCTCCTTCGATTGCAGAAGTGGACAAGGATTCTTCCACCAAAATTTCTGCCTGCTCTTTAAGTTGCAAGAATTTGGCTTGGCCCAAAAGCATCCCCTGCATCTTTCGTGCTTTAGCTAAGTCTTTAACAAGAGCAGATAAATCCCATTTAAATTCAGGCCAGTTTTTTTGCTGCCAAATATATTTTTTCATAGCACCTTAAATGACCCGATTATCTCCGCTTTTCAGGTCAAAACATGACCTAATTATACCACATATTCGGGTCAAAGAAAGACCAGAATAAGTATCCTATTCGGGTCATACTAAAAAAATCCTGAGAAATGAATGTGCAGGGGATGTGCAGAACAAAATTTAAATCATTAATTTTAAGGGGTTAAGTAGAAAGTGGCGCATTCGATGAAGCGCCTTATATTATAATGAGTTAGTGTATCAGAAAGCCAAACAAAGCCAAAAGCTAATATTTAGCGACTGCTTCTTTAGCAGTATCAATTATCAAATAAAGTTTAAAAGGAAACTGTCCAGCAGTTTGCCCTCTCACGGCTTTGAAGCCATATTTCATATAAAAGTCTTGTGCTTTGTTATCTTTAGCATCTGTTATTATGACTTTAATTCCAATAAGATCCGAAATTGAAACGATGTTCTTTAATGATTCAAAAAGAAGTAATTCACCAATACCTTGCTTCACATGTTTAGAGCTTCTCCCAAGCCTACCAATTAAAGCAGCAGGCACATCCGGATAAGGCATGCCATGATATCGAATCCCATTTCTATCGATTGAATTTGTAGATATAGAAAAGAAACCAAGAACCTCTTTGTAATCTAAAGTAACTAGAAGAAAGGTCTTACTAACACTTAATACACTTTCAGCATGAGATTGATTATTTAAAAAATCTACTAATGCTCTAGATTCGTTTTGAAAATTTGTTAAAGCAGACGGAGAAATATTTTGCTCTTGTTCATAGCTAATCAAATTTTCAATTGAAACAAATTTTGAATTAGTAGAATCAAACATCAAAAATTCTTTTGTCTATGTTTTGCTGCTGCTTCAAGTAATTTTGAATTTGCCTTTGGAGGGTTTTCAATATCGCTTATTATTTCATTTAATGCATCTTCCTCGAAAAGAATTTTCTGCATATCTCTATGTTCCTTAATATCTCTATATACATGCTCCATTACTAATCCCATCATGTAGCTGCTCACATCTTGACCTTTATATGATGCTGCTAAAGAAATCATTTCCTTATTAATTGATGAAACTCTTAAACCAATAGTTTCATCCTTTTTTAAAGCCTCCATAAAAATGCCTCCGTTAATCTAAGTATAACATGGTTACAACCAAGTTTCACGCATCTTAACGGAAGCAACTAGATTTTACTTAAATCACTTTAAAATTAAATACTTAGCCATCACCCCACTAGTACCACAAAAGGACTAACTAGAAGTAAAAAGGTTAACTACATTATCCATAACCTCCTTATCAGTAGGTAGGATATTTAAAACCTCAGTAGCCCCAGCCTCATTTAACCCAGCTAGCCGCACATAGAACTCCATGGTTTTCAGATTCTTCCATCCACAGATTTTCATTACTACAGCAGGCGGAATATTTTTGGCCAACAACTGAGTTGCAAAACAGGCTCTCAAAGCATGAAACTTCACTGGTTTTACACCATTCCCTTTCAGAAAAGCTCTAAGTTCTTTTGCTTGAAGTCCTTTATTCCAATACCCCAAACGAGGTAAAACATATTTTTTATGTTCTACATTTTCACGAAACTTCAACTCAGACTTTAAACGAAGTATTAGCTCCCTAAGCTGACCTGAAATAGGAATGTTTCTCCAGTACCCGGCTTTTGTAGATTTAACAGAATCAGTTCTAGAATTGTACGATTTGGAAACTCTTATTAAAGAATTTTCAAAATCGACATCGGCCCACTCAAGAGCATAAAGTTCTCCATTTCTCATTCCTGTTAAAAGAGCCATCGCCCAAATCGGGTACCAAGGAGTCTTTATCTCTTTGGCCCTTTCTAGGAACAACTTAATCTCATTAAGAGTTAAAATATCAGGAACCTTTTCTGATTTGTTATCAAATACAAGTCCAACCATTGGTGAGGGAATTGGTTTTGAAACCAGCTTTTCTTCTAATGCATAGTTAAAAACAGTGTTCACCATGCTTCGAATTTTTTGGATTAAACGTAGTAACGTTCTCGTCAATAGATGAATTTATAAGTAACAGTTCAGCTTTTAATCTTTCTACTCCTATTTATGTTGACTCAAATTTTGGTAATGGGATTAAAGGTGAGATCGAATCTGAAAAAATTTACAAGATGGGCTTTTCAGAGATTTCTTTAGCAACAAGGTACTCAATCAAAAATATAGTTTTGCCTTATTGGATTAAAAATGTTCGAAGTAAGGAGTTTCCATACTAAGCTCAAAAAAGTTGGCCCTAATTAAAAGCTAGAATTTAAGTAATAAATCAATGCAATTACCCACAGAATCCAAAAGACTTTATCAGGCATAAAAACCTATCTTTTTGTACATTAAGTTTAAGCATTAACCTAAAAAATATTTATAAACACTAACTACAAATAATATTATGACAATAAAAACTTTCACGTACACCCAACGATGATGGGGTTGCAAATGCCTCACTCTTTCAAAGGAATCCTTAAAAACCTTTTCAATGGAACTATTCTTTTCTCTCATATTTTTAAACCTTTAGTTAATGACAAAGACCTCTATATTTTTTGGAATCTACCATTATGTATATAAATCTTAAGCATCTTTTTATTTTCTCTTATCATAAAGCGAGTTCTCTTGATCCTTCCTTTCTCTAGATAAGAAATACTGACGACAGTTCTATCAACACTCAATTCTTTAATATCTCCCAAAGGAATGCATTTTCTTTGTAATCCCGTAAGAATAACTTCTGTACTATAAACCTGAAGTCGAGGAGTTATAATGTTCTTTAATAAATAAATACATCGAACCAAAAGTAAGAGGCATTAAAATCATTGTTATAAAAAATATTTATAAGAATACGGCAAACCTATCTGTTGCCAAATGGGAATGCTTTGAACCCCACAAAAGATAAAAAAAAGCAGGCCAAAGATAAAACGTGATCTATAACCTGAATAATATTTCATAAACTTTTTAAACAGACATTCTTGAAAATTATTACTACACAATGATAAATTGCTTCGGACATAGAGCCTCACACCTAAGGCGACCCTACCACTAGAAATACTTCCCTCTCCATGATTGAGACGGAACCCATTAGAAAAATCTTAACATAAAACTCAAATTGGTCAATTTAAAACCAACTTACCCAAGCTTTGTGTCGTCCAGAGGATTTTAATAGGCTATCCAATAAATTGGATAGCCTACCGAGGAGTATCTATGACCAAAGCTGCTTGGCCCCAGAAGGATAAAAATTAATAAATCATTTAATTAGAAACTACCTTTTTACTTCTAAGTATTCGTTCAAACTTATTTTTGCCTGACCAAGAAGAAGATAAGTCCCTATCAAATTTGGAATTGCAAGAAGACCATATACGGCATCAGAAACATTAAGAACTAAATTTAACTGTGCAATTGCCCCAACAAAGATAAACGCAACGAATACATATCGATAAAACGGAATATACTTCTCTCCAAAAACAAAAGTCACTCCTTGCTCTCCATAATACGACCATGAAACAATTGTTGAAAAAGCAAATAAAGTAACTGTTAAAGTAACTATTCCTCTCCCCCAATATCCATAAATACTTTCAAATGCCCATGCTGTCATTTCAGATCCTTCAATTCCTGCTTGAGTCCATGCATTAGTGGATAATAATGCAAGAGCGGTAATAGAACAGATTACTATCGTATCTATAAAAGGCTCCAGTAAAGCAACAATCCCTTCTTGAGCTGGTGCAGATTTTGCAGCCGAGTGTGCCATCGCTGCAGATCCCATGCCAGCTTCATTTGAAAAAGAAGCTCTCCTAATTCCCATTATTACAACTTCCTTAAATGCAATTCCAGTAAAGCCTCCGACTGCTGCTGTACCATTGAATGCATCATGAATAATTGAATAAAAAATATCAAACAGATTTGAATAATTTGCAATAATAATTCCAAGTGCACCAACAACATATATACCGACCATAAATGGAACAAGTTTTTCAGTAACTTTTCCAATTCTTTTAATTCCTCCAATAAGAATTAAAAAAGCAAGGGCCGCAAAAAACAATCCTGATATCCAGGTTGGGATATTAAGTGAAGTCTGTAGAATTTGAGCCATTTGGTTCGACTGAAACATATTGCCGGCCCCGAATGAACTCAGCATAACAAAAAAAGCATATCCCCATGCGAGTGGATAGAATTTCTTTGGTAGTCCATTTTTAATAGTAAACATTGGACCACCATGAACATGGCCCGTTTTAGAAATTTCTCTATATTTGAGTGAAAGTGTGACTTCAGTAAACTTTGTTGCCATACCTATAAAACCTGCTATCCACAACCAAAAAACTGCTCCTGGACCTCCTAATGAAATAGCAATTGCAACCCCTGCAATGTTTCCCAGTCCTACAGTTGCAGACAACGCTGTACAAAGCGCTTGAAAGTGAGAAATTTCTCCAGACAAATGAGTTCCATCTGAATGCTTTCCACTCACAATATCAATCGCGTGCTTAAAGAATCTAATCTGAGGGAAACCAAAGTAGACTGTAAAAAATATCCCCGAAAAGCATAAGGCAATCACTAATGGTAGTCCCCAAACGATTCCAACAAATTGTCCTGTGACTATTTCTAAATATTCAAACATAAATTCTCCTAACTTAACATTCCAATGATTGTTGCAGTCATAAGTGAACAAATTGTCCCACCAATAAGTGCTTTAATACCTAACTCTGAAATAAGACTTTTTCGTGATGGTGCTAATGATCCTATACCTCCAACCTGAATTCCAATTGATGAAAAATTAGCAAAACCACTCAGAATATATGTGGCCATAATTAATGATTTGGGGTCATGAAAAACGGCTTTAGCCTTCATCTCACCCAAACTCATATAAGCAACAAACTCATTAAGAATTAACTTTTCCCCTAACAATCTTCCGACACTCACCATATCCTCATCTGTTACCCCTAAGGCCCAAACAAAAGGCGAACATAAATATCCAAGTAAGAACTGGAGCGAGAGGCGATCAAAATTACCATTGGAAATTTGTTTTACCCAGAAATTCAAACCAGAATATCCACCAATCAATTCGCCCAAAATATAGTTTACCATGGCAATAAGAGCGATAAATACGAGAAGCATTGATCCGACATTCAGAGCAAGTTTTAATCCATCTTCAGTTCCAATTGAAATTGCTTCAATCAGATTTGATCCAGATTTCTGTTTATAAAGATTAATCGTACTATCAATTTTCATATCCTGAGGGAGTAATATTTTTGAGACAGCAATTGCAGCAGGTGCAGACATGACAGAAGCAGCTAAAAGATGTTTCGCAAAAAAAAGTTGTTGTCCACTATCACTCCCACCTAAAAACCCTACATATGCCGCAAGAACGCCTCCAGCTGAGCTTGCCATTCCTCCAACCATCACACAAAATATTTCAGACTTAGTCATTCCTTCGAGGTAAGGCTTTATCAGTAATGGGGCTTCAGTTTGTCCGAGAAAAATATTGGCGGACGCTGATAAATTCTCAGGGCCAGAAATATTTAAAAATCGTCCAAGAACCCACGACAATCCATAAACAATTTTTTGCAAAATCCCCAAATAAAAAAGCACACTCGTTAAGGCAGAAAAGAAAATGATTGTAGGTAGAATTTGAAAAGCAAATATGAATCCATTACTTTCTACATTTAGTATTTTACCAAATAAAAAACTTGATCCTTGTTTAGTAAAGCTTAGTACGACTACAAAAAAAGTTGATAAGACTTCAAAAAATGAAGCGATTTGAGGAATTTTTAAAATCGATAACGCAAACATGAACTGCATCAAGATTGCTGCAAAAACTAACTTCCATGAAATTGCTTTACGGTTTGTACTGAGAGCAAATAACAGTACGACAAGAAGAAATAAACCTATTGAACCACGTAAAAAGGATTCCAAATAGCCCCCATTGATTTCACAATGGCGACCCTACCAAAAAATACTCCTACCAAATGGGTAGAACCCTTTATGCGATGAACATAGAAAAACAAAAAAGACAAAATAAGTCAATCTCTAGAAAAAGCGTGGACAAAAAAATCATGATGAAAGCCAGACACATTACGCATTGACCCTGCTTGATATTTAAATCTAAACATTTAAACATCAAGCAGGGTCGCTAATGCTTCTACCTTTTCTACAATTTTTCTTATCCGCATTAGTAATAATTATTGCTGGAACTTTTCTTGTTCGTTTCGCAGATCAAATTTCTGACATTACTAAACTTGGGCGGCTATTTGTTGGTAGTGTTTTTTTAGCATCGGCAACATCCTTACCTGAGTTATTAGTTGACCTGAGTGCAGTGAAAAATAATATGCCAGACCTAGCTGTTGGAGACTTGATCGGAAGTAGCGTTTTTAATCTCATGATTCTTGCCATTGCGGATCTGCTTCATAAGGGGAAATCACCTATCTTTTCACAAGCTTCTTCTAGACATGCAATTAGTGGAGCAATGAGTATCAGTGTGACAGCAATAGCAGGAATTTCCATTTTCTTAGAACCAAGATTATTTAATTTTTCAATTGGAGAAATTGGGCTTGGGCCAATCGCAATTGCAGTATCCTACATACTTGGACTTCGTCTCATTTATTTCGACCAGAAAATTACTTCTAATAATCAAAAAATAGATATGAGAGATATAAAAGCTCAAAAATTCTTTAATGCTGTCACAGGATATTTGATAAGTGCTTTGTTCATTTTGATTGCCGCACCTGTTCTAGCTGAGGCAGGTGGCAAAATTGCAAAACTAAGTGGACTAGGAAATACATTTGTAGGGACAACTTTAATTGCTCTTTCAACATCTTTACCTGAACTAGTCTCCACGATATCTGCCGTTCGAAAAGGATCGTTTGATCTTGCCTTAGGAAATATTTTTGGGAGTAATACATTTAATATGCTTCTACTGGTCCCCTTGGATATGATATTTAAGGGTTCTCTTCTCGGTGCCGTTAATCCGATTCATATATTTACTTGTTTCTCTACCATCCTAATAACCTCAATTGCCGTTATGGGCCAATTATATCAGGTAGAACAACGAAAAAAAATAATTGAGCCCGATGCTCTTGTTGTCATTTTTCTCGTAATCTTAGCAAACTGTGTTTTATACATATTGCGCTAACTAAAAACGCAATTCTTAGAAAAAAATCTAACGCAACCGATGTATCCATATTCTTATTCTTTGATAGTATCGAATATGAAAAAAGGATTGTTTATGAATTACAGTCAAACAGTAATTGCAGTGGATCTTGATGATGCTTCTACAAAAACGCTATCTCAAGTCAGTGATCATAAACTTCCCGCAGGGAGCACAGTTCACCTCGTACATGTTGTTGAAGTAAATTATCTATCCTTGCTACCTCAACTGCAGCTTTCATCTGACTACAAATCAAAAATTGAAAACAATGTACTAGAAAAATTAAAGCAAATACAAAAATCAATTGGCCTAGAGAATTCTTCTAACTGCATTCTACAGTGTCTTATTTCAATGAATGCAAAACAAGAATTTTTAAATTATGCAGACAAAATAGGAGCAACACTCATCGTTGCTGCAGCAAAAGAAAGAGAAGGATTTAAAGGTCTTTTTGAAAGTTCGTTTACAAATTTTTTGAATAAATTCTCTCATACCAACCTGCTAATCCTTAGACCAATAAAACAAAAAAGCTAAATCTCCTCAGAGAAATATAATTCTATGAGATCCTATCTTTGGCATGACAAAAGAAAAAACTGGTGCATAATCAATTTGTGCAAAAAAATAGTCACGACAAACTTTTCAATTATATAATGCTGCATAAATGGCCCTACTGGATTTCCGCATTCACTGTTGGCCTGATTGCTGTTCTGTTCTCAAAGGCAGTTACAATAGCGGAAAACTTTGCAGTTTCTTTGTACAAATCATCACCAGAATATCTTTTCCTTGTCAGTCCATTCTTTTTTCTTGCCTCATGGGCACTTGTTTATTTTTTTGCCCCAGAAGCTAAAGGCAATGGAATTCCACAAGTCATGGCATCAGTTGAAATTGCAGAAAAAGATGAGGAAGCTCAAAAACTTAATCAACTACTCGGGATCAAGATCGCTTTAATAAAAATATGCAGCTCACTGCTCTGCCTTTTAGGCGGTGGGGCCCTCGGAAGAGAAGGCCCCACCCTACAGATTTCTGCATCAATATTCTATTCTGCTTCAAAAAAGTTCAATTTCTTCAAGCAATACATCAAAGTTGAAACATGGATTATTACTGGAGCAGCCGCTGGTCTCGCAGCAGCCTTCAATACTCCTTTGGGTGGTTTAGTTTACGCTATAGAGGAATTAGCAACACAACATTTAAATAAATTCAAGACATCGTTAATTACTGCGGTCATAATCGCGGGCTTTTCATCTCAAATGATTGCTGGCCCATATCTATACCTTGGTTATCCTAAGTTAATTCCAGTAGGTCTAGATGCTTTACCACTAATTTTACTTATCAGTTTTATCTGTGGATTAGCAGGTTCACTTTTTGGACACATTCTTTTTAATATGTCTCAAGCGAAATTAAAGCATAGTAAATCAATAAAATCCCTTATTTTAATTTCACTCCTCTGTGGATTACTTACAGCTTTCATTGCAGTCTTTATTGACTATCATTTCATGGGATCTGGTAAAGAATTATTGATCGAATTATTGTTCACAGATAAAAAGATTGAATGGCATATTACCATATTAAGGTTTTTTGCACCCATTCTAACCTACTTCTCTGGTGGTGCTGGTGGGATATTTGCTCCTTCACTCGCTGCTGGTGGGCATATTGGGCATTTCATCGCTGACATTCTTGCTGCATCTGATACAAACCTATTTACTCTGCTTGGCATGATTGCTTTTTTAACTGGTGTCACACGCGCTCCCTTTACCGCATTCATACTTGTTCTTGAGATGACTGACCGGCACTCCTCGATTTTCCCAATGATGTTGTCTGCAGTTGTCGCAAATTCTATTGCAAAAATGATTCATAACAAATCATTTTATGATCTCCTAAAGAACACTTACTTATCAAAGGAAGAATTATTGTGAGTACTTTAGAAGCATCCCAAATTCATTTTACCAGTTCGCGGCTACTTACTCTTGGAGTCGAACTTGAATTGCAATTGATTGATCCTAAAACATTAGATTTAACTCCCCGTTCAATAGACTTATTAAGCGAGATTGGAGATCACCCGTATATCGTTCCAGAAGTTATGCAAAGTATGCTAGAGATTAAAACCGATATCTGTAACAACACTCATGAAGCAGAATTACAACTACACGACCATTTAAATCTAATCAAAACAGCCGCTCAAAAAATAGGAATTTCTTTTGCATGTGCTGGAACACATCCAACTGCAAAGCACTGGGAAAGACAAATTTATCCTCTTCCACGCTATAAAGAACTCATTGATAGAAACCAATTTATTTCTAGGCGCCTCATCATTTTTGGAATGCATGTTCATATAGGGGTACGAAATGGGCAAGAATGTATCGACTTAATGAATGAGTTTCTCTACGAACTCCCTATTTTTCTGGCCCTCTCTGCCAGTTCTCCATTCTGGGAAGGAATAGACACTGGACTTGCTTCTTCGAGAGTAACTATCTTTGAGGCCATTCCTACTGGAGGTCATCCATGCCAGATGAAATCATGGAAAGATTTTGAAACTTTAATTCAAGTGCTTTCAAAAGCAAAATCTATTAATAGCTATAAAGATATTTGGTGGGATCTTCGTCCAAGTCCCAACTATGGAACACTGGAGATTAGAATCTGTGATGGAATGCCAACTTTAAAAGAGAATATGGCCAACGTAGCACTTATTCACTGTTTGGCGAGTTATTATATTGATCAATTAAATGTTGGGAATAAACGCGAAATCTTACCCGATTGGCTTATACGAGAAAACAAGTGGCGAGCTTCTCGTCATGGCATAGAAGCAGATCTCGTTACCTCTATCCATGGTGATAGTTCATCTTTGAAAAATATCACTCTAGAATTACTTGAGAAACTAACCCCCTATTTTACAAAGTATCATTACACAAACTATAAAACGATTTTATTAAATGCGTTTAAAGGATACACGTCTTATCAAAGACAGAAAGATATCTTCGAAAGAACAAAAAGCCTGAATAGTGTAACTAAAATGCTAATTGATGAAATGGATTCTTCTATTTAATCAATTTAGTTTCATTTTTTTGAAACTTAAGTTTACTTTTATCTTAATCCTTTTTGTCTTTATTGGAGCTGTCTCACATTTACAACTTGTATCATCTATTTCAGATGCAGTTTATGGACTTTTAGCTATTCCTAACTTAATCGGAACTTTTTTATTACTGAATAAAGCAAAAAATGAATTAAATTAATATAATATTGCTGACAAAAGCTAGGACAATGAAATGAATAAAAACCCAAATTTTCTAAAAATACTTAGAGAATCTTTTGAAAAAGAAAAGCACTTGAAGCTACATCCATCTTTTCTAATTTTCAAAGTTACAATTCTTATAATTCTATCAATATTCGCATTACTAAAAATATTTGAAATTATTTAAGCAAAGGTTGGAAATAAAATTTTCACTTGATTTCTGTTATTAGAATCAATCATAAGAAACCATCCATATTTTCGACAAATAGTACTGACCCAGGCCAGCCCTAGACCAACCCCTTTTGCCTTATTAGCTTTCAGATAATTAAAAGGGGAACCTAATTTAGAAAGTACTTCTTCTGGAATTCCTGGACCATTGTCTGACACAGAAATAAAACTCTCATTGCATTCAACAGTTATCTTTCCATCCCCATATTTAATAGAATTCGAAATTAAATTTGAAAGCATCTGATCAAAATGAATTGGATTACAAAAAATTTTAATATCTTCTCTCATAGAAAAATCAAGATCAATTTCCTGATCAGGATAAGCTTTCTTTAAATTGTTAACTATATATTGGGATCTTTTGGCAATTGATACAGCATGAATCTCCGGTTTAGACGGATCACTTTCAAAGGAAGCCCAGTCTAAAAAGCTTTCAACAACGTCCTGCATCCGTGACATTTCTTCGTCGATGGACTTTTGTTTTTTTTCATCCATGCCTGCCTCCAAATATAGGGACTCTATTCGATTTTTTAATATCGTAAGAGGAGTTTTCAACTCATGGGCCATGAGCGCTGACCATTTTTTTGTAATATTATGAGTCTCACTGATTTTTTGAAAAAGATGATAAATTGCATTTAATAGGTCACTGAACTCATCATTTTTGTTGAATTTAATTGCAGACAGATGAAATAGGGAATGAAACTCATCTGTTTCTCCAGCCTCAAGCTTTTGAGTCATCACCTTAATATGATTGGCCAAGGACTGAATTGGCCTAAAAAGTAATGAAGTTAAAAAATATGAGAATGTTGTAATTAATACTAGAATAATACCCGCAAATATTAAAACTCTTTGGCTTAAATATTTCCAACGCAACAAACTTTGATTAAGGACCATTCCTACTTTTATAATTCTGCCTTCATCCTCAACTGTTAAATATTTAATCAAATAGTCCTTCGTTTCTACGTCTTCCCACTCCTGAATCTTAGTTTTAGTATATTTAGGGGTATTAAAAATAATTGCGTTCTCATTTTCATAAAGAAGTGAGCCGTCCTTATGATAAATGGCCACAATCATATTCACTTTATCATTTCCGATAATTTTATCTATATAGGCTTCACCCTTTTGTTGAAACTCTTTCTTTGTTAAATTCAAATCGCTGTTTAAAATTAAAGAGGCGTTTTGCTGTAGATTCAATTCAATCAGTCTTAATCTTTCCCTTTTAAAAAAACGAAAATGAACAGCACTTATTGAGATTGCCGTGATAACAAGAACAAAAAATATCGTTATAAAAAATCTAAATTTCAATCCAATACCCAATATTTCGTCGACTATTAATTTGGACTGTTGAATTTAATTCTATTAGCTTTCTTCTAAGATTCATAACATTAACTTCCAAAACATTTGATTCAATTTCTAAATTTGCCTGCCAAACTTTGTCCATAAGTTCAAACTTTGAAAAAACTCTCCCTACATTTCTTGAAAAGAGATGAAACAATTCAAACTCCTTTGCAGTAAGATTTATTTTCTGCTCACCCACACTTAATGATCTTTGATGCAAATTCAAGATAGTTGAATCTAGTTTTACATACTGTGTTTGCTCTTGCTTTGAGCTTCTTCTTGCAATGGCCTTTATTCGTGATTTTAACTCTACAAGGGAGAAAGGCTTTCCCATGTAATCGTCGACACCCAAATCTAAAAGTTCAGATCTTTCTGAAGGACTATTAATTGCTGAAAGGACTAAAATCGATGCGTTAGGAAACTTCGTTCTTAGATAGCTAATGCCATTCTTAGAATCCACATTATCCAACAATCTATCTAGAATTATTGTTTCAATTTCAGAAGAAATATGCGCTAAATCCAAATCGGAAGGAAATTTACTTAGCGTAAAAATAGGTGAAAATTCAGGCTCAAGGCTTTCCCTTAAAAACAACTGAACCTTTGGATCGTCTTCTATAATTAATATGCTCATCTGCTTTTAAAATGGGGGCCGTTTTGCAACGGCCCAAGGAGTGAAAACTATGCCTTAGTAGCTTGTATACCAAGACATCTAAAGATCTTAATATATTTTTTATTTTTCTGAAATACGTTGCTTGAGTATCAACCGAAAAGTTATCCAAACAGCGACAATTACATCCCAAAGTTTAGACATTCATTCCTCCATTTAGATATATTTGAATTGTAACTGATAGATAAAAGTCTTAAATGAAGTGAAAATAAATATTTTTTTATTTTTATCTGCTATTCAGAATCCTTATACGTTAATTCAAATACAACTGCATGATTTGCTATTTTTGTATTGGGAATTTGGTTACCCATAGACAAAAGCCAGTTCCTTGTTAAATTGTAATTAAACCCTACAACTGTCACGCTAATAGGTGTATGGCCAGAAATACTATCTATCACCAAGGCAAAATGGTCACGCTTTAAGTACCATTCTCCTCCCGCTTGTATGCCTGCTGCACTTGGAACAGATCTCAAATACATATCATTTGCAAGCCATGGACCAACAGTAAAATTAAACTTTCCAGATCTATGTAGAATAAGAGAAGCATATATATTGGCAGCTGCTCCGTTAAAGTAGAATTCAGAATTCAAGGCGCCAAGTTGAGATCCAATCCCCAAAGATACCAGATCAGAGTATTTCAACTGTTTTTGAAAATTTAAAAGCGTTAAATGCTCAAATTTGCCATCTGTACTATTTCTAGAGGTCAGAGGGTTATTTATTTCTATCCCATAAATATTAAATCCGATTTCAAGGCCATCCTCAAAGCCCCAGTCAAAAGTTGAATTGGACTCAATTGAATCATTAACATTAAATTGCTGCTGAAAAAAAAGTTTATTTTTTTTAGTAATTTCAAATGATGGAACATTGAAGAAATTTTGCTGAGCATAGGTTTCCAACGGAATTAGCATCAAAATAAGTACAAAAATTATTTTCATAAAATGGCTTAGAAGGCAATTCCGTGAGAATTTTCCAAGAACGTATTTGAACTATCTTTTTCTTATTTTCTTTTGTTTTTTTATTTTTAATTTCTTAAGAGATTTACTATGTGAATATTCACTTTTATTTTTCTTGATCTTTTTCGCATGCAATGTTTGAGGAATTGAAATATTTAACAATAAGGCTGCAATAACAAAAACAGAAAACTTATTCATTCTTTTCTCCAACTTCTAATAGATTAAAATTCTAACTCCTTTTATTTTTAGAAAATGAATTATAGATAAAATGAAAATAAAAATATCTTTAGACTTGTCTTAGATATGGTGATCTTCCTAACTTAAAGAAATGATTATGGTCCCTGAGGAATTAAACTTATAGCATGCGGAAAATATCCCTCATTTTATTCATTGAAATTACCAGAATGAACATGGTCCTCTAATCACTTCGTTTTTCTTTAAAATAATAAACACAAGCTTTATATTTAGAGTATCTTTAAGCACCAAAACTAATCAGTAACTGTCTAATTGTTAGAAGTTTTTCGTAATTCAGCCTTGAAGCTAATTCATTTATTTCCTTCAAAAGATCATCTTTTGATGCACTCTTCTCTTTTTTAAATACAAGAAAGACTTCTTTATTAAATTTGTATGCTTTAAGAATTTTTTCAATCCATTCCTTAGATAAATTAATTCTGCCATTCTCCAATGCAGTAAGAGTTGATTTATTTGTTCCAATTAAAGGAGCAGCCTTATTTACCGATAGTCCCCTTCTTTCTCTTAAGGCCCTTATCGCCTTTACCTCGTCAGTAATTACTTTATACGTTGATCTAGGGGCCATAAAACTCCTTTTGACCGTCTAGTTACTTGCAGTGTGGAAATCTAACTCCCAACTGGATAGAGTAGCTAAACGATCCTAAATAGTTAGATGCTCAATTTGGAATTGAATGAAACACTACAAAGCCAACCTACTGGCACTAAGCCAAACCAAAGCCACAAAAAAGCCAAAGTTTGAAATTTCGAGTAATGTCAGGTGATGTGAAGAGGAATTACCTAAAAAGCCTTCAAGAAACTTCTGGTTAAGTAATTTAAAAGACTTGATTTGATTTTTTTATGCAAAAAAGGAATCCGAAGATTCCGTTTTTAGAGAATGGCGCACCCTGAGAGATTCGAACTCCCGACCAATTGGTTCGAAGCCAACTACTCTATCCAGCTGAGCTAAGGGTGCACTGCCGTTTAATTTAACTTAAAATGGGACTTTTTGGCCAGATTATTACTGCTTTTTCTCGACATTAAGAAGCTCATCTACCTCTTCCACATCAAATTCAGTCAGTCCATATGGATTCTCTTTAGAGTTTAGGTCCTCATCCATATAACGCTTACCTAAATTCTCTTCAATTTCATCAAGAGAATCTTGATCTGGGGTATTTTGTTTCTTTTCAACTTCATTGAGATTTTGATTCTCAAGCAGTTTATCTTCATCAAGTTTCGCATCATTCAAAATCTTTTCTGCACTCTCAATTTCACTTTCAAGTCGCTCTAGAGATTTCAAATCACGCTCAGAATCTTTAATGACCGACTTCTCACGCTCTTGTCTTTCAAGTTCAGCAAGCTCATCCTCAGTCATCTTGATCTTATCGGCCTTCTTTAAAAGATCATCATTCAAATTATCTAAGTTAAGTTCAACATCTAACTCTTCTAAGGCCTTGCCATTGACCATTTCTTTTTCACCACGAACTTTAGCATCCTTCGCATTCTCTTCACGTAAATGTGATTCTTTTGTTTTTGTAATGCAAATATCACCAGCATAGAAATCGCGTGTCGAATTGGTAACAAGGGCAGTCGCAAAGTTATCCGTTAAAGTAATAACAGTTAACTCTCCCGTTTTATAAGTCGGCTGATCAGTAATATTTCTCTTATTAAATCGATCCTTAAATCCATAGACTTCAAAAACGTTACCTAATTCAACTCCATCTGCTCTTCCACGATCAATATAAATCACATCACCAAATCCCAAGATACTTTGCCCTGGCTGATATGTTCCCACGATCGCAGACTCAACTAAGCGAGAGTTATACGTTCTCGTAATTCTCTCGATTTTAGGAGTATAAGCGGTGATTCGATCCCCTCTTTGAGGAGTTCCTGAGACTTCAATAAACTCAACTTCCCATTTATCTTTAATTTTTCTAATTAACTTAATTTGAGCAACGATGGAATACTTAAAGCCTTCTCTGTCTGAGTGCTCATGCTTTACCTTCCCACCAGTCGAATAAACCGAAAACTTATCTCCAGGAAGAGCATTTACACTTTCATCAAAGGTCACATAGGCGCGATCGGTTTTAGTAAAAAAGATATTTTCATCAGGACCATTCTCAATTGAACCAAAATCCTGAACAATGTTGGTCGAAATGAAAGTACTGAGGTAAAAACCTTCTTTAAACGAATAGAACACTCGAGAAGTTTTATCAAAACCATTCTTATCGTAATTTTTTGGAAGGACGACTTCTAATTCATTTCTTGGAGGTTCATAGTTTTCATAATCTCTATTCAAAGCTTGCTTACTTGCTTTAGAAAGATCATCCATCGTTTCTTCTGAGGCATACTGAAAATATATTCCTTGATCCTCAAGTTTTTTCTTTTGATTTAACCATTCCGGCTTTGCTTCCTCTCCAAAGTTCGCTAGATCCTCTGGATTCTCATTCCCGGTTGATCCCGGAGATGTATTTAACTCATCCGGCGAAAATGTTCCTAACTTAAATTCAGGGGCGGCATTAGCACTTCCTGTTGTAAATGAAAGCACCATACCCGGCTCAATAAAGTGAGGGTTCGTGATGTAAGGATTGAGAGACCAAATTTTTGGATAATAAAAGCCAGAACCAAATAATTTTTTTGAAATTTTAAATAACCAATCGTTTCGTACGACTGTATAAGAATCGGCCTTAGCAGCAGTGGCCACTTCATTCCATTCATTATCAGAAATTTGACCTTGAATATTTTGAGCAAGGGCCATGAGATTTTTCTCTTCTACACCAACATCAAAGATTGAGGGCTCTTCAACTTTAGCAGTCTCCGTTGCAGGAGCTGCTTCTTCTGGTTTTACATTTTCTACCTGGACTGGTGCAGGAGCTGGTATGGCCTCTGTAGATGGCCCTTCTTCCACATCTGTTTTTAAGGCCTCTAATTCATCATTACTTGAAGATGCCTCAGGAGTAACTGGTTGAGCGACTTCTGGAACAGGAGCAGGTTCAGGTTTCTCTTCAGGTGTTGCAGGCAATGGCTCTATCACCGTAGCTTCGGTAGACTCCACTGGTGCTGCTGTCGTTTCAGTATTCTCAAGGGCCCCTAAATCAACCGTTTCAGAAGAAAGAGATTGATCAGCGGGAGCTGCTTCAGGACTTGGTTGCTCTTCTGTCGGCGTGGGAGTAGCTGCACTAGGTTGTGTTGATGATTCGGCGGGAGCAGTTTCTGAAAGCTCAGTAGTCGTGGCCTCCGCTCCATTTAAAAGTGACTGCAAATCTTCATCGCTTAATTCTTCTTGGGCCCCAACAAATGTAGGGTTTAATAAAAGGGCGAGCAGAATCAGTTTTGTAATCTCTTTTTTCACAACTAAAACCTAACCTTAGTTGGTACCAAAAACGTCATTTAACATAGAGGCATACTGATCTTTTTTACCAGCAATGCCCAACTTATCACTACAAACAACTGCGTATTTTAAGGCATCTAAAACAATCCCTGAATGAGCTTGCTTATTTATAATGTCTTCAAAGACCTGCAAGGCCAAATCATACTGCTGCTTACTATAAAAAATTTCTCCAACTTGAAATTTTGCTCGAACTTTTACCGCAGGAATCGCTTGATTTTCTAATTGTTGAAAAATTCTTGTTGCTTCAACTGGATTAGTACTTTTTAAATCGACACCCTTTCTAAATAATTCAATCTGGGCATTCACATCTTGAGGAATTTCAATGGGAGTTGAAGCAGCTGCTGCTGCTTGCTCTTTTGCAAAAACATCTACAGTTTCTGTTTCAGCATTTGAAGAGGTTTTGGCAAAATTCTCACTCTGAGAACCTTGCAATTCATCAACAAGTGAAGGTTTATTGGCGTTAGGATTTTCTTTTAACTGCTCATACTTTTGTTGAAGCTCTTCATACTTAGATAGCAATTGATTATACTGCTCTCTGGAAACTGGACCTTGAACTTTTGCTTCTTTGGCCTTTTTTTCGTCTTCATTTACTAATGAGCGTCTAAGATCTCTATACCAAGCACAAGATGACAAAATGAGTAGTGAACTTAGGACGGGAATAAATTTGAATTTCAAAGCGTCCTCCATGACATAACTTCTTAAATTTTTTGACTTTCCCTAGCTTCTATTCTAAATCCATATCATTTTTAGTCAAGGAAACTATGTCGCACACCTTTCATCAGACCAAACAACTCTACTACTGCCGCCTTCGTGTAAACAAAGATGACGCCTATTTTGTTTATTTTACCTTTGAATCCAATGAAGGCCTTTGCTACTACTCTACCGTGGATGAATCGCTAAAGGGGCAGTACCGGGACATTGATGTGAGATGCCCAATTGAGGCCAGGGAAAATTTGAAGGCACTCATTGAGCGCCTTCAAAGTGAAATGAGACTCGATATATTAAGTGAAGAAATTATTTTAGATTCTTAAAAAAGTTTAAAACTTCTTGATGGTGAGTTTTTGTATCAACTTTATGCATAACATGGCGGATAACACCTTTCTTATCAATCAGAAAACTTTGTCTTAAAATTCCCATAAATTCTCGTCCCATGAATTTTTTAAGTCCCCATGATCCATAGGCCTGAATAACTTTTTTGTCTTCATCAGAAAGAAGACGAAAATTTAAATGATACTTTTCCTCAAATTGTTTTAGTTTTTTAACAGGATCAGCACTAATTCCTAAAACAACAACTTCTTCATCTTTAAGCTTAGACTCACTGTCTTTTAAGCTACAGGCCTGAACAGTACAACCAGGAGTAAGTGCTTTAGGATAAAAATAAACTACAACATTTTTTCCTCTGAAGTCTTTAAGAGAAACTGTATTTCCATTTTGATCTAACAGAGTAAATTCAGGGGCCATATCCCCTACTTGAAGCGAAACTCCCTCAATCTGGGCCGCAGATTGCTTTTTAGGAGCAGCTTTTTTTACCGTTTTCTTAGAAACTTTCTTAGCTGCTTTCTTGGCAACTTTCTTTGTGACTTTTTTTGCTACTTTCTTTTTTGTCGCTTTCTTTGCCATAACCATCCTTTACCACTGATCTCTCAGGGCCCTTATTTTTTTAAACAATATTCTCTTAAAATCGTTGGAACTCTCAAGTAAATTTTCTCCAAAAATTCGATGCTGTAACTCTTGTGAATCAAGTCTCAAAAAAGGATTAATTAACTTCTCCTCTCTTAAGCTAAGAGGTTCCCGTAACGCAACAGCTTGAAGCTTAACTTTTTCCAACAATTCTTTAACAAACTTATTATTTGGCCCCAACTCCAGAGCAAACTCTAAGTTTTTTTGAATATAATCATGCCCAGGATAAATGAGAATATCTAGAGGTAGTAAGGCCAATAAATGTTGAGTTGTCTCAAACAAAACATCGACATTGCCACCATTTTTACAATTTCCTACTCCTGCATTAAAAAGCATATCACCAGAAAAAAGAGCGGTAGGAATATGATTTTGAATTAAAATGTAAGACTGATGATCCAAGGTATGACCTGGTGTATCTAAAATTTTCAATTCACTCGATTGGTTTATCGGAAGTGATTGGCCACCATTTAATTGTAATATTTTTGTTTTAAATTCTTCCAGGAGAGGTTTATTTCCTCGAACATGATCATGATGCTGATGAGTATTTAGAATTCCTTGCAAGACGAGATCATTTTTTTTGATATAATCTATTAAAGCAGAAGCTTCGTATGGATCAATGACCCATGCCTTGCCAGTGATATTATCGTAAAGCAAATAACTAAAATTACGAAGTTCATTATCTGCATAAAACATTTTAATTTGGATCATTATGAACTACCTTTATGCCTATTATACAGAAGTTATTTTTCTTACCTTCATTGTCATTAATCATTTGACTGAAATTTATCTCTCCAGACGCCAGTTAGAAACCCTTCAGTTAAACCAGGCCGAAGTGCCTAGTGAATTTAAATCATTTATTACTTTAGATGATCATCAAAAGGCCATCTCTTATAGCACTTCAAAATTAAAACTTGGACAAATGCATCTTATTTTTGATGCCATTCTTCTTTTTTATTGGTTCCCATTTCGAGGCGCTGAGAAACTTTATCTTACTCTACCTGAGGTTGGTCTTCATAGAGAAGTTCTATTCCTGGTTAGCTTTTCCTTTATTCAATTTCTGTTAAATTTGCCTTGGTCTATTTATTCAACTTTTGTGCTTGAAGAAAGTTTCGGTTTTAACAAATCTACTCCAAAAATCTTTGTTCTGGATCGAATCAAAGGTCTGGCCCTAGGAGCAATTTTAGGAATTCCCCTGCTCTATATGCTCATCTTTCTTTACCAAACGCTGGGTCAATGGTGGTGGTTCGTAAGCTTTATTGTTCTTACTACTTTTCAATTCATTCTTCTGTGGCTTTACCCAAGCTTTATAGCTCCTCTTTTTAATAAATTTAGACCTCTCGAAAACGAGCAACTACAAAATGGTATTGAGGGCCTCGTATCCAATGCCGGCTTTAAGGCCCAAGGCGTTTTTGTTATGGATGCTTCAAAAAGAAGCTCCCATGGGAATGCTTACTTTACCGGACTGGGAAAAAATAAAAGAGTGGTCTTCTTTGATACCTTACTTGAAAAATTAGAAAATTCAGAGGTGCTCGCCATACTCGCCCATGAGTTAGGACATCTAAAATTAAAACATATTCCAAAATCAATCGCGACATCTCTTGCCTTATCTTTTATTGGCCTTTTTTTAATGGGAAAATTTGCAACTGAGGCCTGGTTTTATAATGGTCATTTTTTAAGAATCATCTCTCCTGGTGCTTTGTTTCTTATTTTTATGCAGGCGGTACCGATGTATACATTTTGGTTTGGGCCAATTGGGTCTTGGATTTCAAGAAAAAGAGAATTCGAAGCTGATGCTTATGCAGCTACAGAGGCCAGAGCAGAAGATCTTATTTCAGGTTTATTAAAACTTTACAAAAATAATGCCAGCCCGGTGGTGAGTGATAAAATCTATTCAGGATTTTATTACTCTCACCCACCTGCACTGGAAAGAATTAAAAAATTAGAATCACTCAAAAGATAGTCCCGTCAGGGACTGTCTTAGAAAGTTCAAATAAGGTTTGCGATACTTTTCAACCTCATTATGAAGTTCATGGTATCCTCCATCAATTTTTTTAAGAGCGGCATTCTTTTCAATTTTACTAAAATAATCAATCAGCATTTTTGGATTAACCAATCCATCCTCAGTTCCTATCGCCACAAATAAAGAACATTCGGCCCGAAGAGGCCTGGCAAAAACTTCTCTGGCGGTTTTTAGCAATTCAAAAAATAAATGCGTATGAACCTTTAAATGATTAAGAGGATCTTTTATGTAACTTTCATAAACTCTTTCATCATGAGAGAGTCTTTTCAGATCTAAAACTTTTCCTATAGGAATTGTTGGAAGCTTTCCTAAAGTTTCATAAATAAAGTTTGGGGTAAGATCAAAAACATATCCCATCAATCCGGGTGCACCAACAGGAGGAGCACTGAGAAAAACTTTTTGAGGATAAAAATTCTTCTTGGCCACATTCTGGAGAAAATTTGCTGTTATCAAGGCCCCCATAGAATGACCAAATAAGGTATAGGAGGTCATATTAAATTCTTTAACTAAATAGGAAAGAACAGATTCAATATCCTTTGAATATTGATCAAAACTCTCCACATAGGCCGCTCTTCCTCCACTTTTCCCATGTCCCCGTAAGTCATAAAGTAAGATATTAAAATTCTGTGAAAAGAGCTTTAAAAAGTATTCATGCCGCTGAAGATGCTCACCAAGTCCGTGAGTTACGATCAACCACTCAGAACTCCCTGTTTCCCGAATCAAGCAATTTAAAGGGGTTCCATCATAGGAGGTGATCACTCTGTACTCATTATTCATATAATTCCTTTTTAATGCTATAATAGGCCTATGTACTGTCCAATTTGTTTTCAAAATACTTTAAAGATAAGAAGTAATGGAGTTGTGAAGCTTTCCTTTAATGGCAAGTCTAGAAACACATCACTCTTTACTTATAATCTCCAAAAAGATTCCAATCAGCAACTAGAGGCGAAACTTCGGGAGAAAGTTGTCGATTTTTTTAGCTTCTATGCAGAATTTAATAATAAGTCACCCATAAAAAATTTTGAGGCCTACTCAAGTGACTTTATGTGTACCAATAGCTGCAAGATTGACTATGTGAATACTAAATTTAGTGTTGTTGGGATCCTTTATACTATCGAACTTGCCCGTGCCATTTTACAAGATGAAGGTAAAAAATTTGGGATTGAAGTTAAGATCTAAATGGGTGAATTTATCTTTATTTCAAATTCAACAAATCCCTTAAGCTGAAATGAGGGTGGAACCTTTCCGGTATCAATAAAAGTATTTAACTTAATTCCATTTTCCTTAAAGATTAAGGGCAACAAATTATTCCCGGGAACAGCAAAATCAAGACAGGTTTGTTTCGTGCATTCATCGATTCTCTCCACATCTAAATGATCCAAATCTTCCTTTGAATCAGCGAGAACCTGATTAAAGTTTTCTTCAATCAGAGGATCTTTTTTTAATTCGATTAATATTGAAGAAGAAAGAGTATGAACCCTTTTAAAATGGTTCCGAAGTCGATAATGATCCTCTAGGAAAAATCGCGTCTCTGCTGGGTGATCCGTTTTTATGACATAGATTTTTCCAAAATTATCATTTCTTAAAAATTGATCTCGATTGGCCTTTTCGTACTTGATAAGAACAAGATCATCATTAGGGAGTGGAACATTTTTTAAAGACGCAGTTTCAAATATTTTTTTAATAAGCTGAGACTCTTTGGCCAAAATTTTTGATTCCGTAGTGGGAGTGTATGATTTTGGATCTTGGATTTTTTCAGTTTGAAGAGTGACTGCAATTTTATCTATAAAGTTAAAATCCACATCCTCTTTGCCATTTATTAATTTTTGAAACCAAGACTGCTTTCTCGGGCCTTCTTTGGGTTCGATATAAAAGAAAACCCGCTTTATCCTAAGGCCACTTAAATACTCTTTTGGCAGTGGTGGTACAGGCTGAGTTAGATTGATCTCGGCCTTGCCCATCCCAATTTTTGTTCCGAGATTAATAAACATGGCAGCTATTCCACCGGCCAGAAAGCCAATGTTCTTAGTTGGAGTATCAAAGGAAGCTATTTCTTGTTCCGTTAAAGGAAAGACCAAGCTATAGCTTTCAGGCAACTTTTCCGCCCTAACAGCATTCTTAATTTCACTCTTCTTTCCACAGGCCCCTAAAAGCATGGAAAAGACAGCTAAAAGTAAGATTGATCTCATTATGTTCCTCTAAGTGTCTATAATCAGTGGCTTTCATGATTATAAGGGCATGGTAAAAATTATAACAGTCACCCTATCCTTTTTTCACACCACCGTGTCATTTCTTCAAACACACCGCTTCATGCTGTAAAATCTACCCATTCAAACAGGGGAAGAAATTTGAAAAAGGTAATCTCACTACTTTTATTGATTCTTAGCTCTTTTGCCTATGCCCAGGCCTGGAAAACTCTTCCAAAAGGTGTGCGCATTATTGGTTACAGAAATGTGACAACATCTAAAATTGACTCCAACTATAATCAATTTAGATCGGCCTCTCCTCTCGGCACACAATTCAAGGTGGATGCTGCTGCTTTAAATAGTATGACTGGAAACGTAATAGTCCCCGGCCAAGATATCAATGCTGATGCCTATAACAAACTTCTCGTCGGCGAATATAAAGTGGATGCTTCGGCCCAATTAGGTGTTCATGGAACTGGATTTGGTTATGGCCTTACAGATCGTGTAACTCTTTATGCTGAACTTGCCTATTACAATTCTCAAGTGAATACCAATATCAAACGTCTTAAGGGTAATACCTACGCTGATGTTGCAAGAAAGCTTCAACAAAATAATGGTGGAATCACCGATAGTACAGTTTCTGAAAATATAAAAAATATGGCCGACATTACTGAACACAACATCCAGTCTGTAATTACAAATTATTATGGCTATAGGCCTTTGGGTGATTGGTACGGCAGTGGATACGGAGACATGGAAACTGGTGCAATGATTAAAGCAGTTGATCAAGGATACTGGGGATTACTCTATTACCCTGGCGTTGTTCTTCCTACTGGCCGCCAAGATGATCCAGATATTCTTCAAGATATTGCTTTTGGAGATGGTCAATTTGATTTATTCAATGAATTTGCTACCGGCTACATCGTCAATGATTCACTAAGATTTGGAACAACTTTTAGATACACTTATCAGGCACCAACGACAAAAACTCTGCGCGTACCTGAAAGTCGTGATTTTCCTCTTTCAAGTCAAAAAGGAAAATTCGATGTGAAGTATGGAGATAAGTTAAATTTTATGGTGAATTCAACTATCACAATTAATGATTGGATTTCCTTCACTCCAGTGTATCGCTACATGAGGCAATTCTCTTCAACCTATACTTCAGAATTTACTGCGGCCGATAGTTACCTGAGTTATAACTCTGATAAATATGAACACCAAGTCCAGCTCACCACTTCGGTTTCATCTATTCAGCCATTCTTAAAAAAACAGTTTATTTTACCTGCGCAAATTAATGTTAACTTAGTAGATACTGTCGCAGGTAAAAATGTGCCCAAGGCCCAGCGGTTTGAATTAGAATTAAGAATGTTATTTTAAAATTGAAAAGCGAGACCAAGTCCAACTTTATTTTGATCAAGAAGCGGGGCCAAAGAAATCTTTTTGCGTTTCTCTAGTTCTTTTTTGAGTTCACGATATTCCCTATTTCGAATGATGGGCGTAAGCCAAACATCACCAAACTCCCACACTTTAAAGACGACCAAACCTAAAATACCCCAACCAAGGGTTTTAGTATTATTGCAATCTCCAGAACTGAGCGCATCAGCGAAACAAGAATTTAATCCGACACCGATAAGGGCAAGACTTCCCACTTCACCTACAGTAAAAATCCATCCACGCTCGAGCCATCGCTCTTGAACAACATGGCCTAAACCAAATCCTGGAATCGTTCCCACAATACCGCCAGTAACATATCGAGGAGTCGACATTTCACCACGCTTAATGATTGCCATTTCTTTTTTGGAAACAGGAATTTTTGCTGACCAAGCGATGTTGGAGATTATGAAAAAAAATAAAATTAAAATGGATTTCATAAAGATATGGTGGGCGTTGACGGTCATTATGCGAACACCCATGTGCCCCATGATTTTATTGAATTTTCTTTAAAAACACCAGAGCGAATTTCAGAAGATTATGCTGAATTATATCGTTCAGGTCTCTCTTTGAACGATATTTCCGAGCAAACGGGCGTGGCCAGATCGACCCTTCGCGATGCCTTCAAAAGACATCAAATTCCAATCAGAACCAAAAGACAAACCATCAAAGGCGAAAAACTTGGCAAAAACTTCAAGTGTGCCGGGCATCCACCCTTCGGGCACGCTTACCTTGATGGGAAGCTGATTATTGACCCCAAAGAACAACTCATCATCCGTAAAATTCTGAAGCTTCGCCAGTCAGGTATGTCCCTGCGTGCCATAGCCGATGAATTAAATCACCAAAAGATACCCACTCGAACCGGCAGGTCCTGGTACTTGAGCTTTGTGAAAACGATTATTGACCGAAACCTATAACCTCTACGAAACAGGAGAATCACTATGAAAAGCCTCATCAAAATCGCAGTAACTTTGGCCATTGGAGCTGTCGCTTCGGGCAATCTTCCTTGGATTCTACTCCAAGTTCGCAAGGCCCAAATTCATCTTATCATTGAATCCCAGGCCTCAAAATGGCCAAAGCCAATGACTCTAAGGAGCAGGTAGCAAAATATAATAGATGCCAAAAATATTCAATCAACTGGTCAATAATTTAAATCATCTGTTTGACTGTTGATGCAAACTCTCGTATTAGATTCAAATGAAATATGTTTTACCAATTTTTGTAACTTTACTCCTCACGTCTGCGTCTTCCTTCTCCGCTAGAATCGAGATGGAAGAAGAAATATTAAGAGAACTTCGACAGATTCAATCCATTGGCCAGAAGCAATGGTCCTTAAAGATGGACGAAGCCAAAAGAATCAAGAGGCATTCCCAAAATTGGAAATTGAAAGGGACAAACTTCAGATTAGTAAAAAATCACGAAAAATGAAAAAATTCATTTTTGTATTAATATTAAATCTCCAAAATCTATGGGCACAGGACAGTACCAGCTTATATGAATCTTCCTATTCCAGGAATAATTCATATTGTAAATGGAAAGACCATAAGATCGAAATAAAACTCAAAGGTCCAGAAAAATACATTGAATATCACGATCGTGAATACGGTCAGTTTGTTTTCCTACTGAGGACCGATTCAAAGACTCCTCCTATCCACGTTAAAGATTTTTTTCCCAGCCGCTATCGTTTTCTTAGCGGAAACGGTGGGCATTGTAGCAAGTCCCTTTCAATAGTCCGTAATAATAAATTATTTTTTTTCTTATTGAAGGACAACCGCCCCCTACGGGATGAACTTGTTTTCTTGATCTTCAATCCCGAAATGAATCAAGTCAGTGCTCAAATGACGAAGGAGAGAGTCGTCGATGCATCGGTTGTCAATAATCAACTAAGATTCGCCTCATCACAAGCAACAGGAAATGAAAGCACAGGCACAGTTAAGATTGGCCAAAAAGAATTCACCTACAAAGAAGAGGCCCTCTCTCTGTGGAAGCTATTTGATGGTGCCGATACGCGGATCGATGAACGTATGACGTATGAGAAATCAACCAATCTAAAAAAAAATTTCAGGTACGATGATTTTTTAAAAAAGTTCAAATGGGACAAGTCAGCGCGCACTTTTAGGATCACCACATATTACGCCGCTACTAGTTTCAAGACAAAAGAAATGTGTATTTCAGTGGGCTCCCGCCAAGATTGGAGTTGCCAACAAGGTGGTAAATGAAACTCGAGACAGAAATCAATCACCGAGGCGCTCTTGTTTCAATCATGGCCGGAACCTTTATGGCAGCTTTGGATACCAGCATCGTAAACATTGCAGTCCCGGAGTTAATGACTTATTTCCAGGCCCCTTTGCCGACGATAAAACTCATTGTTAGTGTGTACATGATTGGTCTCGTTATGATCATGCCACTTTCAAGCTGGCTGAAGGATCACTTCGGCCTTTATCATTTATATCTCTACGGACTCATCGTTTTCCTACTCGGCACCCTCCTTTGTTCCATTTCTGGCAACTTTAATCTTCTAGTCGTTGCCAGAGGAATACAGGCAATCGGTGGTGGAGTGATAACACCTACAACAATGGCAATTATCGCCAGCATATATGCGCCAAAGGAGAGGGCAAGAATCCTTGGTCTTTGGGGACTAGGAGTCGTTATTGGGCCAGCTTTTGGCCCGACGATAGGAGGAATAATTACTCAGCACTTTGGCTGGAGGGGCATCTTTCTCTTAAATATTCCTCTGGGGTTACTGGGCTTACTGCTGGCCAAAAAGTACTTATCACCTATAGACCGGAATCATGTCCGAAACTCATCGAGATTTGACTTTAAAGGCTTGTTCGTCTTTATCGCATCAGTAGTTTGTTTTTTTAGTTTTCTCAATCAACTAAGTAATGTTTCAAACTTCATTTCTTTTAAAACCTTGATACTTCTCGCTTTTGCAATAGTATCACTGATCGCATTTGTTAAAATTGAAAACAGTCAATTGCATCCCATGGTGAACTTAAAACTTTTTTCCAATTCAAGTTTTCGGGCATGTATTCTGGTTACCTTTTTTCGATCCATGGCACTCTATGGTGGGATGTTACTGCTCCCAGTTCTCCTCACCGTTGTAATGGGATATTCTGAAACGAAAGCGGGCATGTATCTCTTTCCTGGTACGGCGTTTGTTGCGGCTTTCATGCCCTTAGCTGGTCGGCTTGCTCATTCAATCGGCCCAAGGTTGGTCTCACAAGTCGGACTCGTATTATTAGCGGCTTCTATGTTTTGGTTTTCTCGGATTGAACATTCCACCGCTCCTTGGGAAATCATTTTTGCAATGTCACTTCGAGGAATTGCTCTAGGCCTGTTAGTTACACCAGTTACCTTGGCCTTGATGAGTTCCGTCTCGACTAAAGAAGTTACAATGGCCTCATCTATTAACTCTCTTGGTCAACAGCTAGGGGGAGCACTTGGTGTAACACTTTTCGCCCTTTTGCAGCAGAGACTTAATTCAAGCGCTGAAAACGTTGTGAGTGCTTCATTAAATGCTATGGAATACTCAATGAGAGGAACTTTTATGATCGCAAGCGGGATAGTAATGTTGGCACTACTCGCAGGTAAAAATCTTGCAAGATATCTATTACATGACTCTTAATTTTATATCCGCATTCACATTACCAGAAAAATAATTGTTTAATAAATCTGGAATTTTAGTGATATCAGTTGGTTTCCTAATGAGAAAAAAAGCTCCGGCATCTAAAGCCTCTTGGGTGCTTAGTTGAGAACCAGTCATTAAAAAAACTGGAACCTTCAGTTCTCTTTCTTGGACTTCTCTTAAAAGCTCCAAACCATTTCCCTCGGGCATTTGTACATCTGATATTAAAGCATCAAAACTATTCACCATCATAAGCTTCAACGCCGACTTTCCCCCGGAGACAGTCTCTACGAGATAGCCTTTGCGCAGAAGAATCCACGCTAGGCTATCTCTTATTGCTTCTTCATCATCTACTATTAATATTCGTTTTTGACACATGCTATAAGTATATAAGTAGACAGAGTAATTTGGAATTCCTTCAAATCTTGCCGCTAAAAATTAGGCCGATCATTTAAGGCAATCCCTTGGCCTTTCTGAAAATCCTAAGTTTATAATCGAACTATCTTTAACTTTAATAACTAATTCCTATGGATACATGGAAGCTTTTAGATTTACTTTGCAGGTGTTCAATCGCTATCAAAAGCACATTTGGTAAACAGTCTCACTTAATCACATTTTCAGAATACAAATTTCTCTCCCTCATCGACCAGGGCATGAATTGTTCAACAATGTCTAAGAACCTGGGAATATCCTCGGCTGCAGTTTCAAAAAAAATTTCATTGCTTGCTAATAAAGGTTTTATACATCGAGATACACCTGCTGATAAAAGGGCTGTAAAGATAAGAATTACGGCGCAAGGGAAGAAAGCGCATACCCGGATGCAAAAAAACTTTGAGGACAAATTCAACACGGCATTCGAAATGTTATCTCCAGAAGAAAGACAGAACCTTGAAAGGGGACTCTTCGTTTTGGAAAAACTCATTACCCTCCTTTCTCCTTGAAGGTCTCATTTCCCCTCAAAAAGAAAGGAATAAACCTAATCGCAGTTCTGATCTGAGCCCTAAATTCAGGACAGTTTAAAAAACAAGACCAAATTCTACCCCTGCTTCGGCGGGGGTTTTTCTTTTTAAACTCCATTGAGGACGTTCATAGTTATAGTATGTCATATACTTTTTG